>DUBX01000030.1:28426-94485 GCA_012960115.1 Porticoccaceae bacterium
GGTGGGCAGAACCCTAGGCTCGAACCTGCTACCGCACGAATCAAGAGACCTTCATCTTGAGCCATTTTCTGCGCATAACCACCCACAGCACCACCGACAAAAGGTTCGCCGGTTTCTTTATTAGCAACCAACTCAATAGCACCCAGCAATCCACTGCCTCTGACTTCACCAACTAAAGGATGGTCAGTGAATTCTGCGAGTCTTTTTTGCATGTACTGGCCAGTCACCGCCGCTTTTTCGAAAATGCTATCACGTTGATAGATTTCTAAAACCTTTAACGCAACAGCGCAAGCAACCGGATGCCCAGAATAGGTATAACCGTGACCAAAGGCCCCCGCGGTAGCGGTTTGCTCAATCATTGCATCATACATTTCCCGACGAACCGCAGAAGCACTAATAGGCATGTAAGCAGACGAAAGTTGCTTGGCAAAGGTCATCATATCGGGAGATTCAATACCCATAGTATTGCAACCAAAGTCACTGCCCGTGCGACCAAATCCGGTAATGACTTCGTCAGCCCAAAACATAATATTATAGCGATTCAGTACCGCTTGAACTTTTTGATAGTAGCCGGCCGGCGGCACAATAACACCACTGGCACCGGTAATTGGCTCGGCAATAAAGGCGGCGATGGTGTCTGGGCCCTCGCGGACTATCATGGCTTCAAGGTTACCAACAATACGATCAACAAATTCTGTCTCTGACTCCCCGCCCTGCTTACCGCGATAATAATGAGGATGGTCAGTATGCAAAATACCTAAGGCATCCACCGGCAAATCAAAATGATTCTGCGTGACTGGCAACCCCGTCAATGAGGCGGCCGCCACGGTAACGCCATGGTATGAGCGCTCTCGCGAGATAATCTTGCGACATTCTGGCTTCCCAATGGCTTCATGGTAATAACGCAACAACTTAATATGAGTGTCATTAGCGTCACTGCCAGAGTTTCCAAAAGACAAGACTGGATCCTTCATGGGGATCATTTCAGCTAATTTATCCGCTAAGTCAATAGCTACCTGATGAGTTTTGCCGCCAAACATATGACTAAATGTAAGCTTACCCATTTGCTCTGAGGCGGTATCAATGACCTCTTGATTGCCATAACCCAAAGCGGTGCACCAGAGGCCCGCAAGGCCCTCAAGATATTTATTTCCTTGATTGTCCCAAACATAGCAACCCTCGCCACGTTCAATAGTAATCTGCTCGATTGCCTTAAAATTAGTGGTTGGGTAAATTAAGTGAGTCATTTTCAATCCCTAATGCCTTATTATTTGTCAATGCCGCCGACACACATGTATTTAATATCCATATAGTCGTCCATCCCATACTTAGAGCCTTCTCTCCCGCTACCGGATTCTTTAACCCCGCCGAAAGGTGCCATCTCATTTGAAATAACGCCTTCGTTAATACCAACGATACCGTATTCCAGTTGCTCCGCAACACGGTAAACTCGGCCAATATCTCTTGAATAAAAGTAAGCTGCCAACCCAAATTCAGTGTCATTGGCCATTTCGATAGCTTCATCTTCACTTTCAAACGTAAGAATGGGTGCCACTGGTCCAAATATTTCTTCAGAAAAAACACGCATATCTCTCGACACATTGACCAAAATAGTTGGCTCCACGAAGCACCCTCCCCGGCTGCTCATGCCTCCACCGATAGTGACCATTGCGCCTTTTGCAACAGCATCGTCAATAAATTCACAGACACCTACTGCGGCTTTTTCGTCGATTAATGGGCCAACAGTAACACCCTCTTGGTCACCATTGCCGACGACTAATGTTTTAACCGCCTCGGTAAACTTCGCGGTAAATTCTTCAGCGACTGATGACTGAACTAAAATGCGATTAGAACAAACGCAGGTCTGGCCTGCATTGCGGTACTTAGAAATCATTGCCCCCTGCACGGCAGAATCAATATCGGCATCGTCAAAAACAATAAAGGGCGCATTGCCCCCTAACTCCATTGACGTGCGCTTAACCGTGGCGGCACACTCGGCCATGAGTTGTTTACCCACCGGTGTTGACCCGGTGAAGGTTACTTTGCGAACCAGCGGATTACTGGTCAGCTCAGCACCAATCTCAGCGGTGCGACCAGTAAGGATGTTTACTAACCCTGGCGGAAACCCCGCTCGTTCAGCCAGTACCATTAAGGCTAGCGCAGACAAAGGCGTCGCATTCGCAGGTTTGCACACCACCGCGCAACCTGCGGCTATAGCTGGTGCGATTTTTCGCGTCAACATGGCATTAGGGAAGTTCCAAGGTGTAATACAGGCAACCACACCAACGGGTTGCTTGATGACCATGACGCGTTTGTCGTTGGACGGCTGCGGGATGATATCGCCATAGACCCGCTTGGACTCCTCACTAAACCACTCTACATAGTTTGCCCCGTAGGCTATTTCTCCACGAGACTCGGCCAAAGGCTTACCCTGCTCTGCCGTAAGAATCTGAGCTAAGTCTTCTTGATTTTCCATAATAAGGTTAAACCAACGACGCAATAATGCAGCTCTTTCCTTAACCGTAGTTTTAGCCCAAGACTTCTGCACCACAGAAGCAGCCTCAATCATACGTCGTGTTTCAGCTGTACCACATTTACTGACTTTAGACACCAACTCTCCCGTTGCTGGATTAGTAACGTCTAGGGTTTCGGCACTGTCAGCGTCTACCCAATCACCATTAATAAAGGCCTGAGATACTATTAGACTATTGTCTTTTAATTTGAGTGTCATTAGTTGGTCCAATTTTGGTTTTTATATAGTGTATGTGCTTGCATGGACAAAAAATAGAGCCAGTTAATACCTATTATGGACATCCGGTTACCTGCGCGGTGGCTTTAACGTGCAAAGCCTACATGTTATCCCGACAATATAAACGGCAAGTATCGTTGTCGCTATAACCCAATTTAGGTAGACCAGTACAGGATAAACCTAGGCTATCAGACGTCAATAAAAACCTGTAATCTTGATACTTAAATAGCGACTTTGATTGGAACTATGCCTGACCCTCTGCTGTACTTTACAAACAATGGTTTACACACCCATTTGATTCTACCAAGCCAGGGGCTAAAGACATTAGTGCCTCAGCTATCCAAGTACTTTTTGGATGAACCGTGGTTGCAACTTGGCTGGGGCGACTTTGATTACTATGGGTCGGCAAAGCAGACTAAGCTATTGGGTTTTCGTGCGCTGTTTATGCCGACTAAGGCAATCATAGGTGTGCGCAGTATCACGGATCTCACCAACGACTTTCATCCGCGGACGCGCATATATGCTATCCCTTTGCCCGAGACGGCTATGGACGCTACCTTGCTATTTATCAGTCGATATTTTCTGTTTAATGAATCAGATGATTTGACTGTCGTTCGCAAAAAAGCAACCGGAGAGCTTTTTTTTAGCGCTAGTGGCACCTACAGTATTTTAAATACATGTAACAACTGGACAGCCTATGCGCTTAAAGAAGCTGGCTTGAAGATATCCCCAAAATTGACCATAGGGCCTGACCAAGTAGAACGCAATGTAAGAAAAAACGGTTATTTAAGGACCCGAAAATAAGCTTTGCTAAATGCATCGCTACACAGGTTAAGCATCCATCGCCTTGATAGGTTGCAGCCCTCGCCAAGTCAAACGATACACCGGTGCCTTCATCGCATCCATAGTGTCGGCAATGTCATGAAATAGACGACGATACCGATAGAATGGGACCCTTGGAAAGAGGTGATGAATAGAGTGGTAATTTTGGTAGCCCCACAGCACTGTTGCTACTGTAGAGAAAGGCCTGGGAATCACTATTGTGGATGTGTCGACATAGCGGCCCATAACGTCATGAGGCCGATGGACTATATAAGCGAAAGAATACACCAAGACAATAATGCCCAGCAATCCTGCAACCACAAATAACATGAGGCCTCGCCACCAACCTGCGATTAATTCAGGATCACCAGATCGCCACAGCACAATGAAAGGCAACACTCTAAGTAGCACTGTAAAAGCAATTTCAATAACAAAAGTAGCCTTCTTTCCCACTGTGGCTTTGGACCAATATCGTTGAGAATACAGCTCATATTGGATCGCTATAGCTCTCCAAGCAGTTTGCATCATATCTAGGGGGGAACTGACGATGTTAGCAGAATAGCCGTCGGGATCTTTTTCCGCGTGATTTGTGTTTGCGTGATGCGTAAGGTGCTCAATGCGGTGGGCTGTCAGAGGGATTGCTAGAATAGTACCTGCAAGATACCCTAACCCATCGTTTACCCATTTCATTGACGTGTTATTTCCGTTGATACTGCCATGCACAGACTCGTGTAATACCGTATAGGCAGCATAAGTCAGCGCCACCATTGTCGGAATAGCCAGCCACAGGCTAAAGCCATTCAACAGGACTAGGTATGGAAGTGCCCAATAAGCAAGAAATGACGTCAGTCCAATTAGCATGGTGGGCCAGGCTAGACCACAGTAGTAGTTCTTGGCTTTTTGGCTGGCAATTTTATTCAAGGCTGCAATATCGTCCACGTTTTTATCCTTCTAAAAGTATCCAGCCTTAAAAAGGCTAATGTGCAAAAGTAGTGCTTTGCGTTGCCAGTTTTATTTCCACTTATGAAGAGATTATAGTTCACAGTCTATTCCTTAGGCGGGTTAAATCACGTCAACATAGGGCTCATTTATAGTCAAGCTAGAGTTCTTTTGCCATTAAAAACCGATGCGTGTCGTGCACCTTTAGGTTTAGTTTAAGCAGGGAATAATTTTACCACTTGATTATATTTTACCAATACAACCACCACCCTATAGGGGTATAAGGCTTGCTGGGGTTAAGTCGTTACCCTGATTGACATAACATCCTCCAACCGCAGGTTTACCATGAACATAGATGACAAAACGTATTTTGACCGGTTTGATACGGCAACGATTAACCGTCAAGACAAAGAGCATTTTCTGCATCCATTCCAAGTGTTTGATGTGTTTTCTGAGGAAGGCGCTCTGCCCATTGCGGCCGCACGTGATGCTTATATTTATGATAGCGATGGACGTAAATATTTAGATGCTGTTGGTGGGCTATGGTGCACTAACATAGGGTTGGGCCGCGAAGAAATGGCCGATGCCATTGCTAATCAGGTACGTCAAATGGCCTACGCCAGCCCGTTTGTTGATATGACTAATATTCCTGCGGCGCAATTGAGCGCTAAGTTAGCTGAGTTAGCCCCAGGCGATCTAAATCACGTTGCGCTATCTTGTGGTGGTTCAACCGCTATTGATACCGCCTATCGCTTGATCCATTTTTATCAGAACTGCCGCGGTAAGCATGATAAAAAACATATTATTTCGCGAGTCAATTCGTATCACGGGACAACCTATGCCGCAATGTCCATTGGCGGTAAACCGGGTGATCATCCTCCTGAGTTTGACTATATTCAGGACACTATCCACCACATTTCTTGCCCTAATTTTTATCGCGCTGACGAAGGTATCAGCGAAGCTGACTTTCTCACCGCCAAACTTGCTGAGCTCGAAGATAAAATAAAAGAAGTTGGCCCTGATAAGGTTGCCGCGTTTTTTGCCGAACCGGTTTTTGGTGCCGGAGGCGTGATCATTCCACCTAAAGGTTATCACCGCGGAACATGGGAAATTTGCCAGAAATACGATGTACTGTATGTTTCAGACGAAGTTGTAACCGCCTTTGGTCGACTTGGCCATTGGTTTGCGTCCAAAGAAGTTTTTGATTTTGAGCCTGATATTATCTGCTCAGCGAAGGGTCTTACCTCAGGGTATCAACCACTGGGAGCAACCATCTATTCAAGCAGTATCCATAACGTAATCAGCGAACCGGGTCACGGGCGATGCTTTACCCATGGCTACACCTACTCAGGCCACCCCGTTGCCTGTGCCGCCGCACTGAAAAATATAGAAATTATCGAACGAGAAGAGCTGTTGAAGCATGTTCGAGACATCGAACCCTATTTTCAGCAGCGCCTTAAGACGCTGAGTGACCTGCCGATTGTGGGGGATGTGCGAGGTATTGGTTTAATGGCGTGTATAGAGTTTGTTAAAGATAAGGAAACCAAAGAGCTGTTCTCTGAAGAGCTTGATATTGGCAAGTGGGTATCCAACCAAGCGGATAGTCGGGGGTTAATTGTTCGTCCGATCATCAATTTGAATGTAATGTCACCGCCATTAATTATTAATCGAGAACAAGTCGATTTTATCGTCGATACCCTGCGTGCTAGCATAGTCGCCTGCTTGGAAGATCTTCGTCTAGAAGGACAGCTTTAATGCTGTAGACTTTTTTAGGGTCTCCCATTGATATTCTAGACGCAGACCCCATCTGATAGGTTAACCATCAAAGGAGTTTAGCTTTGGAACAGTATCGTGGAACAACCATCCTCTCTGTGAGGCGCAACGGGAAAGTCGTGATCGGCGGTGATGGTCAAGTTAGTCTCGGCAACACTATAATGAAAGGCAATGCTCGTAAAGTACGACGCCTGCACAATGATCAAGTCATTGCTGGCTTTGCCGGCGGCACTGCTGATGCATTCACTCTATTTGAGCGATTCGAAGCCAAATTGGACCAGCATCAAGGGAACTTGACTCGCGCTGCCGTAGAACTTGCCAAAGATTGGCGCACCGATCGAATGCTACGCAAATTAGAAGCTCTTTTGGCCGTCGCGGACAGCGAGGCATCATTGATCATTACGGGCAATGGCGACGTCATTCAACCGGAAGATGATCTTATTGCTATCGGCTCGGGTGGACCATTTGCTCAATCTGCTGCTCGCGCTCTGCTGGAAAATACTGAACTAGACGCAAGAACGATTGTTGAGCAAGGCTTGAAAATCGCTGGTGATATTTGCATCTACACCAACCACAACAGAACTATTGAAGAGTTAGACTCTAAGGTTTAATTAGGATTTATTATGTCTCAAATGACTCCCCGTGAAATTGTACATGAGCTCAATCGTCATATTATTGGTCAGGACAATGCAAAACGAGCCGTCGCTATAGCTCTGCGTAATCGGTGGCGTCGATCGCAACTTGATGACGAGATGCGTAACGAAGTTACGCCAAAAAACATCCTTATGATTGGCCCCACCGGGGTCGGTAAAACAGAAATCGCTCGTCGTCTGGCTCGGCTTGCAAATGCGCCTTTTGTTAAGGTCGAAGCCACTAAATTTACCGAGGTGGGGTATGTAGGTAAGGACGTCGATTCAATTATCAGGGACCTGGTTGAAACCTCGGTTAAACAATGTCGTGAAAGCGAGATGGCTAAGGTAGAACAGCGTGCTATGGATGCCGCTGAAGAGAGAGTACTGGATGCCCTGCTCCCGCCAGCAAGAAACACAGAAGGCAAGGAAGAAACCGGCTCTACTACCCGCCAAGTATTCCGTAAAAAATTACGTGAGGGTGCTTTGAATGATAAGGAAATTGAAATTGAGATAAGTCAGACGCCCGTTGGCGTTGAAATTATGGCTCCTCCCGGAATGGAAGAAATGACATCTCAGTTGCAGAACATGTTCAGTTCTATGGGCAAGGGGAAAACCGCTAGCCGTAAGATCACTGTAGCCGATGCGTTAAAGCACTTGAAAGAAGAAGAAGCGGCAAAATTAGTCAATGAAGAAGATATAAAAACAATCGCTGTTGAAGCTGCCGAACAAAATGGCATCGTATTTCTTGATGAAATCGACAAGGTCTGCCGTCGCGGTGAGACTACCGGAGCGGATGTATCGCGTGAAGGCGTGCAAAGGGATCTGCTGCCATTAATTGAAGGCTGTACAGTATCGACCAAATTCGGAATGATTAAGACTGACCATATCTTATTTATTGCCTCTGGCGCCTTTCATCTTTCTAAGCCATCGGATCTTATTCCGGAGCTCCAAGGGCGGTTGCCCATTCGAGTTGAACTTAACGCTCTCAAAATTGGGGATCTTGAACGCATTTTAATCGAACCCAAGGCATCGCTAACGAAGCAATACGTCGAATTAATGTCAACTGAAGGACTTTCTATTAAGTTCACCAAAGAAGGTATCCGGCGCATCGCTGAAATCGCTTTTGAGGTTAACGAGGGTACCGAAAATATTGGTGCAAGGCGTTTACATACAATTTTAGAACGACTGCTTGAGGAAATTTCTTTCGACGCCTCAGACCTAGGCGCAACAGCTGAGTCGATCACCATCGATAGCGCATTTGTTGAGAAACATCTGGGTGAACTTGCCAGCGACGAAGATTTAACCCGCTTCATTTTGTAATCAAATGAAGTCATAGAGAGTACTTAGCCATGCCAACGCCAACCCGAGTTCTGGTGACCGAGGCCAAAGATGCAATCAAATTGGAGTATGGATCTGATGGCCAACATAAGCTCCCCGCTGAATACTTGAGAGTCTTCTCCCCAAGTGCGGAGGTTCGTGGCCACGGAAAAGGACAAGAGGTTTTGCAGTTTGGGAAGCTCAATGTACTTATCCAATCCATAGAAAAGGCTGGCAACTATGCCA
The DNA here is from genome assembly GCA_012960115.1 of Porticoccaceae bacterium. GTDB lineage: Bacteria > Pseudomonadota > Gammaproteobacteria > Pseudomonadales > Porticoccaceae > HTCC2207. Next base: position 36,905 of record DUBX01000030.1, read on the forward strand.
TTCAAATTACCTTTGACGACGGTCACGATTCAGGGATCTTCTCCTGGGATTATCTTTTCGAGTTGGGTGAAAACTATACTGATAACTGGATTGGCTATCTCGGCCGCCTCCATGAGGCGGGTGAGTCTCGTGACCCAGAAACTCAAGTCGTACGATTCTCCAGTTAGAGCCCATGACCCTCAGCGGCTTATTGGGCAGACCGAACTATTACCAACGACAGGCATCTAGCTTATTTTATACCCTGCCGAATACCCAAACACCGCAACTAAAGCTACAATACTCGCCCAGCAAATGTAGACTCTAAATGTCATGGATCAGAAAACAACGCATTTTGGATACAAAACCGTCAACGTTGAAGAAAAGGCCGGCAAAGTTGCTGACGTTTTTCACTCGGTCGCCAGCAACTATGACCTGATGAATGATCTCATGTCCGCTGGTGTGCATCGACTGTGGAAGCGAATGACCATCGAGATGTCAGGTGTACGCTCCGGTAACAAGGTATTGGATATCGCTGGTGGCACCGGAGACCTTGCCGCTAAATTTTCTCGAATAGTCGGCAAGGATGGCTATGTAGTCTTAGCTGATATCAACGAATCTATGCTTAAAGTTGGGCGAGATCGACTAATGGATCTAGGCGTCGTAGACAATGTTAAATTTTCTCAGTCCGATGCTCAACATCTACCTTTCCCAGACAACACCTTTGATATTATTACCATCGCCTTTGGGCTGCGTAATGTGACCGATAAAGAGCTGGCGCTGAAGTCCATGTTGCGTGTTTTAAAACCAGGTGGCCGACTGCTGGTCCTAGAATTTTCAAAGCCGGGAAATCCGGTGCTATCTAAAATCTATGACACCTATTCCTTTAGCATACTGCCTAAGCTTGGCAAATTGTTTGCCGATGATGCAGAGAGCTACCAATATCTAGCCGAATCTATAAGAATGCATCCAGATCAACAAACGCTCATGGGTATGATGAATGACGTTGGATTTGCTAATACTGACTTTCATAATATGACCGGCGGTGTAGTCGCTCTGCATCGTGGAGTGAAACCTTAGTCATGCTGGCCGTCATGCAGAAAACGGCTCTAGAGGGTGTCGAGCGTCTAATTAATAGCGCCTTGGAATACGATCCTGTATCCGCAAAGTCTCTGATTCATTTGGACGGCCAAATTATACGCATAGATAGCACAATGCCTCCGATCTCAATATCAATAGAACCTGTAGGTCAGGGTGTCAAACTCCACAGTGAGCGACAAGAAGATAGCGATGTAACCGTTGAAGGGACCTTAGTATCTATGGTGGGCGTGGCATTGAACTCCAAAGAATTGATGTCTTTTTCGGGAACTGGAGTCAAGGTTAGTGGTAATTTAGACACTCTGAATCAATTAAATAAGATCATTGGCAATCTCGATATTGATTGGGAGGGCGCTCTGGCTCAGATCATTGGAGACTTACCCGCTCATCTGTTCGCCAAAACTGTGCGTAACTCTGCCGCGTTCAAAACGGAGGCTACAGCCAGAGCAACCTCGGCTATAGTTGAGGTTGCGCAAGAAGAGTTCCAGTTAACACCCAGTAAGAACGAATTTGAGACCATAGGCCCACAAATTAGACGCCTGTCCTCAGACGTCGATCGTTTAACGGCCAAAGTGAAAAAGTTTCAGGTGAAAGTGAATCAACACATCTCAGCAAAGGTCGCCTCGTAATGCGCCTGCGACGTATCGGAAAAATTATTAAAGTCGTAGGCAAATACCGGCTAGATCAGCTATTGGACAAACAACAATTACCGTTGGGGGTTCGTGTTTTACTATCTCCAGCCGTCCTTTTTGGGAACGCTAAGGGAACTCGCGGCGAGCGATTACGACAGGCACTGGAAGAGCTAGGTCCCATTTTCGTTAAATTTGGTCAATTACTCTCCACGAGACCAGACTTGGTGCCTGACGATATCAGTGAAGAGTTATCCATCCTCCAAGATAATGTACCGCCATTTTCTTCTGCCCTATTTAAGAAAAACATTGAAACTGCTCTAGGTGGCCAAGTAGAAGATCTTTTTGACAGTTTTGAAAAAGATCCATTAGCCTCAGCTTCCGTGGCACAGGTGCATGGTGCCGTTTTAAAAAATGGGCAAAGAGTAGTGATCAAAGCCGTTCGCCCAGGTATCGAGCAAACGATTAGAAAAGATTTGGCCCTGCTTTATACCTTGGCCAGATTAGTGCTGAAATACAGTGTAGACGGACAAAGACTTCATCCAGTAGAGGTGGTCAAAGACTATGAGTCGGTCATTACTGAAGAGTTGAATCTGCAATCTGAAGGCGCCAATGCGTCCCTTTTACGTCATAACTTCACCGACTCCCCGTTGTTGCACGTACCAGAAATACACTGGTCTTACTCCAACAAAGATGTGCTTGTCATGGAGAGGATTCAAGGTATTCCGGTGACGGATATAGCGCAACTAAAGGCATCTGGGGTTGATTTTAAGCTGCTTGCCGAACGTGGTGTAGAAATATTTTTTACTCAGGTGTTCGAGCATAATTTTTTCCATGCAGATATGCATCCGGGTAATATTTTTGTCGATGTGACCGATCCAGCCTCACCCAGTTACATTGCCGTAGACTGCGCGATCATGGGCTCGCTCTCCAGCGAAGACCAGTTTTATATGGCGCGAAATCTACTCGCTATGTTTCAACGAGACTATCGATTGGTAGCCGAACTACATATTCGCTCTGGATGGGTTCCTAAAAATACGCCGATCAACGAATTTACCGGGGCGATACGATCTGTCTGCGAACCTATTTTTCAGCGCCCACTTAGCGAAATTTCTCTCGGACATATGCTGATAGACCTTTTTGCTACGGCACGACGGTTTGATATGGAAGTCCAACCTTCCTTGGTTTTATTGCAAAAAACGTTGCTTAATATCGAGGGACTCGGTCGTCAGCTGTACCCCGAACTTGATCTTTGGCAGACAGCACAACCCTATTTAGAAAAATGGTTAAAAGATCGTTATTCGCCAAAAAGCATTTTTAAACAATTCCAGCGTTATGTGCCCGATTGGTTAGAGCATCTCCCTGAAATACCACCGATGATATTTCAAGCTCTCAAGGCAGCCCAGCAGAACAACGCTCAGCCTTCGCATGACAGCCCAGATCTTGTTAAACCGTCATCTGGGCGCTCTAGACATTTGACTATCATCGGTGTTGTAGCCATTGCTGCTGCCGCGGGACTTGCGTTGCCCCTATGGGCTGGATCTCTTACCCATTTATCAACTGTCAGCGGTATTCTTGCAGGTGTCGGGCTCGTCATTCTAGCTCTGCGCTAGTTGCCACTTTAGTTCACGCTCAACAACTGCCATAATTAGAGCCTCATTCCTTTTTAGTAATTGGTACTATTCAATGAGTTACATTGACGACATCGGTTGGAACAGCGATGGATTGATACCCGCTATCGCGCAAGACGCCGATACAGGACTCATAATGATGGTCGCTTGGATGAATCGCGAGGCCTTAGAACTCACTGTTGAAGAAAACAGGGCTGTTTATTGGTCTCGTTCACGTCAGAAATTATGGCGAAAAGGAGAACAGTCAGGTCACGAGCAGCAATTACTAGAGCTGCGGTTGGACTGTGATAACGATGTAATTATACTCAAGGTTAACCAAATTGGTGGCCTAGCCTGTCATACGGGCAGAGCATCTTGCTTTTATCGCGTACTGCGCGATGGCCAGTGGCAAATAGTCGATAGAGTAATTAAAGATCCACAGGATATTTATTAATGAGTGATTCGGTCTTAAATACATTGTCCCAGGTGATAGAACAGCGCAAAAATGCGTCTGCTGAAAGCTCTTATGTGGCCAGCTTACATAAAGGGGGTCTTAATGAAATCCTCAAAAAAGTGGGCGAGGAATCAACAGAAACTATATTGGCCGCCAAAGATGCCGCGCAGAGCGGCAATAATGAACAATTAATCTACGAAACGGCTGATTTATGGTTTCACTCCTTGGTCATGCTATCTAACTTGGGCGAAAATGCAGAATCTGTTATAAGTGAACTACAACGAAGATTTGACTTATCCGGCCTTGAAGAAAAGGCTCAACGCACCAAACACAAATAGAACAGGAGATACGTGATGGGTTTTGGATGGCAAGAATTACTAATCATTTTAGTCATAGTAGCGCTGATTTTTGGTACGAAAAAACTACGTAACATTGGCTCTGACGTCGGTGGCGCAGTAAAAGGATTTAAAGACTCAATGTCCAATGATACCGCAGACTCAGTCGATACTGACTCAGTGGAAAAGTCTGAAGAGCACGCCGAGTCCTCTGATCAAAAAGACTAAAACAAATTCATTTAACAAAGTGCTGATTTGCGACTATGTTTGATATTGGCTTTTCTGAAATTATGGTCGTAGCTATGATTAGCCTTATCATCATGGGGCCTGAAAGACTCCCAGAAACTGTGCGAACCATAACCCTATGGCTTGGTCGGTTACGTCAATTTGTCTCAAGTGCTCGTTCAGAGTTAGAAGACGAAGTTGGCGTCGACGAGATTCGTCGACAGTTGCGTAACGAAAAAATCATGCGTGACTTAGAAAAATCTAAAGATGAACTGGCTGGTTTAACTGAGGATATAACTAAAATTAGTCAGCCCGAGAGTAAAAATGACTGACCAAGAAGCCCTGCCCAGTCAGCCGTTCATGTCTCATTTAATCGAGTTCAGGGATCGTGTACTGCGTTGCTTTATCTCTGTGCTGATTATTTTTGCAGGTTTGTTTTCCTTTAGTAACGAACTTTATCTCTATGTGTCAAAGCCTATTCGAGCCTACCTGCCCGACAACTTAAGCATGATTGCAACCGAAGTGGCCTCCCCATTTTTGACGCCCTTCAAGCTAACGCTAGTGCTGTCTATGTTTGCCGCTATGCCCTATATCCTCTATCAGGCTTGGGCATTTTTAGCGCCAGGCCTGTATAAAAGAGAAAAGAAGATCGTTCTGCCTTTGTTTTTTTCCAGTGTGTTGCTTTTTTATGGTGGTATGGCGTTTGCGTACTACGTAGTATTCCCGTTGGTGTTCATGTTTTTTTCCGGTATTGCTCCAGAAGGCGTTAGTATCATGCCTGATATCCGCAGTTATTTGGATTTTGTGCTTAAGCTGTTTTTTGCTTTTGGCATTAGCTTTGAAATCCCTATTGCGGTGGTAATACTGTCTTGGATGGGCGCTGTTGATCCAAACAAGCTCGCCAAAAAACGACCCTACGTATTTGTACTCTGCTTTATACTTGGAATGTTACTAACACCCCCAGACATTATCTCCCAAACCTTCCTAGCCATACCCATGTGGTTACTCTTTGAAATCGGCATCATGTTTGGTCGCATGGTGGCCCCTGTAGCAGAATCTGACTAATCGGTTATTCGAACAGGGCCTGTTTAATAGCGCGGTAGTGCGTATCTCTTGCCAGCCTAGCGATCTTGGCATTTGGCACCATAAACTCAAATCCATGGTATCCGCCGGGAAATATTTCCAGTTGAGTAGCCACGCCTGATCCATTGAGACGCTCCGCATAATCACGGTTCTCATCAAGAAATAGGTCAACGGATCCAACCCCAATGTAAGCGGCTGGCAGGCCATGTAAATCAAGCGCGTGACTTGGCGCTGCGTACTTAGATGCTACGTAAGGCTCTTGCTCTGAGGTCTTTTTCCGCCCCAAATAATGCATCCAACCTTCTAAGTTTGAGCGACGATTCCAGATACGATTATCCGAAATACTGTAACTGGATACTGAGGTACTATTGTTATCAATCATCGGACAAAGTAATGCCTGAAAGACTACCGACACTTCTGCTTTGTCCCTTGCTAGAAGCGCAAGGCCTGCGGCTAACCCACCTCCCGCGCTAATTCCGCCTATGGCTATGCGCGAGGCGTCAACCTTGAGCATGTCCACATGATCAAAAACCCATGTTAAGGCCGCATAACAGTCATTGAGAGGTGTCGGGAAAGGAAATTCAGGAGCTAGTCGGTAGTCTACTGATATGACGACGCAACCAATTTCCTCTGCCATTCTCTTCACCGTATAATCATCACCCATCAGGCTCCCAAAGCAGTAGCCACCACCATGAATCCAAAGTAGGGCCGGCAGCACATTAATCTGGTCCTTCGGCCCGTAAACTCTCACGGGAACTCCCTCATCGCCTGACTGAGGAACAATATAATCCGTGGTTTCAACATTCTTAACGGGGGGTAGCATTGACGCCAATTGAGTATTCCGTTGCAAAGACAATAGGCGTGTGACACTTAAATCTGCCCAAATATCGAATTCTGGTATAGCCTCTAAGGCGGGAATAAGCTCCGCATCAACTAAATCTAAATCCATGAATAAATAGTTCCTAACTCTAAAAGGCAAAAACGTCTTGAACGCAAAGTCTACTTAATCTCTCCGCCGACATAAAGCCACCGGCCACCTATTAAGCTAAATATCGATCTTTCATGCATGACAGAAGTCACATCGTTAATCTGATAGGTCGCCTTAAACTCCACCCAACCTTTAGCGCCCTTAGCATCGGACCCGAGAACCTCAAGTGACAGCCACTCTTGAGTATGTTTTGATAGTTCAATAGCGGTCAAACCTGAGGCCATTGGTGGAAACCAGGTCTTCAACAGATATTCACCATAGCCTCCCAAAGCATAAGCACTATAGCGTGACCGCATAAGTTCTTCCGGCATTGAAGCAACGGCTTTGCCTGTTAAGTACGGCTCACAACATTGTAAGAAAGGTATATTTTTGCCACAGATACACTGATTGTTCATTTAGGTAGTTTGACCGATGATATTTGGTTTAAAATAATACCTTAAATTATTATTCAAGGGTCATAATATGCCTAGTTTAGATATTGTTTCAGAAGTCGACAACGCTGAAATCCTCAACGCAACCCAAAATGCCGCAAGAGAGTTAACCACCCGCTTCGATTTTCGTGGTGTTGATGCAAGCATTACCTTCGCTAACGAAATTGTGACCTTAAAAGCCGAAGCGGACTTTCAATGTCAGCAATTGCTCGATATTTTTGCAACTCAGCTAGTTAAGCGAAAAATTGATCCCACTGTCATCGAATATGATGATGAAGCATTTCATAGTGGCAAAACATTTTCACTTAATGTCACGTTTAAGCAGGGTATCGCCGCAGACGTGGCGAAAAAGATAGTTAAACTGACCAAAGATAAGAAGCTTAAAGTCCAAGCCCAAGTGCAAGGCGACGAAGTTAGAGTGACAGGTAAAAAGCGCGACGACTTGCAAGCTGTGATGGCTTCAGTGCGCGAAGCCGATCTAGGCCAGCCATTTCAGTTTAAAAACTTTCGTGACTAGCTGCTGAACTAAGCATTAATCACTCGAAATGAACCTCATGGATATGCTATTAACACAGTGGCGAATATTTTTATCGGTGTAACCCTCGCCAGTAAATACATGTCCAAGGTGGCCGTCACAATTGGCGCAAAGTATCTCGACTCGGCGGCCATCAGCATCAGTCTCACGTCTCACTGACCCAACAATTTCGTCATCAAAACTGGGCCAGCCGCAGTGAGATGGAAATTTATGCTCTGATCGATAGAGTGGATTATCACACTGCTTACAAATGTACAGTCCACCATCAAAACAATCAGTATACTCACCCAGAAATGGTCGCTCTGTCCCTTTCTGTTGGATCACATACTGCTCTTCTGGTGTCAAATTATTAAGTGATTTTGTCATTTTATGTCCCTAACTGATTTATCGTTGCCCTTCACCGCGTGCCAGAGTTTTGTGAGGCCATGTTGCAAGACGACAAGAGCCTCAACAATACCTGCATCAGCTTTACTAGTGCAATACTTAGGGCCAAATACCCTGAGATAGTCAATGAGAGGATGTCCCAGCTCAGCATATTCCCAGTCAATAAAATAGATCCCCTGATCATTGCAAAGGATATTTTCAAATAATAAATCATGATGGCTGATGACAGGTTGCCAGTCCGCTTCATCTATGGTCGTAGAAGCTCTCTCTATAGTCTCTAAATCCGTAAAACCACTAAGCTGATCACTGTATGACCGGCTATATTCTAAGTAGTTTCTTCTTGGCCTATTGCCTAGTCTTATCGCCTGAATTTGTTTAAGACTGCCTTCCACCTGTGCTCGAAGAGAAGGATTAGCTAAATCATTATCGGTTAAGCAACGGCCCTCAAGAAATTGTGTTACCTGAGTATCCGAATCGGCATAGAGAAGCCGAGGCACACAGCCAGTTGACTGCAGCATATTCAAAAATAGAGTTTCGCGGTCTCTATCAATAGCAAAAGAATCAGAATCAAATGAGTTAATTCTTACAACAGCTTTAAAGTCGCCCCTACCGACCAAAAAGGACTGATTGGTCAATCCTCCAGTTAGCTGCGCAATGACCTGAGGCTGCTTTGAAGGTGCATTCTCGCTGACAATTGACCACTCACGCCAATGCACAAGCGTCTTATGCAATAATGTCTCTGCTCTGGCCAAAATATTTTTTTCTCCAAGCATAATAACCCATTGTCGCTAACACCAAATACAGCATAAACATTGCCGCTGTTTGCTCTAGGCCGCGGTCGAGGTACAGGTAAATCGAAATACTATTAATTACAATCCAGTACAACCAATTTTCTAATACCTTTCGCGCTACCATCACAGTTGTCAGTATACTGCCCCAGGTAGTTAAGGAGTCCATATAAGGCAACTTTGCATCAGTCCCTATTGATAATAAGTAACCTGATACTAAGGCCGCGAGTGCTATTGCAAAAACAGCCAAAACATGCTGTTTTGCAGTCCAGCGAATAATGTCTAACCCTTCATGATTAATCCCGCCTCGCTGCCATTGAAACCAACCATAGATAGCCATGCCCATGTAGTACACATTTAGTGCCGACTCCATGTACAGGCTTACATCGCCAAATATCCACACATAGAGTGCAGTACTAAAAAAAGCACAGTACCAACAGAGGCTATTTTCACGCATCGCAAGGACAAGATAAGCGACACCCAAAGCCACCGCCAATGTTTCAAGATTAACCCAATCTAAACTCACTTATAGTGCCTCGTAACCGGGAATAATTTTAGCTACATACACTGCCATATTATATTCTTGGTAACAGGCGGAAATAGTATCCTGCACGGCCTTCATCGCATGCTCATACTCACCTTGGACCACAGTACTGGTTGGAAAGGTAGTGATTTTAAGATGTTCAAAACGATTAATTTTTTCAATAAATCCATCAATGGGAGGAATAAATTCCTCCCGGTTGGGGTACATACTGATATCAATAGTAACTTGCATCACACCTGCCTCACATTAATTGATGAGAATTAAAAGTCATATTGCCCGCTAACACCAAAGGTCCGCGGTTCACCAAGCTGATAGTATGGTTCAGTAGCATAGTATTTTCGCGGATCGTTACCAAACCCCCCGAAGCCACGAACGATCACATCCTCATCAGTGAGGTTGCGACCCCAAACAGACACAGACCATTGATCTGCGCTATACGCTAAATTGGTATTTAGTAGCCAGTACGACTCAGATTGCTCGTCGTGACTAGAGGACAGGTAAAACTTGTCTTTTCCCTCAACATCGGTTGTCCAAATAAGGTTTTCACTAACCTGCAGACTAGCGCCCAGCACAAACTGATAAAGCGGTGCGTGGGCCTGATCCCGACGATCTAAGGTAGCTGACAGAGGCGTGTCGTAGTCAGTCTCCAATAAACCCAGAGAACCTTGAACCGAGAGTACCTCAGTGGCTAGCCAGTTGACTTCGATCTCCATTCCGTAATTGCTCCCTTTGCCCGAATTGCCAAAATAATCGGTGAAGTCACTGGCACTACTGTCATCTCTGGATTGAACAAGTGACTGTTTAATCTGAATGTCTGTGCGCTGCTGGTAAAATACCGAAACTCGTGTCTGCAGTTGCTGTTCAAACCAACTTCCTTTAAAGCCTGTCTCGAAGTTCCACATAAGCTCAGTGTCAAATTCACGGTCTTGCGCGGACAGCGACGAGTCACTATTCACACCCCCCGCTTTGTAGCCTCGCGATACCAGACCATAAACCATAGTGCTGTCATCGAGTTTATATTGGAGCGCAATACGCCCACCCCACAGATTCTCATCAACACTGTGATCCACACCATCACTATCATTGTAGGTTGCCTTTCGACCCTCCAACCTTAAGCCTGTAATAAGACTTAAGTCAGAGGTCATATCAATATCCAATTGACCGTAGATCGCTCGATTTTTAGTATCAAAATTGCTGCTAAAGTCACTGGCGTTATAGGTGTACTGGCGCAAGAGTTGCTCGTCTTGCTGGCGAGCATAAACACCGAACACCCAGTCAGCATTTCTGCCCAACAAACTTACCGGCTTTTTGGAGACTAATTTAACATCAAGGGTACTGTTATCTCGATCACGCAAATAGTTATCTTCTGAATTGTATTCCCACCCATCACACTCTTGGCCGGCGCATATGGCAGGGAAGGCCCAATCTTCGTCATAACCATACTCAAGGTCACTGTCTGCAAAACTAATCAAACTAACCACATCAAATTGCTCATGCACCTGCCAGTTGCTTTGTAGGGCAAATGCAGAGGACTCTTGGCGGTCATGGCCGGGCTGATCAGAAAGAGTATTGCGAGTATTATCAAGAGAAAATGCGTCATAGCCATTGTCTGTATCAACCCGAAATAGAGTTAACTTAAGATTGAGATCTTCACTTGCCCGCCAATCAATAATTGCCCGTAAACTCAGCTCATCAATGTTGTCTGTGTCATCCCTTTTTAAAAAATCATTGGTTATATATCCGTCACTGGTATGACTTTGCGCCGCCACACGGTAATTCAGATCATGACGTAAAGATCCTCCCAGAGCGCCAGATACTGTTTTAGTATTGTGACTTCCAGCCGCCAGAGAGAGATTACCCTGAGTGATTTCACTTGGCTGGTTAGAGGTCAGATTAATCAAACCTGCTAATGCATTCGCACCATAAAGTGTTCCCTGTGGTCCGCGCAGTATTTCAACTTGCTTGATATCCATAGTTGTCGCTGCACCGGCAATACCAGTGAAGTCGATGCCGTCGACTAAAATGCCTACGGAAGGATTAAGGGGTTCAATAAACTGACTGCGCTCGCCAATACCACGTATCTGAATAAAACGGCCTCTTGATGCGCCGCTTGAAAAATTTACATTGGGCGCCAAATTTAACAGCTCTTCTAAATGCTTGGCCTGACGGTTTTTAATTATTGAATCATCAAAAATGGTTATGCTAGCTGCAGTATTTAGCAAAGCTGCGTCACGAAAATCAGAGGTGACTATAACCTCTTCAATCTCCTTATCAGCCGCAGCCAAAGGTGGCCCGCAGATCAAGATAATAAGGGATAGATTTTTAACTAAAGTGCCAATATAGTTGGCGTCAGTTTTGTTACGCATTGTACGGTAAAAATACATAAGAGCCTCAGTAACGGTAGTTAAGGAGACCCGGAATCAAAAGACGGAGTAAAGGCGGTAAAACGTATCCTATTCCTACGCCGGCATAATCCGGATCAGGTTCAAAGGGTACCTCTCAGGTTAACAAAGATTAACCGCCCCTTAGGAATCCGTATAATAACATGGTCATCGACTGTGACAACATCAGTATCTAGTCTAATATTGATCTACCAAACATCAATGTAATTAGGCAATAGGGATAGCAGGCAACCGACTTTGGTTGCAATTAATGGAACGAAACAGGGCCACACAATGAAACAAATATTGATTTCACTCTTAACACTTATATGCGTGCTGTTAATCAATGGCTGTGAAAAGACGCCAGAGACGTCTATAAAAATGGGGTCTACAGAAGTTATCGAATTCCTCGACGAACTATTTATGGAGGAGTTGCAACAAAGCCCCGAATTTCTAACCTATTTGGGGAAGCGTGAACGATACGGGGAGTGGGACGACATTTCTGATAAAGCCAGAGATGCCAGTATGGAAATGACTCGTGAACATCTTAAAAAGGTCCGCATGCTTGATTTAACGCATATTGATGACGCCACCAAACTAAGTGTAAAGATGTTTATCCAACAGGCGACTCTGCAAATAGAAGGAGACAAATGGCGATACCACAGCTATCCAGTTAATCAAATGCGGGGCGCCCATAGTATGATCCCTTCATTTTTAATCAACCAACATCTCATCGCTAATGTCGAAGAGGCCCAGGCGTATATTCAGAGAATTGTCAATTCATCTACGCTCTTAGACCAACTGGTTACTGAAATTAGAATCCGCGATAGTAAGGGAATATTGCCGCCTAAATTCGTTTTCCCCTTAGCCCTAAAATCCATCGAAAACATTATGACAGGCATACCTTTTAGCGAGGGTGCAGATAGCACCATACTGGCTGATTTTAGACAAAAAGTAGCAGCTCTCGATATTGCAGACGCCGAAAAAGATGAGCTAGTGGCTACCGCAAAAGCAGGCCTTGAAGATTACCTTGCTCCCGGCTACAGAAAGCTCCATAAATACCTAACCAACTTACAACACAGTGCCACCAATGATGACGGCGTTTGGAAATTTCCTGAAGGAGGCGATTTTTATAACTTTGCCCTAAAGCGCACCACCACGACTAATCTCACAGCTGACCAAATCCATAATTTGGGCCTTGAAGAAGTTGCACGTATTCAAACAGAAATGCGAAGAATCATGCGGCGAGTTAAATTTGACGGTGATCTACAGGCCTTTTTCGATTTCATGCGTAATGAGCCTCAATTCTACTATCCAGATACTGCAGCAGGTAAGCAAGCTTACTTAGATCAGGCAACGCTATTCATTGACACCATGAAATCACGTTTGGATGAGCTATTTATCACAAAACCTAAAGCTGATCTCGTGGTAAAAGCGGTGGAGGCATTTCGTGAAGCCTCGGCTGGACAAGCGTTCTATCAAAGCCCTGCACCCGACGGCAGTCGTCCGGGAACATACTTTGCTAACCTGTATAAAATGAGCGACATGTCCAAATATAACATGGAAGCATTAGCCTATCATGAGGGTATTCCTGGACATCACATGCAGATATCGATTGCACAGGAACTTCAAAATATGCCCAAATTCAGACTCTTCGGAGGCTACACTGTATTCAGTGAGGGTTGGGGTCTCTACTCTGAATCAGTACCAAAAGAAATTGGCTTATATGCGGATCCGTACTCGGATTTTGGGCGACTTTCTGGGGAGCTATACCGGGCCTGTCGGCTGGTAGTCGATACCGGAATTCATGCTAAGCGCTGGACTCGCGAGAAGGCACTTGAGTACATGAATAGTAACGTTCCTCATTCCAGTAGCTATAACGTACGTCAAATAGAACGGTACATCGTCATGCCATCTCAGGCTACTGCTTACAAGATCGGTATGCTGAAAATTCAGGAATTGAGGCGAATAGCGAAGCAATCATTGGGCAACAAATTTGATATTCGCCAGTTCCATGACGTGGTACTTAGAGATGGTTCAATTCCCCTACCTATCCTTGAAGAAAATGTTAACCACTGGATTGCTAAGTCAACCTTATACAGAGCATTAAAATTATGAAATTACTAAGCTTTGCACTATGTCTACTGCTGTCATTAAACTTATCAGCAAGCCCTTCAGAAGAAGAAAGACTAGCTGTGTTGTTTGATGATATTTGGCATCAAACCATGATCAGCAATCCAACTTACGCTACCTATGTCGGGTATCCAGGGCAAAATGCGCTATGGCCCAACCCGTCTCTAGCGGCACATGCTAAAAATGCTGCCGAACGGAAAGAGTTATTAAGGCAATTGAGGTCAATTGATGCTGAAAAACTAGACACAGATCGATATTTAGAATGGATGCTAGTTGAGAAAAGCCTTTCAGACGAGGTCGCTGGACAAGCCTATCCAGAGCAGTTCATCTTGGTTCACCAGCGCACAGGTGTGCAACAAGATATTGCCGACACTCTTTCAATGATGCCGAAATTTAGTCACCAGGATTTTACAGATCGCCTGGCAAGGCTAGAAAACGCTGAAAGTTATATCCTGAGTACGATCGAAGTGCTGCGAGAGGGGCTAGCTAGGGGTATTACACCACCACAGATCACTCTGCGTGATGTGCCAGAACAAATCCGCAATACAATCCCCACAGACATAGACAAAAGTCCATTACTCAGTAGTTTCAGCGGCTTCCCAGACAGTATTGATCAGGCTGAACAAGAAAAAATAACAGCCCGTGCCCGACAAATTATCAAGCAGAAAATTTACCCCGCTTTTGAAAGCCTTCTTCATTTTCTTGAAGACGACTACATCCCGAATTCCAATGCGTCAATTGCGCTTATTGACATGCCAAATGGAGCGAACTGGTATCGTCATCGAGCAAAAAGCTTTACCACCTCTGATCTAACGCCAAAGCAAATTCATCAGCTAGGCCTCTCTGAGGTCAAACGTATACGCAAAGAAATGGATAAGGTCATTTCCGCGTCAGGCTTTGACGGCACCTTCGACGAGTTCACTCATTTTCTTCGCACTGATCCGCAGTTCTACATGACGTCGGCAGATGATCTTATGGTTGGCTACAGAGACATTGCCAAGAGAGCGGATCCTGAATTAGCAAAACTATTTGGCAAACTCCCCCGGATGCCCTATGGCGTGATCCCCATCCCTGACTATGCGGCTAAATCTCAAACCACGGCATACTACTGGGGCGGCTCTAGTAAAGATGGGAGACCTGGGTATTTTTACGCTAATACATATGCCCTGAACACACGCCCGACCTGGGAAATGGAGGCATTAACGTTGCATGAGGCCATGCCTGGGCACCACCTGCAAATATCGCTTGCACAAGAACTACCTGAAACTCATCCCCTATTACAAAATTTGAGTTATACCGGATTTGTCGAAGGTTGGGGGCTATATGCCGAAAGTCTAGGCGTAGAAATGGGATTTTACACCGACCCTTACAGCAAATTTGGTCAATTAACCTATGAGATGTGGCGTGCCGTGCGCCTCGTCGTTGACACCGGCATGCACATGTTTGACTGGGACCGGCAAAAGGCAATTGACTATTTCGCCAACAATACGGCCAAAAGCCTTCATGATATAGAGGTCGAGATAGACCGCTACATTTCGTGGCCAGGCCAGGCTCTCGCCTATAAGATTGGTGAATTAAAATTCAAAGAGCTGCGCGCACGCGCAACGAAGAAACTCGGTACTAAATTTGATCTACGTGCGTTTCATGATCAACTTCATGTGAAAGGCGCTCTGCCTATGGATGTGCTTGATAAACGAATGGACAAGTGGATCGAAACACAGCTATAAAGAATTTAAACCGTGCAAGCTAGAATCCGGCTGATTTCACAAAGAGATCGGCCAGACTGATCACGCAATGCACCAAAAACAGTCTCTACCTGCTTTAAATCACGCTGTGAGGTCTGGCTGATTTTGTCTACAAAACCATGGTTAACCAGCGCCGCACACACATCCTTAGTTATCAGAAAAGTATCCTTACCCATACTCCTCAACATCATCGGGCCGCTGTTCCCTCCTAGCCGGCAGCCCTTTTTCTTTAGCTCCAACCACAAACCAGTAATATTGCTGGTTGGCCATTCAGCTATAAAAGCACCGAAACTGCCATGACTACGTTGTTTATCCAAAACATAAACGGCGTTGTTCCGCACAGATACTATCTTAGTGAAATTACGCACAATACTTCTATCTTGAGCTAACTCTTCCAACCGTTCATCGCTAAAGTGGGCTACAGCCATGGGGTTAAAATTAGAAAAAGCACTTTCAAACCCAGGCCATTTGTTGTCTATCACCCGCCACACAAATCCCGCACGAAATACGCAACGAGTCATCATTGAAAGGTATCGGTCGTCAGTTAACTCAGCCAAAACCTCAGGTGTTTTATGTTTCGGTAAAATTGCCTCGAGTAATTCGACCGAACCACGGTTTTTAACCGCTATGTCATAGATCGATTGAAATGAAGTCATTGATATTTCCTGCAATCGCTGTCGATAAAAAAAGCGACTAGTTTAGCCCGTGCGCTTATGTGAAGCACAAAAATAAAAGCTAGAATCACTGGAGGTCATTATGTAATATTTTTAGCCTTGGGTAATCTGAAATATAAAGTTTGATGCAATGATAATTAATACAACCGCAAAAATCTTATCTATCACCCCACTAATCCGCTGATAACGGACAACAGACTGAAAATGTGAGAGCGTTAAAGCAACCAACAGATACCATATGGCATCAACACCACTTGCAATCAATGCCAGCGTTAGTTTTTCCCATAGATCACTTTCCAATCGAACAAACTGACTAAAAAGAGCCGTAAAAAACAAGAGAATCTTAGGGTTTATAAGAGCAATCAAAAAACCATCAGCTATCGCTTTTAGGCTAGATGATTTAGAGGCGACAGGCAATCCTGTATCAATGGAGTTCGGCGACGAAAACAGAATTTTTGCCGCCATTAGCAGCAAAAATAGACACCCTAACAATTGTGCAATATCAAATATTTCTTGATTTTTTTGAATGACCACCGCCAGGCCAAACACGGTTATAAGCGCATAAATACCTACTCCAACGCCATGACTGATCGCCGCATAACACCCAGCGGCTCGGCCATGAGCAAGCGTATGATTGACCACTACAGCAAGACTAGGACCTGGAGACATGGCGCCCAGCGCACAGGCCAAGGTAACCGCAATCCAAAATCCGAGACTGACTTCATTTATCCACGAAATGTCCATAAAGCTTTTATACAGGGATAGCCAGATAAAACAAGTTAAAACACTATTGCCTCGAATAGCCTGCAGTTATAAACGCACCTTAAATTTGAATTAAAAAAACCAACTCGATCACGGTTTTCCGACATTATAGAAGCTAAAATAAACTAAAAATGATCTGGGTCTTACTAAGATCTTGTGTAAGTCGACCATGATCAACCGCCTAGAAAAGCTGAAATAAGAGTCTAGTAATTACTGATTAACGTAGATTTAGAGAGACCGGTTTTAAAGGAGAGCGATATGGAACAAATGGCGGATCCAACTCAGGGAGTTTTTACTCTCAGGGGAAAAAAGCATAGCGGAAGCCTATGTCTCGGGTTATGAGGTTTTCCGAGAGTTTGTAGCAGAGCTGCCAAACGACGAATGGGTGAACTTAATCACCACACTCGACGAGTATTCTACTTAAGGTTAGTCGACACTCGATCAAACAGCTCAGCTCGCTCATTAATGCTTAACATAGCTATTCGTTTATATATTTCTTCGACTGTCTCTGCTGTAGGCGTTCTGGCTGCTTTAACACCACCAGATTCATAAAGTGACTCTGGAGTGATGCCAAAAAAATTAGCTATTCTAACGACTGAGTCTCTTCTAGGCTCACGAGTCACCTCACTAAGAATGCGGTTAATAGTGGGCTGCGGTACCCCTGTAGCTCTCGATAGAGCGCTTTGAGACAGGTTATTATCTCTCATTAATTTCGATAACTGCTTGCTAATGTCTAACTTCATGGGATCTCTCCTTGTTCATCCACTAGGTTTAATATTATTATTTTTGTTGGTGGATGCTACTGAAACGTATATCCATTTTACCCCTAAATCAAAACCGGAGCGTAGTCTGTTTATGTTATCTTTCACGAGTTTATAAACGGGCCGTGATTATCGTATAGTTTTATATTTTAATCGATACCTTTCATGCAACGAAAATGCATTAGCTCATATCGTCTAATTATAAAAGCTTATTGACTGGGGGTTTTAAAGGAGACTTAACAAAATATCGGGCCGGTCAGTAATAATACCATCCACTCCAAAATTTATTGATTGACGCATAGAGCCAGGGTCATTAAGAGTCCAAGTATCGACGCGAACATTACGTGCATGCATCTGATTAACCAAACTTAGACTAAGAATATTAATAACACCATAGATTACTGGAATATGAATAGCGTACCCCTCAATAGTAAATAAATGGCTTAGGCCCAGCTTCTCAAGTAAGACTAACTGGGTTATTTCTGTTCTTCCTAAAGATGTCGGTATTTCCGGACACTCTCGCCTGAAGTGTTTAAGCACTTGGGTATGGAAGGAGCTCACCATTACTTGTTCCTGCATATTATGCTGGCGAACGAGGCGGCACAGGCCATTTGCTGCAGACACATCTTGCGGCTTTAGTTCAATTAGGTATCGTTGATTAGGCAGTTCTGCAAAAAGATGCCCTAAAGCTGGAACCCTAAGCGACTCTTGAGGCACTGCATCCGGATAGTCTATTTCATGGAAGCCGGCATCATAGTCTTGTATGTCAGCTAAACTCATTGCTGATATCTGACCAGTCCCATTAGTGGTCGTGTCAATCGAAGCATCATGCCTGACCACCAAAATATCATCGGCGGTTAAATGGACATCGATCTCGATAATGTCAGAGCCAATATTGACAGCATTTGTTGCAGCCTCAATGGTATTGCCAGGCATCAGCCCTCTGCCGCCTCTATGAGCAATAACCGAGAAGCCCGTATCACCATAAAAAGGAATATCCTCCATAGGCTCGGGTTCTGGAAGTAACAACAGCACCCCATATAAACAGGCCAACACCAATACCAATTTCAAAAAATATCTCATCATTCGGCTTTTCCTTCTCCTGACATCTAACATCGATAGCCCCTTAAAGTCCCGAGAGGCACCTAAGGTAGAAAAATTGAAGTAATTTCAGTTTTTCTCCAAGCTATACATGACGGTTAGCTATCAACTCATCTACCACCGATGGATCGGCAAGTGTTGATGTGTCACCAAGGTTGTCTAGCTCATTTGCAGCGACCTTTCTCAAGATACGACGCATAATTTTCCCCGATCTTGTTTTTGGCAACCCAGGCGCCCATTGAATAATGTCAGGTTTCGCAATAGGCCCAATCTCTTTAACGCACAGAGCCACCAGCTCTTTTTTAAGTGCGGCATCGGGCTCAATGTTTGTCATTGGCGTGACATAACAATAGATGCCCTGCCCCTTAATATCGTGAGGGTATCCGACCACGGCAGCCTCAGCAATAGACTCGTGAAGGACGAGAGCACTTTCAACTTCGGCTGTACCCATCCGATGCCCTGATACATTTAAAACATCATCAACGCGACCAGTAATCCAGTAATAGCCGTCAGCGTCTCTCCGTGCACCGTCACCGGTAAAGTAATAGCCTGGGTAGGCGCTAAAATAGGTCTCAATACAGCGCTTATGGTCCCCATAAACCGAGCGAATCTGGCTGGGCCACGACGATTTCATCATCAACAACCCTTCACCTTCACCCTCAATTTGATTCCCCTCCGTATCCAGTAAGATGGGTTCAACGCCAAAGAATGGTAACGTCGCAGATCCAGGCTTTAAATCAGTAGCGCCAGGCAAAGGCGTTAGCATGTGAGCACCTGTTTCTGTCTGCCACCAGGTATCAATAACAGGACAGCGAGACCCACCAATCGTCTGGTAATACCACTCCCAAGCTTCAGGGTTAATCGGTTCGCCCACAGTACCCAATAACTTAAGTGATTTTCGCGACGTCTTGTTGACGAAATCATTACCCGCACCCATCAGCGCCCGAATAGCAGTTGGTGCTGTGTAAAACTGATTAACCTGATGTTTATCAATAATCTGCCAAAATCGTGAAGCATCTGGATAGGTTGGCACACCCTCAAACATCAGCGATATACCTCCATTACAAAGTGGGCCATAAACAATATAACTATGGCCGGTGACCCAGCCGACATCAGCGGTGCACCAATAGACGTCTCCCTCTTTATAATCGAAGGTGTACTTATGACTCATAGCCGTCATGAGCAAGTATCCGCCTGTAGTGTGCACCACACCTTTGGGCTTGCCGGTAGATCCAGAGGTATAAAGAACAAAAAGTGGATCTTCAGCATCCATTATTTCGGGTGAGCAATGAGAAGGTACATCCTCGATAGCTTGGTGATACCAAATATCTCGACCCTCGTTCCATTCCACCTTACCTTTGGTTCGCTCCACCACCAGACAGGTATGCACCTCTGGGCAGCTTTGTAACGCTCTGTCGACATTGGCCTTCAAAGGAACGATCTTACCGCCCCTATATCCTTGATCAGCTGTAATGACGACCTGACAGTCAGAATCAAGAATCCGATCTTTTAACGCATCTGGTGAAAAACCGCCAAAGACTACCGAGTGCACAGCACCAATTCGCGCACAGGCCAACATTGCGTAGGCTGCCTCAGGAATCATAGGCATATAGATACACACCCGATCACCCTTCTTTACGCCCCTTTGTCGCAAAATATTACCTAGACGGGATACCTTATTATGCAGCTCCTTGTAGGTAATTTTCTTATCTTCTATCGGTTCATCACCTTCCCAAATAAGTGCCGTTTGATCCGAACGCTCAGCAAGGTGTCGATCAATACAGTTAACTGAGACATTTAATTTTCCACCCTCAAACCACGCTGCCTCACCCTTACCAAAATCATAATCACACACTGTTTGCCACGGGGTCTCCCAAGTCAAAAATTCAGTCGCTTGCTTAGCCCAAAATTGCTCTGGATCGTCGACAGATTCACGGTACATTTCTTGGTAGTTTTCTTTGTTGATCCAAGCTGTTTTAGCCCAGCTTTCGGGCACCGGATATAACTTCACATCAGACATAATATGACTCACTATTTTTCGACATGGTGACATCTCCGGAGGATTGCCTAGAACAATACCTGAATGACTGCTTTCAGAGCAATATACATTGCATCAAATCTTCTTATGCCCTTTCAAAAGCATAATATCTAATTTCTTCACTCGAAGCTTGTTTAACTCTCTTTCTTTAGGCGGGTTGGTAAGAGACTATTTTTAATCTTTTCAAGATGGGGGAGAAAATCAGGCCCACGGCGCAACGTAAATCCTGTTGCCAAAACATCTAGAATAACCAAATGCACTATCCGTGAAGTCATGGGCATATATTCATCAGTATTTTCAGGTACATCGACATCAAGACTAATGCTACTAATAGCGGCCAACGGAGAGCCTGGCGACGTAAGGGCAATAATCGTTGCACCGTTTTCACGCGCAATCTGCACCACATCAATAATCTCTTTTGTACGTCCGGTATGGGAGATAACAAAAAACACATCGCCAGTAGTGCCTGTCGAAGCAAGCATTCGCATCATAAGCACATCATCATGAAAGGAGACCGGTAAGTTAAATCGAAAAAACTTATTCTCAGCATCTCTGGCAACTGAACCTGAGGTACCCAAGCCGAAAAAGTAAATTCTTTTTGCTTGAATAAGCTTGTCCACCACGTTGTTGACTACCGTATGACTAATTTTGTCGCGAACCAAGGCTAAATCGTTAATGGTGCTGTCAAAAATCTTGGGCGTGTAACTCGTCACGTCATCATCAGGATTCACATTACGATTTACAAAGCGAATCCCACTCACTAAAGATTTCGCTAGCTTAAGCTTAAAGTCAGGGAACCCAGTTGCATCAAATCGCTTACAAAATCGGTTGACGCTCGGCTCGCTCACGCTCGCTTTTTTGGCTAGCGTGGCAATACTTGAGCTGGTTGCTGCATCAGGGTCAGCAAGAATAACCCGGGCGACCTTAGTCTCTGATTTATTTAAACCCGGTAAAGCATCAGTGATGATATTAATAAGATTCTGACTATGCATTAAAGGCATCCTATTTTATTCAGTAAACTTACGTAACTATCGATTAGTTTAGTTAATTTTTAACTGAAAATCTGTAAAAAACAAAGTAATGTCATAAAAACCCATACAGTCCTCGTTAAAACCGCTTAAAATTACTGATTATTAGTAATATTACCAACATATAACTCTGATTCGTTGCTTAAAATAGCATATTTGTGTATAATTTACGTTATTTTATTACGTAATCTAAGAGGGAATCATGTATAAAATCGCCATCAATGGCTTTGGCCGCATTGGCCGCAATATTGTCAGAGCACTCTACGAGCGTCCTGACCTTCAAGACAAAATCAAAATCGTTGCTATTAATGATTTAGGTGACGTTAACATCAGCGCCCACCTATTAGAGTTTGATACAGTGCATGGTCGCTTTAACCAACAGGTCGAAGTGGGCACGAAATCTCTATCTATTAACGGCGATCACATTCAGTGGTTCTGCGAGCGCGACCCAGCGAATATCCCTTGGGGAGATTTAGGCGTCGACCTAGTCTGCGAATGCACAGGTGTATTTACTAGCCGCGACAAGGCCGCACTCCATATCACTGGGGGAGCAAAAAAGGTATTAATCTCGGCGCCGGCATCCAATGTTGATGCCACCGTCGTTTACGGCATTAATCACAATATTTTGACTGCCGAACATCAAATTATCTCTAACGCTTCATGCACGACTAACTGCCTCGCTCCGCTCGTCAAGCCTCTGCATGAGTCCTTGGCGATTTTGTCTGGCTATATGACCACAGTCCACGCCTACACCAACGACCAGCAACTTAGTGATGTTTATCACTCAGATGTCTATCGCGCGCGATCAGCAACTCACTCCATGATCCCTACAAAAACGGGCGCTGCTGCTGCTATCGCCGATGTTATGCCAGAGCTTGCAGGCAAGCTCGACGGGCTAGCAGTGCGTGTACCGACCATTAACGTCTCTCTGGTAGATTTAACGTTTAATGCTGGCCGTGACACCTCGGTCGAAGAAGTGAACCAAATCCTCAACCAGGCTGCAGCTGGTGAACTTAGTGAAGTGCTGAGTTACTGCGACAAACCGCTAGTTTCAATCGATTACAACCATATCCCATACTCTAGTAACTTTGACTCACTGCAAACTCGCGTCAATGGTTCTCTCGTTAAAGTTATGGCTTGGTACGACAACGAGTGGGGGTTCTCTAACCGAATGCTGGATAATAGTCTCGCTCTATTAAATGCAGATAGTAGCCTCTCTCAATTGAATGCGGCAGCTTAGAACGATGCCTAGAAGAACTAAAATCCTCGCCACGCTGGGACCTAGCAGTAGTCATGAAAGTGTCATTAAGGCCCTAATCGTAGCCGGAGTGAACCTGTTCAGACTCAACTTCTCCCACGGAAGCGCTCAGGAACACACTGCGCGTGCAGAGTTAATTCGACGTATCAGCCTGTCACTGAAAACCCCAGTGGGAATTCTCTGTGATATGCAGGGCCCAAAAATACGTATTGGCAGTTTTATTGATGACAAAAAGGTCGATCTTATTGAAGGAAGCATATTTACGCTAGATAGCCAAGTCGACCCCCAGATGGGCGATGAAAATACCGTCTTTATTGCCAGAGACCTGTTGGAAGATATTGATACAAGCGATATTCTTCTACTTGATGATGGCCGTTTAACCTTTCAAGTTAACGTGAAAACAGCTCATGCAGTGGAATGTACCGTAATCCAAGGTGGCATTCTTTCAAGTAAAAAAGGCGTCAATAAATTTGGTGGTGGCCTTTCAGCAAAAGCACTAACAGAAAAGGACAAGGCCGACATTAAAACCGCGGCCGCACTGAATACAGATTATTTGGCTATCTCTTTTGTACAGTCTCAAGAAGATGTTATAGAAACCAGAAAACTACTCACTGAAGCCAACAGCACTGCACACATTATTGCCAAAATTGAGCGAGCAGAGGCTATTACTGAGGAGTTTCTGCCAGGCATCATCGCCAGCGCTGATGGCGTAATGGTTGCCCGTGGTGATCTGGGCGTAGAAATTGGTGACGCCAATCTTGTAGCGGTTCAAAAACAGCTCATTGAGGCCGCTAATGCGGCTAATAAAGTGGTTATTACAGCAACCCAGATGATGGAATCAATGATCAGTGCGCCTACACCCACGCGAGCAGAAGTGTTTGATGTGGCCAATGCCGTACTCGATGGCACAGATGCTGTCATGCTATCAGCTGAAACTGCTGTCGGTAAATATCCCGTTGAAACAGTCAAAGCAATGGCAAGAGTCATTGAGGGCGCAGAGAAACATCCTCTTGCCCAGCGTTCAAAACACAGAATTGATCAAACCTTTGAGCGTATTGACGAGTCATTGGCGTTATCAGCCATGTATGTGGCGAATCACCTGAAAGGCGTAAAGGCTGTTATCTGCATGACTGAAACTGGCTTTACTCCGCTACTGATGTCACGTATCACATCGTCCCTACCTATTTACGCCATGGCCGAAAAGCCTGGCACCTGTGAAATTACTGCGCTATATAAAGGGGTAGTTCCGGTACCTTTTAATGCATCACAACTCGACCCTTCAGAGGTGAACCACCGCGCCGTCGAAAAACTGCTTGAAGACAATGCCGTAAACGATGGCGATCTCGTTCTGGTGACCAAAGGTGACTTCGTCAATGTGCACGGCGGCACCAACACACTAAAAATTGTTAAAGTAGGTGATGTTATTCGCTAGCTTTAATCAGGGTCTCACTCTAAAGCAATTGAAAGCCCAGCTTATTTAGCCCAAAAGATCGATAAGGGCGCAACCTGCTGATTTAAAATCGCCCGAATAGGCAACTCAGTAATATCCTCACCGGCCTGAGCAGCCTGCAAGACATCCTGCTTACCAGCTCCGCTGATATGAATAATAATCTCCTGGCTGTTCAGCAGGCGCGGCAAAGTCAACGTCATTCGCTGATGAGGTGCTGCTGTTGGCGTTACTGCAATTGCAGTGCGGCCTGAATTCATGTCTAGCCCCAATGCCAAGGTCCCAGCGCCAGGGAATAACGATGCAGTGTGGCCGTCATCACCCATTCCTAGAATCACTACCGTAAACTGACCCATCGGTTCGATATCGCTCTCAGACTGGATCTCACCCTCTGCCGCGTCCATGGCTGCATTTTTTAACGGTATAAATTCTGCCCTGTGAGCCTCATTGATTAACAAATTCTTACGGACCAACTTTTCATTGCTATCGCTATGGTCAGCATCAACCCAGCGCTCATCCGCGAGTGTCACGACAACCTTAGACCAATCCAAAACCTGTTGAGATAGTAGATGAAAAAAGGCCAATGGCGTTCTGCCGCCGGATACAACTAAGGATGCCGCCCCTCTCTTCTTGATCGCACCGATCAAAAGCTCAGTCACCTTACTGACCAAAGCAGTATCTAGCGCAGAGGAATTTTCAAACTCTATTAGTTTCATATCAGGTCTGATACCAACTTCGGTCATCATTCTCTATGAGCATTTCGGCCTTTGATGGCCCCCAGGAGCCTGCGCTGTAGCTTTTTGTACCAATGTTTTTATCTTTCCAGGTAGCTAGTAATTCATCACACCAACGCCAAGAAGCTTCGATTTCGTCTCGGCTAACAAACAACCACTGATCACCTTTGATAACTTCAAGAAATAAGCGCTCATACGCGTCGGCGATTCTTGACTCACCCGAAGAATCAAAAAAGTCCAAATTAAGCGTTCGCTTTTCCGTGCTCAACCGCTCTTTTAGACTTTGTTTTTTAGATACCATCTCCAACTGAATGCCTTCATTAGGCTGAAGTCGAATCACTAGCTTATTGTTGGCTTCACCTTCTGTTTCGGGAAACAATGAGTGAGGATTATCCTTATACACAATGACAACCTGAGTGACTTTTTCTCTCATTCGTTTGCCTGTGCGCAGGTAAAACGGTACGCCCGCCCAACGCCAATTATCAACATGTACTTTTAGGGCAACGTAAGTTTCATTATCACTACTGTCGCTTTCGCTACCCTCTTCTTCCATGTAACCAACGACGGGTGAGCCTTCAATCCAGCCGGCTGAGTACTGTCCACGTACTGCGTGATCTACAACATTGTTATCACAAATGGGTCTCAAAGCCCTTAATAATTTCACTTTTTCAGCACGTATTTCATCAGCTTGGAGAGAACTAGGCGGCTCCATAGCGACCATGCAAAGTAGTTGCAGAAGATGGTTTTGCACCATGTCACGCAACTGTCCAACCTTGTCGTAGTATGACCAACGACCTTCTATGCCTACTGTTTCAGCCGCCGTAATCTGCACATGATCAATGCAACTATTATCCCACTGAGAATTAATCATTCGATTGGCAAAACGAAGTGCAAGTAAATTTTGCACGGTTTCCTTTCCAAGATAATGATCGATCCGATATATATTGCGTTCCGAAAAGTACTCGCCAACGGAACCATTAACCTGACCAGAGCTTTTCAAATCGTGCCCAATCGGTTTTTCCAGCACTATGCGTGAAGTTGCATTTACGCAGTTCGCGTCATGTAAATGCCTAGATATTGAACCGAACAAGCTCGGCGGAGTAGCCAAATAGTAAATAAGTGCGCGCTTCTCAACAACCCAATCCTTAAGCACTAAAAACTCTTTCTTTTGGGCGAAATCAATTTTTATATAGGTAAGCCGCCGGCTAAATCCCTGCCACGCTTTTTCGTCGAAATCGTTATCAACATTTTCACCTTTAAGTAACTTAAGGGTATCGGCAATGAACCCAGCCGTATCTAGAACTTCTCGAGCGACGGCCGCGATGCGAACACTGTCGGCCAATAAGCCAGCTTTATGAAGTTGAAACAACGCGGGTAGCAATTTACGTCGTGCTAGGTCTCCTCGAGCGCCAAAAATTACCAAGTCAATATTACTGCTCATTTTCTACCTCAGTATTTAATCATCAGCCAACAATAAGCTGATAGAAAATTTATCACCAATTCCACTCTATCGTCCCGCAAGCACCGTTGCCTCTTGCGCTAATTTCTCGATGTCAGCCCAGCGTTTTTCTCGTATCAAAGTTGCTGCGGCAATCCAAGACCCACCAACACTCATAATATTATCTAAAACCAGGTAGTCTGCGACATTGTGTAAACCTATGCCACCTGTGGCGCAAAACCGAACGTCAGCAAAAGGTCCTGCAATCGACTTCAACATATTGACGCCACCAGAAGCTTCGGCGGGGAAAAATTTAAAGTCACTATGCCCATAGTCCAATCCCCTCATCAATTCGCTCACTGATGATACACCAGGCAGGAGCGGTATAGAGCAACCCTCAGCAGCCGCAAGCAGCCCGTCTGTGCTCCCAGGCGAAACCATAAACTGACACCCTATATCCTCAGACAGCGCAATCTGTTCTGCATTACAGACAGTTCCCGAGCCCACTATAACCCCAGGGACCTGTCTAATGATCTCCTTGATACCTTCAATTGCAGCCTCAGTTCTCAATGTGATTTCCAACACCTTCAAACCGCCAGCCAGCAACGCCTCAGCGAGAGGAACGGCATCCCTCACCCTGTCTAAGGTGATAACGGGAATAATAGGACTCTCAGATAATAAATTTCGCACTAACAACTCCTTAAAATTGCTGTATTTTTTTTGCAGCGCCAAGAAGGCCTAGGTTACTGCGAGTGACTAAATAGACCGGTATCGGTTGCAAGTAACTGACAAAACGACCTTTGTCCTCGAACTTGTTACGAAAACCACTCTTGATAAAAAATTCTTGAAAGCGCGGGATAACACCGCCGGCTATATAAATACCGCCTTTGGCGCCAAAGGTTAGAGCCAGATTACCCGCCGCGGCTCCGACACCTTCGCAAAACATATTAAGCGTTTGCAATGCTTTAGTATCACTATCATCTAAAGCCGCAGCGACCACTTCGGCCGGAGTTTCAAAAACAACATCATCATTTTCAATGCTACATAAAGCTGTATAAATATTGAGCAGACCTTTACCGGACAATAATCTCTCTAACGAAACACGCCCGAAACGTGCCCTGAGCGTATTAACCACAGCACTCTGCATATCATCTATGGGGGAATAATCGGCGTGGCCACCCTCAGTGTCGAGCACATGATAGCCTTTAGGGTGCGGCACTAAACAAGCTACTCCTAGACCAGTCCCAGCCCCCATGATGCCAATGGCCTTGTTTGCAGCTGGTACCTCTCCACCGACCTGGACTAAATCAACCTCCGACAGCTCGGTAATACCATGAGCGACGGCCTCAAAATCATTAATAATCATAAGGGTTTCGCACCCTACCAGGGCCTGTAATTCAGACTTTGTAAATATCCAATGACTATTGGTAAAGCTAATTATTTCACTGTCAGCTGGGCACGCAACTGCGAAACAGACGCTAGAAGGCGGGTTTCCCCAACCGGTCGCGCTTTTTATTTCCTGCAGTAAAATGACGATCAAATCCTCGAACTCAGGGTACTCTTCCACTGAATGATGAGATTCATACTGGCTTTCTAATTGCCCCTCTAAGAGCGCTGAAAACCTTGCATTAGTGCCGCCAATGTCAGCGACTAAAGTCCACTTTTGACTCACCCTCTACTCTCCAGGAAACAGGTACGATGCACCTTGCTCCGCGTTACTTATATTCGCCCGGTTAACCGCAAACAATTCACGGCCACAACCACGCTGCCCAGCGACGGGCTGCTGTGCAGGCGTTCGGTTACTAATCTCATGAATATCGCCAACATAAGACAACTCTCCAGTGACGGCATTGACTCGAATCAAATCACCATCTTGTAACTTGCTTAAAATGCCCCCACTTGCCGCTTCAGGCACTAAATGAATAGCCGCTGGCACTTTTCCAGAGGCCCCAGACATGCGCCCATCAGTTACCAAAGCAACCTTATAGCCCTTATCCTGCAGCGTACCCAAAAAAGGCGTTAACTTGTGTAATTCGGGCATTCCTAATGCTTTAGGCCCTTGGAATCGAATCACAACAACACAATCTCGGTTTAATTTACCCGCTTTAAATAAGGGTTCTAAATGGTCTTGATCATCAATAACCACCGCAGGAGCTTCAACAATGCGGTGTTCAGTCGCAACCGCAGACACCTTAATAACGCCTCGGCCAAGGTTGCCGGTTAACAGACGGAGTCCGCCCTCTTCTGAAAATGGTTGATCTACCGTCGTTAAGACCTCTTTATCCAGCGGCGTCATGGGTGACTCGCGCCATATTATTTTGCCGCGATCTAAAAATGATTCTTGCGTGAAATCTGCAAAGCTATTACCCCAAATAGTTCTAGCATCTGCATGCATAAATCCACCTTCAATTAGCTGTCGGAACATACAGCTAGTACCGCCGGCAGCGTGAAAATGATTCACATCAGCAGGCCCGTTTGGGTAGACCCGAGCAACTAAAGGCACGGCCGCCGACAACTCAGCTATATCGTCCCAATTTAGAATAATCCCTGCTGCACGAGCAATCGCCACAAGGTGCATTGTATGATTAGTAGATCCGCCTGAGGCGAGCAAGGCAATCGTTGCATTAACAATAGAACGCTCATCGACCAATTCACCTACGGGGCGATAATCACCCCCTAATGCAGTAATGCGTGATAGCTGATGACTAGCCTCTATCGTCAAACGTTCGCGCATTGGGTCGCTTGGATTCACAAATGAACTCCCAGGCAGTTGAAGGCCAAGCGCTTCAAGTACCACCTGATTACTGTTTGCAGTGCCATAAAATGTGCAGGTGCCAGCGCTATGATAAGAGTCTGACTCTGCCTGTAAAAGCTCTTCACGGCCAATCTTGCCCTCGGCAAACAGCTGCCTAATTCTTATCTTTTCTTTATTACTTAGTCCCGACTCCATCGGGCCTGCGGGAACAAAAATAGCTGGTAAATAACCAAAGCTTAGAACCCCGATTAATAAGCCAGGTACTATCTTGTCACAAATACCTAAGGCCAAAACACCATCAAACATCTGATGGGATAGAGCAATTGCGGTGCATTGGGCAATGATGTCTCGACTGAGCAGGCTCAATTCCATACCATCTTGACCCTGAGTCACACCATCGCACATAGCAGGTACGCCACCAGCAACCTGCGCGGTACCACCTACCTCTCGCATAGCTCGCTTAATAAGCTCAGGATATTCTGCGTAAGGGTGGTGAGCCGACAACATGTCATTGTAAGCTGTAACAATTCCGACGTTGGCGGCTTGCATTAGTCTTAGACTATCTTTGTCACTATCGCCGCAGGCGGCAAATCCATGCGCAAGATTACCGCAGCTCAACTTGCCTCTCTCCGGCTGATTATTACGATCTTCCGCAATTTGTGCTAAATAATCAGCACGTAAAGTCCCACTGCGCTCTATAATACGCTCTGTGACTGCAGCAACTTGAAAATTAAGTTGGCCCATAATGACTCCGAAAAGGTTAAGGCGTATTGTAACTAAATTACATCATAAGGTCACATTTAATCAAAAATAAAGCCAATAACTGTAATTTTATTACATATATTGACCGCTAAATACGATGGAAAGTAATATTTGGCCAGCAAATTTACCCTTTTATCAGATAGCCTGAAATAGGAATAAGATACTCCATGAAAGATAATATGTACTCACCAACCGCCACCGCAGCCTGGTCGACACTAACATCATTGGCGGCCAGCATGAACAGTCAGACCATTCAGGATTTTTTCCATTCAGACCCCAAACGTGCCAATCAAATGACATTACAGGTCAACGAATTACTTCTTGATTATTCAAAAAATCTAGTCAGTAATGAGATTTTCCAGCAATTATTAGCTCTGGCTGAACAGTCCAATCTTAAAGCGCACCGCACTGCCATGTTTGCCGGCGAAGTCATCAATACCACGGAAGATCGTGCTGTTCTCCATGCCGCGCTGAGAGCAGAGCCTGAAGATACAACCTCACCCGAGGATCTGGAAAGAAATAGCCTAGTCAAGGCGCAGCTAGAGCAGATGCGACTAGTCAGCGAAAAAATTCGCAATGGCCAATGGCAGGGCTCTACCGGGAAAAAAATTACCGATGTCATTAACATCGGGATCGGCGGCTCAGACTTAGGCCCAAAACTGGCTTGCAATGGCCTGAATGAATACGCTCACCCCGACATTAAGCTGCATTTTATTTCAAATGTTGACGGCGCTGAGATCCTGTCAACCTTGGCTAAACTCAATCCAGAGACAACCCTTGTTGCACTGGCCAGTAAAACCTTCACCACTCAAGAGACATTACTGAATGCCAAGACGGTCATTCACTGGTTTGAGCGAACTTTAGGCTTGGCGCAGGCGCAGACCTCCAGTCATTTCATCGGTCTAACGGCGAACAAAGCGAATGCCGTTGCTTATGGCATCCCCGAATCACAAATTTTGGGGTTCGCGGAATGGGTCGGGGGCCGTTATTCACTCTGGTCAAGCATAGGGTTGTCTATAGCCATCAGTATTGGCTTTGACGGATTTGTGGAGATGCTTAGGGGTGCGCGAGAAATGGATATACACTTTCAGCAGGCACCATTGGACCAAAACATGCCTGTCATCATGGCCTTACTGGGTGTCTGGTACAGTAATTTCATGGGAGCCCAATCTAGCGCCGTAATCCCTTACTGCGAGCGCCTACTGCTTCTCCCCTCCTATCTACAGCAACTAGATATGGAAAGTAACGGCAAGGCAACCACACTGCAAGGGAAGGCCACAGACTACGATACGGGTCCCATTATTTGGGGACAAACGGGCACTAATGGTCAACACGCGTTTTTCCAACTGCTACATCAAGGGACACGATTGGTTCCAATTGACTTTATAGCTGCGGTTAAAGACGGCCTCAGCAATGAGGAACATCACCGCGTTTTATTAGGTAATATGCTTGGTCAGTCTGCCGCTCTAATGACGGGGCAATCGGCTCCGGAGGCGGAGCAACATCGATATTATCCAGGAAATAAGCCATCAAATACCTTGTTAATAGATAGATTATCACCTAAAAACTTTGGCGCTTTGATCGCCCTTTATGAGCATAAGGTGTTTGTGCAGGGCAGTATTTGGAACATCAACTGTTTCGATCAGTGGGGTGTTGAGCTGGGTAAGAAAATGGCCAACAAATTGTTAGATGACAATCTCGATAGGACTACATTGGATCCCTCATCTCAGAGCTTGTTTGAGCACATTGATAGGATTAAGTAGAGGATCCAGGTGCGGCCACTCCAGGTGGTCGCAGCTCTTTAGGCAGAGAGAAGCTAACATTTTCTTCAACCCCTTTAAGCTCCTGAGGTGGCATCGCACCAAAACTGACCAGTTGGGCAACTACCCCATGAACCAGCACTTCAGGCGCCGATGCCCCTGCTGTAACGCCAACTGTCCTTGCATCGTCAAACCACCGAGAATCTATATCTTCAGGCCCATCAATGAGGTAAGCGGCGCAACCACAACGTTCGGCTAACTCTTTAAGCCGGTTAGAATTAGAACTGGCCACCGAGCCTACAACCAAAACCACATCAGACTCTATTGCCAACTGTTTCACTGCGTCTTGTCTATTTTGAGTGGCATAACAAATATCATCTTTGCGCGGGCCTTGAATATCAGGAAATCTCAACCGCAAAGCCTCAATCACACCAGCCGTATCGTCCATAGAAAGAGTCGTCTGCGTAACATAAGCCAACTTAGAGGGATCTCTTACCTCAAGCGCCAACACATCATTTTGATCTTCGACAAGGTGTATTGCGCCCCCTTGTAATTTATCAAACTGCCCCATTGTTCCTTCCACTTCAGGATGGCCTGCGTGCCCGATCAGAACGCAATCAATCCCATCGGTACTGTATTTTATCACCTCAAAATGGACTTTAGTGACCAAAGGGCATGTCGCATCAAAAACCTTAAGGCTGCGATCTTCTGCCTCTTTACGCACCGACTGAGAGACACCATGAGCACTAAATATAACAATCACATCATCGGGAACCTCATTCAGTTCCTCAACGAAAATAGCACCTCTAGACCGCAGGTTATCAACCACAAATTTATTGTGCACCACCTCGTGCCTAACATAGATAGGGGCACCAAAAAGAACGAGAGCACGATCAACAATATCAATCGCACGATCAACGCCAGCGCAAAAACCTCTAGGATTGGCGAGCTTAATATCCATCAGTGTAAACTCTCTGGAGCAACATCAATTATGCGGACTTGAAAAATAATATTCTTTCCTGCTAGCGGATGGTTAAAGTCGATCAGAGCTCGATCATCGTTAATCTCAACGATAACCCCCGGTAGCTCCCCATCGCCATTTTGAAAGGAAAACATCGCACCAACTTCTATCTCTTTCTGATCAAAATTACTACGATCTACTTCCTGCACATTTTGGGGATTATGCTGACCAAAAGCATTTTCTGGGGCAATAGTGAACTCGCGCTCATCACCAACAACTAACCCCATCAAAGAAGACTCAAACCCCGGCAGCAAATTTCCGTCGCCTACCGTAAAGGTGGCCGCTTTTGCCTCAAAATTTGAGTCTATAACATGGCCATCCTCAAGCACTAACGCAAAATGCAAAGTAACTATGGTTCCACTGTCTACTGATAATGTCATATCAAGCCTAAATTTTAAAATCTTGGTTAGATACAAACGTATCTAATATTAATAAGAATGCACCAACGGTAATCCCACTGTCGGCAACATTAAACGCAGGAAAATGCGAGCCAGACCAATGGAAGTCTAGAAAATCAACCACGTAACCTAAAAAGGCTCGATCATAGAGATTGCCCAAAGCCCCACCCAATATTAGCGCCAAGGCGAGGCTCTCTAGCCAACGCTGCCGAGATAAGCGAGTCATCCACACAATGATAATGACACTGACTATGGACGACAAAGCCGTGAAGAACCAACGCTGCCACCCCCCTGCATCACTTAAGAAACTAAAGGCAGCACCATAATTATGCACATGCACTAAGTTAAAGAAATCGGTTATTACCTCACCCTGCCCGTAGGGAAAGTCAGCCACTATCCATGCTTTTGTTAGCTGGTCAGCTGCGACAATGAATGCCGCTAACATAAACCACATAAGCCTATATGGCATGATACTTTCAGACTTAGGCATGAGATCGAGTCTCTCCAACGCCACTGATATTATCGATGCAGCGTCCGCAAACCTCTGAATGATCTGCCTGGGTACCGACATCTTCAATAAAATGCCAGCAGCGAACGCACTTGGTCGCTGTCGAGTGAGATACCGCGACTCTCAAACCGCCAAGAGGCGACTCTTGAAGATCAGCAGCATCAGACAACGGTGAAAGCACAGCTTTTGAAGTAATCGTGACAAAACGTAACTCATCGCCTAGTTTCGCAAGCGTTTTATATAGAGCTTGATCGGCATATACGGCGATTTCAGCGCTGAGAGATCCTTTAATAGCGCCCTCTTTTCTCTGATCTTCGATAACCTTATTGATCGCTTCTTTGGCCAACAAAATAGATGCCCAGTCATCATTGCTAATTGTTTCCTTACTGGTCAACCTAGGCAGCGGATACCATTCGGCGACAAATACAGACTCACTTCGATCCCCAGGCATAAAGCTCCAGATTTCATGAGCAGTAAAGCTTAGTATCGGTGCGATCCAGCGGACAAATGCCTCAGCAATATGAAAAAGAGCCGTTTGAGCTGAGCGTCTAGGCAGGCTATCTTCAGCACAGGTATAAATCCGATCTTTAATAATATCCAGATAAAAACCACCCATATCACGGACACAGAAGTTGTGTAATTTTTGATATATTTGATGGAATTGGAAATTATTATAATCGCTAATAATATCGTCCTGAAGCTGGGCGGCACAATCAATTGCCCAGCGATCAAGAGCTATTAAGTCCTCGTGTTTAACCGCGTGAAAAGACGGATCGAAACCATCGATATTAGATAGGAAATAACGCGCCGTATTACGAATACGACGATAGGAATCGCCTGCTCGATTAAGTATCTCATCAGATACCGTCATCTCTGCACTAAAGTCGGCTGAGGCAACCCAGAGGCGCAAAACATCGGCGCCTAGTTCATTGATAACTTTTTGTGGTGATACCACATTGCCAATTGACTTGGACATCTTGCGTCCGTTTTCATCGACCGTAAATCCGTGGGTTAAAACTGCTTTGTACGGCGCCGTGCCGTTGATTGCAATCGCAGTCTTCAAGGAAGACTGGAACCAACCTCTATGTTGATCTGAGCCCTCCAAATAAAGATCTGCTGGGTAGCTAAGCTCTTCACGATCATCAATGACAGAGGCATGAGTCACGCCAGAATCAAACCAAACATCAAGAGTGTCGGTGACTTTTTGATAATCTTCCGCATCAGCACCTAATAAGTCTGCTGCGTCTAGAGAATACCAAGCATCAATGCCTTGAGTTTCAACAATACAAGCCACATTTTCGATCAAACTAGCCGTATCTGGATGAATCTCTCCGGACTGCTTATGGACAAACAGCGTGATCGGAACTCCCCAGGTGCGTTGCCGAGAGACACACCAATCGGGACTGTTATCTAACATACCTTCAATGCGCGCCTCACCCCAATCAGGGTGCCAGCTCACATTTTTAATCGCAGCTTTAGCTTTATCCAATAAGCCTTCCTTGTCCATAGAGATAAACCACTGAGGCGTTGCTCTGTAGATCAAAGGTGTTTTGGTCCGCCAACAATGAGCGTAGCTATGCGTGATCTTACCGCAAGCCATTAGCCTACCCTGCTCAGTTAACACGTCGATAACATGCTGATCGACTTTATAGACATGCTCTCCGGCAAACAGCTCAACATCGTCCCGAAAAGTACCATTGTCGATGATATAATTTAAGGTACCGATACCATACTGTTTAGCTACATTGAAATCTTCCACGCCATGGTCTGGTGCCGTGTGCACGCACCCTGTGCCCGCTTCTGTAGTGACATGATCACCCAGCAACACAGGAATCTTGCGATCATAAAAGGGATGATCAGCGACCAGCTTTTCAAGAGCCTCGCCCTGGCAACTTGCCAACACTTTATAGTCTGCAATCTCTAGACGCTCCATCACTGACTCGAGCAATAGCTGAGAGCAGATTAAACGCACAGAACCAGAGGCTGTTGCGCACTGCACCAAACTGTATTCCAACTCTGCGCCCATTGATATCGCCTGACTACTTGGAATAGTCCAAGGCGTTGTGGTCCAGATTAAAACATTAATTTCACCTTCACCAGACAGCCCACCAAAGGCAACAGACAACTTATCCAGCTGTTTGGAATCAGTCACCGGATAGGCGACGTCGATAGAAAATGACGTTTTATCTTGATACTCAACCTCAGCCTCAGCCAGAGCTGACCCGCCGACAACACTCCAGTAAACCGGCTTGTATCCCTTGACCAAATGACCATTAGCGGTGATCTTACCCAGTGCTCGAATAATATCCGCCTCAACACCAAAATTCATCGTCAGGTAGGGTCGATCCCAATCTCCAAAAACACCAATACGAACAAAATCTTTACGCTGGCCATCAACCTGTTTCATTGCATAATCGCGACACTTTTGTCGAAAAACAGAATAATCGACTTTGACTCCAGCCTTACCAATCTTCTTTTCTACATTGTGCTCAATTGGCAACCCATGGCAATCCCACCCAGGGATATAAGGCGCATCGAAACCACTCATAGTACGAGACTTCACGACTATATCTTTTAAGGTCTTATTAACCGCATGACCCAAATGAATATCACCATTAGCATAGGGAGGACCATCGTGAAGAATATATTTCTCACGCCCAGATCGAGCCTTTCTTATTTGCCCGTAAATATCTTTCTCGTGCCATTCTTTTAAGATGCCGGGTTCTCTATGTGACAAATTGGCACGCATCGGGAAATCCGTTTTCGGTAGATTTAGCGTTGCTTTATAATCTATTGTTTGGTCGCTCATTTTCAGCCTTAAGGTCTACTATTTGTTTGCCTGGTCAAACCAGGCTCTTATGTTATTAACATCACGGCGAATATTTTCCACCAAGTCATCTAACGTAGTGAATTTTTTCTCGTCACGAATTTTATGTCTAAACTCTACTTCAATCCGCTGACCGTAAAGTTTTCCTTCAAAATCCAAAAGGTGTACTTCTAGAATTGGTTTTACTAAATCGCCAACCGTTGGCCTGATACCTACATTGGCCGCGCCTTGTAAAACTTCCTCACCAACATTCACCAACACTGCAAAAACGCCTGACAACGGGGCGCTATATCGATGAAGTTGCACATTAGCCGTTGGGAAGCCCAATTCAGTTCCAAGCTGTTGACCGTAAACAACTCGCCCTTGAATCGAAAATGGCCGCCCTAATAAGTCCTGTGCACCGGCAAAGTCCGATTGTCGCAAAAACTTTCGCACTAGCGTGCTACTAACACGTTGACCATCGACCTCGAGGGTTTCAGTGTCCTGAACTTCAAAATTAGCTTTAGCCCCTGAGCGCTTCAGCATCTGAAAATCACCGCTGCGGTCACAACCAAAACGAAAATCATCGCCAACAATTAAATAACGAGTGCGCAAACCCTTAACTAACACCTGATCAACAAACTGCTGAGCCGTTAGACTTCTCAGCGCCTGGTTGAAATGTAAACAGACAACCTGATCAATACCAAAATCTATCAGTGCCTCTATCTTCTCTCGCAGGCGCATCAATCTTGCAGGAGCCTTTTCACCTGAAAAATATTCCTGTGGCTGAGGCTCAAAAACCATGACCACCGATGGCAAATTTAAGGCGGCGGCTTTATTTTTCACCTGCTGCAATATAGCCTGATGACCAAGGTGAACGCCATCAAAAGAACCGATAGTTACAACCGATTCTTGGTCAGAGGCATGCAGGTTATGTAATCCTCGAATGAAACTCATTTTGCCTCGTTTTACAGCCAACATCATTACCCTCTAAACAAGGCGCAAAGTATACCTAGCAACGCGCAGAAAGGTAAGAGATAGGCCCACAATGGTGTGTTACGTTTACCCTTTTAAATGCTCATGGACAGCTAAAACTCTAGCCTCAAAAAAGCATTGTGGTTTATGGTTGGCGTGAGGTCGCCTTAGCGGGGCCGCGCAGATCTGACCTTTTAAAGCCGGTTATTAAAAGCATTAAAACATAGGCTACAAATCCGGCGGCACAAAGCCCCAGAATACCTCTAGATCTCTGCCACCAAGGCATGTTCTGCCAAACCTCAGAATTTAACGCATCTAGCGGCCCAGAGACCACCACCAGCACAACCAACATTGCAGCAACAGCTGCACTTAGCCGGCAAAAGAACCCCACCCAATGACCTGAGGCCACATAAACACCACTCCTTTTTAGATAGACATACAGGAGGATGGCATTTAAAAAAGCAGCGACTGATGTAGCGGCGGCTAACCCTAGATGTCCGATCTGCCAATAAAAATGCAGGGGCACCACAAAAAGAATGTTAAGCACCATATTAGTCACCATAGCGATAATACCAATGCGCACCGGTGTGCGCATATCTTGACGAGCAAAAAAGCCAGGAGCGAGTACCTTAATCAACATAAACGCAATCAGACCCAAGGCATAGGCCCGCAAACTTAGCGTTGCCATCGACATATCCCGAAGGGTCATTACGTCGCCATAATAAAACAGGGTGACTAAAATGGGCTCGGCTAATAGCACCAACGCCGCAGAAGCCGGCACCGCAATAAGCAAAATCATTTTTAGCGCCCAATCTAATGTCTCAGAATATTCCTGAGTTGAACTCGCCGCATGATGGCGCGACAGGTTAGGCAATATTACCGTAGCAATGGCGATGCCAAATACACCGAGAGGCAGTTCCGACAAGCGATCCGAGTAATACAGCCAAGAGACACTTCCCGTTGGTAAGAACGTCGCTAGCATGGTATCTAGTAGTAAATTTATTTGGCTAACAGAAACTCCAAATATTGCCGGCCCCATTAGCTTTAAAATCTTACGCACACCGGGATGATGCCAATCAACTTTGGGTGCGGGCAGCATGTGAATACGCAGTAAAAACGGAATCTGAAAAATAAACTGCAAAATCCCCGCAATTAACACACCCCAAGCGAGGGCAAAAGCGGGCTGTTCAAACATGGGCGCTGCAATTAGAGCCGCTGCAATCAGCGATATATTCAATAAAATAGGTGTAAATGCCGGCACCGCAAACCGATCATAGCTATTAAGAATGCCCCCAGCGACACCAGTCATCGAAATAAACATCAAGTAGGGAAAGGTAATGCGCAACATCTCGGCAGTCGCAGTAAACTTTAGAGGGTCATTAAAAAACCATTTTGGTGCAAAAATAGCCGCCATGGCAGGAGCTGCCAAAACAATGACCAACGTAAACAATAAAAGGGTAAGCCCCAAAGTGCCACTTACTCGACTTATTAAGCTTCGCACTGCAGCCTGACTACCCTGCTCTCGATACTCGCCCAATATCGGCACAAATGCCTGAGCAAAGGCCCCTTCAGCAAACAACCGACGAAAAAAATTAGGTATTTTAAAGGCGACAAAAAATACGTCCGCAAATGCCTCGGCGCCAATAACTCTGGCAAATACAACGTCTCGAGCAAGCCCCATGACGCGGGACAGCATGGTAAAAAAGCTAACGACACCGCTAGAACGCAACAAACCATTGTCTTTAGGATTGCCTGAAGGCTCGACGAAAGCCCCAGTAGGCGCGCCTTGATCATCTAACTGTGACCGTTCCTGGGTCAAAAGAGCACCTATTCATTATGTGTTTATAAAGTACAGTTTAACCACTGACATCGCTGCGGCCAAGCAAATCTAAAAACTTCAAGATTAGATAATACGGTTAGACTTGCAAGCGAAGCATCACAGTCATCGTTTTCAAACTAAATAAGCCTAAATAAAGCATGAAAACTAGGTTGAATATTACAACTAAACCCTGTATATTTCCGCGCCTTTAGCGAGTCCATAAAGTTAGGAGTAAGAAAGTTGGCAAATTCAGTACAAGCAAAGAAACGCGCACGCCAAAACGAGAAACGCCGCCAGCATAATGCCAGCCTGCGCTCTATGGTCCGCACCTATTTAAAGAAAGTTGATGCTGCGATCGCCTCTGGTGATAAAGCAGTGGCGCAGGAAGCCTACACTGCTTCTGTGCCAGTTATAGATCGTATGGCCGATAAAGGAATTATTCACAAGAATAAA
This sequence comes from Porticoccaceae bacterium, assembly GCA_012960115.1. Taxonomy (GTDB): domain Bacteria; phylum Pseudomonadota; class Gammaproteobacteria; order Pseudomonadales; family Porticoccaceae; genus HTCC2207. The sequence goes on from DUBX01000030.1 coordinate 76,742, forward strand.
GCCGCTCGCCATAAGAGTCGTTTGAACGCTAAAGTTAAAGCCCTTAACGCAGCGTAAGAACCTCTCAAAAAGAAAAACCGGCATTAGCCGGTTTTTTTTCGCCTCTAGCTCAATCAGTGGCCAACCTACAGTTGGGCGTTAACTACCATATTGTCTCGATGAATCAACTCATCATCCTCGCGGTAGCCTAGCACCTCTAAAATTAACTCTGTGCCTTTGCCTTTTATTTTCAGAGTCTCCACTGCGCTATAGTTAACCAGCCCACGGGCTATTTCTGCACCTGCTTCATTCACACAGCTCACTAGGTCACCCCGACTAAACTCTCCGCTTACGCCTTTAACCCCAACAGGCAGTAAACTACGACCCTCTTTTGACAGCACGGCCACCGCTCCAGCATCGAGGATCAACTGTCCCTTAACCTGTAACTGACCCGCTAACCATTGCTTACGAGCCGTGATGGGTTTCTGACTCGCGGATAACAATGTTCCAACAACATCACCGCGACCCACTCTAAGAAGAACCTCTTCGTTACGGCCACCGGCAATCACTGTATTACAACCAGAGCGGGCCGCTAAACGCGCCGCCTGAAGTTTAGTGACCATGCCACCACGCCCCAAGCCACTTGCACTATCGCCAACCAACGCGTCCAGAGCATCGTCATCAGCCTGTGCTTGAGGCATTAATGTGGCCGTTGAGTCATGATCAGGATTGGCGCTATACAACCCATCTTTGTCAGTCAATATCACCAATAGATCAGCATCAATTAAATTAGCAACTAAAGCGGCCAAGCTATCATTATCACCAAAACGAATTTCATCTGTAACAACAGTATCGTTTTCGTTAACAATGGGAACAACACCTAACTCCATGAGCTTTTTTAGGACACCACGAGCGTTCAAATAGCGTTGTCTATTGGCTAAGTCGTCGTGATCAAGCAAGATCTGTGCGGTAGCTCGAGTGAATCGCTCAAAACTACTCTCGTAGGCTTGAATAAGCCCCATTTGACCCACCGCAGCGGCGGCCTGTAATTCATCAATGCTGTCAGGTCTTTGTGTCCATCCGAGACGGGCAATACCCTCGGCAATAGCGCCTGAAGAGACCAGTACAATCTCATTGCCCTGATCAAGTAAAGTCGCTATCTGGCTAACCCACCCATCAATAGCTGCTCGATCAAGACCTGCACCATCATCGGTCAATAAGGCGCTACCGATCTTAACGACCCAGCGCTTAGCATCTTTAGCGACCGTCCTGTCCACCTTATATTACTCCGCGTAAACCACTTCAACATCGTTATCATCATGATCGTCGTCATCATCACTATCATCTAACTGTGATTGCTGGCGAGCCGTACGACGAGTTTCTGCAAGACCATCAATTCGATCACGCGCCTCGGCCTGAATTTCCGTACGCCGCGCCTCTGCAAGCTCAGCCAAGTTTGGGTCAACCAACTCTCGTTGCCGATGATCGTCAATGTAATCCATTATCGCTGCGCACAGCACTTTAGTACCCTGAGAAGCCAAACCAGACATTCTGAAGACCGGCCCTTTCCACTCTAAAGCATCTATGACTTGCTGGCACGCTACGTCAATATCTTCCTCGCGCAATAAATCGACCTTATTAAGTATTAACCAGCGATCTCCATCAGCCAATGTCGGGCTGAAGGCATCTAACTCACGCTCAATAACCTGTGCATTTTGTCCGGGTGTAGACCCATCAAACGGCATCATATCGACCAGATGTAACAACAGTCGTGTCCGAGTGAGATGTTTTAAGAATCGAATACCCAATCCAGCACCCTCAGACGCTCCCTCAATGAGACCGGGAATGTCAGCCACCACGAATGACTTGTCGCCACTCATACCCACGACACCTAAATTAGGAACCAAAGTGGTAAAAGGATAGTCAGCGACTTTGGGACGTGCCGCAGAGACTGATCGAATAAAAGTCGATTTACCCGCATTGGGCAACCCTAGCAGACCTACGTCGGCCAACACTTTAAGCTCGAGCTTTATTTCTCTGACTTCTCCATCCTGTCCTGGCGAAGTCTGGCGCGGTGCACGGTTAGTACTCGATTTATAGCGAGTGTTGCCCAGACCATGGAACCCACCTTGAGCTACCTTAAGTTGCTGATCTAGCACTGTGAGGTCGCCCATCACATCACCAGTTTCATTATCAAGCACTGTAGTACCTACAGGCACCTGCAAGATTAAATCATCGCCACCACGGCCAGTGCACTCTGCGCTGCTACCCTGCTGTCCACCTTGGGCTTTAAAGTTACGGGTATACCGAAAATCGATAAGCGTATTCAATCCCTCTTTAGCAATCAATAAGACACTGCCACCGTCACCACCGTCACCACCATCAGGACCACCTTTGGGAATATATTTTTCACGCCGAAAGCTTAGGCAACCATTACCACCTTTGCCGGCGTGAACTTTAATTGTAGCTTCATCAACAAATTTCATAGGAGCAGTTTACAGTTGCCAAAGGATTTAGTCATTTCGAGTATTGAGGACCTATTTTAAAAAAAATTAGCGCCCATAAAAAAAGCCCCGCGTAGGGGCCTTTTTAACTGAATGGGAGCGTCTACGCAGACACTACCTCAGCATATTTACGATTGTGCGGGCCTTTTTGTACAAATTGCACTTTACCCGTCGCTTTTGCAAACAACGTGTGGTCTTTACCAATACCAACATTGTTGCCAGGATGAAACTTAGTTCCTCGCTGACGAATGATGATACCACCTGCATTGATTGCTTGACCACCATAGACTTTCACGCCAAGTCGCTTGCTTTGTGAATCGCGACCGTTACGAGTACTACCACCAGCTTTCTTGTGAGCCATTGCTATATCCTCTTTGGATTAACCAGCATTAATGCCAGTAATCTTAACTTCTGTATACCACTGTCTGTGGCCCTGTTGAGTGCGCGAGTGCTTGCGACGACGAAACTTGATGATGTTTACTTTATCACCACGACCGTGAGATACAATCTCAGCCGTCACTTTCCCACCCTCTACATGAGGGGCACCAATCTTGACTTCAGCACCTTCGCCAACCATCAAGACTTCTTCGAAATCAATACTATCACCAGTTGCAATCTCAAGCTTCTCAAGACGCAGGGTTTCGCCCTCTACGACTCGATGTTGCTTTCCGCCACTTTTGATTACTGCGTACATGTTTTGCTCCAATTTATAATGACCCTTTCGCGGCCTGATTCTGTCGCTTCAAGTCGTTGAGCTAATAGCCCCTTTGCGAGGGCGGCAATTCTAATGGAACACCCCCGTCTTATCAAGCATTTAAACAGTGAAAACAACAGTAATCTGCCAGATTCAAAACAGGTGGCACAAACTGACCAACAATAGAGACATTAAACCAAGCTCTAGACGATCGAATTAGGCACCGTCAAGCCAGATCAGGGAAGCATTACGTCCCGTTATTTGATCTCTACGATAGGAGAAAAAACGCTCTGAATCATTAACCGTACAAAACTCTCCGCCGTACACCGCTGATACACCGCAGGCCTGCAACTCGGCCCGGGCCAGAGCATAAATGTTAGCCAAATACTTGGTGCTTGAATCTATGAAGGCATTTTTAATCGCACCCTGATGGACGCTGTTTTGCGCGTTACCTAAAAAGGCCTCCCTAACATCCACCCCGACCTCGAATGCTTGAGGGCCAATGGCGGGACCTAAATATGCGAGCATATTTTTTGTGTCAGAGAATTGACTAAGGGTTCTGCGCAATATGCCATTGGCAAGGCCACGCCAGCCTGCATGAACAGCCGCTATCTGAGTGCCGTTTTGATCACATAAAAGGACCGGCAAACAATCTGCCGTCATCACCACACAGGGGACACCAGCTTGATCACTAAAACTGCCGTCAGCATCCGGAACACCCTTGGCATCTGGCGCATAGATCACCTTAGTACCATGCACTTGATTGAGCCACACTGGCGACCTTGAAAGGTTGAGGATGGTTTTAAGTGCACCACGATTAGCCTGAACGTCTGCCGGCGTGTCACCAACATGCAATGCAAGATTGTTTTGGTTAAAAGGGCCCTCACTACAGCCCCCTGCCCTAACAGTCATAGCTGAGCGCACATTATCAGGCGCCGGCCAATCTGGAACAAAAAAAGACATCGCTAAACTATCCTATCGCCAAAGCTTCAAGTAAGTTTTGCATATCCTCAGGTAAATCGGTACTCCAACCAACCTCCTTGCCGATGGCAGGATGTACAAGCGCTAACTCGCGAGCATGCAAAGCCTGACGACCAAATTGCCGCAGACACTCTTGTAGCTCTATCGAGGTGCCCTTATGAATCCGCAAACGCCCCGCATAGGTATCATCTCCAACGATAGGATGTTTTATATGCGCCATATGCACTCGAATCTGGTGAGTACGGCCCGTTTCTAGCTTAACCCGCAAATGACTGTGACTTTCGAACCGCTTAAGCACGCGATAGTGGGTTCGCGCCTCCTTGCCGTCAGTGACTACCGCCATTTTAGTACGCTGATGTGGTTGCCTGCCAATGGGCTGATCGACTGTGCCGCCGGCTATCACACAGCCAACAGTAACGGCTTCGTATTCACGGCGTACTGTTCTAGCTTGCAGTTGCAGAACAAGGTCAGTGTGCGCTTGCAATGTCTTAGCTACCACCATCAAACCCGTAGTATCTTTGTCCAATCGGTGCACAATACCTGCCCGTGGTACCGACTGAAGTGAAGGGCAATGATGGAGCAAAGCATTAAGAACAGTACCAGAACGATTACCTGCGGCGGGGTGAACCACGAAATTTGTCGACTTGTTAATGACCAAGATATGATCATCTTCAAATACGATATTTAACGGAATATCCTCTGCCTGCCAGTCTCCCTCGGGCTCAAGATGGGCATTAATCGTGAGCGTTTCACCACCGAGTAACTTATGCTTGGGTACCTTCTGTTGATCATCAACTTTCAACTCACCCTGCTTGATCCACTGTTGCAGACGCGACCGCGAAAATTCACCAAATAGCTCAGCCGCCACTTGATCTAACCGTCGGCCACAATCTGAAGGCAGCACCATGGCGTTACGTTCAATATTATCTAAATTATTAGTCAATTCACCTGATCCATTATTTACTTATTTCATTAATTACTAAACTTTTTCTAAATTAATCGCTCTAACGAACGCGATTTACTGCCGACCTACACCCATAAAATGGAAGAATTATTGGTTTAGTTAGCGGGCTGTGGTTAAATAGCCGACCTCGTCGAGCTGTGCCTCGACAGAGCCTACAACTGGGAATATTACATGAAAAACTTGTCGTTTATGTTGTTGATTTTGACTTTATCGCTTTCCTCTGGATGCTCGTGGCTTGGGTGGGGTGATGATGAACAGCCAGAAGAGGATACTGCCAGCTTTACCGAACGTAATTTTTACGACAAAATTCAATCGAGCCTGAACGCTAGTAATTGGAGCGTTGCCATAAGCAACCTGCAGCTCTTAGAGTCTCAATTTCCCTTTGGTAAGTATGCGGAGCAAGGACAACTCGAGCTAATCTATGCCCAGTACAAGTCAGGTGACTACGAATCAAGCATCGCATCGGCAGATCGTTTTGTGCGCTTACACCCACAACACCCCAATGTCGACTATGCTTTTTATGTTAAAGGTCTGTCTGAGATCTCACAGACAGGAGGGTTCTTCGACAGCTTTATGCCTACCGACAACAGCATGCGAGATATTGGAACAGCGCGCGGCGCTTTCACAACCTTAAGCGAACTGCTCTCGCGCTTTCCTGCAAGCCCTTATGCCGACGATGCACGTAAACGTCTGGTAAGTTTGCGCAACCGACTGGCTCGGGCCGAAATTCATGTTGCCAACTACTACTTCACCCGAGGTGCCTATTTGGCGGCAGCTACTCGGGGGCGTTATGTTGTAGAGAATTTTCAACAATCACCCGCCGTGCCCGATGGTCTAGCGGTCACCGCCCAGGCTTATTACATGCTGGATATGCAAGAGCTAGCCGACAACTCCGTCAAGGTATTGGCTGCCAATTATCCTGAGCATCCTTCTCTTGATGAAAATGGTCAATTTGATTTCGATCAACGCCTCATGGGTAACGAAAATACATTCCTAGACAAGCTGTCATTTGGCTTGCTTAAACGTATTAAACCACCTGCGTTTGATACCCGTACAATCTATGATAAAGCAACCCGTGATGCTGCATTGATTAGTGGCGAGGCTGCAGGTACTATTTTTGGTATGAAAACAGCCACAGCCGTTACTGCGGGCGTCCTTGGCGCCGCTGCGTTCGCCAATGGTGGCGGCAGTTCTTCCAGTGGTGGTGGCGATGGTGATGGCACTACAGGCACCACAACCACAAATACTGGCACTACAGGTACCGGCGGTTCTGGCACGACTGGAACGACTGGAACATAAATACTGTAGGAAGATGACGTTTATCAGCAGGATAAGGCGTGGTCTTCCTAAAGCATACTCACCTTTGGACTAACAGGCTAATCAGCCTGTGTCCCTAACCCCAGGTGGACAAAATATCATCATGAACAAGCAAGACATTATCGATGAGATGCGGGTCCTTCCCGCTATTGATCCAGACTTTGAAATTTCTCGCAGAGTCGCATTTATTCAAAGCCAACTTACTAACGCTGGTGCCAAAACCCTTGTTCTAGGCATTAGTGGTGGGGTAGATTCCTCGACCTGCGGCCGTCTTGCCCAGCTAGCCGTTGATGGTCTCAACCAGCAGCATGATTGCACAGACTACCGATTTGCGGCGGTCCGACTTCCCTATGGCACGCAGAAAGACGAAGACGATGCTCAGGTGTCTCTAGCCTTTATTCAACCCAGCCTGAGCTTTACCGTGAATATCAAAGACGGCGTTGATGCCATTAACGAAAGTGTCTGTGGAACCCTTGCCGACAACGGCCTATTGCCCAACGAAGGCGCGGTTGATTTTGCCAAGGGTAATGTTAAGGCGCGGGCACGCATGGTCTCGCAATACGAAATAGCCGGGATGCTCGGCGGCCTCGTGCTGGGTACCGACCACTCGGCAGAAAACATCACTGGGTTTTACACCAAGTTTGGTGATGGTGCCTGTGACTTGGCACCCCTATTTGGTTTAAGTAAGCGTCAAGTGCGCCTGCTGGTCAAAACCATGGGTGCTCCTGAAGCCCTAGTAACCAAGACGCCTACGGCAGATTTGGAGTGCTTAAGCCCGCAGAAAGAAGACGAGCAAGTGCTCGGCCTCTCCTACGATGACATTGATGATTTTCTTGAAGGTAAACCTGTCAGTGCTCAGGCTGAACAGCGCTTAATTGCTATTTACACCAAAACCCAACATAAGCGTTTGCCTATTGCCACGGTTTACGGCTAGTTAGCAACATTTTGATAAACATAGAGTACTCTAAAATCGCCGACTTCATTTAATATCTCGTCATTCAACCCTTCTGACTCCCGAAAGTCCTCAACAGTCGCATACTTATCTGAGATGCACCTTGAATTTAGTGCATCTAAATCTTCATGAAGTTTGTGAGACTTCATTCCCATAGTTAAACTCACCTCAGCGCCAGAAAGCTCATCCTTTGCTGTAACTGTGAGCTCACTAATTTTGTAGACATCAGCTATATTGATGAATCCTATACCCGTGCTGCCACCATTGAGAACTCCAGATATGGAGCCCGCACTATTCATTTGAGCTTGTGTTACGTGATAACCCTCGACATAAGATGCATACGTGTCACTGTCCTTAGTGGTAATCAGCCACCCGTTACTAAAATCACCCCCCAACAATAGGCTTTATGAAAACAGGTTTCCTTTGTTGAATAGCCGCCGAGCGCGCGAAAGCAACAACAGATTCACCACCTTCTTTGACACAGGCGTTGGCAGCATCAAGCAAACACATTTTCTAAACCTGTTCTTGGGTTATCGCCAAGTTTCTGGTCAAATATGAAGCATGTTGAATTTCAAAAATCTGCGCCGCAACCCTTTGCCTTGCGGTGAAAGCCCCCATAGAGGGCAGTGAAATCGTTAATAAAATAGATAGGATAGCGATGCAAATCAGTAATTCGACAAGTGAAAACCCCTGTTGCTGAGGCTTCATTGATGAAATCTCCCAACGTCATTTTTCTACTGCACTAACTTAGGGCCTTACTTGGGGGTGACAAAAAGTGAGCGTTGGATCACAGTACGCGCTGCTAACTAAAACCACTGTTAGTTTTTGTTAAAGGTGCGATGTTCGCCGTCTAGATGGGAGAAATGCCGAGCGAGAACTCGGCAAAGATAATCTAACCAATGACTTCCATGCGCGTGATCTCTGGTGCACCAGCCATCAACCCACCGAACTCTGCGCCTGCCGCTTTGAAATGAGCAGACTCACCGTGTGCTGTGATAGCAGCTTGGTCCTCGTATAATTCCATAACGACATAATTGCCATCAGCTTTTTTACATAACTTGTAAAGATGATTTCCTGGCTCATTCTCATTTACTTGAGCTGCGAGATTCAGCATAGCGGTCTCAAACTCTTCTTCACATCCGGCTTTAACATTCAACTTAGCGATAACTGCAATCATTTTATTGTCCTTAAAATTAAAATGCCAATCATACTTAAAAAAGCATTTAACAGGCTAGTGTTTCGGTAGATTTTTTTGTAAAAACAGCACCATATTTTCCCCCATAACCTGCCGAATCTGTTGTTCCGTCACGCCAGACTCGAGCAGTTCATGGGTGATAGCGACAAGGTCTGAAACATCAAACCCTGGGGTGATTGAACCATCAAAATCGGACCCTAGGGCGACATGGCCTGCGCCGACTAGTTGGATACCATAGGTAATGGCTGCGGCGACAGCCTTGGGCGTATTGTCACACACCGCCCCATCCCAGAAGCCAATAGCGATCAGGCCTCCCTGCTCGGCAATGTCTTGCATCAGAGCATCACTAATATTGCGGGGTGACTGACAGTGACCCTGAAACCCTGTATGGCTGACCAATAAAGGTTGATCAGATAGTGCAAGGGTATCTCTAACCACGCGCTCAGAAGAGTGGGAAACATCAATCATAATATCAAGCGCAAGCATTTTCATAACGGCCTGCCGGCCAAATTCGGTCAAGCCCAAACCGCTGACGCCGTGGAGTGAACCCCCCAGCTTGTTGTCAAAGAAATGCTGCAGGCTCATCATGCGAAAGCCTTTGTCATGCAGCCTCTGAATATTGTCCAAATGCCCATCTAGGGCGTGAGAGCCTTCGGTCCCTAACAACCCGCCAATAAGACTTGGATTTAATGCACGTCGCTGTAGAAAACTATCAAGGTTAGTTTGTGATTGAATCAACATAAAATTATCGCTGTCTCGATGCGCTAAATCGTGGATTTTTTCGGCCTGAAAAATCGCCCGCTCGGTTAAGCTATCCCACGTTTTGATCGGCCAACCCTGCATGACCACAAGAGCGGTAATATTGTCGCGGGCGCTGGTTTGGTTGCTGTCATAATTTTGATCCGTAGGTGACTTGGTTACTGTTGTAAACATTTGCAAGGCCATATTGCCCTGCTGCATGCGTGGAATATCAACATGCCCATAATCATATTGTTTAGATAGATCTCGATCCCATAAAGCGCTGTCGGCATGCCAGTCACCAATCAACAAACTTGCGTGGAGTATTTTTGCTTGTTCAGACACAACATAATTTGTGTGTGGCGAGACTTTGTTCATGTCTCGTTCAATATAAGCGGGGCCTAAACTAAAGACGACAACCACTAGAGCAACAAGTAAAACAAAAATAAAAAGGGGCGTTTTTTTCATTATCTTTTCCGTTTTTAATCAAATTTTAGTGCGGCTTAACGCCAAGATCATTGTTTGAAGAAACTCCCCAAGCTTGGCCGCCTTAGTCTCATCATAACCATTATCGCTGTGCTCTTCCATGTATGTGCTCTGGGCAATCTCCATTTGCACGGCATGAATATCCCCCTGTGGTTGACCATAATGGCGCGTTATATAACCGCCTTTAAACCGGCTGTCACGCACCGCTGAAAACTGACTCTGTTGCATCATTTTGAACAGGTCGTTCCCTAGATCTGGTCGACAAGATAGGCTCTCAGCCGTCCCCAGGTTTAGGTCAGGTAATGTGCCCGTAAAAAAGCGCGGGACAACACTGGCAATACTATGGGCGTCCCACAGTAAAGCGTAACCATGAATGGCTTTAATGCGCTCAAGCTGATCTGCAATCGCCTTATGATAAGGCTGCCAATAGGCCTGAATGCGATGGTCTATCTGGGCCTTATTTGGCGACTTTCCCTGCAGGTAAATAGCATGCTCACTAAAGGTCGTCGTTGGACATACTTCCGTTTCACTCTGCCCTGGATACAGAGCAGAGCCCTGACTAAAACGATTTACATCAACGACGTAGCGAGAATAATTTGCGGTAATAGTAGACACCGGCATGTCAGCCAAAAAATCGTACAAACGAGGCACATGCCAATCGGTGTCAGGCAAGGGCAATGCCGCCTGAGTAAGGGTTTCTTTTATAGCCTGCGGCACAAAAGTACCTGAATGAGGAAAGCTCACTAATAGCGGCCCAGTGTTCTCGACAAGAGAAACAATGTCCATATTTAACTTGCTCCAGAAGGCAATATGTCGGCGACCAAGGTATAAAAATAAGCCTCACTGATTAACGCTCTAGCGGCGGTAATATCTGGCGCAAAAAACCGATCTTCGGTGTACCTAGGAACCCGCTGACGTGTCTGGTCAACTACATTTTGTAAGGCTGGCGACGTAACATGAGGTTGATGAAACTCAACGGCCTGCACCGCACTTAGTAGCTCGACAGCAACCACATAGTCAGTGTTTTCTGTCATATCACATAGCCTGCGTGCCGCAAACGTTGCCATACTCACATGATCTTCTTGGTTGGCTGATGTGGGAATACTATCAACGCTGGCGGGATGGGCCAGGGTTTTGTTTTCAGACACTAGAGCCGCGGCGGTTACCTGAGCAATCATAAAGCCTGAATTAAGCCCACTGTTTTCGACTAAAAAAGCAGGCAAGCCACCATTCATATGCGGGTCAACCAGAAGAGAAATGCGTCGCTCTGAGATCGACCCAATTTCTGCAATCGCTAAAGCTAGGGTGTCAGCCGCAAAAGCTACGGGTTCGGCATGAAAATTACCCCCAGACAATGCTTCTAGGGTGTCGGCGAACACCAATGGATTATCTGTCACTGCGTTAGCTTCAATTTGTAGTGTTTTGGCGGCATTATTGATGATATCTAAACAGGCGCCCATAACTTGAGGCTGACAACGCAGTGAATAGGGATCTTGCACCTTTCCGCAATCGACATGAGATTCTAAAATGTCACTACCCTGTAAAAAATGCAGGTACTTTTGGGCAACTATTTTCTGTCCTGGCTGACCCCGTAACCTGTGTATCCGGGCATCAAAAGGTACGGTGCTACCCTTCATAGCATCAACCGACAAAGCACCAGTCACCAAGGCGGCGGCAAATACGTTCTCGGCTTCAAATAAACCTGCCAAAGCCAATGCGGTTGACGTTTGCGTGCCATTAAGTAACGCCAAGCCTTCTTTTGGCCCCAACTCGACAGCGGTTAATCCACATTCACTAAGGGCCTTTTCTGTCTCCATTAATTGGCCTTTGTAGTGAACCTCGCCAACGCCAATCAAGGCCGCCGCTAAGTGCGCTAAAGGGGCTAGATCGCCAGAGGCACCGACAGAACCTTTGCTTGGAATGCAGGGCATAATGTCATGGTGGTATAGATCTATCAGTAGCTGAACCACTTCAGGACGCACCCCCGAATAACCATGGGATAGACTCACAATTTTTAACGCAATAATAAGCCTAACAATTGGCGAGCTGATCAACTTACCCACACCTGTGCAGTGGGATAGAACCAAGTTGCGCTGCAACAAGGCAAGCTGGTCGTCAGCAATGCGTGTTTGGGCTAACAAACCAAAGCCGGTGTTAATGCCATAGGCGGCATCGCCTTTTGCGACAATATCTGCCACTGCCTTGCAGCTCACATCAATATTTGCCCAGGCGCCATGCTTCAAATTGAATGGCGCGTGGCGGGTATAAATATCCCTTAACTCACCCAGACTGACCTCACCCGGCGCAAGATTGATGGGTATACTTTTCTGTGTCATTGATCAACTTCCTGTTAACTATGTTAGTCGGCAACGCCGGTGCGAAGCATGGGTATATTGAGCCCTTTCTCGACGGCGCAAGCAGCAGCATCTTCATAACCAGCGTCAGCATGACGGGCAACACCCGTGGCAGGGTCGTTCCACAGAACACGCTCAAGCCTGCGTTCCGCCTCTGGTGTGCCGTCGGCAACAATAACGACACCTGCGTGCTGTGAATAACCCATGCCAACGCCGCCGCCATGATGAATAGACACCCAGGTGGCTCCACTGGCAGTATTTAATAGCGCATTGAGTAAGGGCCAGTCAGAGACAGCATCTGAACCATCTTTCATGGCTTCGGTTTCTCTATTTGGGCTTGCAACTGACCCTGAATCGAGGTGGTCACGACCTATTACTATGGGAGCTTTAAGCTCACCACTGGCCACCATTTGATTAAAGGCCATGGCTAAACGATGACGCTGTCCTAAGCCCACCCAACAGATGCGCGCAGGTAAGCCCTGAAAGCTAATACGCTCGCGCGCCATGTCTAACCAGTTATGTAGATGTTTATCATCTGGAATAAGCTCTTTAACCTTGGCATCTGTTTTGTAAATATCTTCAGGATCACCACTTAAGGCAACCCAACGGAATGGGCCAACACCTCGACAAAATAAAGGTCGAATATAAGCCGGTACAAAGCCGGGAAAATCAAAGGCATTTTTCACCCCGGCATTAAGTGCTTCTTGACGAATATTGTTGCCATAATCAAAGGTTGGAATCCCCATTTCGTGAAAATCTAACAAGGCTTGTACGTGAATGGCCATAGACTTTCGTGCCTGTTCTGTAACCAGGGCTTGGTCGCTTATTTGTAGCTTTTTCCACTCTTCAGGTGACCAACCAACCGGCAGATAACCGTGAATAGGGTCGTGGGCAGACGTTTGGTCGGTGACCGCATCGGGCCGAATACCTCGAGCAACCATTTCTGGCAGAATTTCTGCGGCGTTCCCCAGCAGACCTACGGACAATACTTCTCCCTGACCAATCGCGGCGTTAATGATGTCCATTGCCTCATCTAAGCTATAGGCTTTCTTGTCCACGTAGCCGGTGCGTAGCCGAAAATCGATATGAGCCTCTTGGCACTCGATCGTTAAACTGCAGGCACCCGCTAAGGTCGCGGCTAACGGTTGAGCGCCACCCATTCCACCAAGGCCAGCGGTTAAAATCCAGCGACCGGATAAATCGCCATTGTAATGTTGACGTCCCATCTCAACAAAAGTCTCATAAGTGCCCTGCACAATCCCCTGACTACCAATGTATATCCAAGAACCCGCTGTCATCTGCCCATACATGGCTAGACCTTTACGGTCGAGTTCGTTGAAATGCTCCCAATTGGCCCAGTGGGGGACTAAATTAGAATTAGCGATTAATACTCGGGGGGCCTCGCTGTGTGTTTTAGCCACCATGACCGGCTTGCCGCTTTGGACTAGCAAGGTTTCATCCTCATTAAGGTTACGCAAACACTCCACGATCTTATCGAAACTTTCCCAATCTCGAGCTGCCTTGCCAATGCCACCATAGACGACGAGGTCTTCAGGCCGCTCTGCGACGTCTGGATGCAAATTATTCATGAGCATCCTTAGAGGCGCTTCTGTGGTCCAATGTTTAGCGGTCATCTCTGTTCCTGTGGGCGCTTTTACCACCCGTGGTCCAGCCCCTGAATCTGTTTTAGCCATCTTTAAACCTCTATTAATTAAAAGCAGTGCGCAACAGCACCTGTATAATGTTGTCTATACAAGTAAAGATATTCTATACTGCGGTCAGGCGCAACATTTTTTAGCAATTAAAACGACACGAGTTTACTCATGAAGAATCACGATAGCTTATGGATCAACGCTACCCTGACAGTGGTAACACAAAAAGGCATGCCCGAAACAATCAGTCCAGCTGCGATTGCCTGTAAAGATGGGTTGATCAGCTACCTATCCCTAATGAGTGATCTCCCGCAAAGCCCAGATGAAATGGCTACTCAAGTCATCGATGTGGCCGGTGCATGCATTACACCTGGCCTAATAGATTGTCACACCCACCTAATCTTTGGCGGCAACCGTGCTGAAGAGTTTAATTTGCGCTTGCAGGGACACTCTTATGAACAGATAGCTAAACAGGGTGGCGGAATTATGGGCACGGTCAGTCAAACACGTGAGGCAACAGAGCAGGTGCTGGAAGACTCTGCTCGCACCCGGCTTGATCAACTGTTAGCCGATGGGGTAACCACGGTAGAAATAAAATCAGGCTATGGCCTTACCACTGCTGATGAAAAGAAAATGTTACGAGTTGCTAGGCGACTGGGTGAATCATCTGCACTGCGTGTCACCACAACCTTTTTAGGGGCTCACTCCTTGCCGCCAGAGTACCGTGACCGGCGCTCTGACTACATTGGCCTCGTCTGTAATGAAATGCTGCCCAGTTTGCACGCTGAGGGCCTTATTGACGCCGTCGACGCCTTTTGCGAGGGCATAGCGTTTAGCGCTGATGAGGTTGATGCTGTCTTTGCCGCCGCAACCGCATTAGGTTTGCCGGTTAAATTACATGCCGAACAATTATCCAACTGTGGTGGTGCAGAACTGGCTGCAAAATATAGCGCCTTGTCGGCAGATCATTTGGAATATCTCGACGAGGCCGGCGCCATCGCAATGGCTAATAGTGGCACTGTGGCCGTACTATTACCGGGCGCTTTTTATATGCTTAGAGAAACTCAAAAACCACCGCTATCACTGTTGCGTGAACATAAAGTACCCATCGCCATCGCCACCGATGCAAACCCAGGCAGTTCTCCAGCGCTGTCGGCTCGCCTAATGATGGTCATGGCATGTCAGGACTTTGGCCTAACACCACAAGAAGCGATCCATGGCATGACCATTAATGCCGCTAAGGCCTTGGGATTGAACAGTGATATTGGCTCACTTCAGATAGGTAAAACGTCTGATTTAGCCATCTGGAACGTTAAGCAGCCCTCAGAATTAGCCTATTGGTTAGGGGGTAATTTAGTGCAGTCAGTCATTAAAGCGGGTCAGTCTATTTACCCGATGGGCTAACTTATCAATTGTCTTTGTTGATGGTCTCAGTCAGAGAAAATGACTGAGCTGAGTGGTACAGGTGGGCCACGGAAATAAGATTCCCCGACGACCAAGTGCGTCGATCCAAGATCAAGCAGGGCACATTGTCATCCATTTGTAATAACTTTTTAATGGTCTTACTCGGCATGGCGGCTCGCACTGTGTGCTCAACCTTGTGCAGGGGTACATTGGCTAACAAATAGGCCGCTGGCGTGGTCTGTTTAAGATCAATTTGAATATACTCAGGCACCGCCTGAGCATTAACATAGCGATCCTCCACCTGGAGCATCTTGCTATCTTCCTGGTGCACAATAGTCGTGTGATAAACAGACTTGATGCTGTTGGATAATTCCATTGCCGCGGCAATAACACTGGTTAAAGGAACAGACTCATGGGTGACAACAATATTGCTGTAACTGTGCCCACGTTCACGAACTTCCTCGGCAATATTACGCACCTCAACCAAATGACCCTTGGTTTGGGCTTCAGCCACAAAGGTGCCAACACCGGCAACCCGAACAAGGAGACCTTCGGCGGCCAACTCCTTGAGCGCTCTATTAGCTGTCATTCGTGACACTTTTAGCGCTGCTACCAGCTCGTTCTCAGAGGGTACTCGACTGTTTGGCAATAAATCGCCCCGCTCTATTTTCTTCAAAATGTGATCTTTCACTTTCTGATAGAGAGGCGCAATTGAATTGTCAGTATTAATCATTGGTCATCGCCCAAACAAAAAATAGGTTTCCTGTATATACAGGTATCCGCTATATTATAGGGGCACACAACCAACAAGCAATATTAAGGTCAGACATAACCTATGCCACAACAGACTTATTTTATTAAGAAAGCATTTTTAGGCCAAGGCTGGGCGAAAAATGTACGGCTGAGCGTGGACGACAAGGGCCTCATAGTAAGCCTACAAACTAATGCCTCTGCTGAACAAGACGACCATAGACTTGGCTTGGTTATTCCCGGACTTGTGAACTGTCACAGCCATGCCTTTCAGCGCGCCATGGCCGGTCTCACCGAGTATCAAGTATCGCCTACAGACACATTTTGGTCATGGCGCAAGACTATGTATCGCTTTGCCAATTTGGTTTCACCTGACGATCTCCAAGACATTGCCAGCTATCTCTATTTGGAGATGATCAAACAGGGTTACACCAGTGTTGCTGAGTTTCACTACCTCCATCATCAGCCCAATGGAACGCCCTATTCATCGGTGAGCCAACTCTCGCAGTCGATTATTAATGCAGCCAATATCGCCGGTATTAATTTAACCTTGTTGCCCGTACTGTACATGAACGCGGGCTTTGGTGATCAAGCGCTGTTAGACGATCAAAAACGTTTCGGTAATTCGGTCGACAGCTATTTGGCACTCCATGACGAAGCAACTCGATATTGCTCTGACCAGAGCCAACACAACGTTGGTATGGCTTTGCATAGCCTTCGCGCAGTCCCAGCTAAATCTATGACTGAAGTGGTTAGCCATTTTAAGGACAGGGTTCATTCATGCCCCATCCACATTCATATTGCTGAGCAAACACAGGAAGTAGAACAGTCGATTAAGGCCCTTGGCAAGCGACCCGTGGAATGGTTATTAGACAACCATGATATCGACAAGCAGTGGTGCCTGATCCATGCCACCCATATGACACCGAGAGAAACCGCCGAAGTCGCTAAATCTGGTGCGGCAGTCGGCATCTGCCCAACGACAGAGGCCAATCTTGGTGATGGCTTCTTTCCACTGAGACAGTATCTTGATGCTGGCGGCCAGATAGCGATTGGGTCTGATGGCAACACTTGCACAAATCCGATGGAGGAGCTGCGCTGGCTAGAATACGGCCAACGACTGCTCAGCCGCACCCGCAATATCGCCTCTGATGACAGAGAACGACATACGGGAACCAATCTTTACAGCCACTGCCTAGAAGGCGGAGCTCGCTCTATTGGACAGAAAACCGGTGCGCTGAAACTAGGGGGCCGAGCTGATCTTATTGTTTTGAACGATAATTCAGCAGATCTTGCCAATATTGCCGCAGACTCTATTTTAGATGTACTTATTTTCGGTGCAAGCCAGTCTTTAATCAAAGACGTGATGGTCAATGGCACTTGGAAAATCACCAATTATCATCACGCTGATGAAGAACGTATCAGAAACACGTTTATTTCAGCCACCAACGCGCTGAGAGACTAAAGTAGTACGAAATCCTTATTCTGAGCGCCCAGCGCATTGATGGTAGGAGCTTAGGGCCAACACCTAAACGCCCTAGTATTTGTTAGCTGATCAATTAATATGAAAATTATATTTTTTGGTCACGCCATGCGTTTCAACCGGCAATCCATTTTCAGTACTTGGCTCGCACTTGCGCCCTTTGGCCGCTTTAAAGCCATGGCAAAAAATTGTAGGTAAGGATTTGTTTTTTAGATAAAAGTGGCGGGTAGGAACACGCAGACTCGAACTGCGGACCCCTTGCATGTCATGCAAGTGCTCTAACCAACTGAG
>DUBX01000031.1:0-24501 GCA_012960115.1 Porticoccaceae bacterium
CACCAGTTACTTGCTATCAACTCAGGCGAGATAGCCGCAGAGACCATAGCCAAGTTGATTGCCGAATGAAAGCATGGAGGCCTCCTAAAGGCGTTAAAATGCTCGCAGGTGTGGATGAGGTTGGACGCGGGTCATTGGCGGGTGATGTGGTTACTGCCGCAGTTATACTCCCCCAGAATCACGAAATTAGAGGTTTAGCAGATTCTAAGGTGCTTTCAGCGAGGCAACGAGAGAATTTGTACGAAGATATTATTGGCCAGGCGCACTGCTGGTGTATTGCTCGAGCTTCTGTTGAAGAGATTGATAGATTTAATATTTTACAGGCAACAATGATGGCAATGCGCAGAGCCGTTATGGGGTTAAATGTAAGACCCGATTATGTTGCCGTAGATGGTAACAGGCTTCCGCAGTGGGAATTTGAGGGAGAGGCTGTTGTTAAGGGCGATGGTCGGGTTGAGGTGATAAGTGCGGCGTCCATTTTGGCCAAGGTAGTAAGGGATGTAGAAATGCAGGAGCTGGATGCTAGATATTCCGGTTATGGATTCGCCGCTAATAAAGGCTATGGTACGCCCCAGCACCTTGAGGCGCTGCAAAGAATGGGACCGACTGACATACATCGACGGTCTTTTGCCCCGGTTAGACTTGATCTAGATTTAGAGCAAAGTCCTCTGTTCTAAAAGTTACTGTTCAAGCAATCAATTCACTTTCACATAACCTTGGGCTGTACGTCCGAAAACAATAGTTTTGTCTTGAGTTACAAGCCTGCAAGCATTACATTCGATGAGCGAACAAAAAAATAATGACTGGAGATTAAAGCTTGAAATACGCAGAAATAACCGGATGGGGGAGCTATGTACCACCGCTTCTTATGACCAATGATGATATGAGTAAAATAGTGGATACCAGCGATGAATGGATATTCTCGCGCTCAGGTATAAAACAGCGACACTATGCCCATGTTTCTGTGGGTAAGATGGCCTGGCTAGCTTGCGATCGTGCCCTCGCTGCTGCAGGGGTCGACCCTGAAGATATTGACCTAATTATTCTTGGATCGACAACGCCCGAGGAGATTTGTCCAAATACCGCGAGTTATATTAAAAATGAGCTTGGCGCTAAAAAGGCTGCCGCCTTTGACTTAAACTCTGCCTGCACAAGCTGGTTCTATGGCGTTAATGTCGCTACGGACATGATTAAAGCGGGGTCTATAAAAAAAGCACTTGTCGTAGGCTCTGAGCGAATATCCTTGGCTATGGATTGGCAAAAACGAGAGTCATGCTTTTTGTTTGGTGACGGAGCCGGCGCGGTCGTTCTAGAAGCGTCCGATAAGAAGGTTGGTTTACTGTCCTCGCATATGGGTTGCGTTCCGGATAGTCGAGAGTGCTTACATCTACCCAGCTGGGGTATGTCTCCATTACATTGGACTGGCGATATTTTTATTTCCCTTAACTTTGAAGGTCAAGAGATTTTTAAAAGCGCGGTAAGAGGAATGAGCGACTCTATTAGCCACGTGCTCGAACAAGAGGGCTTGACGGCCGAGGATATTGATTTATTTATCCCTCACCAGGCGAATATGCGCATTATTCAAACTCTAGCCAAACGCCTGAATTTTCCAATGGCAAAGGTTGTTGTTCGGATTGATGAATACGCTAACACCTCTGCAGCCTCCATCCCCCTTGCTCTTTGCGACGCAATTGCCGATGGCACGGTTAAGCCAGGCATGACAATACTGACAGCGACATTTGGCGCAGGTCTAACTTGTGGTGCGGGCATTATAAAGTGGGGTGAAAGAGTCACAGCCAAAACAATTAGCGAGAGTGAGATTCCTGAGTACGATGGCTCCGTCTTTGATCTGATGGCGGATAGTTTTGCGCATTACGGAGTTGATGCCCAGCATCTATTAACGAAAAACCCATAATGACAGCGACCTTTGTACACTTAAGACTTCATTCTGAATATTCGCTTGTCGATGGGCTCGTGCGTTTAAAGCCGCTTGGTGCCAAAGTAGCCGAAATGGGAATGCCGGCGGTTGCTTTGACCGACTTCAATAATTTCTTTGGTTTGGTGAAGTTCTACAAAACCATGCAATCTAAGGGCGTTAAGCCTATTCTTGGGGCTGACGTCCTAGTGGTGGATGAAAGGGGGGAGGGCAGTACTAGTCAACTTGTGCTTTTAGTCAGTAACAACGTTGGCTACCAAAACCTAACTAATTTAATATCCAGGGCCTATCAACAGGGGCAGCGCCAAGGTGTGCCCACCATTAAATATTCTTGGCTACCGGATTGTAGCGAGGGCTTGATCGCATTGTCTGGCGGTCGTCTGGGGGATGTTGGCGTGTCGTTAATCTCTGGCCGCAAAGCAGAGGCCGAGGAATCTCTAAAAGCCTTGATGGCAGCCTTTCCTGATCGATTTTATCTAGAAGTACAGCGTACTGGGCGTGCGGATGAGGAAAGCTATATTCATTCAGTAGTGGAGCTGGCTGTTGAGAAAAACTGCCCAGTGGTTGCTACCAATGATGTGAGATTTTTAAACTCGGATGAGTTTGAAGCTCACGAAGCTCGAGTTTGTATTTATGAAGGTCGTGCGTTAGACGATCCCCGCAGGGAGAGGCGGTACTCTCAGGAGCAGTATCTTCGTAGTCCAGAGGAAATGGCAGAGCTTTTTTCTGATATTCCTGAAGCTCTACAGAATACCGTTGAAATTGCTAAACGTTGTAGTCTCGATTTACGATTAGGCGAGTACTTTTTGCCAGATTACCCGATTCCTGAAGACATGACCATTAATCAGTTTTTTATCAAGACGTCGGAAGCAGGCCTAGCTGAACGATTGGCTGATTTATTTGATGTTAAGGCGGGCGACTTCCAAGAGAAGCAGCAAATATATGCAAAAAGGTTAAAGTTTGAGCTCGATATTATTATCGAAATGGGCTTTCCCGGTTATTTTTTAATCGTGATGGACTTTATTCGGTGGGCAAGATCAAATGAAATTCCAGTAGGGCCAGGTCGAGGTTCAGGCGCGGGGTCTTTAGTCGCTTATGCCTTAAAGATAACTGATCTAGACCCAATCGAATACGACTTGTTATTTGAACGGTTCCTTAATCCAGAGCGAGTATCAATGCCAGATTTTGATATTGACTTTTGTATGGAAGGGCGGGATCGCGTGATTGCGTACGTCGCCGAACAATATGGTCGTGATGCTGTGTCTCAGATTGTCACGTTCGGAACGATGGCCGCGAAGGCCGTAGTGCGAGATGTCGCTCGTGTACAAGGAAAGTCATATGGGCTGGCAGATAAACTATCCAAGTTAATACCTTTTGAAGTTGGTATGACATTAGAAAAGGCTGTTGATCAGGAGGACGAACTTAGCGAATTTTTACAACACGATGACGAAGCTGCTGAAATTTGGTCAATGGCTTTACAGCTAGAGGGTGTAGCACGTAACTGTGGTAAACATGCTGGTGGGGTAGTGATAGCCCCCACCCAGATAACGGATTTTTCTCCCATCTACTGCGATGAAACCGGAGCAGGGGTTGTCACTCAATTTGATAAGAATGATGTAGAAGAGGCCGGCTTAGTCAAGTTTGATTTTCTTGGTCTGCGAACGTTAACCATTATTGATTGGGCTCTGCGAATGATCAATAGTTCGCGCGAGGGAGACGCTGAAGAGCCGCTGGTAATAGAAAAAATACCCTTAGATGATGCCGATACCTTTGCCTTAATGCAACGCGCGGAGACAACCGCCGTGTTCCAGTTAGAATCTAGAGGAATGAGAGAGCTGATTCGTAAGCTTGGCCCTGATCGATTTGAAGATATCGTTGCTTTAGTGGCACTGTTTAGGCCAGGGCCACTGCAGTCAGGAATGGTAGATGACTTTATCAATCGTAAAAAAGGCCGTGCGGAAGTGAGCTATCCACACCCTCAGTATCAACATGAATGTTTGAAGCAGGCTCTAGAGCCGACTTATGGGATTATCTTGTATCAAGAACAAGTGATGCAGATTGCCCAGGTGATGGGAGGCTATACTCTTGGTGGAGCTGATTTACTGCGTCGGGCCATGGGTAAAAAGAATGCAGATGAAATGGCAAAACAGCGTGATTTGTTTATGCAAGGTGCGATTGAAAAGGGCTTTGCAGAAAATCTGGCTTCAAATATTTTTGACCTTATGGAGAAGTTTGCGGGTTACGGCTTTAACAAATCTCACTCAGCAGCCTATGCTCTTATTGCGTATCAGACGGCCTGGCTGAAAACGCATTATCCAGCAGAATTCATGGCGGCCACAATATCCTCGGACATGGATAAGACCGAAAAAGTAGTGACGTTTATAGACGAATGTCGTGCAATGGATTTAAATTTATTGCCTCCAGACGTTAATAGGGGGAAGTTTCACTTTAGTGTCGACGGCATGGGTGGCGTCATTTATGGCTTGGGCGCAATTAAGGGTTTAGGAGAAGGGCCGATTGAAGCCATTATAGAGGCTCGCGATAGTGGAGGTCCGTTCAAGGATATATTCGATTTTTGCGCAAGGGTAAATGGCCGAAAGGTTAATAAAAGATCACTTGATGCGATGATAAAAAGTGGTGCTTTAGATGGAATTGGACCTGAGGGTGAAATTGATTATCGCCGCGCGGTAATGCTTGCTTGCATGGATGAAGCTGTGCAGCTTGCAGAGCAACACGTTCGAAATAAGAATAGTGGTATGGGCGATTTATTTGGGGAATCTATCGTGGATAGCGCCTCTGAGATTAATTACAACGCGTACTCAGCTGTCCGTGTACTCTCGATTCGGGCGCGACTGACGAGTGAGAAAGAGACTCTTGGTCTTTACCTGACAGGACATCCCATTGACGAGTATGCGTCTGAATTGAAAGAAATGTTACCGAACAGGATCGTAGACTTACGCCCTGGAAAAGACAGCACTACCGTATCGGGAATGGTTGTTGGCATGCGGATCATGAAGAATAAGCGAGGGGAAAGTTTTGCTTTCCTTACGCTAGATGATAAAAGCGGGCGTGTTGAATTATCAGTCTGGGCGGACAAATATAATGCCTATCGTGACATTATTGCTAAAGACGCACTGCTCGTCGTAAAGGGAGTTGTGTCTGAGGATGACTTTACGGGTGGATTAAAGATGGTCGCAGATTCTATTCAATCTATCTATCAGGCGCGCTGCAGTAAATTGCAGTGTCTAGAGTTACGCATTCCTGATGGCGGTGATGATTGGGTAGAAAAATTTCATTCGGCTGTGAGTGGCTATAAGGATGGTAACTGTGCAGTCGAAGTCGATTATTCTCTGTCTCATGCCAAAGGGCGTTTAAAAATGGGTGATCAATGGAAGATTCAGCCAAGAGACGAACTGATATATCATCTTCGCGAGGAATTTGGGAAAAATAGTGTCACTTTACGTTATCATTGATTCTGGACTAGCCGTGGCCTGTAGAGATGTTAAACTGCACTTTCCCAACACCCACGGCGATATGAGACATTAATAACGATGAATTTAGATTATTTATCTTTTGAGCAACCAATTGCCGAATTAGAAGCTAAAATTGAAGAACTGCATTTGGTGGGCAATGACAATGAGCTCAATATCGCAGAGGAAGTGGCAAAGTTACGTGGTAAGTCACGAAAACTGACAGAAAATATTTATTCAAAGTTAACCCCATGGCAGGTTGTGCAGGTTGCTAGGCACCCTCATCGGCCTTACACGCTTGATTACATCCAAAGAATTTTTACTGATTGGGAAGAGATGCATGGTGATCGTCACTTTGGTGATGATAGCGCCATCGTTGGTGGTGTCGCTCGGCTAGATGGTAAGCCTGTCATGGTGATAGGCCAGGAAAAAGGCCGCGGCGTTACTGACAAGGTGATGCGTAATTTTGGCATGCCTAAGGGTGAGGGGTATCGTAAGGCTCTTCGGCTAATGGAAACGGCTGAACGTTTTAATATGCCTATTCTGACCCTAATTGATACCCCCGGTGCTTACCCAGGCATCGATTCTGAAGAGAGAAATATTTCCGAAGCTATTGCCAAGAATCTAGCGGTAATGTCTCGTTTAAAAACACCTATCATATGCACGGTTATCGGTGAAGGAAGCTCGGGAGGAGCATTGGGTATAGGCGTGGGAGACAGACTTAATATGCTGCAATACAGCACTTACTTCGTCATTTCTCCAGAAGGTTGCGCCAATATTATTTGGAAGACCAGTGAGAAAGCACCAGATGCTGCCGAAGCCATGGGCGTCACCTCATCTGATCTAGAAAAACTAGGTATTGTAGATGCCACTATCCCTGAACCGATGGGTGGCGCACACCGTGATATAGAAATGATGAGTGCTACCCTCAAGCAGCACCTTATCAAACAGTTAGATGAACTCCAATCTGAAGATGTCGAGAGTCTATTGGAAAAGCGTTATCTGCGGTTAATGGGATATGGTAACCCGTAAAAATCGGGCTTTAAACAACCTTAACTTTCTTGAAGTAACAAAATAGCGGCCAAGACTTCTGGGTCTTGGGATTTTATTTTATTGGCTATGTTGTGCTGGAAAAAGTACCGGAAGTCGGGGTTTTGTTCTGCGGGATAAAGGCAATCGTCGCCGGGAAGGACGGGCGTGGCGACCATCTTTTTCTCATCGATCAGCATCGCTTCAATAGCGCCGCTGTTGAGCAATCGCCAGCTTACAACCTCTTTTAAGCAAATGCTTTGAAATCCATCCTCGGAGAGGACACTATGTGTACCTATACTATCGGGGATTTCTTGAATTATTTCGGTGTCAGAGTCGCACTGATAATCGTAATATTCGGCTGCAGACTCTAGTTCGATGACTTTATGTAGGGGAGGGGAGAAGAATAATTCATTAATTCCTTGGTCATAATAGCCTTGCCATTGACCATGCAAAGGGTCAATTATTTCATCGTAGGGTGTTAGTTTACTTAGCCAGGGTATGAGTGCGACAACTTCACCACTAAGACGCAGTCCCCACGCTAGGATTTTAAGAGAAAATAGTTTGTCTGGATTTTCTGGATTGGTATACAGCATTTCTAAGCCATCAAGCTCGGCTGAAATGCGGACTAAACGGTTGTTGGTGAGTTCGGAGAGTGGTTTACGAGTGAAGATGTCAATCACATTATCATTAGAGGAATCAATCGCCGATTTGAGCATAAATAAATTTCCTTATGGCAGTGGGCAGATGTAACACTAACACTACATAAGGTACCCCAGAAAAACACAAAGCACAACGGTTAGTGTTTCACGGCGAAAAACTTGGCAATGGAATATAGCCTTTTTGTGTGAGGCGGTTGATAATAGGGTGCTGCCAAAATACTTGTGTCTCAAGGTGGCCCCTAGCAGATAAACTATTAAATAGTAGCAACAAAAACCGGAATTGGTACTTTATTTTGGCCTGTAAAAAACTACAATTAATCACGTCATTATTCGGCTCAGAGTTTGAAGTAAAATTTAATACTATTTTGATCGGAGGGGCGGACGAGCCCTTATACCTGCCAGCCACAAGGGAAGGTCAATGTTGTCGTATTTTTTATCGTCAGGATTTCACTTCAAGTGCCCTCCACGAAATTGCGCACTGGTGCCTAGCAGGAGCCCGACGCCGCCTATTGGAAGACTTTGGGTATTGGTACCAGCCCGATGGTCGTAGCGTCGATCAGCAGGCGGTTTTTGAGGCTGCTGAGACTAAGCCTCAGGCTTTAGAGTGGATGTTTGCAGTGGCCTGCGGTCATACGTTTCGCGTAAGTGCTGACAATTTAGAGGGTCTTCATGACGATGGGCCAAGCGATATATTCAGGCAGGACATAGTTGATCAAGCAAAATCTTGGTGTACCGCTGAGAAGTTACCACCACGAGCGGCTGTTTTTTTAGCGAGATTGAGCGAGGCCTTTGGTAACTCGAATACCCGCTGTGATCAGCATTATCAGCTGGCAAAAATTGTCTAGGGGATTATTGTGCAGGCTCTATTGATTGACTCGCCAATTTATATTTTCCGTAGCTACTTTAGTTTGCCAGAAAATTGGCACTCTCTAGAACCGAAATTCCCCACTCATGCCGTTTATGGGTTCACTGGGTTTCTACTCGATTTATTGCGTCGACAGCAGCCGGAGTATATATTTTGCGCCTTTGATGAGAGCCTTGGAACAGGTTTTCGCCATCAGTTATGTGCGGATTATAAAGCTAATCGTGAACTGCCTGATGATGCGCTTGGCTTTCAGTTGAATGCCTGTCGACAGTTATGCAGAGTGCTGGGTGTGGTTGAGATGGCATCAGCAGACTTTGAGGCCGATGATTTGATTGGCAGTATGGCTAGTGTTGTCAGGGGGAATAATGTTCAACCGGTTATTGTCAGTCGCGACAAGGATCTTATGCAACTTATTGAGGGGCAAGATCTTTATTGGGACTTTGGAAAATCCAATCCTAAAGGCCAGTCTGAACTTGAGGCTGAGTTGGATCTAGGTTGTAGGCAGATGGCGGACTATCTTGCTTTGGTAGGGGATGCGAGCGACAACATTCACGGAGTGCCGGGCATAGGGTCAAAGACGGCTAAGCAGCTTCTTTCGCATTTTTCTGACGTAGAAGCAATTATGAGCCATCTTGATCAGCTGCAAGATTTACCGATTCGCGGAGCAAAGAAATTGGCAGATAAATTAGTTGGGTGTGCGGATCAATTAAGGCTAGCTCGACAGTTGACCACGATTACGTGCGACGCCAAATCGATGCCTAGCCTGCAGGGAATTGAATGGAAAGGTATTCATCTGGATGCCTTTGAATTGTTTTGTGAAGAAATGGGGTTTGGCTTGGCGTTTTCGAGGCGCACTGTCGATCTGAAACTGCGAGACACTGACCCGTATAGATCCACTTCACCACAGTCTAAGTGAGATTAGAGTGAAAATTGTTACTGATCAAAGCATACCGCTGGCGAGTGAATTATTTGGATCCTATGGTGACGTTCAGCTATTGCCTGGTCGAGAAATATCAGCAGCAGACCTTGTTGATGCAGATATCCTGTTAGTGCGGTCTGTGACTCAAGTGGGCCCCAATCTTCTAAAAGATTCAACGGTTAAATTTGTGGGCTCTGCGACTATTGGAACGGACCATATCGACGTAGATTATCTCCAAGCTGAGCAGATTCATTTCGCCCATGCCCCAGGCTGTAATGCTCAATCGGTGGTGCAATATGATTTGTCTGTAATGACGAGATTAATGCCTGATTGGCAGAACAAAATAGTCGGCATAGTGGGTTGCGGTAATGTGGGCGGCAGGTTGTTAAAGACGCTTTTGTCGATCGGCGTTGACTGTCGGGTGTATGATCCTTATCTGGCAAGCGATAGTGGAATAATGACCACCGACTTTGAGTCAGTGCTAGGGTGTGACATCATTTGCCTGCACACTCCTTTGACAGTTTCCGGTCTATATCCTACCTACCATTTACTGGATTCCAAGGCGCTTTCTAAGCTCAAATCCGGAGCTCTTTTAATCAACGCCGGTCGTGGTGCTGTCGTCGATAATCAAGCGTTACTCACTTTGTTAAAGGGAGGCGCAGACTTAGTGGTTGCTCTCGACGTGTGGGAGCCTGAACCTCTAATTGACCTAGAGTTACTCCAACATGTGTCAATGGCTTCACCTCATATTGCCGGATATAGTCTCGAGGGGAAAGTGAACGGAACGTCAATGGTCTTTAACGCGTTTTTGGCCTGGCATGGGGTTCGCCAGCATCAGAGTAACATCCGAAAGTTAGACGACATGGAGCTATCCCCTGCGGTTATTGACAGCGTTGCCGATGCTATTTTGGCGAGCTTTGACATTGGTGCAGATGACAACAGAATGCGTTCGATGCTTGAAGGCGTTGAGCTTGGCTCTAATGTTGTAGGCGAACACTTTGACCGGCTGCGCAGAGACTATCCAGTCCGGCGTGAATGGGCTTCAATGGTGTTTGATACTGAGCGGTTAAGGCTGTCTCACAGTGATCGGGTAACGCTAACGTCTTTAGGCTTTAATCTAGGCTAACGCCCTATATAGTCAATTGGGCTTGCGGTACCTTCCTGTGGCTGGCTGCGTAGGAGAGGAGAAAGCTAGAGAGTCTCCCTATCGCTTTGATGAGCGTGTCCTGATCAGGTAGAAATACAACTCTGAAGTGTTGTGTATCTTGACAGGTAAATGCGGAACCCTGAACGATCAGCAAGTGTTCTTCTTTTAGCAACTCTAGAACAAAACTTTCGTCGTTATCAATAGGGTAGACCGCAGGGTCTAACTTGAAAAACAAATACATCGCAGACTGCGGTTTTACACAGGTTACGCCTGGAATAGCCGTTAAAAGTGTATGCGCTAGGTCACGTTGCGCAAGCAGGCGACCGCCTGGTAGTACCAAGTCTTCAATGCTTTGGCGCCCACCAAGCGCTGTTTGTACGGCCAGCATGGCGGGAACATTCGCACACAGACGCATAGAGGCTAGCATTTCTAAGCCTTCAATGTAACTTGCGGCCATCTGTTTGGCGCCGCTAATCAACATCCAGCCAGACCTAAAGCCAGCAAGCCGATAGGTTTTTGATAGCCCATTGAAGGTCAAGCACAATGTGTTTTTTGTCAAAAGCGCAAGCGGGTGATGTATCGCGTCATCATATAAAATGCGGTCATAAATTTCGTCGGCAAATATGATCAACTCATGTCGCTCAGCAATCTCTACTAATGCACGCAGCGTGTCTTTTGAATAAACCGCACCAGTAGGATTGTTTGGGTTAATAATAACGATGCCGCGGGTATTTTTAGTAATTTGTCTTTCTATATCATCAATATTAGGCTGCCAGCCTTCAGATTCTTCGCATTGATAATGTACGGGTTTCCCCCCAGCAATAGACACCGCAGCTGTCCAAAGCGGATAGTCGGGGGAGGGGATGAGGATTTCATCCCCCTGATTGAGCAAACCTTGCATCGACATTACAATCAATTCACTAACGCCATTGCCCATAATAACGTCATCCACATGAATGTCCTCAAGGCCTTCAGCTTGGTATCGCTGCATGACTGCTTTTCTCGCAGCGAATAAACCCTTGCTGTGCGAGTAACCTTGCGCGTCGCGAAGGTTATGTATGACATCGTGCATTATTTCGTCGGGTGCATCAAAACCAAAGGCGCCAGGGTTGCCAATATTGAGTTTAAGAATCTGCTGGCCTTCATCTTCTAGCCAATTGGCATAGTCGAGGACGGGCCCACGAATTTCATAATTAACATTGTTTAATTTGTCTGATTGTAAAAAATGCTTCATTACTTGAATACTTTTCGATGGTTTTATTTTTGCGCGCGCGCATTGTACCTAAAAACTTAACTGTTTTGGCTCTGGCCACTATATGACTTTTGGTTCTCGACGCTAAGAAGCTCTTCAATGGCTCTAGATGCTTGATAAATAAGCCTCAGGGCCTGTACTCTTGGTAGCCTGCTGTAAATCCCCTCTAGCGACTAAAAACACAGCTTCAGTGGCGTGAAAATAGCCACACCTTTTAAGGAAAGAAGAGAGATTAAGAAAAGAAGAGAGAAAAAATACGTCTATTGTTTTTTGGCTTTCTTTTCCTGACGTTTTTCTTTCATCGTTTTTTCAGGCTTCTTTTTAACTGCTTTTTTCGAATCTTGACCCTTAGCCATAAATCTCTCCTTTAATGTTTATAAGAGTTTAACACATTGGTAGAGCTGATAGAGAAACAAGGAAAGGCAAATTCAGTCGCTTTGCCGAACGCTTATAAGTCAGTCAGCGCAAGCATTTTAATAAAATAGGGGAGGGAGCCTGGCTACTTTTTTTATTGTCTTAATTATTTAATTAAAAAGGCTTGAGAATAGAGAATCCAACGGTATAATGCCCGCCTTGCTGAAGTGAAAGACAGCAAGTCAGATTTGCTTTTTTGATATTATTTTGGAATTTATAATAATGCGGCGTCTTGGGTTAGTAACTGCTATTTTTTTATAGGCACCCAAAATCTGATGTTAAGCCTCGTCCCGTTCGTCTAGAGGCCTAGGACACCGCCCTTTCACGGCGGTAACAGGGGTTCGACTCCCCTACGGGACGCCATGTTATAAGATGCCATTATTGGCTTCTGCGGGAATAGCTCAGTGGTAGAGCAGTTCGTTGCCAACGAACAGGTCGGGAGTTCGAGCCTCCTTTCCCGCTCCAATTTAAAAAACGCAAAATTTCGGTTTTGCGTTTTTTTTATGTCTGTAACAAAGACGATTAAGGCCTTTTAAGTTCATCTCTTATTTCGGCCAGCAAAAACACGGTCTCTTGCTGGCGGGTTACAAAGAAAAAGAGAGGATACAAACCAAGGGTAATGATGGTTAAAATCAGGAATATGATGAAATTGCCAAGACGTGGCGCCATAGAGATATTTCCTTTGTTGTTTTTATAGACTTGGTCATAGCCAAATAGTTAACAGTAGATAGAAGTTGCTACTAGATCGCGGTTGTCACTAGACTGGGGTATTTTTCATCGGCCATATAGATATCAGGGCTAGGCTCTTTCGGGAGGGGGGGTACGATTAGGATTAGGTTTTGAAAATCCTAGGTTAATGAGCCGTAAACAGCACCATCTTGTGGTTTTTCTTGGGAAACTCATTAAATTTGTTTAATGAAATCTTAACAAACACAGGCTCACTTTTAGTGAAAAAAAGTTGGCTTGAAAACATGTGCATATTTATAACCATTCTCCTCAAGAAAACCTAAAATAGATTCGCTTTGTGATCGTTCTTTATTGACATGTAACTCAAGAGCAAGAATCGGATGATATGTTTGTAAAGTTTCAGATGCCCCTTTAAGTGCTTCTAACTCATGACCTTCTACGTCCATTTTAATAAAGCTTATCGATGAAGTAGAGTTCTTTTTCAAATATTCGTCTAGAGCAACAATTTTAAATTCTACATTTGCCTCAAAGGAGTCGCTTATTGCCGCACCGCCGATGTTTAGGGGGTTAACAAAAGCATTTAGGGTGGCACTCTTAGAGCCAAGACCGACATTAACTACACGTATATTGTCAGCCAAATCACCATTTATAGTCAAAACTCTGAAGGTAGCGCTATTTGGCTCAAAGCTAACAACTTAATTGAATATATCAGAGAAAAACAACGAATGATTTCCAATATTAGCTCCAATATCTAAGCAGGTGTCAAAGTCATGAAGTTCTTGCTCTAAGAAAACTTTTAGCACATCAAGTTCTCTCTTTTCGAAAAGGCCATCAATGAATATTTTTCGCGATATTGCGTCGTGAGAAAAACAGACCATCTGAGGATATTGTTTTATATTGCTTTTCGAGGCGCTTTCTAACAATACTTTAAGTAGGTTTCGCGTCACAATATTCATATTACGCTATCCTTATTGAGTCGTTAATTAAGCATAGGCCACTAGACCGGGGTAAGAGATTCCACCTATGCGGGTTGTTGTCGACTTTAGGGCTGTAACTAAGCTTAACTAGCGTCTGGATCGAAACCCCAAGAGTTGTAAAACATTGCTGAGAAACCAACGATACCTATGGCTATCTCTGCTATTAATTGTAGCGCATGAAAATTTGGTTCCATGATTTGTGTTCCTTCCTTCTATAGAAATTGCTGTCGACTCAAGCTGTGTAGGGTGTTTTTAAAAAATACCAAAGGCTAATCCTGCAGCCATACCCTGGCCGAAATCTTCGCACAGTTCTTGGTGCTCATTTTTGAAGCCCCCAACGATGATCAGCGGTTCGCACACCTTACGCATCGGGTAGCCTTTAACGATACGGTCTACTTCACGAACAGCACCGGTACCGTCATTACCTGAGCTGACAAAAATGCCGTAGGGCAGGTTCAGTTGATAAGGTTCAGCGGGATAGAAAGTACGATCAAAAAAGTCTTTCAAAGCGCCGCTCATGTAGCCAAAGTTCTCAGGCGTCCCTAAGAGAATGCCGTCAGCCCAACGCAAGTCGCTCAAATCGGCATCAAAAGCCGTTATAAAGCGCGTTTTAACATCTTCCTCACGTTGGCACCCCTCATGTACGGCTTCCGCCATACGCATAGTGCCGCCGCTTTGGCTGTGGTAAACAATTAATAGATTTTTCATTGCTGCATACGCACCATTGGCTAATGTTTGTTTTACACATCTGGCTGTACTAGATCACAGTCCCAAGTATTGTAAGACGGTAACATTATAGACGTTGCCTGAAAACAGGGATTTGTATGATTTAGTCACTAGGGTTAATTTACATTGTTCACTATAAATATACGGTCAAGTATGACCTGCGGGCCATTGTTATGGTTTAATTGGCGCTGTTGTAGCCGTGCTGGCCCGAAGAGGGCGAACAGTTAAAGATTAATGACCGAGTCCTAAATAATGACAACAGTGTCGAGTATTGCTGTGAGAGGGTCTACCCAGAGGCCATATGAGCTTCTTTGGGCCTGTTTAAGGCCTTCCAGTAGCATATGTGGCTTCATGCTGGGAGAGCTACCTCAGGATGTCTGAATCAACTAGTACCTCAGGAACAAAAACCTATCTAAGATTACTTGGCTATGTGGCTCGCTACTGGCTCCCATTTTTAATCGCCGTCGTCGGTTTACTGTTGCATTCTCTTGCGGAAATCGCCTTTATTGACCTGTTGCGCTATATCACGGACACAGTAGCTGTTCTAACAGGGTCTGCGGTTGATTCTCCGGCTACGCCGAAATCTGGGGTTATCGGCGGCCTTGCTCAAGGAATATTTGGCGATGAATTAGTGCATGAAAGCTGGCTAGTCATACCGCTATTTTTAATTATGATTAGTGCGGTGAGGGGCATTGGCTATCTGATTGGTACCTATTTCATTGCCTATGTAGCAAATTACCTAGTGCATGCGTTGCGAACGGACCTGTTTAATCGCTATTTACTGCTGCCGTTTAAGTTTTTTGACCGGTCAATGTCCGGAAATTTGGTGTCGGTGGTTACCTTTAATGTGCAGCAGGTGACAGAGGCAGGCACAAAAGCGATTAAGACTGTTATACAGCAGGGCAGTTTAGTGATTCTATTGATGGGGTATCTGTTGTATGTGAATTGGATACTAACTCTATTCTTTATAGCCGTATTACCCATTATTGGACTGATCGTTGCCAAGGTAAGTAAGCGTTTCAGGTTAATTAGTAAAAATATTTTGTCAGCTATGGGTGATGTGACCCATGTGACGCAAGAGGCTGTGCAGGGCTATCAAGAGGTTCGAATGTTCGGTGCTGTAAAGACTGAGCGTAACCGGATGAATGATGCCAGTCATGATAATCGACGGCAGAACATGAAAATGGCATTTACTGGTGCATTGAGTAACCCGCTAATTATCCTGATTGTTTCTTTTGCCTTTGCCGGTGTTACCGGGTTCATGCTTAATCCGATTATTCTCAGCACCATGACTACAGGTAGTTTTATTGCCTTTATAGTTGCTTCAGGGGTACTGATTAAGCCTATTCGCCAGCTTACAGAGGTCAATAGCGATATTCAGCGCGGTATTGCTGCGGCAGAATCAATCTTTGAGGTCCTTGATTCAGATGCTGAAACGGACGAGGGCACTTTTGAAACAGAAGTGGTTACCGGTGGGTTTGAATTCTCTAATGTCAGTTTCACTTACACGGGAACCGATAAAGAGGTTCTTAAAGACATTAATCTCAAGGTTAGTCCCGGAGAGACTGTTGCACTTGTGGGGTCTTCAGGCAGCGGAAAGACATCTCTAGTAAGCTTGATCCCTCGCTTTTATAACCATAAAGAAGGGCAGATCTTGCTTGATGGCGTTGATGTTAATGAATTTGCGCTCACTAATTTAAGAAAACATATTGGAATCGTGAGTCAAAACGTCACTTTGTTTAACGACACTATTTTCAACAACATTGCCTATGGCGAATTAAAGGATAGGTCTGAGGGTCAGGTGCGAGCGGCGGCTAAAATAGCCAATGCCGATGAGTTTATTGGAGATCTACCTGAGGGCTTTGATACTCATATAGGGGATGACGGTGTCATGCTCTCTGGCGGGCAGAGGCAGCGTATAGCAATAGCCCGTGCAGTGCTTAAGAACGCGCCAATTCTTATCCTTGATGAAGCAACTTCAGCTCTGGATACGGATTCAGAACGTCAAATTCAGGCGGCTTTAGATCAGCTGATGAAGGGCCGCACAACCTTTGTTATCGCCCATCGGTTAAGCACTGTTGAAAAAGCCGATCGTATCTTAGTGCTGGAAAAAGGGCTCATTATTGAGCAGGGCACCCATGAGGAATTGCTGTCTAATAAGGGCCGCTACGCTAAGCTTTATCGAAACCAGTTTGATGACTAAGGGGGATAGCTTTGTCGTCTGAAAAGAGATGGCTAAATGCCTGCTATAGTAATAGCTCATGGCTATTGTTGTTAGCCCCACTCTCTTGGTTGTTTAGTCTTATATCCGCCGTTAGAAGAAAGATTCTTCAGCGTTTGTATCAAGGTAATCCTTTTCCGGTGCCTGTCGTGGTGGTGGGTAACATTTCTGTTGGTGGCAGTGGTAAGACACCGTTGATTATAGCGTTAGTTAACGCATTCAATAAGCGTGGCTATACAGTTGGCGTTGTCAGTCGTGGTTATGGCGGCGCTGCTAATGCCTATCCATTACGCGTCACGAGTCAAACACCCGTAGACCAAAGCGGTGATGAACCACTTTTGATAGCACGATCATGCGGATGCCCAGTGGTGGTAGACCCTGATCGCGTGAGAGCTGTTGAGTTTTTGTTGAATGAGACCTCCTGTGACATCGTTCTTAGCGATGATGGCTTACAGCATTACCGTTTACATAGAGATGTTGAGATCGCAGTGGTAGATGCTCAGCGAGGCCTAGGTAATGGTCGCATGTTGCCGTCGGGCCCTTTGCGTGAGAGTCCTAGCCGCTTAAGACAGGTAGATTTTGTGGTGCTCAATGGCTCTGAGACTGACATTGCGACAGAGCTAGACTTGGTCGGGGCGCATCATGTTGAATTGCAGGCTTTAGGTTTGCGTAATATAGCCAGTAGTCTAATAGCCCCAGTTGATGCCTGGGAGGGCGGCAAAAAAGTACATGCCGTTTGCGGTATTGGGCACCCTGAGAGATTTGCTCAAACACTCAAAACACTAGGGTTTGAGGTTATTTTGAGTTCGGTCAATGATCATCAGGACCTAAGTAGTGATGATCTCGATTTTGGTGACGACTTGCCTGTAATTATTACCTCGAAAGATGCGGTTAAATACAGTGGTGTCATCCGTGAGAATCTGTGGGTGTTAGACGTAGAAATGTCTATTTCAGACGATTTTGTTCATGGCCTTGCCCAACAAGCAGGTCTGACTATCACGGCTACATAAGTTAGTCATATAATGAAGCTATAACTCTAAGAGTACTTTGTATGTCCTTTATCGTCATAATCCCTGCCCGCTACGAGTCCACGCGCTTGCCGGGCAAGCCGCTCAAAGATATTGCTGGTATTACTATGATTCAGCGTGTTTGGCAGCAGGCGAGTAAGAGTGGGGCATTCCGGGTGATCATTGCAACTGACGATGAGCGGATTAGGCAGGCCGCTAGCGACTTTGGTGCTGAGGTGTGTATGACCAGAGACGATCATGTGTCTGGCACTGATAGATTGCAGGAAGTGACGAGTATATTGGCGCTTAAGGTCGATCAGTTGGTGGTTAACGTGCAAGGCGATGAGCCTCTGATACCACCGGCCGTGATCGATCAGGTGGCCAACAACCTTGCCCGTAATCCTTCGGCGGGGGTATCGACACTCTCAGAGCCCATTACTGACATTGTGGCGTTTAAGGACCCCAATGTCGTTAAAGTCGTCGCTAACGCTCAAGGGATGGCCAATTACTTTAGTCGCGCGTCAATCCCCTGGCCCAGAGGCGGTGCTCAGGGCGATAGTAATATCATGGCATCCGCACTGTCTCCTAGGCGGCATATTGGCATCTATGCCTATCGGGTCAGTCAGTTGAATGCGTTTGTTGCGTGGCCAGTTGCACCAGCCGAGCATTCTGAGTCGTTGGAGCAATTGCGATTCTTGTGGAATGACGTGGCGATTCATGTAGAAGATGCCATTGAAGAAGTGCCTGGTGGCATTGACACAGAACAAGATTTAGAGGCCGCCACGCTACTTCTGTCTTAACATAAATATATATTAAACAGTAGCTTACAGTAAATACTTTATGATTTACATCATATCAAAAACGCAGGCAGGTCACAGAGTATGAGCAAACTATCAGTTTTATTTGTGTGTCTTGGAAATATTTGCCGGTCGCCTACAGCGCATGCGGTATTTCGACAGATCGTGACTACTCAGGGGCTTGATAGCAAAATTCAGGTCGACAGCGCTGGTACAGGCGATTGGCACCTAGGGTACGCTCCGGATGCGCGTTCAACGGCAACCGCCGCCGAAAGAGGTTACGACCTATCAGATTTACGCGCGCGGCTAGTAACGCCCTCTGATTTTGCGCATTTTGACTATATTATCGCTATGGATAACAGCAATCTGGGTGATTTGGAGGTTATGTGCCCTGGCGAATTTTCTGGAGAGCTTAAGCTTTTTCTAGATTATACTGGCAAAGAGCGATATTCAGACTATACCGAAGTGCCAGATCCATACTTGGGGGGTGCCGATGGCTTTGAGTTAGTGCTGGACTTGATCGAGGATGCGTCGCTAGGGCTTTTGGAGCGTATCAAGGCTCAGTTGCACCAATCAGATAGGGTCGGAGGATGATTCCTTAGATGGGCAATCTGCAGATCGAGACAAAAAAGTCGTTACTGACCATGAATACCATGGCTTTGCCTTCAACCGCCGAGTATTTTTGTTCTACGTCAACGATTGATGAGGTACAAAAAGCGCTGTCTTTTGCCAGAAAGCATAATTTAGCCGTCACGCCCTTGGGGGCGGGTAGTAATGTCGTGCTTGCGAGTAATCTAAGCGGGCTGGTTGTGCATTTAGCGTTAAAAGGGTGGGAGTCTGTTGTGCCGCAGGGCGTTTCCACTGGATATGTTGATGTGACCTTTGCCGCAGGTGAGAACTGGCATGACATGGTGCTTATGTGCCTAGAGAGAGGGTGGTACGGTCTAGAGAACCTGTCATTAATTCCAGGTAATATGGGGGCAGCGGCAATTCAAAATATAGGGGCCTACGGCGTAGAACTCTCTAGCCGACTCGTGTCACTACAGGTGATCGATATTCACTCGGGCACATGCTCGGGGTTGGATCGTGAGGCCTGCCAGTTTTCCTATAGAGATAGTGTTTTTAAGCAATCATTGAAAGATAAATGCATTATTACTCATCTGACGTTGCGCTTATCAACTGAACCCAATATAAATATTGATTATCCTGCCCTGAATGCTTATTTTGTTGCGCTAGATAAAGACCCTACACCGCAGTTGGTCTCTAATGCAGTGTGTAAAATACGTCGTGAAAAACTACCTGATCCGAATGAGTTAGCTAATGTTGGTAGCTTTTTTAAGAATCCGGTCATTGCGCGGTCAGCTTTGGCCCATGTACAGGCGATCGATGGCAGCGTCGAGGTTCCTTTTTACCCTCAGGCGGATGGGTCAGTGAAGGTCCCGGCGGCATGGTTGATTGATCAGTGCCAATTTCGCGGTGTGCGCCGAGGCGATGTTGGTGTGCATGACAAGCAAGCTCTAGTTCTGGTGAATTACAGTAAGGAGGGCGATAACAACAGTGCTAAAGAGGTTCTAGCCCTAGCGAAAGAGATCCAAGCTGCTGTAAAGGTAAGATTCGGCATTGATTTAGAGGTGGAACCGCGTATCTATGGATCTTTTTGAGCAGCAGGTTATTCCGCTTCAATTGAGTTCAGACCGCCAGAGTGAAATCACGTTTTGGCCTAGTTGGTTGGGGCTCACTGAAGCCGATGATCTACTCGCCACTGCTATTGATCAGATCGCTTGGCGACACGATAATATTAATATAGCGGGCAAATCGATCCCTATCCCAAGATTACAAAATTGGTATGGTGATCCTACTACTAGCTATAGTTATTCACGGATTAGGTTGCAAGCGGTGGCTTTTCCACCTTGGATGGAGATACTCCGACGCAGGGTAGAGCGCCAGACTGGCAATTGTTTTAATAGAACGCTAGTAAATTACTATCGAGACGGCCGAGATAGTGTTGATTGGCATGCTGATGATGAGATTGAGTTAGGGTCAGAGCCGATTATAGCGTCAGTCAGTTTGGGTCAAGAGCGAGCTTTCTTGTTGCGTCATAAAACGACTAAAGAAAGGCTAAAAATAAACTTACCTCACGGCTCCCTTATGATGATGGGGTCAGGTATTCAAGAGTATTGGCACCATAGCATCGCCAAAGATAAGAATGTTGTTGAGTCGAGAATAAATTTTACCTTTCGTAATATGGATTAATATGGTCGTCGGAAGAGGCGAGATCAAGGAGTAAGCATTGAAGTTATCTGCATTTGGAGACAAGTTTTCAGCATCAACGGGCATTGTTGAACTGATGGACGACCTCGGTACAGCGCTTAATGAAAACCCGGATATGATTTTTATGGGTGGCGGCAATCCCGGTCGTATTCCCGAGGCAGAGGCTATTTTTAAGAAGCGACTCGAAGCGGTTCTTCAAGAT
This sequence comes from Porticoccaceae bacterium, assembly GCA_012960115.1. Taxonomy (GTDB): domain Bacteria; phylum Pseudomonadota; class Gammaproteobacteria; order Pseudomonadales; family Porticoccaceae; genus HTCC2207. The sequence continues at coordinate 20,583 of DUBX01000031.1, forward strand.
CCTCAGCAGTTACATAGCCTAATGGGGATCTATCAGTCCCCTCAAGGCGATAAATTATTCCTCAATCAGATTGCTGATTTACTTCGCAAGGAATTTGGCTGGGACGTTTCTGAGCGGAACATTGCTATCTCTAACGGTAGTCAACCGGCCTTTTTTATTCTATACAACATGCTGGCGGGGACGATGAGTGATGGTACGCATCGCTCTATACATTTGCCTTTGGCGCCAGAATACATTGGGTACACTGACATTGGCTTGTCGGAACAGTTTTTCACCGCTACTCGACCTGAAATAGAGCTGCTTGATGAGCGCATGTTTAAGTATCACGTTGATTTTTCAAAGCTACAGATTACAGAGAAAACAGCGGCTATGTGCGTTTCCAGGCCAACCAATCCTACTGGCAATGTGCTTACCGACGATGAGGTTGAACACCTTGATGAGATTGCTCAAGCAGCCGATATTCCCTTAATTATTGATGGTGCTTATGGCTTGCCGTTCCCGGGGATTTTATTTAATGAGGCCAAGCCCCATTGGAATCAGAACACGGTATTGGTTCTGAGTCTCTCAAAGCTTGGTCTGCCTGGCGTCAGGACAGGTATTGTGGTGGCCAGAGAGGATGTGATTCAGGCTTTTAGCAATGCAAATACAGTGGTCAGTCTTGCTTGCGGCAACTTTGGTCCGACGATTGCCCGTGAGCTGTTTAGGACAGGTGAGATATTGTCGTTAAGCCGAAAACTGATCAAACCATTCTATCAACAGCGTGCCACACAGGCGGTCAAATGGATTAAAGAATCGTTTGGCTATATTCCATATCGTATTCATAAGCCTGAAGGCGCTATATTTCTATGGTTGTGGTTTGATGGTTTGCCCATTAGCAGTCAAGAGCTTTATGAGAGGCTCAAGCGAAGAGGGGTGTTGGTAGTGCCTGGGCATAATTTCTTTCCAGGTATGGACAAGGCGTGGCGGCATCAGCAGGAATGCATTCGAGTATCCTATGCTCAAGACGGGGATACCGTGCGCAAGGGTATTACTTTAATTGCAGAGGAAGTCGCTAAGGCTTATAAGCAATGACCTCAGAGCTATTGCCGTACTTAATCATCGCCAGCCAGGCTTGACCGTGGTCACCGATCAGGTGCATAAGGGGCAAAACTTATCAGCAATTATTCGTTACCTGCACTACTATTTATTGATAGAATAACATGTAAACATATAGTTATCGTTAAATCAGACAAAACAGGAAATTAGGAAATAAATTTAAACTTTTCCGAGTGAAAAGATAATTGGAAATAAATAAGATTGAATCGATTGAATATGCTATATTCATGCCAAATATCTATTGATGCCAAAATCTTTATAGAAAAAGTTACTTAATGTTCTAAAACTTCCCCAAAGTAAATTAACATCATTAAAATAACTCATATCGATAACAATACCTGCAAGTTGGTCACGCTTTAGATTAAATACCCGATAAAATCCATTTAATTCACAATAAGAGTAATTCATGCCGTCAGTAGAAACCGATAATGATTCGTCGACCACACCCCCTTCGATATTATCACTTGCCTTTGATTTACCTAATATTTGTTCGCTATTTGGGCTGTTTTCAGCCTTATTAGCACTGTACTTTGCCATGATCGGCATTTACCCTGCCGCAATGATAGGGTTAATTTGGGCGGTGTTCTTTGATTGGAATGATGGAAAAATTGCCAGAAAAATGAAAAATAGAACGGCAATGCAAGGTCAAATTGGTGGGCAAGTAGACTCACTGATTGATATTGTTAGCTTTGGCATCTGCCCCGCAGTTATCTTATTGAGTTACGGAAATTATCATCCTGCATTTCTCCCCGGTGCTTTTATTATTGTTGCCGCTTGCGTCTTACGGTTAAGTTATTTTAATGTCTACGGTTTAGATGAAAAATCGAGCTATCAAGGTCTTGCGTCTGATAATAATGCCATTATTCTTGTTTTTATTTTTCTGCTAGAGAGTGTTATCTCTACCGCAGCGTTCACTGTCGTACTTTATATTACCATCCTTGGTTTAGCCGCACTAAATGTCGCTCCGATAAGAACACCAAAACTCAGTGGCCGTTGGTATTATGTGCTTGCCCTATACACGCTAGTTATCACGTTGACCTATAGCTGGTTACTGCTCTAGAACATTTGTATTTGAAAAAGATATTTACCGTTAACTGGCACTCAGGTAACTGGCTCTCGGTTAAGGAAAATAACCATGATGTTTAAAGCCATGGTTATTCAATAAGCCCGCTTTGCTGTTGATATGGACATTTCAAGAAGCGAACTATTTTTTTATCCGCTGCAATTTCACCAACGAGTGAGTTTATGGCGAGGTAGATTTTAATAAAACATATAGCGAAAAGTAGTTGTTATATGTTCGACATGTATAGGAGTGATAAAGATGACAAGAGTATACACCAGTGGCGTATTTGATTTATTTCACGTAGGGCATTTATCGGTTATTCAAAAAGCAAAAAAGTTTGGCGACTACCTTATTGTTGGTGTACATTCAGACGAAGACGTTGAATCTTATAAGCGCACCCCTACTATTTCTTGCGAACAACGCTGTGAAATAATTCGGAATATTAAGGGTGTCGATGAGGTAATTGTTGCCCCGCTTACACCGAATAACGATGAGAATTTTTACCTACTACATCGTATTGATATTCATGTAGCAGGCAATAATATGGAACATATGTATGAGTTACCTCACAAGATGGGGATTATGCGATATGTACCGAGAAGTCCTTTAATCGATTCTTCATCAATCATAGAAAAACTTAAAGGTGAGTAACTAACGTTTTGATAGGCTTATCAGAAATAAGTAGTCTGATCTTTTACGTCCGCTTATACACAGTCTACCTACAAGGCAACCAAAGCCTAATCAAGAATTAGTGTACCTAACTTCTGCTCGTTGTTCTAGGCTAGAGCATAGGTAGGTGTTGGAGAAAGTGGTACTTAGGTGTAGCAGAGTTAGGCTTGGTTGCTCTGGTTCATATCTTGTCTTTAGGGGGGGACGTAACTTGGAACGTAGTTTCGTACGAAAACCAGTTTGTTGATGTGCGTAGTTTGCTTTCTTCTGCTCTCTGTTTTCCGTTTGAGTAGTACGAAAATCTATGGAAGTAGCGCTAATGTGTTTCTGTGGTAGGCTTTTTTTCTGTACTACCTCGGATCCGGACACTATGAGTCGGTGAGGTCTTCAAGAGTTTTCAATAGAAGCTTGATTTTATCCATCGATTCTTCAAATTCACTCTCAGCTTCGGAATCTGCCACGATTCCGCCGCCGCCCCAGCAGTGCATGACCGTGCTTGAGGCAAGGATGGTTCTGATAGCGATGTTCGTATCCATCTGATTGTTGGCGCTGACATAGCCAATACTGCCGCAATAAACAGACCGCCGAACGGGTTCAAGCTGCTCTATAATCTCCATTGCACGCCGTTTTGGCGCGCCTGTTATTGAGCCGCCAGGGAAACAGTCCCGTAGTAGATCCATGGGGCTACTGCTATCAGATAAATCGCCTGTAACGGTACTTACTAAATGGTGCACATTGACAAAGCTTTCGACGGCGAATAGCTGAGGTACTTTGACGCTTCCGGGTATACAGTTTTTGCTAAGATCATTTCGCAATAGATCCACAATCATCAGGTTCTCGGCTCGATCTTTAGTACTGCTAACAAGTGAGGCAGCGCGTTCTTGATCTTCTATGAGCGATAGGCCTCTTGGTACGGTTCCTTTAATGGGCTTTGTTTCAGCCTGCAGTCTGTCTCCTGATGCGCTGTTTGACACTTTTAAAAATCGTTCTGGAGATATACAAAGAACGGCTTGATCTTGCCACTTCCAATAGGCTGAGAATGGAGAGGGCAGCGCCTCTCTCAACGCAAGATAGGCCAACCAAGGGTCGCCT
>DUBX01000031.1:24532-44586 GCA_012960115.1 Porticoccaceae bacterium
AATGTTGTGTAAAATTGGTTTGATAGCAGTCTCCACTGCTGATGTAATCTTTGATTTTACCAATCGCTTCAGCGTATTCAGGTCGCGTCAATGTTGGCTTAAAAGCTTGGTTAAGTTTGAAGAGAGAGTTAGGGTCGATGCTTGGCTTCGTGCTTGGCTTCGTGCTTGGCTTCGTGCTTGGCTTCGTCAGGCGATTAAGGACATCTGTCTTAAGCTCTTCAGAGCAGTTTTGATGAAAAACAATCTGACTTTTCTTTAGATCATGGTTAACAATTAGGGCCCATAAAAACCGACCAATGCGCATGTCTGGAAGTTCCGTAACCGACGAGGCGATACTGGGGATATCGATTAGCCTGCGTCCTAAATCATAACCAAAGTAGCCTAACATGCCACCGACAAAAGGCAGGTCTTGGTGTTTCGATTCGATAGGTAAAAGTGTCTCTAACACTTCGTTAGCGAGAGCAAAGGGGTCTTCCAGGCTCGTTCGAGAGCTGTTTTCACTGCTAATGGTGGACTCGTTGCCGCGGGTTTCTATCATTACGTCAGGGCAGCTAGAAATGATATCTAAGCTGCCTTTATCACTGGTTGGTTTACCGCTGTCTAGCCAGATCGCTTCAGGCATGTCACGGATCGAATCGAACAGTAAAATACTACTGTAACTATAGGGTATTTCATGGCGAAAAATTGATTTCATTGTTACTTTGTACGTCTCGCAGTTGCCGGAGAGACCTCACGGAGGTCATCCTCGAAGGTTGCTACTCTAAGGGCTTACTTTCAAATAGGCAATGGCGGATTGGCTAGCTTGATGTTTTAATTCAACGCTAACGGTTGCTAGAAAAATAAGGATAAAACGAATGGTTGATATACGTGTTGCTAATGCCGAGTCAGACGCGCTAATACTAGCTGAACACAACTGTGCCATGGCGCTTGAGACTGAAGATAAGTTGTTAGATTTGGAGGTCGCTATTCTTGGTGTTAATGGCTTGTTTGAGCGCCCAGAATTTGGCTTTTATTTGGTTGCCGAGGTTAATGGTACGGTTGCTGCGACCTTGATGGTGACATATGAATGGTCTGATTGGCGTAATGGCTTATTTTGGTGGATTCAATCGGTTTATGTGAAACCACAGTTTCGCCGTCAGGGACTCTATCGTGGCATGTATGAGCGTCTTAAGACTATGGCTTCAGAGCAGGAGACGCCAGTCTGTGGGTTTAGGTTGTACGCTGAAACTGAGAATGTTGGCGCACACGCGACTTATGTGGACAGCGGCATGCATGTGTGCGAGTACCTCATGTTTGAAGAAGAGACTGCTTAGCCTGGGAAAAGTCGGCTAATAATTGAGGGCACGGCATTTTCTACTCTTAATATTCGAGGTCCTAAGTGGACTGCCTTAAATCCAATGTCGATAAGTTTGTCGATCTCATAGGGTATAAATCCACCTTCTGGCCCAATCGCTAATGTAACCTTTTCTGGCGTATTCACTGGGCAGTTTTCTTCGGTATTCGGGTGAGCCACCAATGGGGCAGTTCCTTTGATAAGGTCCCTTAATTCATCTTCGACGAAAGGCTTAAATAATTTGCGCAGATGCACCGTGGGTAAGGCCGTGTCTCTTGCTTGCTCTAATCCTAGAATGAGTTGTTCTTCGATTGCATCTGGCGACAGAAAAGGTGACTGCCAAAAGCTTTTCTCGACGCGACTTGAATTGATAAGGTATAGGTTCTTTACTCCCATGGCAGCAATCGTTTGCAATGTTCTACGCAACATTTTTGGCCGCGGTAAAGCAAGTATCAGGGTTAGTGGCAGTGGTGGCGGTGGGTCCTGACTGAGGTCCAGTGTTAATGTTGCTTGTTCATTGTCCAGCTGGACAATGGTGCCAGTACCCATTAAACCATTGATATGTCCTACCTTAAACGAATCACCAATCTTGGCCTTATGCACGTCTAGCAAATGTTCTAGCTGCCGGCCGGAGACCTTGTAAGTATTGTCAGATAGTTTGGTTGTAAGCAGTAGCATATTCATGGGGGGGATTGTAATCGATATTGTGTTACATAGGGCAGTAATCGGTCACCAAAGCCTGGTGCCGACAACAAAACTCCCTAGTCGAAAACTAAGCTTGTACGCGTCACGGGCCAGACAGATAATAGTGTCAAAGGGCGCAAAAGTTTTCGCTAAAGCCATAACTCTGATGCTGAGCGGTTAACCGCATAAGGGTATCAATGAGCAATCAAGTCAGTCTAACAAGGAGAGCTACATGTCAGATAAGATTCCAAGAGACAGTGCAAACGATTATACCGAGGCAATGGCCCAACAGCGTCGTGACTTCGTCTGCGAGAAAACAGCTACCTCGCTGGATAATATCGGGCATTACTCTGTTGACCCGTCAACGACAGCTGGCAATATAGAAAACTTTATTGGCGTGGCGCAGGTACCTATGGGTTTAGTTGGTCCCTTGCAGGTTAATGGAGAGCACGCTATTGGTGAGTTTTACGTGCCCATGGCGACCAGTGAAGGGACGCTTGTTGCTAGCTACAATAGAGGTGCTAGGCTACTTCGCGAGGCTGGAGGGGCCAAAGTCACCGTCGTTGATGATGCCATGCAGCGCGCCCCAGTGTTTATTTTTGAAGACGCTCGTGAGGCCCGTGAATTTGGCCTGTGGGTAGAGGAGCATTTTGAGGACATATCAGAGCAAGCAGAAAGTACAACCTCCTCTGGTAAATTGCGTGATATTCAGCAATTTTCTGCAGCGCGAATGCGCTATCTTCGTTTTAATTACACCACCGGTGATGCTGCGGGCCAGAACATGGTTGGTAAAGCGACGTTTGTCGCCTGTGAGTGGATTAAGGACAACTATCCTGGGATCAAGCGTTACATGCTCTCTGGTGCGATGGACACCGATAAAAAACACTCTCAACTGAATACGTTACACACAAGGGGAAAGCGTGTGATCGCTGAAGTCGTGATCCCTAGTGCACTATTCGAAAAGGTTATGGGGGTTACCGCAGAGACTCTCTTTAAAGCTAGGGCGATCACTCAGGTCGGGGGGTTACTAGCAGGTTCGATCAATACGGGAGCTCATTCAGCCAATGGTATTACAGCAACGTTTATTGCTACTGGGCAAGACGTTGCCAATGTAGCTGAATCTTCAGCTGCAATTGTGTATGTAGACTTAGATAACGACAGTAACTATTACTTTTCTATCACCATTCCTTCGCTAATAGTGGCAACTTATGGTGGCGGGACTGGCCTGCCAACACAGCAAGAATGTCTGAAAATGATGGGGTGCAGTGGTGCGGGCAAAGTCAAAAAATTGGCAGAGATCATCGGGGCAACGGTCCTGGCTGGTGAGTTATCGTTGATGAGTGCGGTGTTGGCGGGTGATTGGGTTACTAGTCATGACGCTTTAGGGCGGAATCGTTAGTTATCGGTTGTATCAATTAGCGTTGCATTCAATATAATGGCGGCCTTGGGCTCGTAGTTCAATGGATAGAATAGGGACCTCCTAAGTCTTAGATGCAGGTTCGATTCCTGCCGAGCCCACCATTTTCAGATGCCTATAGCGCAAATCTGTCCAAAAAAGCCTCCGTCTCGGGGGCTTTTTTGAATCATCTGGATAAAATGCAAAGGATCACCACACCACGGCGGCTTAAATTTGAATGAACATCACTAATTACCGTACCTGATCGTTCTTTAAAAAATATGTTTTATAACACCTGTCCTCGAGTGTATCGTCTCAACAACAGTTGATAGCGAATTAACCGCAACAACAATTAGCGTTGGCAGAGCGTATTACCTGATCTGGCGTTGTTTGTTATTTTAGCTCTGTTTCTAGAATCACAACCTCCATTTTTCCGATATTCCTCACATTGTGTGTGGTCGCTGGCAAAAAAAGAGTCTGTCCATCAGTTGCTAATAATTTGGTGCTGGGTTTCCGGCTATCTTCAGGTATCAAGATTAGCGTCCCGCCCTTAATGAAATACACCACTCGATTGTCATAAGTATGTGTATGCATGCCAGATTCGGTGCCAGCGGGATAGGTTAGGCGCACAACTTCAACGTCTGCGTTATTAAGTACAACCTCTCTCTGACCTGATGATGCTGCCAATGAGTAGGGCGCACAAAACAAAAGTGTCACACATAAATTGATGGTTCGATTTTGTCTAGTCATAAATCCTTCTGCGTTGGTTTCTATCGACGGCTAATGTAGCAGTAAACCGTTCCTTTATTCCACGTTAATGCACAGACGATTAGCGACTATGCCGCTCATACTCTGCTGCCTTGATTTTATGCAAATCATGTTAACAAGCAATGGCGTCCGAAATCATTCTTTTTTGCCGCTGAGGCACTAAGGAATCAGCTGCAGCATGCTCCAGCTGCATAGTCGCACTCATATCAACAAAATAAGTTGCAATTATGGTCGGCCAGCTGTTAAATGACCGTCAGTCAATTATTATCATCATGGAGAATATAGGATGAACGCACCACAAAAAAGTCTACTAGATACGGCTACCGAATTTAAAATGCAGGCTGCTCTGGGGGCACAGCGCAATAGTTACTTGAGCGAAGGGATAGTGTCGGCTAGCACTCGTATAGACAGGATTGATCGTGCAATAGATATATTGGTTAGACATTCGGAAGCCATCAGTGAAGCCATGAATCAAGATTTTGGTTGTCGGCCCAGGCAGGTTAATTTGATGACGGATGTTACAGGCTCTATCGAATGTCTCAAGCATTGTAAGAAGCACCTCAAAAGCTGGATGAAGCATGAGAAGAGACCTACTATGTTTCCGTTGAACCTGCTGGGTGGGCGATCGACCGTTGAGTATCAGCCTAAGGGCGTCGTTGGCGTGCTTGCCCCTTGGAACTTCCCATTGGGTATGGTGTTTGAACCGCTTGCGGGTGTGCTTGCCGCAGGCAATCGGGCAATGATTAAGCCCTCCGAATTTACTCCTGCCACCTCAGCCTTGATCTCAGAGATGGTGGCTGAGGTATTTGATCCAACGGAATTGACCGTATTTACGGGGGGTCCAAAAGTTGGTCAAGCCTTCTCTTCGCTACCTTTCGACCATATGATTTTTACTGGGGCTACCAGTGTTGCTCGTCATGTTATGGCTGCTGCTGCGCGTAACCTTGTACCCGTAACTCTTGAATTGGGCGGCAAATCGCCTGTAGTTATATCGCGAAGTGCCAATTTGAAGGAAGCAGTCGAGCGAATTATGGTGGGTAAAATGTTGAATGCCGGCCAAGTCTGTATAGCGCCAGACTACCTGTTGGTCCCTGAAGAGGATCTGGATGAGGTGATTGAGCAGGCAACTCTTGTAGTTGCGGAGATGTATCCGACGTTGCTTAAGAACGATCAGTACACAGCGATGGTCAATGACCGCCACTATGAACGTATGAACAGCAATCTAACTGACGCCCATGAGCGCTCCATCAAAACAGTGACCATTAACCCAGCTAATGAAGATTTCCAGGTTAATCCACTCCAAAAAATCCCACCGACTTTGATTATCAATCCAGATGACGAAGCGCTGTGCATGCAGGATGAAATTTTTGGGCCACTGTTACCGATCAAAACCTACAAAAACTTCGAGGAAACGATCGCCTATATCAATAACAATCCACGCCCTCTGGCGGCCTACTATTTTGGCGCTGACAAGACTGAAGAGAGGCGCTTTCTCTCTGGTACCACATCAGGTGGTGTGTCTATTAATGATGTTATGTTCCATATGTTGCAAAAAGATTTGCCCTTTGGTGGCGTTGGCCCCAGTGGTATGGGGGCTTATCACGGTATCGAAGGGTTTAGGACATTCAGTCATGCCAAAGGCATCTATCGTCAACCGAAACGGATTCCTGTCGCTAAATTGGCTGGATTTATGCCGCCTTATGGAGAAGCGTCTGAAAAAAACATAAACAGCAAAGTTAAAAAATGAGCAATGATCTAAGGCGGGCTCGGACTCAGGACCAAAAATACTTTCGTCGGCAACAGATATTAGACGCGGCAGAGAAACATTTTGGTGAGGTGGGATATGAGGCTTTCTCGATGGCGAATCTCGCTAAATTAGCGGGGGTCGTCAAGGGAACACTGTACCTATATTTTAAAACTCGTGAGGAGCTATTTTTAACGCTCTATAACCAAAGTATATCGCGCTGGAGTCATGTGTTCCTCAATAGCTTGAGTGCGGATATGACTGATCATGACTATGTTCGAACGCTTTATCAAACGGCTATGGCTGATGGTAGCTTTATTCCTTTGCTGGCCAGACTGGAGCATGTGATTGAGCACAATGTCTCCATCGAGAGTTTGATCGAGTCAAAGAGAAACTTTATTGATCGCATAGATCACATTGCCGGTACGAGTGCGCCCATTTTAATGCTGAGCACCTCTCAGGCTTCTGAAATGGTGAAAACGATGGGTGTTCTGCTGGTAGGTGCCACCAGATCAGATCAGGGACCTTCTCTGCAAGGCGAAGATATTCCCGCAGATGTACAGGCGCTAATCGATAGCTTCTCTTCAGAAAATCTCTTTATTACAAATGCCTGTCGCATTATTGCGGGCATTCGTACTGGTGGTAGCCTGACACTGTAGGTAGTTTCTCAATCTAAAATTATTTTGATCTCACATTGACAGACCCCAAGGAGGATAACAATGACAGTAAATCGGCAGTGGCTATTGGCTGCGAGACCAGATGGAGTGATTGGCCCCCAAAACTTTGAGTATGTCGAAACTGCTATTCCTGAGATTAGCAACGGCGAGGTGTTAGTTAAAAATTTATACTTCTCGTTCGACCCTACTCAACGAAACTGGATGGTTGACCGGCCTGGCTATTTGCCGCCCGTGGCAATTGGAGAGACGATGAGAGCGGGTTCTGTTTCGCAGGTAGTAGCTTCCAAACACAATGATTTTGAGGTCGGCGAGCTAGTCCAGACAACGGGTTGCTGGCAAGACTATGCGGCGGTAGCGCCTGGTCAGGGGCCTACTGGTATCAATAAGTTACCACCTGGAGTGTCGCCAGAAATGATGCTCTCCATTCTGGGTATCACCGGGATGACAGCCTATTTTGGTTTGCTGGAGCACGGCCAGCCGAAGGCAGGTGAGACAGTGCTAGTCTCTGGTGCAGCCGGCGCTACCGGCTCAGTTGTGGGTCAAATTGCAAAGCTTATGGATTGCCGTGTGGTGGGTATTGCTGGTGGCCCAGAGAAGTGTGCTTGGCTAAAGGAAGTCGCTGGATTTGATGCAGTAATAGACTATAAAAACGAGGATGTGGACGAACAAATCGGCATTCACTGCCCCGATAAGTGGGACGTCTTTTTTGATAATGTTGGTGGATCGACACTGGAAGCCGCGCTGAATCATCTCAATTTGTACTCCCGCGTTGTTATGTGCGGAGGTATTGCCAACTACAATGCTACCGAGCCTGTGCCGGGGCCGTCCAATTTAATGAATCTGGTGACCAATCGTGGTCGGATGCAGGGTTTTATCATCCTGGATTATCTACCTCGAGCTATGGAAGCTATTGGGGCGCTAATGGGGTGGATAGCATCTGGTGATATGGTTTATCAAGTTGATCTGCAAGAAGGGTTTGAGAATATTCCTAATACCTTACAGCGACTGTATACCGGCCAGAATGTCGGTAAGCAGCTGCTCAAAATAGCTGATCCAGTCTAATGTTAACGTTGAGTATCAATGGAGTCATTGTATGAGCCGAATTTCAATGAAGGATAGGGAACAACTACCCGAATTGGCGCCACTTTTAGATTTAGTAGAATCCAGCATGGGTTTTGTCCCTAATAGCATGTTGACCATGGGCCACTGGCCCGAACTTCTTTCTGCGTTTGGTGGTTTGGGTGCTACGGTACTTCAGACCGGTGTGGTTGACTCACAGCTAAAACAGCTTATAGCGCTGGTCAGTAGCCGCGCGCAAGGCTGCGATTATTGTCAGGCACACACGGCGCATTCAGCGCATCGCGCTGGGGCTGAAGAAGAGAAAATTGCAGCGGTATTTGAGTTCGAAAAATCGCCCCTGTTCAGTGACAAAGAGCGAGAAGCTTTACGCTTTGCGTGGCACGCCTCATTGCAGCCGAATGCGACTGAACCTGCTAGTTTTGAAGCATTAAGAGTTTTCTTCGGTGAACGCGAAATCGTCGAAATTGTGGCCGTCATATCATTGTTTGGGTTTTTAAACCGCTGGAACGATACTTTCGCGACAGAGTTAGAGCCTGTGGCGGTCAATTTTGGGAACGACACCTTGACTGAGGCTGGCTGGAGCCGAGGTAAGCATTAAGTGGAGGAGAAGCTCATAAAAAATGCCGACCAAATAAATCGGTAGTAGAAATAACTATCCTTGCTTCATCACTCCGCCATCAACGTAAATTCAATGAAATGGAGTGTTGATGCAGACAATGATAACTTGGCTATCGTTGACTCTACCTTATACCCAGAGGGCGACTTGGTAGAACAACAATCGGAAATTAGACGAGTAAACTAATTAGGGTGAATTGACTGGGTTAACCGGTTCGAAAAAAGGGCTACGCAATGCGCAGCCCTTTTTTAGTAACACGACAGCAGTGGGCGGGCGTTTCTAGCGCTGAATCCAAGCGTTGCCATTAGCCGTCAAATCAAGTGGTGGCGGGGCCCAAATTTGCTGGACTACAGAGTCTTTTGGTATATAAACACGCATAATGAGATAGAAACCCTCAGGTGGCGCTGGCAACCAGTTTGCTAGATGCTGTTCATCTGTACTGTCATAGCTAACATAAAGAGTCAGAGACTTATCTTCGTTAAAGCTTAGTTCAGGACTTCGATCGCCAAGGCTGAATCGACCAATACTGTTCTCCACGAGACTGTAGGTTTTACTGTCATACATAGTGATGGACCAAAACGCTTTGGCGGGGGGGAGATTATCGGCAGCAAAATTAATGCTGTACTTATTGACGCCACTCAATGCCTGACCGTTTGAGTCTGTGTAGAGTGACAGATATGTTGCCTCTATGGGATCGTTAGCCATAAGACCCATCCGAGTCACGCCAGCTCGATATAGATAGTCAGTGGTGTATCTACCCATATTTGCCTGCGAGTAGCCCCAGCCATTGATTGACGTTCCTCCGGTAATGTCATCTGCGAAGGACGTAACAATCTTCATGCCTGTGATTACTGCCCGCTTTAGGCCTTTTTGAATGGCGGGGTCGAGCCCGGACAAATCGGCTGACTGCCCTGGACCTATACCGACAACAGCAAACTGATCTACTAGCTCTTTATCTGCCGGTGGCGGTGGATTGCTGGTAAATTCACGATTAATAATGGCCCAAAAAGCCTCTGGTGTGGAGGAGTCAAGTGAGGGTAGTGCAGCGAGTGGCTCAAGAGTGCTCGGCACCGACGCAGCACTGAGAGGGACAACATCAGAACCGTCCAGCCTTTTAAATTTGAACTTATCCTGCATCATATGGATTTGCTCAAGCTCATTTTCATTATCGACTAGAATCCGGATCAGAGGCATAGCCCAAGTAGTCGGGCTGTGGAAGATTTTTTTTATACCGTAAGGTTTTCTACCCTTCCAGTCGGGGCCCACTACCATATATTTGCCCGCGGCCCCCCTATTGTGGCGGGTTCCGATGTCACCGAAGTTTGTCGCGTAGGCATCAGCAAGCTGGATGGTGTAATACCGGTCACTCATCGCCGGTACGTCAAACACCAATGGCTCGGTGAGATCGACAAAGGCCAGAGTGTATAAAGTGTCATGATTAGGGGATGCCGCTGATGCGTTCTTACCCGCCTCAAGTACACGGATATGATTCAGACTATTCGCTGGCCCATTATATTTTGGTGACTTTTCGCCATTGAACAGGTACCGGAAATGATTTACATGCAGGAGTGGGTAAGCATAAATAAACGCTTGCACACCGGTGGTGTACGCGAGCTCTTCCTTTAGCTCAGGCGATAGTTTATCTAAGGGATCCGCAGATACAGCCAGACCTGGTAATAAAAATGCAGCTACAACTAAAACAGCAGGCCGAAATGTATTGGTCATTAATACCTGTAAGAAATTTATTTTCATCATATTTTTCACCCTAAAATGGAGGGAACAACAATTCTGACTATCGCTAATGTCGCTTTACGTTGCCTGTTCTATTTCAACTTTTGCAGAGAGTATAGTTGACAGTTTATTCCTTAGGTGGGTTAAATTAAGTCAAAATAGGGCTCATTTACAGTCAAGTTGGGATTCTTTTGCAATCAAAAATCGATGTGTGACCCTCATCTTTAGGTGTTAGTTTATATATGGAATGATTTTACCCGAGCTTATAGGATTGCTGAGAGAGCAAAGCATTGCGGAAGACGATCTACTAAAACTCTGGAGCTATTCTTGGTTTGATTAGATGGACTATTCAGCTATGCTTAAATTAATTATGAAAAAAATAATCCTAATTTGTTCTTTTCTTTTTATATCCTCAGCTTGCTCTTCTCAAGAGGGAACTACCTATTATTTCATTCGTCATGCCGAAAAATTACGGATCGATACAACTGATAAAAACCCGACATTAAATTATGAAGGCGTAAAAAGAGCTGATGCTTGGAAAGAAGTCTTCACTAATGTAGAACTGGATGCTGTTTATTCTACAGATTACAAGAGAACTAAACTAACAGCTAAACCTACAGCTGATAGTAAAAATTTACCCATATTTTTATACGATCCAAAAGATATGTATTCAGAATCTTTTCAGCACAAAACCAAAGGAAAAGCTGTTTTGGTTGTTGGGCATAGCAATACTACTAATGTTTTCGCAAATAAGGTTTTAGGAATAGAAAAATATAATCAAATTAATGATGACAACAATTCAAATCTCTATATTGTTTCTGTTATTGACGAAAAGGCTTTCTCTATTTTATTAAAAATTAAGTAAGGGTAGCCACTAAAGAACCATTTACATCGGACAACAGGACCCCAGTTCAAGGCTTTATACGTTAGGAAGCACCTCGATCTAGCCCTGATTTGTCTAAACGACTATTATTAGATTAATTCAGTAGAATGATAGGAATGTTTGATGGGTGTATGGTTGACGGCAATTAGTCCAACGGGCATTAAATAGCTACCAAGAGGTGTAGAAGGAGTTCCAGATGATCTCCACTCAAAAGTTAAAAGACGCGGAACGTGTTGTTCGTATCACGATGATACTAATCCTACTTACAGCAGGCTCCAGTAAATTTTTTAGTAACGGTGCGTTTTTTGATTATTACTCCGAGTTATTTCAGGGCGAACTGCGTATTAACTTGCCTAGCTCAATGGTTGATTTATTCCTATTGACGGTTCCATTTATAGAGTTAACTCTGGGGCTAGCACTGCTCAGTAATAAATATAAAAACTATACCGCCTACGCTTGGTTAGGTTTTATGCTGAGCCTTATGTTTGGGCATTACATCCTTCAGGAATGGTCAGCAGTGAATCAGATGCTGGATTATATTTTTCTTGGCTTGCTTTATCTTGTTCTACCCGCACATTCGTCATGGCTGGCTAGGGATAGACAAGATAATCCATCTACCTCGATCTAAGTCTTTATTTTTACTAACAATATTATACTTAAGCTATTGATTTATATAGACATTATGCCACCCCGATCTAGTGGCAACCTCGATCTAGCCTTGATTTGGTTAACTGGTCTATTCAGCTATGATTAAATAATTGTCACATGAACCTAGGTGGGTTATGAAAGGATTTCTTGGATGTCTATTACTAGCGTTGATTGCATACTTATTTGATTGGAATTGAATATCCAGCGACGCTCTAGAATGACTCCGCAAGCTCTGCTGCGGATAGCGACTAGAGGATGCGCCAACAGGGTCGGAGGCGGCCCAGACCTCCTAGCCCCGTGCATGAAAAAAATGCTATGGAATCATGACGATTATCACGTTTACTTTAACGTTGGTTTGGTACGACAAAGAGACTCGAAGAATCACAAAAAAGGGCTCCCCTCTATATCTGCTGTGTTAGATAGTTTCTAACGCTTTATTCTTCGCGACTTTATATTCCTCGTCCGTCAGCAGGCCTTCATCGAGCATAGATTTCAGCTCCACCAACTTCTGCTTTAAGGTTTGTGAATCGCTACTAGCTGCTTGACCTGTACATTTACCAATATACATATTGCTCAGATAAGTAATTCTAGAGTCAACAGAGTCTTCGTTTTTATTACTTCTAACTTCATTGACAATTATTCCTGGCCAGAACAATAACGCAAGTCCAACATTTTTTCCCGTCAAGCCTGAATCATCTTTCACTTCTTCAAAATCCGCACCTAGTTGGTCAAGCTCTGCTCGAATTACCTCGCACGATTTATCATTATCACCAAACTGAACCGTCTGAATACTTTTGTTACTTACGCATCCCGATAACAAACCAATCAAAACTAAAAGTCCTAAATTTTTCACGTATCACTCCTCAATAAAAATTTTTAAGTATCACCAAGTTATTTGTAAACCAGTGGGTACTAAGACGCTCTCACCAATGAATTTAGATTCAAAATGCTAATTTTCTCCGGAGCAATGCAATAAGAAAAAATAAGAACGCTTAATCTGATCCTCTTTCCACATACCCCTCTCCAGAAAAAGCTTATTAATGATACGCATATTCAATATTAATATCCAGCCGACTAGACCATACCTCCCATTCGATCTAGTGGTACGCGCGCGTATATGTGTACAAGAATTATTAGTTAAAGAAGCCCCTTTTTATAAGCCGCAGAAACCTCCTAAACTGGCCTTCTAATAAATCATTTGGTCCAGTAGCTATTTTAGAGCTGTTCACACGCCTAATAGATCTATCAAGCGATTCAGTTGATTCTATTTTCCACAAACCTCAAAATCAAGCATCACGCGCTGAGCTTTATCCTCTAGATTATTGGCCATAAACTCATGAGACCAGGGCAGAATTCGACCGTTTTTTTCATAACTGCCGTAGGCAAACAGACGGTTGGAACGTACGGTGTCTGATCTTGTTTTATAGTGGCTGACGTTGAATTTTTCTCCGGGCGTGACCAGATATAATTGCAAAGTTTTAGCCTTCGCGCGACAGTTTTTAATTTGCCTGACAGTACTCCGCATGGCGATGTCGGCTTTGCTGAAACGATCGCTAAAATTCGAAGTTTTCCAATATTTACCTTTTGCCGTCGGAGCTGATGAGAGCATCGGGCAAACATTAAAAGGCATGGTGAGCATCATTTCACGTTGGGACGTCAAGCAGGAAAAATTGCCGTTGGTGCTAATCTCATTGGGTTTGTAATGGCTTGGTACTGCACAGGCGCTGCAGAAGATAATGCTCAATACCGCTATTGTTGTTGTTTTCATTGGTTACTCTGTTTGTTGATGGAGGTTTAATTGTCTATTTGTAGGATACCTACGATTACTCGAGTCGCTTACAGCGGCAAAGATTTCTTTCTCAGAAGCGCCCCAAGACGCTGCTCCACTCTCGTATGCGTCCCTGAGGCTATGTTTATAAGGTCGCAGGGTTGGTTGGTGCAGAAACCTATGGAGGTGTTGGACTTGTGGCTCTGGAAGTTGAAGTCTGTTCGATCATAACCGTCAGCAAAGGCGCAAGCAGTCAGAAGAATGCTAAGTAAAAGAAATCTCATATTTCTATGTTAGCTGAATTATCAAACTAGGAATAGATCGAGGTTGCCACTAGCTCGGATTGCTGGAGGTGGCTACCTCATCTAGACCTATTGGGAACCATCATTATTAAGCTCTCCCGAAGGCATTTTGGTATGACAGAACGTCGCAGCATAATGGTCAGCACCAGTAAGGTTAGCACCAGTGAGGTCAACATCAGAAAGATTAGCAGTAGTAAGGTCCGCACCAGTAAGGTTAGCAAAAGAAAGGTTAGCGCCAGTAAGGTCAGCATCAAAAAGGCTAGCAACAGTAAGGTCCGCGCCAGTAAGGTTAGCAAAAGAAAGGTTAGCGCCAGTAAGATCAGCACCAGTAAGCTTAGCTCCAGAAAGATCAGCTCCAGAAAGGTTAGCATCTTCAAAGTCGACATAACTTAAAGAGCAATTCTGACATCGATTAAGTCTTTTAACCCTCAAGAAATCTGTTTCGTCGTATGCCGAAACATTCGTCGCCACAGGCAGGGCTAGAATACAAAATATCTTCGCAAGATAACTAGGTAACTTACAATAATCCATCATAACAATTCCGATTGCTTTAACTAAGAATAGGTAAAATATGTCGGTTTATCTATAAATTGTTCATAGAGTACTTACTACACTCCGCTAACCATTCTTCATTAGTCTGTATCTGTTCTCTCTTAGTCTCATCTGTAGAAGTAGTCTAGAGCATCCCTTACCCAGTGCTGAGAAAACTAAGAACATGCGTAAACCTGAAGAGGAGAGGCACCACGAAGCCCTTCCGTATGCTGAGTTACCAGCGTTTATGGTTGAGCTGTCTAAAATGGATGGCATGGGCGCTAGAGCATTAGAATTGTTGATCTTGAATGCCAACAGAACTGATGAGGTTCTGGAAGCAACATGGGATGAGTTCGATCTAGGTGCAGGTATATGGGAAATTCCGGCAAAGCGCATGAAGGGCAAGGTTAGGCGCACAATCCCGCTCAGTGAGCAATCGCCGCGGATACTCAGGGTCGCCAGCGAACACCAGGGGAGTGAGTACGTGTTTCCAAATACGTCTAACGGTAAGAGCCTGTCTCAGGTCGGGATGTCATCAGTGATCAAAAGGATGGGGAGAGCAGGGCAGATCACTGTCCATGGGTTCCGTTCTACCTTTCGTGATTATATTGCTGAGAAAACAGAGTTGGATGGAAGTATTGCAGAACACGCCCTAGCCCATAAGCTGAAAGATAAGTCAGTAGCTGCTTATCAGAGAGGGGCTATGATGGATAAACGCAGGCTAATGATACAACGATACGCTAACTATGCCTATCAAACAGGAGAGAGGGTTGTTCAGTTGACAACCTCGATCTAGCCTTGATTTGATTAACTGCTCTATTCGACTATGATTAAGTTAATGATGTCGATATGCTAAGGACCGCAAATGTCAGCAGTCTTCAAAACCTGCCTATTTAAGATACATAACCCTTCCAAGAGACGCAGGGCATTCATAGATTAGATGGATAATTAGGAAAAATTAGAGTCAACTGAAATTTAAAATAAGGAAATTCGAGTCTGACCTTTATTATCTTTATGGTTTAGTTAAAACCACATTAAAATGCACCTTAGGCCGATTTTTTAGCAAACATTAACTCTAACTCTTCAAGGGATTTACCCTTGGTTTCCGGCAACAGCCGAGCCACTAAAATCAAACCAATAACCGCAAACACACCGTATGAAAAAAACGTCAGCGCAGCCCCAAAAGTAGTCAACTCTAAGGGGAACAGCAGCTGCACAAAGAAACTCACCATACTGTTGATCATGCCGACAAACGAGATGGCAACCCCACGCAGTTGATTAGGAAATATCTCAGAGAATAAAGCCCACATAACCGGCCCCAGAGACATAGCAAACGATGCCACAAAGCCCAGAATGCCGACTAGAATTAATAGGGCATTCATATTCGTGCTAGTTTTAATAAGGTCGCTTTCATACTCACGGGCCGCAGTGGCACCAATGGTGTCTGCCAATGCTGCTTTAAACTCAATATCACTTTGATAGACCGTACCCACCATGCTGTTGAGCTTGCCCGTATCAAAACTATTTTGAATATTGTTGATTTGCTCAATCTGCACAATACTCTCAGCTTTTAATTCATAGGTGGCCTGAGCAAAACCGTAGGTGCAAAGTGCCATGCTGATGGCAATGCCACTTAGGCCAACCAATAATAGTGGCCGGCGTCCCCAGCGATCGATCAGTGCAATAGCTACCAAGGTGAACAGCACATTGATCAGGCCAACTAGCACAGCCTGTGCAAAGGCCGCATCGGTGCCAATGCCGCTCTGCTCAAAAATAGTTGGGGCATAAAAGAAGATGGCATTAATGCCGGTAATTTGTTGCACCACACCAACAATAATCCCGACAATCAGCGCCAATCGCATCTTGGGGCCAAACACACCTTCAATACGCTTCCACAGGGATCCATTTTCACTGCCATAGCTATTTTTAATCACCTCTATTTCATCATCAATTTCATCGGCCGGCAGTAACTTCGCCAGCACTTCGCGCGCATCCTGCTCTCTACCATTGTTCATCAACCAGCGGGGGCTATCGGGAATCACAAACAGGGCAAGGAAAAATACCACAGCCGGAATAATTTCAACACCGAGCATCCAGCGCCAGGTATGAGAATCGATACCCCAAGCAGCCACCCAATCAGTGCCAGAAGCGCTAACATTTAGAATGAAATAGTTAGCGAAATAAGCCGCTGAAAGACCAACAACGATATTAAGCTGATTAATAGAAACCAATTTTCCGCGCAGTTTTGCCGGAGCGATTTCGGCAATATACATCGGCGCAATGATCAGCGAGGTAAAAGCAAGTCCACCGATAGCACGGGCCGTCACCAACATCATATAAGAGGAGGCAAAAGCCGAAGCAATGGCCGATAAAAGATAAAGAAAGGCAATAAGGATCAGAATCTTTTTACGTCCAAGGGCATCACTCAACGGACCGATCAGCAGAGTACCAAACACCCCAGAGAGCGTCGGTGCGGCGACAACAAAACCGGACTGTATGGGTGTCAGATCAAACTCGACAGTGGCAAAGCCAACCACCCCAGAGATGACAGAAGCATCAAAGCCAAAAACAAAGCCGCCAAGCGACACGATAACTGCGCAATACAGCGCGTAATAGGTACGGTGTTCCATGGAAATTCCAGTAGTGATTGATAATGAGTTTTATTATTGTTTAAACATCAAAGTTGATTCTTTATTTCCGCCATCTACCGTTGAAAAGCTCGACTATCGTCCCAGCTAACAACCTCAGGTTGCAACTTTCCAGCCAACAAACCACAGCTTACCTGTTCAATTTGATGATTGAAACCTTGCTGGGGTCGCTGTGTCGGGAAATTGGGGTTTTGTTGCAGAGGATTTAGAAATAGCAAAGAATACACTCCTTACCCCCACTCTATTAATGGGTAAGTTAATGGGTAAATCTCTATTGTACCTTTTGGTAGTATTTTCTTTATAAACTAAGCTTAAATCTGCCTAATTTAGTGATTTCTCCCATCGCCCATATAGATATCAGAACTAGGCTCTTTCGGGAGGAGGTAATAGCTTAGAAAGGTTTAGTTTTATAGCCAAAAAATAACACCCCAAATTATCCATTATCTGAGGTGTTAGATTTCTTCAATACCAGACTAAAAAATTAGTTATTTTCCCAGTTGGTGTATAAGTTCTTAACAGCGAAACTTCTAGGGTTAACACAACTATATACTTCGCTTGTTATTGCCTCTGCCTCTTCTTCAACCTTATAGTAATTAAACGCCATTTCACCTCTGGCCATGTAGTTCTGATAGTAAGATAAGCCAATGAAGTCATAATCTGGATTCCTCTGGCCCAAATATGGAAAAATATAATTCACTGCATAACCGCTTAAGCCAACCGATGCCACGAGTTCGGCCACCGCTCTTTCTGCAGCGACAGCATCCTCTATCGATTTGCCCTCATTCAAAGAACAGTCCGCATATTGAACAGGTCGTTTTATATCCCATTCCATCGTTTCATCGATCGCGCGAACAACCCTTAACTGAAACGTTGCATAGTTTTCCGAGCAAGTGTGTGGCGACTTCAGATTTGGGTATGCCTCTTGAAATTCATTAAGATAAACACCCCAATCTTTGTACATCTCTAAACCATTAGGCCAGTGGCCTGACATTGCGTGGGTAAAATCACCCATACCGGAACCCACATGCACTGGTATCAAGAGACTCTGATTATATTTGACACCATGCTCCCCTGCGAAATCACCGTATTTTTGAGCATATTTCTCAACATCTCTCAGTGTTTTACCTTTATTTAACGTGCAAAACTGATATTCAGCTCGAAGGTTATCAGCTCCCTCAGGGCTAAGACCTACCTCTGTTTCTTCATGATGATCAGCAAAGCTAAAACTTGCCAAAAGCGCGATAACTGGAAAGAAGAAAATTCGTTTAAACATGATACTTCTCCATTAAAATTATTATTAGTAGTCTACTTACTATATTGTATAATTGAATGACTGACTATGGATATAAACATAAACATAAAAATATTTTATGTTTTGTTGAAACTCATCTAACTGGGTTTTGAAATCGAATACCCATTTTTAATACAACGCTTATATTGTAGGACCTAAAAATCTGTCCCATCAACGGCATCTAAATTCTGTTGATAGCATAGTTTGCACTCATCTGTGTATTGGAAGAATACAGTGTCATATTTATTTAATGCATAAAGCCATGTATTCAATTTTGAATTTCTTCCTTTAATTTCAATATGATCGTCTGAGTCGGCTACTAGCCAATAATTGTGATTGTATGGATCAGAAGGCCAATCAGGCATATCAAACTCCTTTTCAATTAAATTTGGGCCTTGGATTCAATCTCTGAGGCAATTTCGTCAACTCGGTTAAGAGATGAAATCTTACAGTCGGAACTTACAGAACCTTGATGTTCAGCTGTAAGTGTCTCTCGATCAATTATCCATGCGCCGTAACTTTGTTTTATCTTTATTTGAGCTGGCGATTTTTCCATAGTGTAGGCTTTTAGATTATTTGCGACGGAACCCTCAGATCAAAGAACTAGCTTTTTAAATGTGCAAACACTTGCTCCAAAGCACTGGGGGAACCCATCGAACCATCTCCTGAATTGGGCATGTCACCATTGGCAAAATCTGCTAGGGTATCTTGGCCATCGCGGATATTTTCGGGTACGGGGGCACCTTCAACGCCGTCTTTTTCAGTTGCAAATAGTGGTGCAGATCGAGCCCAGTGTAATTGCGCGAAATATCCACCACCGGCTTCGTGAATAGTAGCTTCAGCGTCGCAGCTCGAATGCGAAAGCCAAACAACCATAGCCGATACTTTATCGGGAGACATTCTTGCAATGACTTCCGCAGGCGCACTGCGAGCAGCGGATTTACCTTGTTTTTTCCGTCGCTCGTCTATGACAGAGCCAAAATCACGAGTCATGCGAGTGTCAGCTTGTGGTACTAAAATATTACATTTAATATCCAACTTAAGTTTCTTTGCTTCGAACTGCAGTGAGTTTGCAAGGCCAATAACTCCCGCTTTGCTAGCAGCGTATGCTGCAACACCAGCACCGTAGAGTGCAGGGGAGGATGTAACTATGCAGCGCCCATATTTTTGTTCAACAAATACCGGCCACGCTGCCTTCATTACAGAAAATACGCCCGTGAGATTTACGTTGATAGTGCGCTGCCAGGATTCAAGTGTGAGGTCAGACCATACTTCTGGGGTGAGAATGCCGGCGTTATTTATTACAATATCCAGGCGCCCATAAGCTTCAAGGGCGGCTTTAACAATCAACTCGCCATTTTCGACCGAGTCATAGTTTGCCACGGCCTCACCGCCAGCAGCCTTGATAATGGCAACAACTTCGTCGGCAACTCGGCCTTCATTACCTTTTGCGCCGTCGTAAGCGCTGCCAAGGTCATTAACGACAACTTTGCAGCCCCTAGATGCTAACAACAGCGCGTGCTCACGCCCCAGGCCACGACCGGCTCCGGTTACCAAGGCTACTTGTCCTTCAAAACTCAATTCATTGATAGATGATTTATCGCTCATAGAAAACTTCTTTATAGTGGATTATTTTAGTAGTGATAGCGTCGTTTTTTACATTTATAGCAAGTTTTACGGTGGTTGCGAATAAAGCATGTAAATACAGAATGGTTGTCTACGGCGTTTTCCATCAATGATTTTCCGGACTTTGCCTCAACTAAATGCTCAGTGCCGTCGTGCTCGATGTACGTGATGTTAACCATTTGGTCGACCTTCTCACGAGTGAGCTCGCAACAACGCGATCACTACTTAAGTTCGGCAAGGATTGTATTACCTTTTAATTTTGAACATAATGCTTAAAATTCGACAATCACCTTTACGGTATCCGAAACAATAATGGACCAAGTCAAGA
>DUBX01000031.1:44771-58375 GCA_012960115.1 Porticoccaceae bacterium
ATATCGACGATATGCGCGATGCCGTCAGTCAACTGTCGGTACGGCCCCGCGGGATCCTCCGCATTCAATCGCACATTGGGCTCGGCACGCAGCACGTGGTGCCGCTCATTCCGACATTCCTGGCACAATACCCCGACCTCAAAATCGATCTGTGGCTGACCGACAACGATCTCGATTTGTCGGAACACGGTATCGATCTCGCGATTCGGGCAGGGAATCGCGCGGATTCGACACTCATTGGCAGGCGTCTCGCGTCCAGTCCGCGCGTGGTCTGCGCCAGCCCCAAATATTGGGCACAGCATGGTACACCGACGACACCAGAGGCTCTCATGGATCATAATTGTCTGACCTACCGCTTCGAGTTCGGGGCCGCTGCGGCTTTATGGCAATTTCGCAACGATGAAGGCCGTTCCTTTAATATCCAGGTTGCCGGTAACCTTCAGACGAACAGCGGTCAGGCCTTGCTTTTGGCGAACTTGTCCGGCCTCGGCGTCGCGCTGCTACCGGCCTGGGCCGTAAAGGAACATCTGGCGGACGGAACCTTGGAGAGTGTCTTGTCGGAATACGAAACGACGGTCTTCGATCTAGATACCGGCATCTACGCGGTTTATCTCAGCCGGCGCAATCTGCCGGCAAAAATCCGGCTCTTCATCGATCACCTGGACACCGAACTCAGCAAGCAAGACTGGACCTAGTTTGAGCACGACGCTGCTCGCATTACCAATCAGTCCACTTGTAAACTTATCTCCCCCGCTGCAAAACGCGAACACAGCTACAATGGAGTGAATTAGAGTGAATTAGAGTGAATTAGAGTGAATTAGAGTGAATTAGGGTCAGGTCTTGGATCGTGATTCACAACCCAAGACCTGATAATCATATAGGAAGCCTCCAGAGTCCGTACTTCGGACTAAATTGTTAAGTGCGACCCAAACAATTATCTGGAGGCTATCATGACACTCTATTGCGGAATTGATTTACATTCAAACAACAATTACATCTGCGTCATCGATGACAAAGACAAGCGGTTATTTGAAAGAAAGCTGGACAACGATATTGATCAAGCACGGATTCAAGTCCGGGGTGCATCACAGTCTATGCTGCTAACGCAGCCCTATGATCGCTCATTAACCGGCCTGGGGTTTTGAAATCCAAGCCTTTTCTTGGGCGAGAATTTAGTCGGTTTACTGCTCTTCTCACCTCGCTGTGTGTCACTTTCTTCAAGTCTGTATCTTTGGGGAAATATTGGCGCAGCAAACCGTTGGTGTTTTCATTCAGGCCTCGCTCCCAAGAGCTATAAGGATGAGCAAAATAGACCTCTGCGCAGAGCGCTGCGCTAATTTTTTCATGATACGAAAATTCTTTGCCGTTGTCTGCGGTAATGGTGTGCACAACGTCTTTGAAAGGCCTCAGCAGTTCGATTGTGGCGTGGGTAACGTCTGCCGCACTCTTGCTGTTGACCTGTGCCGATACTGTGAAGTTTGTTACCCGCTCTACAATTGTCACTAAGGCGCCGCTGTGGCCTTTACCTATCACGGTATCTATCTCCCAATCGCCAATACGTGATTTGTCGTCAACAACGCTAGGGCGGTCATCTATGCTCACACGATTCTTTATATGGCCCCGAGTCGATTTTCCGTTACGGCGCTTGTCGTATTTCTTTCCCTGTCGCCGAAGATGTGTGTACAGGTCGCCTCCAGCCCGCTTCTCTGCCCAAATATACAGATAGATACTGCCCCTTCAATTCCCGGATGGTCGCCTCCAGTTCTATAGTCTTCTCGCGATGGGACTGGGCTTTGTCTCTCATCTCCGCCAGTTGGTCAGTTAACTTCGCTGTGGATTCCTTGGCCGCCTGACGTTCCTGATCAAGGAGCATCATCAAGCGGTTCTCTGTCTGCTCCGCAGCCTCAGTCATTTCCTTCCGCTGACCGGAATGAGCGGCACCACGTGCTGCGTGCCGAGCCCAATGCGCGATTGAATGCGGAGGATCCCGCGGGGCCGTACCGACAGTTGACTGACGGCATCGCGCATATCGTCGATATCCTGGAGCAGGTGTTCCGCGCGTTCCAGATAGGCCTTTCCGGCTTCGGTGAGAGACAGTCTCCGGGTAGTCCTATTCAGCAGCCGGACCCCGAGATCGTCTTCCAACGCGTTGATTTGCCGCGAAACGCTGGCGGGAGAGAGGCCAGATTGGCGACCGGCACCCGACAGGCTACCGATCTGCACAACGCTCAGAAAGAGTTGCATTGTCTTGACTTGGTCCATTATTGTTTCGGATACCGTAAAGGTGATTGTCGAATTTTAAGCATTATGTTCAAAATTAAAAAGTAATACAATCCTTGCCGAACTTAAGTAGTGATCGCGTCGTTGCGAGCTCACTCGTGAGGAGGAAGAAGATGTCAGAAGCAGCAGAATTTCGGGCCGATACTCGCGCCTGGCTACAGGAAAACTGTCCCCCGGACGCCCGTGGTAATGGCGTCATACCTTGGGGTAGCAGCAAAATCGAGCTGCCC
Organism: Porticoccaceae bacterium; assembly: GCA_012960115.1. GTDB lineage: Bacteria > Pseudomonadota > Gammaproteobacteria > Pseudomonadales > Porticoccaceae > HTCC2207. Next base: position 47,282 of record DUBX01000031.1, read on the forward strand.
ACTGACAGCCGTGTTTGGCTAGAAAATATGGCAAACAAAGGGTGGACCGTGCCTACCTGGCCAAAGGAATACGGCGGTGCTGCGCTCGATTCAGCCCAATATCTGATCCTCATGGAAGAATTGCGACGCATTAACGCACGCGCGCCTCTGACAGGCCGAGGCGTCTACTATATCGGTCCCACCATTCTGGAATTCGGCACAGATGAGCAAAAAGCACGATGGTTGCCTGGGATGGCCAGAGGCGACGGTGGCTGGTGCATGGGCTACTCTGAGCCAGGTGCCGGCTCCGACTTAGCTAGCCTCAGCACGAAGGCTGTGCGTGAAGGTGATCAGTACATTATCAACGGTCGCAAAACCTGGACATCTGAGGCCATGTACGGCGACTACATCTTCGCTCTGGCGCGGACAGACAGCACTGTAGCAAAACATGATGGCATTAGTCTCATCCTTATCGACATGAATCAGCCCGGCGTACAGGTGCGGCCTATTCGACTGATCAGCGGAGACAGTCCGTTCTGCGAAACGCTGTTCGAAGATGCGACCGCCAGAGTCAGCGACATTATCGGGCCAGTCAATGGAGGATGGACAGTGGGCAAGCGGCTCTTGCAGTACGAACGCTCCATGCATGCTGGCATCAATATCTCGGGCACCCAGGGGCGAGTAGTCGATACCCCGCTGTCGGAAATATTCAGCGGCTTGCTACCCACGGCCGATGATTCAAGTCGTATCCTAGATAACGATCAACGCTCGACGCTTCTCAACCAGCAGATGCGGCACCGAGCATACGAAATAACCCAGCGGCGCGCGATCGAAGAAACACAAGCTCGCGCGCCAGGTTTTACATCGTCAGTATTAAAACTCATCGGGACACGGCTAAAGCAAGAGCGCGACGAATTGCATTTGGCAGCCCTGGGTTTTGACGGCCTCGGTTGGGAAGGCGAAGATATCCCGAAGGAAGCACTTAAACACACACGCACCTGGCTGCAAAACAAATCGTTAACGATTGCCGGTGGTACCGCTGAGATTCAACTCAACATTATCGCGAAACGTGTTCTGGGTTTACCGGATGCATAAGCGAGCACAATAGGCTTTAAAAATTTTCTATCTTCACTTGAGGCCACCGCGGCGAGAAGAATAGACGGAAAAAAGAAGGGATAAAAATGACTGAGAATATGACTGAGATAAAAATGACTGAGAATATGACTGAGATAAAAAATATTGCGAACATCGACTCGGATCTCGATTACCAGGTGGTCGTTATCGGGGCGGGCTTGTCAGGTATGTACCAGATTAAGCGCTTGGCTGATCTCGGCATTCGCGCGACTGTGCTTGAATCCAACGCCGATCTTGGCGGCACCTGGTACAACAATCGTTATCCCGGTGCGCGATTTGATTCAGAAAGTTATAGCTACGGCTATTCATTTTCACAGGAGGTGCTCGACGAGTGGCACTGGACCGAAAAATTCTCACCGCAGTCTCAGACCTTGTCCTATCTAAATTTTGTAGCCGACAAATTTGAGCTACGTCGACATATGCAGTTTGGTTGCCAGGTCAATTCTATGGTGTTCGACGAGGACACCGACACCTGGACCATTAGTCTCGAAGATGGACGCGAACTGACGACCCGTTTCGTTATCACTGCGCTGGGAACCTTGTCGACGCCATCGCTACCGAAATTCGAAGGAATGGAGAGTTTCAAGGGTGCATCATTTCATGCTTCTAATTGGCCCCACGAGACTCTTGACCTAACGGGTAAGCGCGTTGCTGTCATTGGTGCCGGGGCAACGGCAATTCAATTGATACCAGAGGTGGCCAAAGCGGCGGAACAACTAACCGTCTTCCAGCGTCGTCCAAACTGGGCGGCGCCATTGAACAACGCGCCGATCTCAGAGTCTGAGATGGCAGAGATACGCGAGCGCTACGACGAAATTTTCGATACTTGCGCGCGCACATACGCCGGACAGCCGTAGCTTTTATGACGTGAGCCCAGAGGAGCGGCGCGAAATGTGGGACCGGCTCTATGACGAGCCGGGCTTTGGCATTTGGTTGCAAAATTTTATGGAGATATTCGTTGATGAAAAGGCGAACGCGGAAATCTCCGATTACATCGCCGAACGTATTCGCCAACGTGTGACGGACCCTGCGATTGCCGAGCGATTGATTCCAAAAGACCATGGCTTCGGTGTCCAGCGATTACCCCTTGAGACCGGTTATTTCGAAACCTTTAACCGCCACAATGTTGAACTGGTAAATGCAACTGAGACGCCAATTGTTCGACTTACGCCAACCGGTATCGAAACCAGCGAGGAGTCATTCGAGTTTGACGTTATCGTTTATGCTACAGGATTTGATTCATTCACCGGGGCCTTCGATAAGATCGACATCCGCGGGACGAACGGCGAGCGGCTAAGCGATAAGTGGACCGCGGGCCCTGTGACATATCTTGGCCTTATGACCAAAGGATTTCCAAATTTTCTCATGCTGATGGGGCCGCAGACCCCGGCGGCGAACTTCCCGCGCAGCGCCGAAATCAACGTTAACTGGGTAACACCTTTCCTAGAGCATGTTTGGGCAAACGGCTACCAACACTTCGATGCTGGAGAAGCAGCAGAAGCGGGATGGTTTGAGCACGTCAAAGAAATGTATGAAGGCTTGTTACTACGCAACGCCAAGAGCTTTTTCACCGGTTACAACTCGAACATCGAAGGTCACGAATACGGCAAGATAAGGTATAACATCTACAACGGCGGTGTGCCGTTATATGCCGAGACGCTAAGCGAGATATCGGACAACAACTATGACGGCATTCAGTTCAAGTGAGTAACCGGCATTGATCCTCAACAATTAAGTGTCGTGCGACAAAGTGCGCAATAAGAATAACGTGGAGATAATGATGAGTTTAGACAACAAGATAGTACTGGTAACCGGTGGCGCGAGCGGTATTGGACGAGCAACCGTCAACCGTATGGCCAAAGATGGTGCACATGTCGTCGTTGCGGACAGACAAGTCGAGCTTAGCCACGAGGTTGTGACTGAGGTAAAACAAGCGGGCGGAAGCGCTGAAGTGTGCGAGCTTGATGTTGCACAAGAAGGGGCGGCAGCGGTTGCTATCAAGGCAATTGTATCCAAACACGGTCGCTTGGATTGCGCTTTTAACAATGCGGGCATTACAGGAGCAATGGTCGAACTGCTCGACATTGATCCAAAGGACTGGGCCCGGGTACTTTCTGTCAACCTAACGGGTGTGTTTAGTTGCATACAAGCGGAGATCGCGCAAATGGTTGGCCAGGAATCTGGCGGCAGCATCGTCAATACTGCTTCTATCTGCGGATTGGTAGCCTTGCCGTACGCGACCGCGTATAACGCGGCCAAACATGGTGTGATAGGTTTGACGAAATCAGCGGCGGTTGAATACGGACCACAAAACATACGTGTCAATGCAGTTTGCCCAGGTTTTATTGATACGCCAATGCTCGCGGGTGCCGCGGGTGCGGACCAAGAGGTCCTAGATGGCATCATCAGTCAACTGCCAATACGCCGTGTTGCCGGTCCAGGTGAAGTTGCGGATGTGGTGGCGTGGTTACTGTCGGATCAGGCGAGCTACGTGACGGGCGTAGCGATGCCAATTGATGGTGGTTGGACTGCCCAGTAGGTGCGCCATCACAATCGGTTAAATAGTTTTGACTGTTAATATTACCAACGAAGGAGAATTAGATGGCTGCCAATACAGGTCAAACAGGGCCCAGTGATCTCTGGTTAGCAACGTTGCAAGAAGAGGTAATTGAGCCCGCGCTACCCATTATTGATCCTCATCACCATTTATGGGTACGCGACGACTATACCTACTTAATGCCAGAGCTTAGCGCTGATCTTGCCAGTGGGCATAACATCGTGGCCACGGTTTATGCTGAGTGCCATTCGATGTATCGCAGAGACGGCGTCCAAGAGAAGCGCTCGTTGGGCGAAACGGAGTTTGTTCGAGGACAGGCGGCGATGAGCGCCAGTGGCGAGTTCGGTACCGTTCGAGCTTGCGATGTGATGTTCGGCAACGTTGACCTCACTTTAGGCGGTGCTGTTGAGCCAATACTCGAGCAACACATTGAGGCGTCCGGCGGCCGCTTCCGAGGGGTCAGACTTTCCTCCTGCTGGAACGCCGACGACAGAGTTGGCAACTTTGCCGCGCATCCTCAGCTATTGTTAGACCCGCGTGTCAATGAAGCGGTCGCGGTAATTAACCGCCTGGGATTGTCACTGGATTGTTGGCTTTATCACCCTCAACTAGATGAAGTTGCACAGCTTGCAGATACTTTCCCAGAGTTGACGATCATTCTCAATCATGTCGGATGCCCAATTCTAGGCGGTCCCTACCGGGGTAAAACTGATGAGGTTTTTGAACAATGGAAGGCCTCCATTGTTCGTGTTAGCAAGCGTGACAACGTGTTTGTAAAACTCGGAGCAATGCCGATCCGCATGCCGAGCTACGACGGCGACCGCACTCTGCCACCAGGTTCAGCGGAGGTAGCTGCAGCTTGGCGCCCTTGGATGGAGACATGCATCGATGCCTTTGGCCCTGCGCGATCTATGTATGAATCAAACTTTCCGGTGCAAAAACGTTGGTGCAGTTATCAGGTCGTGTGGAACGCATTCAAGCGCATCTCAGCGGGAGCATCGGCGGCTGACAAGACTGACTTATTTTCTGGCGCGGCAGCACGGGCATATCGTATCGAGAATGTCCTATGAGCTTGGCGAGTTCTAATTAGACCAGACCGCTGTGCAGCACCTACTCGGCAAAGTAATTCGTACAATTTGATACTAGTAATCCAAGGAAAACCTATTATGCAAACAACTATTGGTGATGTCAGCGTAAGCTTAAACCAGCATGTCGCGGTGGTAGAAATTCAGCGCCCGCCGCACAATTTTTTTGATGTGGCGTTAATAAAAAATCTGGTCGAAGCTTTTCAAAGCCTAGATGACAACCCGGAATGTAGGGCTATTGTGTTGGCATCTGCGGGCAAGTCTTTTTGTGCTGGTGCAGATTTTTCGTCCAAACCTTCGGCACAGGATGTAGGTAAGCCCGATGCCCCCAGCCCTTTGTATGCCGAGGCAGCGCGTTTATTCGACTGTAAAAAGCCCGTAGTTGGCGCTATCCATGGGGCAGCTATTGGTGGAGGTTTAGGCCTGGCGATGGTACCTGATTTTCGGGTGAGTTGTGCCCAAGCCAGCTTTTCAGCCAATTTCGTTAAGTTAGGCTTTCATCCCGGCTTTGCCTTAACCGTGACTCTACCTGAGCTTATTGGTCAACAAAAAGCTAAGCGAATGTTTTATACCGGTTGCCGGATTAAGGGTGAGCAAGCTTTGCAGTGGGGCTTGGTTGATGAATTGGTGCCGCAAGATCAAGTGCGTGAAAAAGCCATCGCATTCGCCCAGGAGATTGCCGTTAACGCTCCTCTGGCAGTGCTGTCTGTGCGCGCCACCATGCGCCAAGGTTTGGTTGAAAAGATAACCCAACGCACAGATCACGAAGGCAGAGAGCAGCAGTGGCAGCGCAACACTGAAGATTTTAGGGAAGGTATAAAAGCCGTGGCTGAACGACGCCCGGGCAATTTCATCGGCCGTTAAGTAACCCGATCATCAATACCGCAAGTTTGAGAAAAAGCAGCATTGCTTAAAGTATAATTATTGTCCAATACACCGATGGTGTAATGATACTGGCCCAGGTAAAGCGCGGAGGCATGGAGGAGTACAGCTTTAATGGATAGATCTTAACGAATAGATCTCATGACTCCAATAGCGAGATTGTGATAAAGCTTTTTAAAGAATAGTTATTTCAAAATAGTACGACTTTTATAGATTTGAATGCAAGATTAGGAGAAACTCAGTTATGCCGTTGGTACTAAACGAAGAACAAAATATGTTGAAGGATGCAACAAAAGATTTCTGCACCAATAACACACCTATTACGCAGCTCCGTCGCTTGCGTGATGATAAAAGTGAGCTGGGTTTTGATTCAGCGACCTGGCAACAAATGGTAGAATTGGGTTGGGCTGGTATTACAATCCCTGAAGACTTTGGTGGCTTAGGATTTGGTTATTTAGGTATGGGTGTTGTGATGGAAGAATGTGGCCGTACTCTGGCTGCATCGCCATTGTTTAGTACTGCTGTATTAGGTGCCAGTGCGATATTGCACGCTGGCAGTGAAACCCAAAAGAGTGAGTTGTTACCCCAGATTGCTGGTGGTGAATTGTTGTTGGCTCTAGCTCTGGAAGAAACGCCGCATCACAACCCGTATGGATCTAACGCCAGGGCAGAGAAATCAGACGCTGGCTACAAGGTGACGGGGTCCAAGAAATTTGTCCTAGATGGACATGTTGCTAATAAAATTGTTGTTGTTACCAGAACTTCTGGCAGTAGCGGTGACCGTGACGGATTAACCTTTGTATTGGTAGACAGTGATGCACCAGGTGTCAGTGTTACCCGAACGGTTATGGTTGATAGCCGTAACGCTTCGAACATCGAGTTTGAAGGTGCAGTAGGCGCGTTACTTGGAGAAGTAGGCAAGGCAGCCGATGTGCTGGACAAGGTTCTTGATACGGGTCGAATTCTGCTATCTGCAGAAATGTTAGGCGGTGTTGAGGAATGTTTTGAAAGAACAGTTGAATATCTAAAGGTTCGTGAGCAGTTTGGTGTACCTGTCGGTTCGTTTCAGGGACTGAAACACCGTGCTTCGGAAATGTTCTGTGAAGTTGAACTGGCAAAATCTGTAGTAATGGAAGCGTTATCTGCTCTGGATGATGATTCCGACCAGATTGCGGAATTAGCCAGCTTGGCTAAAGCCACACTTAACGATATTTATCATCGGGTGAGTAGCGAAGGTGTTCAGATGCATGGCGGTATTGGCATGACTGACGAATATGAGATTGGTTTCTTTTTGAAACGATCCAGGGTTTGCGAGCATGCATTAGGTAATAGCGCATTCCACCGTGATCGCTACGGGGTAACTCAGGGTTATTAAGACTATTTGAAAGTAGGGATGAATAGACCACACACATAAAAATAAGGAAGCTAATATGCAACGAAGCGATGCCGCGAAATGGTTGGCTTTAGTGATGGAAGAGATCATTGAGCCAGAACGAAAAATCATTGATACCCATCATCACCTGTGGACGGTACCATCGCCGTGGGGCCGTTACGAGTTGGCTGATCTGTGGGCTGATACCCAATCCGGGTCGGGTGGTCATCACCATATTGAGAAGACGGTGTTCATCGACTGCCACTCTAACTACCGGCAAGAGGGGGAGATAGCATTGCGCCCCGTCGGTGAGACTGAGTATGTGGTGCAAGTGGCTGAAGCAAGTAGGGCCGACGCTGACAAACCCACCATCGCTGCTATCGTGAGTCACGCTGATATGGCGCTGGGGGAGGCCGTAGAGGAGGTCTTGCTGGCTCATGAAGAAGCGGGCCAAGGGTTGTTCAAAGGTATTCGTCATATGGGCCCTGCCGATACCACGGGTACCTTGTCTAATCCTGGCGGTACCGGACCCTGTCCTTATTCAGGAGAGGACTTCAAGGTAGGTGTTCGTACCCTTGGGCGCATGGGTTATAGCTTTGATGCTTGGCACTTCTTCCTGCAGAATCCGGACTTTCTTGAGTTGGCGCGTGCGGTCCCCGAGACCACAATGGTGCTGAACCATTTCGGCTCTCCGCTTGGAGTGGGTGCCTATGCTGGCAAGCAAGATGAAATTTTTGCTCAATGGCAGCGCGATATCAAACGGCTAGCTGATTGTCCTAACGTCGTCGCCAAATTGGGCGGGTTAGCCATGATCGACAATGGCTTCGGCTGGCACGCCCGTGACCTGCCGCCGAGTTCCGACGAATTTTGCGAGGCGCAGCGGCGATATTATTTACACGCCATCGAATGCTTCGGGCCTGAACGCTGCATGTTTGAAAGTAATTTTCCGGTAGATAAGGAATCTATCAGCTATCACGTGATGTGGAATGGTATGAAGAAAATAGTGATGGACTTCTCAGAGGATGAGAAACACGCCATGTTTTATGGCACGGCTGCGAAGGTCTATAGAATATAAACGAAGCTATTTGATATTCAGTGTTCGCGAATTTTCTAAAACTACTAACCCCCTGGAAATTGTAAAATGAATAATCTGGACTTCGACAATCTTGAACTCGACGATTCAATAGACGATATGATCGCAACAATGAGTGCTCCGGGTACTGATTTTGCAGTTACAAGCAAAGAAATAGAGGGGGTAAGCTACCAAGTATTTGAAAAACGTGAGTCCAGTTTGCGTGGCGTTTACGCTTTTTGCTCTATGCACGGCGCAGCGGATTTTATGGTTTATGAAGGCGAACGCTATTCGTTTGCTGAAGGAATTCAGGAAGCCTGGAATCTTGCTGCCATGTTGAAGAAAAAATACAATGTTAAGAAAGGCGATCGCATAGCGCTCATTATGCGGAACTACCCTGAGTGGTGTATCAGTTATATTGCTGCAACGGCGATGGGCGCTGTTGTCGTCCCGATGAATGGTTGGTGGACCACCGAAGAACTGAATTTCGCTTTAGATGATTGCGGTGCAAACATCGTGATTGCCGACAGAGAACGGGTCGAGCGGTTGAAGCCGCTCATCAACAAAAACACTTTGCACGTCATCGCGGTCCGCTGCGAAGGCGACCAACCAGATGGCGTCAGCCACTACAAAGAAATCATGGCCGATTTCAAAGATCAACCAGAGCCCGACGAGGAAATTGACGAGCTCGATGACGCGATGATCCTCTATACCTCTGGCACAACCGGGCACCCGAAAGGTGCGGTATCAACACATCTTGCTATTTTGAGCGTCATCAAGGCCTGGACTCTTATCGCCATTGCCGATGCTAGCGTTCAAGCACAAGAGAACGAAAAACAGGGTATGGCGTCAGAGGCAACCCCACCTCAACCGGCCACGCTTGTAGCCGTCCCACTGTTTCACGTTACCGGTTGTAACGCTGTCTTTCTAATTTCGTTGCTCATAGGGCGCAAACTCGTTTTGATGCACAAATGGGATCCAACCCGTGCTTTGCAACTTATACAAGATGAAAAAGTTACTGGTTTTACCGGTGTTCCAACTATGTCTTGGGAAATCGTAAGCCACCCTGGTGTCGATAATTACGATATATCGTCCTTAGTCTCACTAGGCTCAGGCGGTGCTCCACGGCCACCGGAGCAAGTTCGTTTAATGACACAGAAGTTTCCCAAATTTGTTCCTGCAAACGGCTATGGATTGACAGAAACCAATGGGATGGGCGCGATAAATAGCGGAACCAATTACTCAATCAAACCCGGTAGTACAGGAAAACCGACATACCCTATCGTTGAAATGAAGATTATTAATGAATCAGGTGAAGAGCAACGTCAAGGTGACCGTGGTGAAATACTAATTAGGAGCGCCTCCAACATCCGTGGCTATTGGAATCAGCCCGAAAGGACCAGTGAGGATTTTGTCAACGGTTGGTTTCACACCGGCGATGTCGGCATGATGGATGAAGATGGGTTTTTATGGATCGTTGATAGACTGAAAGAAATCGTCATTCGCGGCGGCGAAAACATCTCTGTCACTGAAGTTGAACAAATCATCCATCAACACTCGAGCGTTATGGAAGTCGCCTGTTACGGTGTTCCTGATGAACGCCTGGGAGAAGCCTTATCTGCAAGTATTATGCTGGTACCTGGGACAAGTTTGAACGAAGAAGAGCTTCGCGAGCATATCGCGGCACATCTGGCGGTCTTTAAAATTCCCACCTATATTGCGATTCAGAATGAGCAGCTTGAAAGAGGGGCGACCGATAAGATCTTTAAGCGGGGTATTCGCGAGAAAACAATAGCTCGTTTGGGTCTTTAAAACGCTTTTTTGGCTTTATTCTCTCTACAATGAAGTAAATTTTGATACAAAATATTCAATTACCCTGGAGCTACTAAATGACCTTTGAAGCACTTCTTTATGAGATAGAAGACAATGTCCTGACTATTACCTTTAACCGACCCGAGGCGATGAACGCTTTTAACGGTCCCATGTTTGATGAACTATTTACCGCACTAGATATGGCCGACGCAGATGATGAGGTTAAAGCAATCATCATCACTGGTGCGGGCCGCGCGTTTTGCGCAGGCGCAGATCTTTCCCAAGGTGACAAAACCTGGGAAGGGCACGAGGGACGCCTCGAAGAAACCCAAAAAGGCGATGGTGGTGGTGAAATTACACGCCGCATCTACGCATGTTTAAAACCCGTGATTGTCGCTTTCAATGGTGCTGCCGTTGGTATGGGCATGACGATCACCCTTGCTGCTGATTTCAGGCTGGCCGTAAAAAATGCCAAGATGGGTTTTGTATTCGCAGCTCGAGGGATCGTGCCAGAAGGTTGCTCGTCTTGGTTCTTGCCAAGACTAGTAGGCATCAGTAAAGCCTTGGAATGGTGTTATTCAGGAAAAGTGTTCAGGTCAGAGGAAGCATTAGAGGCGGGTTTACTTCGCAGTCTCCACGAACCTGAAGACCTAATGCCAGCAGCAAACAAACTTGCTCACGAAATGGTCGACACTAGCTCCTCTATCTCAGTGACCCTGACACGACACATGATGTGGAAAATGCTCGGCGCATCAGACCCCATTGAAGCACACAGAATCGATACCGCCGGTATTAACGCAACCGGAACCTCAGCCGACGCCAGCGAAGGGATAAACTCCTTCCTAGAAAAACGCGCCCCAGCATTCCCTGGAAAAGTCAGCAAGGACTTACCGGAATTCTTTCCATGGTGGGATAAGCCCGTGTTCTGATCTAACTCAATTTTCGGGTTCTCTCGCATCCCGTGATGTCAGAGAGCCGCATGGTAGAATGATCTTTCCATATCCTACCAAACAGAGCAATGCATGATCTCATTCAAAGGCCGGCACACTCCTCAGTCAATCATCCTTCAGTGTGTCCGTTGGTACTGTGCATATTCACTCAGCTATCGAAACATTGAAGAGATGATGACTGAACGTCCCTGTGCGATATAACTTACCTATCTCTCGTCTTCATCTAAAGACCACACCTCATTAGCAATAGA
>DUBX01000031.1:58426-91415 GCA_012960115.1 Porticoccaceae bacterium
ATTAATCCAATGGTAGCGATCAAGGCTCATATACCCCGTCTCGTGCTCCCAAAACGCTAGTAACAGATGCACAGCTGCCTGTTCTTGGCTAACCCCTTTAACAGGCATGCAGGCTGCCGCATACCAGTGGCAGATATAGTTACAAGTATTATCATCAGGGCCTCCACACCACAGTAGCCAGTGCTCTTTGCCCTTGTGTAACTCATAGGCATCAACCCTTGCATTCATAGGACTCCAAGACCATTCAACTTGCCCTAAAGGAATCGACTTCTTGGTTGGCTTTTTAGGGATGCCAGGCAGAGTATGCTCACGCTCATAGTTCATGATTTCTACAACATAGCCATCAGGGAGTGTTGGTAACGATTTAACTTCATAGATTTTTTGTTGAGGTAAATCTGCGGGACTCATGGGTATATTAAGGTGGCTCATTTTGTTCATAAAGGTTTATGAATTTTTCGGTTATGTCAGCTATCTCTCGCAGCTCCATCTAAACCCCGCATGATATTGTCTTATACAGTCTATCTGTGATTGCATAGGACCGCCAACTAATAGATGAGAAGGGCGGTTTAAGCTGTTTTATCTTGCCGGGTTGTACCCATTATTGTACCCATATAAATAAAAAACTAATTAGCATAAAAAAACCCCTGTAAAAACAGAGGCTTAATTAATATATATGGCGGTGGGATAGGGATTCGAACCCTAGTTAGGCTATAAACCTAAGCCAGTTTTCAAGACTGGTGCATTCAACCGCTCTGCCATCCCACCAATTGAAGGCGCGATTATACAGCGCCTTTATCTTCTAACAAGTACCAATTGCACCTTTGGTGTATTTTAATCAGCCGAATCAGTATTTGTGTCCACTTTGGCAGCAACTTTTCCAGCCACTACCTTTTTTGGTTTGGCTGCAGCTCGCTTTTTGCGTGGATCATTGGACGCACGTGCTACAGGCTTTTCCGTCGCAGCGGATGGGCTTGGAACAGGTGCTGCTGCCGGAGTTTTAACCGCTGGAGTAACGGTCTCAACACGCTCTGTACTTACCGCCACCTCACCTACTGGCTTTGGTTTTCTCCTTGGGTCATTGCTCGCTCTGACTTCCTTGGTTGGCGCAGGTGTTTCGACGCCGTCTTGCTTAGTGCCCGCGGGCTTCTTGACGGCTTTAGACTTAGCTTTGGCCGCAGGTTTCTTTGTCGTCTTTGGCTCTGCCGGTACTGCCTCTGTCTGAGGTGCCGTTGCAGGCTTCTCATCAGCTACGGCAGTGTTGTCTGCTTCGGGCGCCGCTGGGCTTACTTTTGATTTAGCAGGTGCTTTGCGCCTAGTGCGAGTGGCCTTTGGCTTGGTTGCCTTAGCTTCAACAGTTTGAGTGACAGCCGGCGCTAAGGTATCTGTAGCTACAGCTGGAACCGTTTGGTCTTTTGCTACTTCGGCTTTAGACTCTTGGGGCGCATTTGGTTTGGCGCCTGCTTTCGCAGCTTCACCACCCAAAATTACCGCAGTTTGATCTAACATTTCTTGCGGAACGTCTTGCCGCTGACGACGACGACGAGGCCCTCGGCGCTTATCATCGGGACGACGTTGCAGCTGGTCAGCCTTAGGCGCATTAGACGGAGACTCAGTGGCGGTTGTTACTGCTGTATCCGCAGATACCACTGGCTTGCTGTCTTGGTCTTTCGGCTTGTTGTTTCTGTTTCTTCGATTGCCGCTATTTCGGTTTTGGTTATTCCTCGATTCACTCTTTTGATCATTCTTTTGATCATTCTTTTGATCATTCTTTTGATCATTCGTTTGTTTGTTATCGACGCCTCGATTTGCATTGTTTCGATTATTGGGGCGGCGATTATTTTGGTTAGGGCGACTGTTTCTGCCCCCCCGGCTTCTATTTTGATTATTGCGATTACGCGGAGCGGGCTTTTTCTCTTCCACTTTCTCCTCGGTTTCGCCAAACATGCTTGCCCAAAGTCGTTTAACGAGTCCAGGACTCTTGTCTTGAGTCGCTGCAGGCACAGGCGCAGTAATTGTAGGCGCAGTCGTAGAAGGGATGAGCGTTTTGACCGCAGGCACGGGTAAAGCTGATGGTGCTGTAGCAGCAGAGACAACTTCTTCTTCAGCTTTACTTAGTTCGTTGGCGAGACGGTAGCTGAAGTCCGATGACTCTTCGTCTTGATTGCGTATTCGCACGACGTCAAAGTGCGGCGTTTCCATTTCGGTATTAGGTAACACAGTGACCTGTAATTTATGGCGAGACTCGATATCTAATATTTCTTTACGCTTTTCGTTAAGCAAGAATGTCGCAACTGGGACTGGAACGATAGCGCGAATTTCTCGGGTAAATTCTTTCTGACCTTCTTCCTCCACCAGGCGCAATATTGAAAGCGCGAGGGATCGCGTTCCTCGTATGGTTCCTTGCCCCTTACAGCGAGGGCAGGTCCTAGACATTGTCTCTTCCAATGAAGGACGTAGACGCTGTCGTGACATTTCTAACAAGCCAAAGCGTGAGATACGACCTACTTGAACTCTGGCTCGATCAACCTCTAGGGCGTCGCGCATTTTGTTTTCAACTTCTTTCTGATGGCGGCTGCTCAGCATGTCGATAAAGTCGATGACAATGAGTCCACCAACATCGCGTAATCTTAGTTGGCGGCCAATTTCCTCAGCGGCTTCCTTATTTGTGTTAAACGCGGTTTCTTCAATGTCACCACCTTTAGTTGCCCGGGCGGAGTTAATATCAATTGAAACCATAGCTTCGGTAATATCAATCACGATAGACCCGCCAGATGGCAGTGTTACTTCGCGACAAAAGGCTGTCTCGATTTGATTCTCAATCTGGTAGCGATTAAACAGCGGTATCTCGTCTTGGTAGTACTTTACCTTGCTGGTAAAGTCAGGCATTACTGTACCGATAAACGCAGCTGCGAGAGCGTAAGCTTCTTCTCCGTCGACAATCACTTCACCCACATCATGTCGGAGATAGTCGCGAATGGCGCGCACAATAACGTTGCTTTCTTGGAATAAAAAATGGGGTGCTTTTGCCTTGCTAGATTCGTCTGTGATGGTGTTCCACAGTTGAAGCAGGTAGTTAAAGTCCCATTGCAATTCTTCTGTGGCTCGGCCGATACCAGCTGTTCTAACGATGGCGCCCATTCCGTTGGGAATGTCTAATCCACGCATGGCTTCGCGCAAGTCCGCACGTTCGTCGCCTTCAATTCGACGTGAAATTCCACCTGCACGTGGGTTATTCGGCATCAAAACAAGATAGCGGCCTGCCAGGCTAATAAACGTAGTGAGTGCAGCGCCCTTATTGTTTCGCTCTTCTTTCTCGACCTGAACAACGACTTCTTGGCCTTCTCTCAGGGCGTCTTTGATGGTTACTCGACCACCGTCAGATGCGCCTTTTTTGAAATATTCTCTGGAGACTTCTTTTAATGGCAGAAAGCCGTGTCGGTCTGCACCGTAGTCAACAAAGGCGGCTTCTAAGCTTGGTTCTACTCGGGTGATTTTACCTTTATAGATGTTTGATTTTTTTTGTTCTCTAGTTCGGTTTTCGATATCTAAATCGTACAATCGTTGACCGTCTACCATTGCTACGCGCACTTCTTCAGTGTGCGATGCGTTAATTAACATACGTTTCATAATTCACCTTTACTCGTTATTAGGAGTGAGCAGTAGTGAAAGGACAGAAAAGAGAAGTACGGAAACACGAGAGCCGTTAGGCCGAGACATTAATCAAAACCCATGGCGCAGACGCAAATAATCTTATTGCGCGCCCCACCAATCAGGTCAAGACCCTTGCAATACGGGCCTCATCGGCATTTAGCGTTGAGTGCGCTAAATTACCTCTTGCGTATTGGTTTCATCAGTTGCGAGATGGGCATTTTTTATTTGCCCTAAATGCCAGCAGCAGTTGTTGCTGTGATATCAAGTACCTCTAGCTAAACTTAGAACACAATACTTTGTCTTTCGTATTTTCATCCAGATGACCAATTTCATTTACAGCAGTTGGGGACGATGCTTACCGCCTTAAAACTGGCGCCTCAATTGTGTGGTCAACTTTAAACCGTTATCTTTTTGGTTCATTCACTGACTGAGCTCACTCAGCAGTCTTTGGGTTTGTGGCCAACTCTTTGAGCACAAACCCTTGGATTCTTAGCCTAATCAATTTTTAGACTCTGTTTTTCTCAAACACTTGGTCCAAGAACGGACGCAATATAGCAACAAACGACAATTTCTACAATTGTAATCAATCATTTAGTTATCTTAACCGAATGTAGGTGAGTACAATGTGCGACTTTCCACTTACCTAGGCAGACGATCTGTGCAAGAAAATCAGTTTGATAAAGTGTCTTTTGTTGAGGTTGATCCTGAATATGCGGGCCAAAGGCTCGATAATTTCCTGATAAGACATTTAAAAGGCGTTCCTAAATCACGTATTTATAATCTGCTGCGAAAAGGCGAGATACGCGTTAATAAAGGACGTGTCAAGGCAGATACTCGATTGAAGGCAAATGATATTGTCCGTATAGCGCCTATTCGAGTAGCTGAACGAGGTGCGCCAGCGGTGGTTGGTAGTCAGCTAAAGCGCTATTTGTCAGAAAACATCCTATTTGAGGATGATGGATTATTGATCATTAATAAGCCTAGTGGCCTAGCGGTTCACGGTGGTAGCGGAATTTCGTTGGGAGCCATTGAGGCTATGAGGCTAGAGCGACCAGAACTGCGATTTTTGGAGTTGGTTCATCGGCTTGACCGGGAAACCTCGGGCTGCCTTATGTTTGCTAAAAAACGTGCTGTCCTTGTAGAAATACAGCAGGCTATGCAGCGTAATCAGATACAAAAGAATTATTTGACCTTAGTGAAGGGCGTTTGGCCGAAAGGAAAATCAACAGTTAATGCACCTTTGCGCAAAAACCAGATTTCTTCCGGTGAGCGAATTGTGCGAGTCGATGCCGAAGGTAAGGCTTCGGTGACGCATTTTAAGGTTAATCGTCGGTTCAAAGAGGCGACCTTACTAGATGTGACGTTAGAGACCGGGAGAACGCATCAAATAAGGGTGCATTGCCAATTTTCGGGGACACCCGTAGCGGGTGACGATAAGTACGGTGACAAGGAGTTTAATGGTCGTTCACGCGAGCTAGGGTTGAGGCGCTTATTTTTGCATGCCTGCCGTTTGCGCTTTAAGCATCCGCTTTCAGGAGATTGGGTGGAAGTTGATGCGCCAGTCCCCACCGACCTGTCGGCTATGCTTGAAAAAATTCCAGAATAGAGGCTCTCAGCTATTACCACTCCAAAACTATTAATATTTGATTGGGACGGGACCCTTTGTGATTCAGTCGACCGTATTGCGACCTGCATTAGACTTGCTGCCGCGGATAATAAACTAGAGGTCCCGAGTCATGCTGCGGCCGCTAATATCATTGGCCTTGGGTTAAGAGAGTGTATTAACGCGCTCTTTCCTGGCGTGGCGCAAACAGATGCGGATAGATTCGCGGCTTCGTATTCGGCCCATTTTAGACAACAAGATCAAAACCCCTGCGCTTTTTTCCCTGGGGTGTTAGCAACTTTGAAGGATTTGCGCGCAAGCGGGTATATTTTAGCGGTGGCAACAGGCAAAAGTAGAGCGGGGCTTGATAGGGTGCTCGCGGCAGCTGGGTTAGTTGGTTTTTTTGATGGGTCACGTTGTGCGGATGAGACTCTTTCAAAACCTCACCCGTTAATGCTTGAAGAGCTTTTAAGTCAGTTTGACGTCAAAGCCAATGATGCGATCATGGTCGGTGATACTGAGTTTGACCTGGCCATGGCTGAATCTGCAAAAATTCCAGCCATCGGGGTTAGTTACGGCGCTCACGAGTTGGATAGACTTCTTAAGTATAAGCCAATAGCTTGCCTTGACGCGTTCTCTGATATAAAGCTATATGTCTAAAAACCAATGGTTTATAGTAATTATCGGTAGTTAAATCTAGATAATTTTATAGTTGAAATTATCTAGAAGCGTACATAGGTCAATCAGGGGCAGTCCGATTAAAGAGCTGGGGTCTGTACTCTTTATCTCGCTGAAAAGGCTTATCCCAAGACCTTCAGCCTTAAAGCTTCCCGCGCAGTCATAGGGTTTCTCCAGCAACAGGTATTTCTCTATTGTTTCGTTACTTAACTTTTTAAAGGTTACCTGTGTGGAATTCACCGTCGATTGGCACTCTATGCTTCCATCTGTGCCGCGCCGCGCTAGTGCTAGGCCGCTGTGAAACAGTATGGTTTGACCGGATTGTTGCTGTAGTTGCTTAATAGCCTGTTCATGACTTTCAGGCTTGTTGATAAAAATTCCATTTTGGTCGGCGATCTGATCGGCCCCAATCACCAGGGAACCTGAATATAGAGCTGCTACTTTAGAGGCTTTAGCGACAGCCAGTCTTTCTGCGGTCATAGGTGGTGTCTCAAAAGATTGCGGAGACTCGTCGATGTGTGGTGATTCGCACCGGAAGCTGCAGTGCAACCGGCTCAGCAGTTCTTTTTTGTAGATAGAGCTGGATGCGAGGATAAGCTGACTCATATGATTATATCCTTTGGCCGTGTTATTGGGCACTAGCGTCCGCGTGCTTAGGTCTTAATTTACAGTATAAGTTATAATGTGGGGTAACAACCCAGATAAGTCCCGGTTTAACGCAAATTTCTTTGACAGATCATGGCGTTGTGCCTATGATGCGCGCCTAACTGAGATCGACCTTATTATATGGCACTGCCGACTCACATTGATCCACGAAAACTAGCGCTCCAGGGATATCTTTTGGAAGGCGAGGTTAAGTGCGACAGTCTTACAAGACTGGCCTCATCGGTTTCAAGTATTTGTGGCTCGCTTAAGGCGTCAGTTCAGTTTGAGTTAGATGAATCAAGGGCAAAAGTAGCTCGAGGTACCGCTAGCGTTACTGTTTATGCGATTTGTCAGCGGTGTTTAGATACCGTTAAGGTTGATCTTAAAGCGGATTTTGCAGTACAGGTGATTTGGTCGGAAGATCATCTCAATAGGGTTGCTAGTAACTACGAGCCTTGGCTGGTTGAAGATAGAATGGCCAATCTCAGTGAACTATTGGAAGATGAGATCTTATTGGCCTTGCCGTCAGTTAACTATCATACGATGGGTAGCTGTACAGGCGATAGTTTTATGCAAGAGACGGAATCTAGTGATGATGAGGCTGTAACTGATAGCCCATTTAACATTTTAAAACAGTTGAAACTTAAATAGAGACTGTGAAACAATTTAATTAGGAGTATCTAATGGCCGTTCAAAAGAGTCGTAAAACCCGTTCAAAGCGTGGCATGCGCCGTGCTCATGATGCATTGACTGCTGCTACGGTATCGACAGATACAGTGAGTGGAGAAAGGCACCTGCGTCACCATGTTACCGCTGATGGATTTTATCGCGGTAAGAAAGTATTAGAGATAAGTGCCGACTAGGTATCTCTTTGACCTGTTCAATCCGAATTGCAGTTGATGCAATGGGTGGTGAGTTTGGTCCTCGGGTTACGGTTTCAGCCTTACTCGTATGCTTAGCTCGCCATTCGAGCGTTACCGCCCTAGTGTTTGGTGATCGACTGTCGCTTGAAGCGGAGCTTGCCGCCTGTACGGATTCTAGCTTGCGGTCTCGAATTGATGTTAGGCACTCCGATATATCGGTGAGTGATCACGACAAACCCTCTGCTGTAATACGCAACAAGCAGTCTTCTTCTATGGGCTTGGCAGTTAAGGCCGTGTCGGAACAAGAAGCTGACGCCTGCATCAGTGCTGGCAACACAGGAGCTCTCATGGCTCTTGGACTCGTTAATCTTAAGACCCTTCCTGGAATATCCCGACCTGCAATCTGTACTACGTTCCCAACTATGTCCGGCCGCGCCTATGTGCTCGATCTTGGCGCTAACATTGACTGTTCGCCTGAACAATTACATCAGTTTGCGATGCTAGGAAGTCTTACCGCTAGTCTTTTAGACGGCATCGATGATCCTACAGTGGGATTGTTAAATGTCGGGAAAGAAGAGACCAAGGGCAGTGATGATTTAAAGTCTGCGGCGTCGCTACTAGAGAATGACGATTCTATTAACTATGGTGGCTTTTTAGAGGGTGATGAAATTTTCAAGGGTGCTACAGATGTGGTGGTCTGTGATGGATTCGGTGGAAATATTGCACTGAAGACCAGTGAAGGTCTAGCGGACATGGTCATTGCCATGTTGAGCGATTTGTTGAGCAAGAGCTGGTTAGCTAGGCTGACCGCTGGGCTTGCCAGTCGCTCGTTTAAGCAGCTTATTGATAAGCTTGACCCCGCTTTTTATAATGGCGCCTATCTGCTGGGTTTGAATGGTGTGGTTGTTAAAAGTCATGGTAGCGCGTCTGAAAAGGCCTTTGGCCATGCCCTTGACGTGGCCATCGAGGCTGCAGAACACAATCTACCGAAGGCGCTAGCGCCTTTGCTAAAGACTAAATTAACGAAAAATATAGTTAGTGAGTGATTATATATGAGCAAAAACTTAGCGTTTGTTTTTCCTGGTCAGGGATCTCAGAAGATTGGAATGTTGAGTCAGTTGGCGTCGGTTTACACAGCGATTGAGGATACTTTTTCAGAGGCATCAGATACTTTGGGATACGACCTCTGGCAGTTAGTGCAATCGGGATCTCAAGAAGAGATTAACCTCACTGAGCGCACCCAGCCAATACTTTTAACCTCCAGCGTTGCGATATGGCGCCTTTGGCGAGATAGGCAAGGTGCGTTGCCATCCCAGGTAGCAGGGCACAGTTTAGGCGAATGGTCTGCCTTAGTCTGTGCGGGTGCCGTTACATTTTCCGATGCCCTCAAAATTGTGCGTGCTCGCGGCATGTACATGCAAGAAGCCGTTCCTGTAGGGGTGGGTGCAATGGCTGCCATTATTGGTTTGGCTGATGCTGCTGTTCTGCAAGCCTGTACTGACGCTAGAGATAATGAGGTGGTAGACGCCGTTAATTTTAATGCACCAGGTCAGGTCGTGATCGCCGGTAGTGCGATGGCTGTTGGCAGAGCTATTACTTGCTGTAAGGCGGCTGGCGCAAAAAGGGCCTTGCCACTGCCCGTCAGCGCTCCCTTCCATACATCACTGATGGAGCCAGCTGCGGACCGGCTTAGAGGCCTCGTTACAGATACGCCTTTTGTCGAGCCAACCATTCCGGTCATTCACAATGTTCATGCCGATACTGAGTTCGATCCTGAAAAAATCAAAACGCTAATGCTAGAGCAAATATCTCAGCCCGTACAATGGGTTGATTGCGTGCTCAGGTTGAAGAGTGGCGGAGCCGATAGGCTAGTAGAGTGTGGGCCCGGTAAAGTTTTAAATGGTTTGTCTAAAAGAATTGATAGAGAGTTAATTTCGTTTGCCACAGATGATGTAGAGAACTTTGAGAACGCATTGCTGTCTGTTTAATTACTTAAGGAATATTTATGACTGATGAATCTAAAATAGCACTTGTTACCGGCGCAAGTCGTGGCATCGGAGCTGCGATAGCAGATAAGCTGGGCGCCGCTGGCTACATAGTGGTGGGTACGGCTACTAGCCAATCGGGTGCTGACAAAATCAGCCAGAGACTGGCTGATGCTAAAAGTATTGGTGCAGGTATGGTTCTTGACGTTACGCAAACAGAATCTATCGAGCAGTTGCTTAAGTCGGTGATTGAGAAGTTTGGCGCGCCGACTATATTGGTCAACAATGCTGGAATCACCAAAGATAATATTTTAATGCGCATGAAAGAGGATGAATGGTTGGACGTAGTTAATACTAATTTGACTGCTGTTTTTCGTCTTTGTAAAGCTTGTGTCAGGCCCATGACCAAGGCTCGCTGGGGTCGAATTGTCAACATTAGCTCAGTTGTGGGGTCTATGGGCAATAGTGGGCAAAGTAATTATTCGGCGAGCAAAGCTGGGGTGGAAGGGTTTGGCAGGGCGCTTGCGAAAGAAATTGGGTCAAGAAGTATAACTGTGAATACGGTGGCGCCAGGTTTTATTGATACGGATATGACTAGAGATTTACCTGAAGCGAATAAAGATGCTCTTTTGTCACAGATCCCACTTGCTAGACTGGGCATGCCTAGCGAGATAGCCGCCGTGGTAAGCTTTTTAATTAGTGACGCTGCTGGTTATATTACCGGGGAAACCATCCACGTTAATGGCGGAATGTTTATGTCGTGATGGCCATTCGGACACCAATGCCGCTTAAATCACCAGTATTTTTTGGTTTATGTGCGTTTTTTCTCATAAGAGGGTAGTAATTTGATCTATCTGAGGTAAAATGCCGCCCCTAGCGACAAAGAATAAAAAGCCGGTCAATAATAGCCCGGACGTGAAGAAACACCAGACCCCTTATAAGGAGTGGAAATACGATGAGTAATATTGAAGAACGCGTTATTAAAATGGTTGCTGAGCAACTGGGTGTTAAAGAAGAAGATGTTAAGGTAACTTCATCTTTTGTTGAAGACCTTGGCGCAGATTCGCTAGATACAGTAGAGCTTATTATGGCCCTTGAAGAAGAATTTGATGCTGAGATTCCTGATGAGGAAGCAGAGAAAATTGCTACAGTAACTGATGCAATTACGTACATAAACGCGAATAGCTAAGGCTAGCGCGTCTGAAAGCCGCTCCTATTGGGGCGGTTTTTTTTTGCCCCAAAGTTTTGTTTAATAGGACTATGACAACTACAGACTTTATTTTCACTATTGACGGGCAAGATGAGCTTCTCGATATTAGCTCAGCAGAGCTATTGTCAGATCGTGGACTTGCTTACGGACACGGCTTGTTTGAGTCGATCCGTTATTTCGGTGGAGATTTTCCACTGAAAAATAGGCATTTAGCCAGGATTCAAAACGACGCGAGCCGTTTGGGGATAAAGGTTAACCTGTCTCGGTTGTCTTCAGCGGTGTTGGCGTTTAAAGAGATACTCCTCAAACAATCTATTGCGGATGGTATTGTTAAAATCATAGTTACCGCAGGCAGTGGTGGTCGTGGGTATGGGAGCTCTGATGCCTGTACTCCACGAATTATCTTTCGTCACAGCGCATCCCCTGTCAACCTCCAAAATTATCGAAATACGGGTATTAGCCTTTGGCGTTGCGGTCAGCGAATGTCGGCAAACACTCAGCTGGCAGGCATCAAACATCTGAATAGGCTAGAACAGGTTCTTGCGGCTAGCGAGAGACACTCTATTGACTGCGATGATGGTTTAATGATGAATGGTGACGGTTTAGTTATTGAGACTACGCGAGCTAATATATTTTTTAGAGGTGCTTCAGGTGGTTGGATTACACCTGATCTTGATGCCTGTGGTGTTTCAGGAGTCATGCGTTCGCTGCTGATTGAAGAGATATTTCCTCTGATGGGTATTTGCCTGGAAATTGGCGCTATTGGGGAAAGGGATCTAGATGAGTATGATGAACTATTTATTTGTAATTCGGTTCGCGGTATTGTGCCCGTTGTAGGGCTCCGTGCGGCTGATAACCAATCAACCGAGAAGCGGACGATTGGTAAGGCCACAAGAGAATTACAGTCCATGTTGTCTAATAACTATCCTTGTTTTCAATGAAGAAGCTGATCTTTCAAGCGATTATAGCTCTAAGTCTGGGCGCTTTGGTATGTGGTGTTTCACTCATTGTCATGATCGATATGAAAGTTAACGCGCCGGTTAACTCGGTGGTACTTGCCGGCGATAGCCCTGAATTCACAATTAAGAAGGGCGCCAGAGTAAAGGACGTGACTGAAGCTCTTTTTTATCGCGAAATTATCTCTCATCCATGGGCCATAAATCTTCATGCCAAAGTCGCAGGGCTGACTCGGATTAAGGTCGGGACCTATAGTGTTGAGTCGACCGATACACCTCTATCGTTACTAGAAAAGTTTAATAGGGGGGACGTCGTTCAACATCAGATCACCTTTGTTGAAGGTTGGTCCTTTAGTCAGTGGGTGAGTCACCTTTCCTCCATTAAACAGTTTGAGGATACCAATAAGGAGGCATTATTAAAGAGATTAAAGCTTTCGGGTATTGGTGAGGAAAATGAAAATATCGAAGGTTGGTTGTTCCCAGATACTTATAATTATCTGGGCTCAGATACAGTACTCGATATAATGCTCCGGGCACATCGAAAAATGAAGAGGGTGTTAGAGCAGGAGTGGGTCAAACGAGCGCCAGGATTGCCCTATGAGACGCCTTACGAGGCATTAATCATGGCATCGATCATCGAAAAAGAAACCGGCTTAGCCGAAGAGAGAGAGGCGATAGCGGGTGTGTTTGTTAGGCGTTTATTGAAAGGTATGAGACTGCAAACTGACCCTACAGTGATTTACGGTATGGGTGATCGGTATGATGGCGATATTAGGCGCCGAGATTTACGTCAACTGACGCCTTACAATACCTATATGATAAAGGGGTTGCCGCCAACGCCTATTGCTATGCCAAGTAGAGCCTCGATTTCTGCAACGCTTCATCCCAAGGCTGGTTCTAGCCTATACTTCGTGGCTCGGGGTGACGGGGGGCATTATTTTTCTAGTACGCTACAAGAGCATCTAGACGCGGTAAAAAAATATCAGTTGGAGCAACGTGCGGAAAATTACCAGTCCGCACCAAACTAATTGGAAAGTTCAAAGTAGGGTTCAAATGCACGGCAAATTTATAACGATTGAAGGCACTGAGGGGGTCGGTAAAACGACTAATATCGACTTTATCCAGGCTTGGCTATTGGAGCAAAATATCGAATTCCTCGCTACTCGAGAACCTGGTGGTACTCCAGTGGCAGAGCAGGTCCGTCAGTTATTATTAACCCCGGGTGATGAGAAAATTTGTGATACCGCTGAACTCCTACTTATGTTTGCTGGCCGAGCACAGCACCTAGATCAGGTGATCATGCCTAGTCTGGACGCAGGTAAGTGGGTTGTTTGTGATCGCTTCACTGATGCGACCTACGCTTATCAAGGTGCAGGTCGGGGAATGGACAGTACCTTGATCGAACACTTAGAGCATTTAGTCCAAGGTGTTTTACGACCTGATTTAACCTTGATTTTGGATATACCCGTAGAGATTGGTCTTAAGCGAGCTAGCGACCGGAGTGCGCCTGATCGTTTCGAGCAAGAGCAGGTCGAGTTCTTTGAGAGAGTGCGTCAAGGGTATCTCAATACTGCGGAAAAAGATCCTCAGCGCTATGCGGTGATCGATGCTTCGCAATCTCTTGATGGGGTTCAGCTCGATATAAAGGCGGTGCTGGAGACTTTTTTGGCAACCATTAAAGTGACTGTTTGATGGCATATGAAAACACCATTTTAGCGCTCCCGCTCCCATGGCACAAAGACGTTTGGGAGGGGTTTAGTCGGGCCATTGATGTTGGTCGAATGCCCCATGCACTGCTGCTTCACGGCACTAATGGGGTGGGCAAAAGACGCTTAGCGATGACTCTGGCTCAGCAGATGCTCTGTGGTGCTGAGGCTAATCAATATGCTTGTGGAAGTTGTAAACCCTGTAAATTATTACTGGCCGGCTCGCATCCTGATTTAACTATTCTGGAACCTGAGGAAGACGGCAAAAAAATTCGAGTAGATGATGTCCGGAGATTGTGTACAAAATTAAATACCACGGCTCAGCAAGGTGGTTGGAAGATTGGACTCATTTTGGTTGCTGACGCTATGAACATAAATGCGTCTAATGCGTTGCTTAAAAGCCTTGAGGAGCCTCAGGGAAAGACCTTACTTATTTTGGTTAGCGATCGTTTACACGCTTTGTTGCCGACCATAAGAAGTCGATGCCAAAAACAATACCTTTCTACTCCTAGCGAAGATGTGGCAACGCACTGGCTTAAGGAGGTGTCGGGAAATAGTTCAGACGTAGCGAAGGCTATAGAGGTGTCAAACGGGCGCCCGTTACTTGCGTTGCATAATATCGAGTCCGGAACATTGGCGCTGAGGCAAGATTTTGAGGCCATTATTGAGGGGGTCGCTAGTGGCAGCCTGTCATCAGTGGAGGCCGCCCAACAGTGTGTTAAATTAAACGGCAATAATATTATTGAGTGGTATATGAACTACGTTCACAGGTTGGCCGTTAATGAAGGCCAGGGAGGCGGGGATCGAAGGTTGTTTCAGTTTCAGGACCGACTAATGTCTGCCAGACAGTTGCTGCTCTCTCAATCCAATGTTAACCAGCAATTATTACTAGAAGGATTGTTCATGGATTGGGCTCAATCGTCCAATGCCATCAGCCATTGAAAGAAGTGTTAATTTACGTGTGTTAGAGTCTGAAATTGATTTAACGGAGGAGTTGGCAAAAGGAGAAGGATAAGCTGGGACTTGCAACTAAGCAAATAGTGGGTGATTTGGTTACTGATATTGACGCTATTTCATGTTCTTTAAATATTAAATATTAAAAATCAAAATGAGCTGTACCAACATTTTATGCCCTTTGTAAAAAATGGGGGTTTCTTTGTTTCGTCCAAGCAGGCCTTTGGCTTGGCGATAGCGTTCAATTACGTTTGTCGCTTTATTTAGTTGACGAGCTAGTGGTCGTTCAAGGACGATTATATGGGTCAGTTTTAATGGAGATTCCAGTCTAGATGTCCAAGGTGTTGGAGTTCAATTAACGGCATCGGAGGGTGATTTGGTGACGACTATCAAGTGCTTGTTGGATGATGTGCCACAAACGTATAAATCAACGCTAACAATGTAATCGAGCCTGCCCAGATTTAGTTTATGACTTGGCTAGCCTCGCGTTTTCGTCAGGCGTTATTTTTAATGGAATAACGGAAATAATGGCGCAAAAATTTTGCTGACTGTTTAAACTGGCAGCCATTAATGGGTAAACCGTAATAAATTAGAGAGTTATCAATGAGTACTGATCAAGCGCACATGTCGCCATTCATTATCAGAACATTTCCCGTTGGGCCTTTGCAATGCAATTGCTCTATTATTGGTGACAAACTATCGGGTAAGGCACTAGTGGTTGATCCAGGAGGTGACGCAGAAAAAATACTTAGATTGTTGACAGAGCTTAATCTTACGGTCGTGGCCATTATTCATACGCATGCTCATCTTGACCATATTTTAGCGTCTGGAGAGATTAAGACTGCAACCGGAGCGCCCATTTATCTGCATGAAGGTGATCAATTCTTATGGGATATGGTTGAACAGCAATGTGCCATGTTCGGCGTGCCAGAGGTTAAACTTCCTGCTCCAGATGGGCATCTTAAAGATGATCAGGCGCTTAATTGCTGCGGGGGCGTCGCAATCCATACTCCTGGCCACACACCGGGGTCGATCAGTTTTTGGTTTGAAGAGTACAAAACTTTAATTGCAGGAGATACGCTATTTCAGGGTAGCATCGGCCGGACAGACCTTCCTGGTGGGAATTATGACCAAATTGTAACGTCGATTAAAGATCGGATATATTGCCTTGATGACGAGGCAGTGGTGGTTACAGGTCATGGGCCCAATACAATATTGGGTCGAGAGAAAGTGAGCAACAGTTTCGTTAGGGCGTAGTACTGATAAATTCTTAACACTATAAATACGAGGTATAACGAATGAAGCAGCAATTGGCTACGATGCTTGAACTGCAAAATGACATGAATACTAAGGTTCATGCTAGATGGCGTGAGCAAAATTTCGAATGGTATCGAGCTATATGGATTGAGTGTGCAGAGTTGTTGGATCATTACGGTTGGAAGTGGTGGAAGAAACAAACACCTGATGTCGATCAAATAGCGCTTGAGCTTGTTGATATATGGCACTTTGGTTTGAGTTTGCTGTTGCTGAAAGGGCATTCGGTTGAGGATATAACGGCGATCGTTGAGGGCGAATTCTCCAACCCTAAATCGAGCGGCGATTTTGCGGCTGACTTAGAGCAATTTACCGAGAGAACCTTATCCACCAAAGATTTTGATGTGTCTGGATTTGCCCGGTTAATGGTCGGTATTAATATGGACTTTGAGACACTCTATGTGGGCTATGTTGGGAAAAATGTACTTAATTTTTTCCGTCAGGATCATGGATATCAAGATGGAAGTTATCAAAAGCAGTGGGGCGGTGTTGAAGACAACGAGCATCTTGTTGATATTGTGGCGCAGCTAGATACGTCTGCAGGGAATTTTAAGGATGAACTCTACCAACGTATGGAAACACGTTACAAAGAACTACACGGCTGATGGCCAAGATTCATCTATTAAGATAGTTAATAGTGTCAATAGCCAATGTTAGATATGCTTTTTACGGATGGCGACTTATAATGCCGTTCAAATTTTTAACGCTCAACTATTATTTTTGGAGATAAACCGTGACTTCACCCGTTCGTGTTACTGTTACCGGCGCAGCAGGCCAGATTAGTTATTCCCTGTTGTTCCGCATCGCTGCTGGCGAAATGCTTGGCCCTAATCAGCCTGTTATTTTACAAATGCTCGAAATTACACCGGCCCTCGAGGCCTTAAAAGGGGTCGCAATGGAACTGGATGATTGCGCGTTCTCACTTCTTGCAGGCATGATTTGCACTGATGATGCTGCAGTTGCATTTAAAGATTCGGATTATGCACTATTGGTCGGCGCACGCCCTCGAGGCCCCGGCATGGAGCGTAAGGACTTGTTAGAAGCCAATGCCGCGATATTCTCGGCACAAGGCAAGGCGCTGAATGACAATGCCTCTAAAGAGATTAAGGTGTTGGTAGTGGGTAATCCTGCTAATACCAATTCATTGATTGCCCAGCGCAACGCGCCGGATATCAACCCTCGTCAGTTTACAGCGATGACTCGTCTAGATCACAATCGAGCGATGAGCCAAATTGCAGATAAGACTGGCACTACTATCAATGATGTAACTCAGATGACCATTTGGGGTAATCACTCCGCTACTCAGTACCCTGATCTTCATGAAGCTAAAGTTAACGGTCAGCCAGCCATCGACATGGTGGATCAGGCTTGGTATGAAAGCGACTTTATCCCTACTGTTCAACAACGTGGGGCTGCGATCATTAGTGCTCGAGGTGCTTCAAGTGCTGCCTCCGCAGCTAATGCGGCGATTGCTCATATGCGTAGTTGGGCATTGGGTACAATTGAAGGCGATTGGGTCAGCATGGGCGTATACAGTGACGGTAGTTATGGTATTGCCGAAGGTTTAATTTACTCATTTCCATGTACCTGTAAAGGTGGCGATTGGACTATCGTCCAAGGTCTGGACATTAATGACTTCTCCCGTGCAAAAATGATTGCGACGGAGCAGGAATTGACTGAAGAACGCGATGCCGTTCAGCACTTACTGCCTTAGAGCTAACGGATAGTAGTTAATTGTAAACGCCATTGAGGTGATACTCAGTGGCGTTTTTGTATAAAGCTATAAATACTCGGCATATAACGACAACTCACGCTGGTTTTTGTCACATCCAATGGGCAAAGTTTGCTACAGTCTCCCACTCATTTATATTCACTCTAAAGGTGATCTTGTGGCATTTTCAATCGTCGGTGATGAAGCTCCATCATTTACTCTGTCAAACCAGCGGGGTGAGATGGTCTCACTGAGTGATTTCCAGGGTAAAAAAAATGTTGTAGTGTATTTCTATCCCAAGGCAATGACTCCGGGTTGCACGGTTCAGGCGTGTGGGATTAGGGATAGCTACAGCGAATTTAATGACTTAGACACCGTTGTAATTGGGGTAAGCCCAGATTCGGTTACTCGTTTGGTTAAATTTGAGGATAAGCAAGAGCTTAATTTCATCTTGTTGTCGGATGAAGATCACAGCGTGATCGAAAGTTATGGAGCCTGGGACCTGAAGAAATTTATGGGGCGTGAATATATGGGCGTTTTACGCTCTACATTCATTGTTGATAAACAGAGCAAAATTGTCCATGTAATGGCTAAGGTGAAGACCAAAAGCCATCATGAGGATACGTTAGACTGGATTAAGCAAAACCTAGGATAATACCCACTAAACGCTGTTCTTAAAAAGATCAGATTAAATAAAGGAAATAAAAGATGTTATTTGTATCAAATGCCTACGCTCAAGCCGCCAATGCTGGCGAGCCAAATCCAATGATTACTATATTAATGTTTGCAGGCCTTTTTGGCTTCATGTACTTTTTAATCATTCGACCTCAGCGTAAACGTCAAAAAGAGCATAACGCCCTTGTTGGCGCCTTAGGGAAGGGAGACGAAGTTGTAACAACGAGTGGGATGCTGGGAAAAATCACCAAATTAGAGGGTGATTATGTTGTTCTTGAAGTCAGTAACAATTTAGAGCTTAAATTTCAAAAGGTTGCTGTTCACGCAGTGTTACCCAAAGGCACTATCAAGGCTATCTAAGGTCATCGGTCATTCTGGATAGGTTTCTGTGTGGCTTACAAAGGAGCCCTCCAGATAGTTATTTAGCGATGTTTGAAGGTACAGGCAAGCTTAGTATATCCCAGCGGGCAATATGGTTCATTTGTTGGGCGGTTGCTTGCCTAACTGGGATTAGTGCTTCTTGCTTAGCCTCGACACTGACAGCCTAATGAATAATAAGGGGAAGGGATGTTTGAGCAAATTGTTGATATTGTAAATAACTTTGTCTGGGGTCCAGTGATGCTGGCTCTATTGCTGGGTACGGGTATTTACCTGACGATTGGTCTAAAAGGAATGACGATTAGTCGAATACCCTATGCGTTCCGTCAGCTGTTCAAAGGTAGGACGGGCACAGGCGAGGGCGAAATTACGCCGTTTAACGCCTTAATGACCTCTCTCTCCTCTACCATAGGAATGGGCAATATCGCAGGCGTTGCCACTGCTATTGGTCTTGGTGGTCCAGGAGCACTTTTTTGGATGTGGTGCGCCGCTTTTGTCGGTATGGCCACCAAGTATGCAGAAGCTGTTTTGGCGGTAAATTATCGCGAGACTGATGACTTGGGTCGTAAAGTGGGCGGCCCTATGTACTACATTAAAAATGGTTTGGGTAAACAATGGAAGTGGCTAGGAATGGCCTTTGCCTTGTTCGGCTCTCTGGCCGGATTTGGCTTGGCTAACACAGTTCAATCTAACGCTGTGTCCCAAGTGCTACAAACTAATTTCAGTGTACCAACGGCAGTTAGCGGTATCGTTATGGCCGTGCTAGTGGGCGTGGTGCTGTTAGGTGGTATTAAGCGTATAGCCACCGTGGCTGGGAAGCTTGTACCCTTTATGGCTCTGCTGTATATAACAGCCACACTAATAATTCTAGTAATACATGCATCACAAATCCCTGCGGCAGTGGCTTTAGTCGTGGATAGTGCCTTTAATGGTGCAGCGGCAACGGGCGGCTTTGCGGGTGCTACTCTTATGTTGGCCCTGCGAATGGGTATTGCGCGAGGTATTTTTTCCAATGAGGCCGGTTTAGGTTCTGCGCCTATCGCGCACGCGGCAGCAGAGACCAATAGCCCTGTGCGGCAGGGCACAATTGCGATGTTAGGCACCTTCATAGACACCTTGATCATTTGCACGATGACGGGCTTAGTTCTTATCGTGACAGGCGTTTGGAGCGGGGAGCCTCAAGGCGCGGCAATGACCCTTGCTGCATTCAGCGGAGCACTTCCCTATGGCGACCTCGTTCTGTCGCTGTGTGTGGCATTGTTTGCCTTCACAACGATGCTTGGTTGGAGTTACTACGGTGAGCGCTGCGCTGAGTTTTTATTGGGACCCAGAGTAATTACACCATTTCGTATTCTTTGGGTGATCGGTATTTTTGTTGGTACACAGATGAGTCTTGAATTGGTTTGGAAAATGACCGATGCATTAAATGGTTTGATGGCAATCCCAAATCTTATCGCTCTAATTCTACTTTCACCAATTGTGTTTAAGCTGACTAAAGAGCACTTTGATCAGGAGAAAAGTGAGCAAACCACGACAGAGAATTCTGCCCAAGGTCAGTAATCTTATGAGTACGAGTAAAAAGCCGAAATTGGTTATCGCAATCTCATCCACTGCCTTATTTGATATGAGTAAGAGTCATAGCATCTACGAAAAAGAAGGTGTGGCGGCCTATGCTGAGTATCAGCGTCAACATGAAGATGATCTCTTAGAGCCGGGGGAAGCATTTCCACTGGCGACGAAATTATTGAGGATCAACGATAAACTCGAGGGTGATCCAAGAGTGGAAATTATTTTGTTGTCACGAAATTCGGCAGACACTGGGTTGCGGGTGTTCAATTCGATCGCACATCATGGATTGGATATCTCACGCGCAGCATTTTCTGGAGGTACTTCACCGTATCGTTACGTCTCTGCTTTTGGTTGTGACCTATTTCTGTCAACTAACCCTGAAGATGTTCGAAGTGCCCTTAATAACGGGGTGGCTGCGGCGACTTTACTCCCATCTAAGGGGGGTTCTACTGATAATGATGATTTGCGTTTTGCATTTGATGGGGATGCCGTGCTTTTTTCAGATGCTTCGGAGAGAATCTTTAAAGAACGAGGCCTAGAAGCCTTTACCGAAAATGAGAAAGCTGCGGCGCATACACCGCTTGATGCAGGGCCTTTTAAGGGTTTTTTGCAAGCGCTCCACGGGCTCCAGTCCGAATTTAGTGCTGACAACTGTCCTATTCGTACTGCCTTGGTGACAGCGAGGGCCGCACCATCTCATGAAAGGGTAGTGCGGACCCTAAGAGATTGGAATGTTCGTATTGACGAAAGTTTGTTCCTGGGGGGCTTAAGTAAGGGTGATTTTCTGAATTCATTTGGAGCGGATGTCTTCTTTGATGATCAGCAGACGCATTGTAGCTCTGCTAGGGAATACGTTGCCACGGGTCATGTGCCACACGGAGTATCTAATGAGTAAGATTGGCTGTGGCTTCAGGGGATTTAGCCGTTGGGTCGCGAGAACTTAAAATGTCTAAACCTCAATTGCTTAGGTCAATTAAATATCAAGGCATGTCCGATGACAAGATACTTAGCCTATACATGAAAAATTTAGGCGGTGAAGAAAAGTATTTTTTAGATATAGAAGTTGATATTCGGCAACTTAAAACAGAAGCTGATTCTCGTTTATCAGAAACGAAACGATCTAAACACTCTCTCTGGTACTACCTACTTTATGCTTTTTTGTTTGCGCTTTTTGCAGGCCGTTTTTTTAGCGGCCTTCAGTGAAACAATGTGCGATAGATCTGATCGCTGTTAAGAATCTGCAGCAATAATGATATATTAATGCACTCCATTCAAAGGTTTAGGCATAAATAATAACTAAATATTATTAAATATTAGTCACTACTATAGTTTAGCGATTAAAATATCTTTTAAGTTATAACGAATAAGGTTTAAGTTATAATCAATAGCGTATAAGGTATGAGGCTAAAGGCACTATATTTTGATCCCCTGGGATGATTATGAAACTACAGCAGTTACGTTATATTTGGGAAGTAAATCGCCATGATCTTAATATATCGGCGACTGCTTTAAGGTTATATACGTCTCAACCTGGAATCAGCAAGCAAATCAGGCTTCTTGAAGAGGAGCTAGGCGTGCAGATTTTTTCGCGCAGTGGCAAGCATTTGAGCAAGGTTACGCCCGTTGGTGAAGATATACTTGCGGTTGCAGGCGATATTCTCCACAAAATCGAAACGATTAAGCGGATTGCTAGCGATTATAAGTCCCCGACGCAAGGCAGCCTGTCAATGAGCACAACGCATACACAAGCACGGTATACGCTGCCAGATGTGATTAAAGAGTTTGCTCCTAAGTATCCAAAAGTTGCCCTTAGTGTGATTGCGGGTACGACTATGGAAAATATAGTTAAAGCAGCAAATGGCGATGTCGACTTTGTGATAATCACAGAAAATTTCGACATCAGCAGTAACTTGGTGGTAATGCCTTGCTTTAGCTATCACACCGCTGTTTTGGTGTCTAAGGATCATCCGCTAACTCAGTTAGCTCAAGTTTCAGCACTGGATATTGGAAACTACCCTCTTGCGACGCACACTTTCGGCTTTGGTTTTAATTCGCTTAATACTACTTCGCTTGGTAAAGCATTTAAGTGGGTAGGGTTAGAGCCAAAGATTGCTCTCGCGGCAGGGAACGCCGATGTTGTCAAAAGCTATGTGCGTGCAGGCCTTGGTGCTGTTGGTGTGGTTGCTGATATGGCTTATGACTCTACTGAAGATTCAGATTTGGTCCGTCTTAATGTGCCTGAATTTGGCGATGCCTACCCTTTATCTATAGGCATCAGGAGAGACTGCTATATACCTGGCTATATGTATGATTTTATTGAGGGTTTTGCGCCACATCTTGACCGAAACACCGTTGCTGAGGTTATGTCGCTACCGGACCCAGTGGCGCAAGAAGATTATTTTGCCAATATCGATATCCCTGACTATTGAATTGACTATCGTATAAATATTGTCGCTTAATGGATAGATTGCTAATCATGGGTATCTGGCGTTTCACTAAGTAATTATTTAGGTTCTTCGAATTATTGCACCCTTACAATATTTTCAGTAGAGTGCCCAGCTTATTTTGGTTAAGGATATTCTGTGGAAATTGCATGCTTAGATCTAGAGGGAGTTTTGATTCCCGAAATTTGGATCGCCTTTGCAGAAAAAACGGGTATAGCCGCGTTTAAGAGAACGACACGGGATGAGCCTGATTATGACGTCCTGATGCAATATCGGCTAGATCTACTTAGAGAGAACGGCTTAGGGCTTAGTGAAATTCAGGAAGTAATCGCGACGTTGGAACCTCTCGATGGGGCGGTCGAATTTGTTAATTGGTTGCGAGAGAGGTTTCAAGTGATTATTCTTTCTGATACCTTTTATGAATTTGCCAATCCGTTAATGAAGCCTCTTGGCTACCCAACGTTGTTATGTCATAAGTTAGAGTGTGATGAGAGTGGCACTGTTGTTAACTATCATCTACGGCAATCCAACCCAAAGCGTCAGTCAATTGTTGCACTTAAGAGCTTATATTATAGAACCATTGCCGCTGGAGATTCGTATAACGATACAACCATGCTGGCGGAGGCTGACGCAGGAATCCTGTTTCATGCGCCTCAAAATGTGATTGATGAATTCCCACACTTTCCAGCGGTACAGACTTATGATGATCTAAAGAGAGAATTTATTCGCGCGAGTAATAGGGACATTAAAATCTAGTATAGTGTGTTTTGTGAATGTTACGCTGTTAGAGTAGAGACTGCGGAGGGCAGAAATAAAATGCCGGGAAAAACATCGAGTAGTGATCGAATTCGAGCTAAAAAGAAACTCTTTTTAGCTCGTGAACAGAAGATAGTGGATGCTGCACTCGAATTGCTGATTAAAGAAAACATTGATCGTGTCACCGTATCTAAAATTGCCACCAAGGCTGGGATTGGCAAGGGTACTGTTTACAAACATTTTCTGACTAAAAATGAAATCTTGGTCCGCATCATGCTCGATTACGAACGTGGCATATCAAAACGTCTATCTGAAGGCTTAGATAAGGCAGAAAAAGGTGACCCCGGCGCCGTGTCAAAGGCATATTTTGATTCTCGGTTAGCTCGGCCAGAGCGCGACCGCTTGGTGCAGCAGTTAGAAGATCGTTTGAGCGATGCGGACGATGTGGGCGCTCAGTTAGAAGAAGTCTCTCAGATAAGGCGCTCTCATGAAGATGCCTTGGGAATGGTTATTACGAGATTGATTGGTGAGGGCATCCTTGAAGATGTTCCTCCTCATTATCATTACCTTACCTGTTGGGCTCTTGCTCAGGGGGCTGTAGAGCTGTGCTTTAGTAAGAGTTGGGGTCAAGTTGAAGATATAAGCGAGCTTTTGGGTTTCATCACCAGCATTGGTGTAACAATGGGCAATCGCGGACAGTATCACCAAGCTGGCGACAAAAAAACCAAGTCCGAGAAGTGAAATCCTCTCATAGTCTTGATACCCTTTTTGCGGACCTTCTTGCGCTGCAAAGTGATTTCAGCGTGAAATTACCACCTGTCGATCTCTGGGATCCTGAAGAGTCCGGCGATATGGATATGCGTGTGGATAGAGAAGGGCGTTGGATTCATGAGGGTGGCGAAATTAAACGACCCGCTCTGGTTAAGCTTTTTTCAAGTATCCTAAAATTCGAAAATGGGCAGTATTTTTTGGTCACTCCGGTTGAAAAGTGGAGGATTAACGTTGATGTAGCCCCCTTTTTTATCAGGGAAGTGAGCCGGGATGTTCGTCATGATCAGCAAGCTATTAGCTGTGTAACTTTAAATGGCGAAAGTATTGTTCTCAGTGACGATCACCCTTTGACCATTCAGTACAAACCAGAGTCCGATCAGCCAATCCCGTTGGTAAAGGTGCGCGGGGACCTTAGCGCTTTAGTGAGTCGATCTGCCTTTTACCAGTTGGTCGCTTGGGGTGAGAGTTCCGCAAATGATGAAGATCACGCCGTCTACCTAAGCAGCATGGGGTGTCAGTTTCTACTGGGAAAATCAGCTTAGGCTGATTGGGAACAAAAAGGGCGAAGATAAATCGCCCTTTTTGTAACATTTTATCGCTACATATTTGGGTAATTAGGTCCGCCGGCACCCTCAGGGACTACCCAGTTGATATTTTGGCTTGGTTCCTTGATATCGCATGTCTTGCAGTGAACGCAGTTCTGAGCATTGATTTGGAAGCGGTCGCTACCATCTTCGTTTCTAATCACCTCGTAGACTCCGGCAGGACAATATCTTTGTGCCGGCTCATCATACTCACCAAGGGTAAAGGTGATGGGTAACTCCGGATCAGTTAGCGTCAAATGGCAAGGCTGATCTTCTTCATGGTTTGTATTAGACATAAAAACAGAAGAAGCTTTATCAAAGCTAATAATGTTATCGGGCTTCGCGTACTCGATTTTCTTGGATTCTGCGGCTGGCTTCATCGTTGCGTAGTCAGGTGTTTTGTCATGCAGGGTTAAGGGTAGGCGGCCTCTAAAGATATTCTGCTCAATCCACACGAAAGCTAAACCAAGAAGCATGGGGAATTTATGCATCCAACCAGAAAAGTTTCTGGAGCTATGAAGCTCCTTATGTAGCCAAGAATCTTTGATGGCTTTATTGAAGCTCTCTAGATCAGACGGTGCAGGGTCCCCCTTTTTCATCGCTTCAACAATTGTTTCGGCAGCAATCATGCCACTTTTCATGGCCGTGTGATTCCCTTTTATTTTTACACTATTGAGTGTGCCGGCGTCACACCCAATTAATAAGCCACCTGGGAAATGCATCTTAGGTAAAGAGTTAAGCCCGCCCTTGACGATCGCTCTAGCGCCATAGGTTAGCCGAGAGCCACCTTTAAGATACTTAAGTGTTTCAGGGTGATGCTTCCAGCGCTGGAACTCCTCAAACGGACTCATATGGGGGTTGCTGTAATTTAAGTCGGCGATAAGCCCTATAAATACTTGATTGTTCTCTGCATGATAAAGAAATGCACCGCCACCAGTGCTACTTTCTTGTAGTGGCCAGCCAAGACCATGCACTACTAGACCTTCTTCGTGTTGTTCAGGGGGAATCTGCCAGATTTCCTTAATGCCAAGACCATAATGCTGGGGGTCACTGTTTTTATCGAGATCAAACTTCTTTATTAACTGTTTACCAAGATGCCCTCTACAGCCTTCAGCAAATAGAGTGTATTTAGCATGTAGCTCCATGCCTTGGGCGTAACTGGGCTTGTGCTCACCATTGTGACCAATCCCCATATCTCCAGTAGCAATACCTTTAACGGAACCATCTTCGTTATACACCACCTCAGCGGCAGCAAAACCTGGATAAATGTCGACGTCCATAGACTCAGCTTGCTCTGATAGCCAACGACAGACATTACCCATTGAAACGATGTAATTGCCATCATTATGCGTGGGTTTTGGGATGAAAAAGTTAGGAAGCTTTATAGCGCTCTTAGCGCCAGTGTAGAATAAAAATTTGTCTTTCTTTACCTCTATATCTAGCGGAGCACCACGTTCTTTCCAATCGGGAAAGAGTTCGTTCATGGCGCGTGGTTCGAGAACGGCGCCAGACAAAATATGGGCACCTACTTCAGAGCCTTTTTCAACCACGCACACAGTGATTTCACGGTTCAATTGCTTAAGCCGGCACGCAGCGGAAAGACCTGAAGGCCCTGCACCAACGATAACAACATCGTATTCCATTGATTCTCTTTCCAAAACTCTGACTCCAAACAGTGACTGTGTTAGTGATTATAACATTTCATTTATCATGACGGCTTAATTATAATGAATATAAATTGCCGAAATTTCACGGTAAAACCGGACGTTAAAGCGGACCAGTGGGTCGTAACTAGAACTATGGCGGGTTGATTTTTTGGTGTTATTTAGGCAATATACTCGCCTGAAAATTTGAGCACGGCGTTACCCCAGCGCTGATTTATAATTCTTATCACTGATTAAAAAGGATCACCAATGAAAGTTTTGGTAGCCGTAAAGCGCGTTGTGGACTACAACGTAAAAGTTAGGCCGAAAGCAGACGGAACTGGTGTCGATTTGGCTAACGTTAAAATGTCCATTAATCCTTTTTGCGAGATCGCTGTCGAAGAAGCTGTTCGATTAAAGGAGAAGGGCGTGGCGACCGAGATTATTGCGGTATCCGTTGGTGCGCAACAGTCGCAAGAACAACTCCGAACCGCGTTGGCGCTTGGCGCGGACCGTGCCATCCTTGTTCTTACCGACGATGTAATGGAGCCTCTAGCGATTGCCAAGTGCTTGAAGGCGATTTGCGACTCAGAGTCTCCTGACATTGTTCTAATGGGTAAGCAGGCGATAGATGGGGATAATAACCAAACAGGCCAGATGCTAGGCGCATTAACAGGTTATGGGCAAGCTACTTTTGCATCTGAGATCACTATCGACGGCGGCAATGCTAGTGTGATTCGGGAAGTAGATGGTGGGCTACAAACGGTGTCGGTATCGCTACCTGCCATTGTGACCTCTGATCTGCGTTTAAATGAACCACGGTATGCATCTTTGCCTAATATCATGAAGGCGAAAAAGAAGACCCTTGATACGACAACACCAGCGGATTTGGGCGTCGACACATCGCCTCGAGTGACCCTATTAGGTGTAGAGCGCCCGGCGGAACGTCAGGCAGGGATAAAAGTTGAGGATGTAGCTCAATTAGTTGATAAATTAAGAAATGAAGCGAAGGTGATCTCATGA
Source organism: Porticoccaceae bacterium (assembly GCA_012960115.1). Taxonomy (GTDB): domain Bacteria; phylum Pseudomonadota; class Gammaproteobacteria; order Pseudomonadales; family Porticoccaceae; genus HTCC2207. The sequence goes on from DUBX01000031.1 coordinate 85,546, forward strand.
GTATTTTAATTGTTGCTGAACATGACAATGCTAGTCTGAATGTAGCCACACTGAATTCAGTGACGGCCGCTGTTGCTATTGGTGGTGATATCCATCTGTTAGTCGCAGGGGAGTCATGCTCTGCTGTTGCCGATCAAGCCTCGCAAGTCACCGGTGTTAGTAAGGTGTTGCTCGCTGATTCTGCGGCCTATACTCATGCGCTTGCAGAAAATGTATCGCTTTTGATCGCTGAGCTAGGTGCTAACTATAGTCACATATTAGCAACGTCGACAAGTAACGCTAAAAACATCTTACCTAGGGCTGCGGCTTTGTTAGATGTGCAGGCTATCTCTGACATTACAGAGGTTATTGATACAGATACCTTTAAACGGCCTATTTATGCAGGCAATGTTATTGCAACGGTTAAGAGCAGCGACGCTATTAAGGTGTTGATTGTCCGAGGTACTGCTTTTGACGCAGCGGTTGTAGGCGATGGTTCTGCATCGATTGAGGCCGTGGCAGGTTCCCATGACGCGGGTAAGTCTAGTTTTGTCTCTGAAGAAGTCGTAAAGTCTGATCGCCCAGAACTGACGGCAGCTGACATTGTTATATCAGGCGGCCGAGGTATGGGTAGCGGAGAAAACTTTGAGTTGTTGAATGGCATTGCGGATAAGTTAGGTGCAGCTATCGGGGCTTCTCGTGCAGCAGTGGATGCAGGTTTTGTCCCTAATGATATGCAGGTTGGTCAAACGGGCAAGATTGTTGCCCCTGATTTGTATATCGCAGTAGGTATCTCAGGCGCGATCCAGCATTTGGCAGGCATGAAAGACAGCAAAGTCATCGTTGCTATTAATAAAGATGAAGAAGCGCCCATTTTCTCGGTAGCGGACTATGGCTTAGTGGCTGATTTATTTGTTGCTCTTCCTGAGTTAGAAGCGGCTTTATAAGCAGATTGGAAGTAATATTAGTATTTAAAAGGCTCCGTAAAGGGCCTTTTTTTTGTCCTTGAATTTGTTACCTATAATATCTATTGGGCAAGTGTTATTGTCGCTCACATAAACACAGGCAACGCGGATAGCAATCTAGGGTGTACTGCAAACGTTAAGCAGAAGGAGTTCTTTGCATGCTTCAAGATTCAATGAAGGCCATGGTGACCATCGGTAACGGTGGTTATGATCGCTTGGTATATAAAGATGTGCCGATCCCTAAAATTGAGCAAGGAGAGGTGCTGATTAAAGTCTTGGCCGCAGGGGTTAATAATACTGAGGTCAATACTAGGCTGGGATGGTATTCATCGTCTATTAACGGCTCAACTAACGAATTGTCGAACTCAAAAGTCGATTTATTGGATCAAAAAAGTGACGGTGGCTGGAATGATAAAACGCCTTTTCCGATTATTCAGGGAACAGATTGCTGCGGGACGGTTGTTAAGGTCGCCAGCGATGTTGACAGTAACTTAATAGGTAAGCGCGTGCTGATTCGCCCCTGTGGACGTGAACACGGTTTTAACTCCTTGGGTAATATATGGATGGGATCTGATTTTGATGGTGCATTTGCTCAATTTTTGAAAATAAGTGCAACTGAAGTGTTCCCGGTGATATGTGACTGGACAGACGCTGAACTTGGAACGGTTCCTTGTGCATACGGCACCTCTGAAAACATGCTTTACAGAGCGAATTTAAAGCCGGGTGAAACAGTACTGATAACCGGGGCTTCAGGTGGCGTGGGATCTGCGACGGTTCAACTTGCAAAACGTAGGGGTGCAAAAGTTATCGCCATTGCGGGTGAGGATAAGCATGAACAGGTGTCGCAAATTGGCGCCGATATACTGTTAGGGCGGTCTGCTGATCTGATAGCAGTACTTGGGGAGCAGTCAGTCGATGTTGTGGTCGATAATGTGGCTGGGAGTGGATTTCCTACCATGATGAAACTATTAAAACGAGGAGGGCGGTTTGTTTCATCTGGCGCGATTGCGGGACCTATCGTTGACCTTGATATGCGTGATATGTACTTAAAAGACATCACATTAGTGGGGACGACCGCTTGGGATGAAACAACTTTTCCCAATATTGTGAGATACATAGAGCAGGGCGAAATTCAGCCGATTTTAGCGGAGACTTTTCCGTTAACGTCGATCGCTGAGGCTCAAAAGAAGTTTCTTGAAAAAAAGCACGTGGGTAAGTTTGTATTAATACCTTAGTCAGAGATGTGACTTAATAGGAAAAGGTAATCGGATACTTTGCTCGGCTGCTTTAAACGTTTCGTTTCTTGAGAACTATTGTTCATATATGTCTAGCCAGTAATAAAAGCCGGGGTCTTCATCTGTGTCGATACTAGCGATCGTGGCAAACTGTTCAGGCTCACTAATAGCTAATGTTGTATCAACGTAAGGTGAGGTCTCCATGCTCAGAGGCGTGAGCATTATTATGGCCAGCGCTGCGCAAGACGAACCGAGAACGATCCAAGACCATGTGTTTGAACGTGATCGCTGACCTCTAAGCGCTTTATTCCTAGCGATAGCTAGCTGGAAAGTGTCCTTTACCGAGGTGTCATCCTCAAGAGAGAGCAAATCTTCGGTGAGTTTTTCCTGGTTGATATTAGTCATAGTGGTATCCATCTAACTGTCCTCTCAGTTTTTCTAAAGCCCGAGAATAATGTGTTTTCACGCTGCCTTCTGTGCAGCCCATGGCATAGGCCGTTTCACGAGTACTTAAGCCTTCCCAGGAGCGAAGTAAAAAGGCCTCTCTCTGGCGGTTTGCTAGTTTTTTCACACCTTCAGTCAACCTGTCAATCCTTCGTTGGCGCATTAACATTTCGTCGGGCTCCTCTGATCGGCGCTCCGCACAGTTGGATAAGTCTGATTGAACATAATCATCGTTTTGCTCGTTGTCTAGACTTTTCCAAATGAAAATTTTATTTTGTACGGCCTGGCGTCGATAGTGGTCGGTAATTTTGTTATTTAAAATACGGTAAAACAGAGGCTTCCATTCTTGCACTGGCTTAAAAGCGTACTTTTCCACCATTTTAAACATGGTCTCCTGCACGATATCTAAGGCATCTTCCTGCCGGCTAGTGCTCATTTTAGCCATTTGAAAGGCTCGTTTTTCGATATCTTTCAGAAAGTCTTCCATCGTTCCATAGGATAGCGGGAGGGAATCTGCAGTCGAGGTGACTTGAGAGGTCTCAGGTACATTGGGCTGAGAGGTATTATTAGCCATCATGGTCATTAGTTAATGTGCCCCTGTAAAAGCGGTCCTGTCCCCTAAATTAAAACCCTGTCACATCGTTAACGCGAGTGGTCTCAATGGGTTGACAGTCTCTCTGCTAATCGTAGCCTATAATGCAAAGTCTGCCCAGATAGGGCAGTGATCCGAGGGCTTTTCAAAAGCGCGAGCCTCTGTGTCGATGCCTGTATCGATGAGGCTCTCCATTGCAGCTTGTGAGGCCAGAATGAGGTCAATACGAAGACCTCTCTTGGGGTCTTGATCAAACCCTCGGCTACGATAATCAAACCAGCTATAGGAGCGATCATCGTCAAGGTGCATAGACCTAAAAGTGTCAATTAGGCCGCAGTCAAGGAGGGCGCTTAGCCATTCGCGTTCTTCCGGAAGAAAGCAGCAAATCCCACGTTGTAGCCAACGTCTTGCGTTCTCAGGCGCTATTCCAATATCAATATCAGCACCTGCAATATTCATATCTCCCATCACAACTAGTCTGTCTTCATTGCAAAACTGCTCTTTAATATAGGCGTTTAGATCAGCGTAAAATTTTTCTTTCGCTGGAAATTTAGTAGGGTGCTTACGGCTTTCACCTTGAGGAAAATAACCATTGATAACGTGGAGAGTCTTGCCATTGAAGACGTACTCACCGTGGATCATTCGGCGTTGAGAACCTTCCGCATCAGTTGGATAACCACGTGTGATGCTCGTCGCAGGTATCTTGCTGAGCAGCGCGACGCCGTAATGTCCTTTTTGCCCATAGAAATCGACGTTATATCCCATGGCCGTAATGGCGTCGACCGGGAATTCCTCATCGCTTACCTTAATTTCTTGCAGTCCAATGACATCTGGCCGATGTTGTTCCAAGACAGCTTCTAGTTGATGCATCCTTGCTCTAATGCCATTTACGTTAAAGGACATTACTTTGATTGGAGCGGCCATTAAGGCGTCGCCATGTTAGGGTCAAGTTGGACGATTTGAAGTCTATTACTTGCAGATATCACACCTATTTGATTGCCGAGTATCTGTCCTGCTTCAAACAGAATGGGATCTGATTCGGCTATGTTATCTTCGTCGATGTCTCTATCTTCTCTCCAAGACGCTATGTCAGTACTAGGGTTTAACCCCTTAGCCGTCAGTCGTTTATTGTCCAGAGAAAATAGGGCCTTATCCCAGGCCTCACTTCGCGCCCGACGCTCGGACAGATTTAACGATAATGTAGCGTCAGCACTCCAAGAATCGCTTAGGTCGACACGTTCAAAAAGGTGAATGAAGTCAGGATCTTGTTGAATTCGTTGTTGATGCGCATCGGTTAGCGTGTCGAGATAGAATGTTAAAGTATCATCAATCTTATGGGGGACTCGGTGGATACGATCCCAGGGGAGCACATTGTCCTGTTGGCTTTCGCCTACTTCTTCGGGGTCATAGACAGAGGGAAACGCGATATCGGGTAGAACACCACGATGTTGTGTGCTATCGCCAGAAACTCGGTAAAACTTTGAAATAGTCATTTTGAGCTGGCCACTGCTCAAGCCTGTGATATCTTGCACCGTCCCTTTACCAAAACTCTGACTGCCGACGACCAATGCTCGACCGTAGTCTTGAAGAGCTCCTGCTAAAATCTCTGATGCAGAAGCACTTAGGCGGTTTATTAACACCAGAAGGGGCCCTGAGTAGGCTGCGCGACGTGAGGCACGGTGATAGCGATTTACTCGTCCATTTGCATCGCGGATTTGCACCACAGGTCCATAATCGATAAACAGGTCTGTTAGTGTCGTGGCTTCCTGCAAGGAGCCGCCACCGTTGTTTCGTAAATCTAATACGATGCCGTCAACCTGCTGTTCTTCGAGCTCTCGAACTAAACGCAGCACATCTCTAGTGGTACTCTTATAGTCAGGGTCTCTAGCGCGATAGGCTTCAAAGTCCATATAAAAGGCGGGGATATCAATCACGCCGAGTTTATAGGGATTACCTTCTTGTTCAATCTCCAGAATTTCGCTCTGTGCGGACTTATTTTCTAGTTTTACTTTGTCACGAATAATTGCGATGGTGACCGAGTTGCTGTTGTCACCATTTGCTGGAATGACTTCAAGTCTTACCGTGGTACCTTTTGCTCCCCGGATAAGGGCCACCACCTCGTCAATTCGCCATCCTATAACATCGACGATGTCGTCCTCACCTTGGGCAACACCGATAATTTTGTCTTCCGCCCCCAGAATCCCTTGCACATCTGCTGGGCCACCAGGAATAACCTCAATAACCTGGGTATAGTCATCTTCAGTGGTTAGTTGAGCGCCGATACCCTCCAGGGAGAGAGACATATTAATTTGAAAGTTTTCATTAGTCCGTGGAGTGAAATAACTTGAATGTGGTCCATAAAGAGAGGTGAGAGCGTTAGCATAAAGTTGAAACACGTCTTGGCTATCGCGTTGTTCATACTGCTTTATTTGAGTCGTGTAGCGCTTTATCAGTAACTCACGTGCCTCAGTGGGATCTTTTTCATTAAGAACTAACCGTATCATGGCGTCTTGGATGCGTTTTTCCCAATGAAGTGCTGCGGCAGTAGCAGACTCGTGCCAGGTTCGTTTTTCAGGGTCCAGTATGATGCTTTCGTCGTACTCCCCTGCTTTGCCGGGCGCCAGCCCTTCGATGGGGTGCAGAAGAATGCTCCAA
>DUBX01000032.1:0-14224 GCA_012960115.1 Porticoccaceae bacterium
GTTCGCAGAATGGGCGGGCTCTAATACATCCAGAATGCTCGCCTTAATCAGCTTGACAATAAATCTGACCCTACCCATCACCGTTTCGCGGATACTCTTGATCCTTCAATAAGCGCCTTTCTTTCAGCGCAGCCCGGTGATTCGCAGAGGGAAAGGATTTAACGCCACTCATGTTGGTGAAGAGTTCAGCCTCTTCAGATGGGGTGGTGTTGTAGTAGATGCGCTCGGTAAAGCCGTTGTCGTAGGTAATGTCTTTATAAGGCATGGGTAACTCTCCTGTTTAGCTGGTATTTATAAAGCACCCCGCAATCTGGAACAAATCGGTGCTGGATAACTATTTTAGCAAAAAGCCTCTGAAAAGTAACCTCGATCTAGTGGCAGCCACGATCTACGCTCCTAAAGTGTCTAAGTATCCCTTTTTTTATAAGCATCAAATTCTTCTACCACCTCGATCTATTCCTGATTTGACTAAAGAGTTAATAGAGCTATGATTATAAAAGACAAAAAAAATAATTGAGTGAAAAGGAATAATCAATGAAGATAATGAATGACAAAGAACAAATTGAAAAAGTAGTTCAACTTTATATCGACAGCATGGATGAATCTAATCCAAACAAAGTAAAAAAAGCGTTTCACGAGAATGCAAAAGTAGTTGGATATTTGCATGGAGAGCTTATGCAAATGTCAGTGGATGATTTTGCTGGTTTTGTAGCATCTCAACAACCTCCACCAAAAGAAAAAGGCGAAGATGTGGTGTTTGAAACCCTTGCTTGCGAAATAGAAGGCACAACAGCTTTGGTAAAAGTGAGAGACAAATACCTAGGCATTACTTTTCTAGACACGTTGTCTTTTTTAAAGGCTGATGGCGTGTGGATGATTTATAGCAAATTATTCAACGTTGAGACCGAATAAAAGAACAACGCTTATATTGTAGGAGCCCCCCTTTTTTTTACAGGCATCAAGAACTTCTCTACCACCTCGATCTAGCCCTGATTTGACTGGATGGGCTATTCAGCTATGATTAGATAGGAATAAACTATAAATCGGAGTAAATTATGAAAAAGACAATTTTGATAATCGGGCTATTCCTAGCTGCCGTAAGTTCAAATGTATTAGGAGATGGCCATCTAGCTGAAGAGCAGAGTAAAGGCGCCTTTACTACATTAATGGTAGCCGCTAAAGACACTGACAGGTATTTGAAATCTGTTAAGTCAAATCCTGCTCTTTATGAGGCAATTGGTGCAGATGCTGGAGGATACTGTAGAACTGTGTCGGGCCAGGATTATGCAGGTCAGCTAATGATGTGGACTGCTTTCCCAAACGTTACTGCCGCTTTGGTGGCTTCAAGTAAATACGATCCATCCAACGTCCCTAGGGCCATGGCAAATATGCGAGAGTTTAAATATGGTGCAACTTGGGCGCCGCTTAAAGGGTTTCCGCGTCTAGATCCAGGCTACGAACGAGCGATGAGAATCAAGGTCTCACCAGCCAATGTACCCGCTCTTGTTGCAGCGCTAACAAAGCTTGAAAAAGAAATCCAGGAAGCAGGTCACGACACCTTTATCAATGGCCTCTTTGTTGCGATCGGTGGCGGGACTCAAGAGGCAGGTACCTTGTATCTAAAGTCTATAACCTCTGATGAAAAAACGCATGGTGCAGTCATCGACGACTACCTTTCAGGCGCCCCGTGGGTCAACACTTACCTCCAAGCCTCATCGTTAATTGATGAGGTTGTTAATGATCAATTTGAAGTATGCGAGCAGTTTTATACAGCTGAGTAGACTATGGGGGGCGATAGCCTTTATTGCCCCCTTTTAATACACCCATAAACTGACCCTTCACAGCCATCGAATTCACAATAATCTGAAAAGGTGGAATCTCTCTCAATGGCTCTGGCTGATTCTCACCCTAATTCTCTCTATCTCTGACCTTTAGATAGTAAATCATTGCTGTGACGTTACCTTGGGTAGCCTTCTCAAAGCGAGCGTTAGAGACCTGATCTAAGCTCTCAGCGCGTCCCTTTTTTATAAGCGGAAGATGCTTCTCACCTGATTTGACTGGATGGGCTATTCAGCTATGATTAAGTAATCAATAAAGAATCTATAGGAGACGAAGATGGTGCCAAAAGGATACTGGATTAATCATGTTGAAGAAATTATCGACCAAGAAGCATTTGATAGATACGTTACGAAAGTGAATGCTCTTATTGAGCGTGGCGAATTTAAAATGATTGCTATAGGTCCTGTCGCAAAAACTCAAATAGGCGCAAAAGATATGCAATTCGCAGCGGTAGCCGAGTTTGAGACATTTGAAAAAGCCATGTCCTTTAAAAGCCATCCTGATTATGTTGATGCACTTAATGAGCTTGGCGCTGACGAAATCATCTCCGTAAAAAGGACAAGTTGTGTTGTGAGCGGTTAGTCAGCCTGTAACCAAGTTGAGTGTTGTAAGGCCTTAGGTTTTGGTAGGTGTTTACAACCTAATTCATCACTTATAATATAAATTGATGGAGCTATGTTTTGGATATTTTGACGTTTGAGCAGCTTAGGCTAGTCGTTATTGTTTATACATCAGCGCTTGTTCCTTTAGTTCTTATTCCTTTCTTGCATTTACGCAAACGGATTCCTTCCTGGGTTTTACCTGTTTACATCGCAACGTTCATCGTCTGCGCTTTGGGTTGGGAAATTTGGTTTAACTATGGTGTCGCCTTTGGTGACTCAGTGGTTGATCGGCGAGCGAGTGCATTAACCCAGCGAATACCGTTACATCTTAATTGGATACTAAATTCCTTGGCTGACGCTGGAGCCATCTGCTGTGGTGGTCTATTACTTGTCTGGGTGGCTAACGGACGTCAGGTAGGTGTCTTTCGAGACTGGAGTTGGTCTGTACTGTGGTTTTTGATGCTAATTTTTGTAGCTCAAAATATTATCGTAGAGCTCTTCCTTTACCATGATCAATTGTCAGTGGGGAAATCGTTATCTTGGGCACCTTTGTCACCCTTAGGATCATGGTTTAATCCAGTGTTCTTTCATTTTCATGAAAGAACTGTCAGTCTACAAAGCCAGATTCCATGGGTGATTATGACTCCGCTTTTTTATGCGGGGGTACTAAGGTGTGTGCGTAAAAAAGAGAGACCGACCGCTTAACAGGGCTCGGTCTTGATCAGTGGGCGCTATGTGATATGTGGATAGCCAGAAATTGAATTACTAACATGACAGAATTTATTAATACACATTACTCAATTACTCGGAACGCTCTATGAATATAAGTCTGACAGTATGGGGATGGCTTGCAACCATATACTTGCTTGCTATGACTATCCTCTCCTTACTATCTTGGAGAAAAGAAAACTGACATGCCAATAATCGCTACTTTTATCGGAGTAGGGTTTTTATTAATTTCGCCTTTAGGTTTGATCTATTTAGCAGTTTTGCTGCTAAAAAAAGATGAGCATATCTGATTCAATGGGCTCATCAAACAACGCCAACAAGACCTCGTGAGACTTGTTGTCAGTGCCATCTGTTACCCCTCATCGATGTGTTCAGTGGGAACTATATGGTCATAAAACCCATCCGTCCCGAACATCACCCGAACGCCAGCATAAAACAAACACCGATAGCGGTGCAATGGCCGGTAGATACACCTTGAAAATAGGCCTTTTGTGCTAAAATATTATTGTGGCTATTATTCTCAAGTTCATATATTTTACGGATTAAATGAACATTTGATTTGAGAAAAACTATGACTAGACGAAGCGGTGGACGTAAATCTAAAGTAGCTATTCGAACAGCTCCATTAACAGAAGAAAAAAAACCCATTCATCCAGGTGAATTAGGCGGTCATTATAAACCGTTTAAAAATGATGATATGGAAGCCGTAGTGGAGAATATCTATCGCATACTAGAAGAAATAGGCTTTAATCAAGCAACACCTCATTGCATAAAAACTTGTACGGAGTATGGAGCGATATTAGGTGAAGATGGCCGTTTAAGGATGCCGCGAGAAATAGTTAACAAAGCCATCGAATCCAGTAATCGTAATTTGATCCTTCATGGCCAAGATCCCTCTAATGATTTACAGATAAGTGGCAGCCGGGTACATTTTTCCACAGGTGGTGCAGCAGTCATGATCGCTGACTCCAAAGACAAAACTTACCGCGATTCAACGGCTCAAGATTTATATGATATGGCCAGAATTGTAGATACCTGTGACAATATCCATATGTTTCAACGGACTTGTGTATTGAGAGATATTGAAGATGTCTATGCAATGGAGCTCAATACCACCTATAACGCAATCATGGGCACAAAAAAACATGTAGGTGCCAGTTGGACTGATTCTCGTAACCTAGAAAAAACACTCAAACTTCTACACGTGGTTGCTGGCAGTGAAGAAGCATGGAGAGCTAGACCTTTTGTGAGTCAATCTAACTGCTTTGTGGTCCCGCCCATGAAATTTGCTGAAGAGTCTCTTGAGTGCCTTCGAATTGCAGTAGAGGGCGGTATGCCTGTTCTATTGTTATCTGCGGGTCAAGCTGGCGCCACGGCGCCACCCTGTCTTGCAGGGACTGTTTCTCAAGCCTGGGCGGAATGTCTTGGTGGTTTAGTCTACCTAAATGCCATAAAACCAGGCGCACCCGCAATATTGGGTACCTGGCCTTTTGTCTCTGACTTGCGCACTGGTGCTATGAGCGGGGGATCTCCTGAACAAGGTATTTTATCTGCAGCCTGTGCGCAAGTAGGACAATATTTTAATTTGCCAATGGGGACAGGCGCAGGAATGTCAGATTCGAAATTACCTGATTTTCAAGGAGGTGCTGAGCATGCTTCTAATGTGGCTGTAACGGCACTATCTGGAGCGAACATTATTTATGAGTCAGCAGGGATGTATGCCAGTCTTTTGAGCGTTTGCCCTGAAAGTCTATTGCTTGATAACGATGTTTTAGGTGGATGTATGAGGATGGTGAAAGGCCTCGCAGTAAATGAAGAGACCTTAGGTTTTGATGTCATTAAGGATGTTTGTTTAAACCTAAAAGGTCATTATTTGGGGTCAAGCCAAACTCTTGACGTCATGCAAACTGAATATATTTATCCGGAATCTTATAATCGTCTCAGTCCAGGAGATTGGCATGATGCTGGCAAACCTGAAGCTATCGAGATGGCACTCAAAAAAACAAAAGAAATTCTTGCAAGCCATTATCCGAAACACATTAGTGATGAAGTTGATAATAAAATCCGTGAAGAATTTCCGATCTTTCTGAGTAAAGAAGCCATAGGCCGGTAGAAAAGATAAATGAAATCAACTGCACAGGTAGTCATTATTGGAGGCGGGTCACTAGGGGTAAGTCTTCTTTATCATTTAACAGAAGAAGGTTGGACTGATGTAATTCTTGTAGAAAAAGGCGAGCTTACTAGCGGTTCTACTTGGCATGCTGCTGGATTGTGTTCGAATTTTATCGGCAATATGACAGTTGCAAAAATTCACAATTATTCCATCGAATTATACGACCAAATACTCCCTAAGTTGAGTGGCACTCCATCACCTTTTCATAAGTGCGGAAGCCTTCGAGTTGGCTACAGTGAACTCGAAGAGGAGTGGTTCAAAAATCTTTTAAGCCGCTCAAAAAATGTCCCATGTGAATTTAATATCATATCAAAACAAGAGGCCGAAAAACTTCACCCTTTTATGAATTCGATGATGCCAGAATAATAGTCAACACCCCCAATGATGGACACGTTGATCCCTATTCGGTTGTCATGACCATGTCACAACTTGCCACCTCAAGAGGAGCAAGCATAAGTCGTTTTAATCGAGTTCTAGAAATAAATAATCAACCCAATGGCGAATGGGAAGTTACAACTGAAAAAGGAACAATAACCGCAGAACATGTGGTCAATGCTGCCGGATGTTTTGCCCGCGAAGTAGGCGCAATGGTTGGCGTAGATATTCCTATAATCAATCTCGAGCACCAATATTTGATTACCGAAAACCACCCTGCATTGAAAGAACTTGACCATGAATTACCTGTTTGCAGAGATTCATATTGTTCATCTTATTTAAGACAAGAGGGGCAGGGGCTTTTAGTTGGGCCATATGAAACTTTCGGTTCAAAGCCGTGGGCTCTCGATGGAATGGATTGGAGTTTTGATAGAGGTCTATTTCCAGGTGATCTTGAGAGATTGATGCCTTTTTTAGATCGTTGTATGGAGCGAATGCCAATCTTCGGCGAGGTTGGTATTAAAACCGTGATCAACGGCCCCATCACTCATACTCCTGATGATAATATTTTGGCTGGTCCTCAGGCGGGCCTCCGAAATTTTTGGAATTTATGTGGCTCAAGCATCGGCATCGCACAAGGGGGCGTAGGTAAGTATCTTGCACAATGGATGGTGCATGGGCAAACAGAATTGAACATGGCACCACTTGATAGTAGACGTTTTGGAGAGTGGGCAGACAGAGAATATTGTATAACTAAAGGTATCGAATCCTATGAGGTGATGTATACCGAAATGGGCGCTAATGAGAATCGTCAGCACGGGAGAGTTCGTCGAACCAGTCCCCTTTATGCAATGCTCGCCAATAAAGGGGCGATACATGGCGTAGCAGCAGGTTACGAGAAACCCCTATGGTTCAAAACAAAATCCATTCATCATGAGTCACTCACATGGAAAAGAAGTGATGCACATATAGTCGTCGCTGATGAATGCAAAGCAGTCCAAAATAATGCAGGAATCATAGATATTTCAGGCTCGTCGAAATTTGAGATTACCGGCAAAGATGCCGTGGCATTTCTTAACCACCTTTCTTGCAATAAGTTACCTCCCAAAGATGGCTCTCTAGGCTTGACGCTTTTTCATGCACCTAACGGTGGAATTATGACCGAGCAATCAATTACGAGAATAAATGAGAATCTTTTTTATCTAGTTGGTCCAATCATGTCTGAATTTCGTGATCAGCATTGGATGGAATCGAATGCCGTCAATTTCGATATAGACATTACCAATAAAACTGAAAAGATCGGCAGTCTATTGATAACGGGGCCAAAATCTAGGGAAATATTACAACAACTAACCGAAGCGGATTTATCTAACAATTCATTTCCTTGGTTAAGCTGCAAGAACATCACAATTGACACTGCAACAGTTCGGGTTATAAGGGTCTCTTATGCAGGAGAATTAGGATATGAGCTACATATGCCTAGTTATCAATTGTTGTCCATATATGAATCCCTGTATAGAGTTGGACAAGCTTTAGGTCTCAGAGATTTCGGTGGATACGCATTTAACTCGATGCGTATGGAGAAAGGGTATCGTTCTTGGGGTAGCGAATTCACTGAGGAAATAAGTGGTATTGAAGCTGGAATGGAACGTTTTATCGATACCAGCAGAGATTTCATTGGTGTAGAAAATATCAAAGAAAGGCAATCCGCGGGCATAAATGTCAAACTTGCTTATCTAGTTTTTGATGACGATATAGCCAGCGAATGCTTTGGCAATGAAGCAGTATACCAAGAGGGAAAATTAGTAGGTTTAACAACCGGCGGCGCATTTGGACATCGTGTCGGGAAAAGCCTTGCTTTTGCTTACATAAATCCACCCTTAGTGTTTAAAGGCTCAAAACTACAAGTATTGACTACAGCCGGGGAAAGGAACTGCCACGTCGAAATTGAGCCGGTATATGACCCAGAAAACCATAAATTACGAGGCTAAATAGTGTCCACAGCGCAGAACCTCCCTAGTGAAGCAGAAGTTATCATTATAGGTGGGGGTATTGTCGGCTGCTCGATTGCATATCACTTAGCAAAGAAGGGTGTTAAAGACGTTGTACTGCTAGAAAGACAGCAACTGACTTGCGGGACAACCTGGCATGCTGCTGGTCTAGTCAGTATGCTGTGGCCAACACCAACTCTGACCAATCTTGCAAAATACTGCCATGAATTATATGCATCCTTAGAATCTGAAACAGGTCAAGCCACTGGCTACAAGCGCATAGGAAGTGTTTCATTGGCAAGAAACTCAGAAAGGCTTGAAGAACTCCAACGAACCTCATCAATGGCAAAAGTGTTTGGGGTTGCATCCCAAATGATTAGCAACCAAGAGCTGGAAGCGCTATATCCCGGCATCAACACGGAAGGTGTCATTGGTAGTCTGTATGTTGAAAAAGACGGACAAACCAACCCAATTGATACCACGATGGCATTGGCCAAAGGTGCGCGTGCCTTAGGTGTGCAGATCATAGAAAACACTAAAGTCGACGACATATTACTCGATGGCGATAAAGCTATTGGTGTCCGTTGCGGCGAAGATTCGATAAAAGGGAAAAAAATTATTCTGACAGGAGGTTTATGGTCTCGAGAAATTGCAAAAAAGATTGGCATTAAACTACCTCTGTATGCATGTGAACATTATTACGTGGTGACAGAAGCAATGCCTAAACTAACACCAAGACCGGTGATGCGAGATTTTGATAAAGGAATTTACTTTAAAGAAGATGCCGGCAAAATGCTCATCGGATGGTTTGAAAAAAATGCCATCGGTTGTCCAATGACGAGAATAAGAGAAGATTTTTCCTTTGATGAATTTCCTGTCGATATGGAGCATATCGAACCCTATCTAATGGCAGCAATGGAAACATTTCCACAAATAGGCGAAACCGGTATAAGGACTTTTTTTAATGGACCCGAAAGCTTTACCAATGACAATCTACACTTGCTGGGACCGACCCCCGAGATCGAAAACTTTTACGTAGCTTGCGGTATGAATTCTAAAGGTATCGCTGCTGCTGGCGGCCTTGGTAAGATCTTTGCGGATTGGGTTGTTGACGGCTACCCATCAGGAGAAATAACTGAAACCGATGTCAGGAGAAATAATTCAATACAAACAACACAATCATACGTTGAGTCCAGAATTCCTGAAGCATTGGGTCACACCTATTCAATGCATTGGCCTTTTTACCAATATGAAACAGCACGAAATCTTTGGAAATCACCATTGCATGACACTCTCGCCAAGGAAGGTGCATGCTTTGGGGAAGTGGGAGGATTTGAAAGAGCTAATTGGTTTGCAAGAGATGGGGCAAAAGCAGAATATACATACAGCTACAAACGTCAAAATTGGTTTAAGTTTTATGAGCGAGAGCACCTTGCAGTAAGAGAGTCTGTTGGAGTTTATGATATTTCATCTTTTGGAAAATTCCATGTAGATGGGAAAAATGCAATGGAAACATTGCAATATATTAGTTGTGCCAATATTGATGTAGAGCCAGGAAAAGTTATTTATACGCAATGGTTAAACGATCGAGGTGGTATTGAAGCCGACTTAACAATCGCAAGAATAAACGAAGACAGTTATGATGTTATAACAAGCATTTCTTCATTAAAAAGAGATTGGTCACATCTAAATAAACATCTCAAAGGCGAGACCAATGTCACAGATATTACAATGGACTATGCTTGTTTATCAGTGCAAGGACCACAATCAAGAGTATTACTACAAAATATCATAAATGTTGATCTCTCGAATGAGCATTTTATCTTCGGCACTGGTAAATATGCCAAGATCGCAGATACCAAACTCTGGATACAGAAACTCTCTTATGTTGGTGAACTCGGCTGGGAGCTCTTTATCCCATCTGTTGATGCCAAAAAAGTATATCTAGCCATCAAACAAGAAGGGAAAAAATATCAAATACGCGATGTAGGCTTGCATGCGGTAAATAGTTTAAGACTCGAGAAGGGGTATCGTCATTGGGGTCACGATATAACAGCTGAAGACAATTTGTTGGAGGCAGGTCTGTCTTTTACCGCAAAACCAGCTGCAAGCGATTTTATAGGTAAAGATGCCTTTCTTAAGGTCCAGGCTAATGGAATTCCAGAGAGAAGATTGGTTCAATTTAAATTGGATGATCCATTGCCATTGTTGTATCACAATGAGCCTATTATTATGAATGATGCCGTGAGTGGTTATTTAACATCAGGTATGTATGGCCACAGCTTGGGTGGGGCGATTGGCATGGGGTACATCAAATCACCAGATATAACACAAAAAGTATTGGCAAACGCTAAATTTGAAATAGAAATTGCAACCGAACGTTATACTGCGCAAGCTTCACTCAAAGCGCTATACGATCCAGCTGGAAAGAAAATGAGAATGTAATTTCTATTTGCACAGCCGCTTAACAGAGGTCGGGCCTAACTCTGAATTTCAGATCATGACGGACATTATTAGGTCTGCTTCAATGCACTCATCAAGCAACGCCAAAAAGGCCTTGCGAGACTTGTTCTTAGTGCCATTAAATGCAGTCATATTTAATTGTCCAAAACCTTTGGCTGCCATCTGTGACGCCTGCTCGAGGTGTTCGACAGGAACTATTTGGTCATAAAATCCAGCCGTTATTGCATCAGCTGAACTCCATATCTCAGCATTGATTACGCAACGATTGAAATAATTTGCCGGGATGCGATAGCGAGCTAACTCAATGCCAAAATTGTGCATTGTCATGCCGATCAGCGTTTCATTGAGTCCCGTTTTAAAGGGCCCATCTGCTCCAATTCTATAGTCGCAGGCCAGCATCAAAAAGGCACCCATAGCGATACAGTGGCCAGTAGATACCGCAATAACAGGGGTGGGGAAGGCTAATATTCGCCGCGCCATCTTGGAACCTCGCGCGGTCAGCAAGATAGCTTGTTCAGGCCCTTTGGACATTTCTTTAAGGTCGAATCCACCGGAAAATATGCCATCCCTCCCTTTGAGCACCACGATGGCCGCACTTTTTTCTGCTTGATCAAATGCAGCCTCTAATTCGTCCCACATGGCGTGAGACAGTACATTGGCCTTGCCGTCGTCCATAGCAATGGTGGCTATGCCATCGCTCAAGGTGTAAGTGACAATCGTGCCCATATTAGCTTCCTTTAAATCCAATTTTGAGTCATTAATTCCTAATGCCACGCAGACTAAATCAAGATTACATCGCCTGTCAAACATCGATGTCCTCACATTGCGGTTAAGACAGCACTTAGTTATACCTTGGACGAGATTACAGCGCTTGCGTGGAACATATATGACTGTGATACTGCGCTAAATAAACATTTATTTGAGGGAGTAGGTAATGCAAAAATTTGCGCAGATTAACATATATATCTTGGCTGGGTTTTGGCTGGTATTTGCCATTAACTTTGCCATGCCATTCGGTGGCTCGTTTGGCACAGGAGTACTCTGGGCGGGGATCGTGTTTTTGGTGTTACATCTTATCGAGTTGTTGGTGGTTTACTCTAAACTTAAGGCTGTTGGCCACACTGGTAGTGCTGATATTGTTGCCGTTTTAGCATTTGGGATTCTTTATTGGAAGCCACTGATAAAAAAGTAAATTAAATCACTGATTAATGACCTAAGGTCATGCATGCATAACCTTAGGTCTGATGAACTCTACTGTTTAGCTTAGTTGCATGGCCATAGAAATAAGGCAGCCGAGGGAACCTAGCCAGATGACTGTTCGCAGATAGGGTATGCCAAAGGTATAACTGGCTAAATAGGCGACTCTTAGTCCCAACCATGCGGCTGCTGTTGTTGTTAAATCTACCCCCATGTGCACAGACAGCAAGCATAGAGCTAAAAAGGCGGGTAGGCTCTCCTGATAGTTCGCGGCTGCTCTGGATACTCTGTCGTACATGGCGGAGGTTTCTATGTCGCCATCCCTATTTGATAACAGATAAGCCATGTTCTTTAGGTTGAGGGTGGCAGGTAAAATCCAAAACTGAACGAGTGCAAGGGCAAGAGCGTAAATTATTAGAGTGGTCATTGTGTTGGTTCCCTTTTAATTGTGTGTGACGAGTGCGACGTTATCAGAACAGCGTATATGCTACAACAGTGGCTATTATATTTTAGCCAACGAGGTAAGATACACCAATAGTAGAAAGGTGTTTCGTTACTGGTCGAATTGAGAATAAAAAGTTTTGGAGTAGGGATATGAAAACGCGTGCAGCCGTTGCTTTTGCAGCAGGAAAACCATTAGAAATCGTTGAAGTAGATTTGGAAGGACCAAGAGCCGGTGAGGTTTTGGTCGAAATGAAGGCGACAGGCGTCTGTCACACAGACGCATTCACTCTTTCTGGAGACGATCCAGAAGGTGCATTCCCGGCTATTCTTGGTCATGAAGGTGCTGGTGTGGTCGTTGAGGTTGGTCCAGGCGTTAAAACGCTGAAGCCTGGCGATCACGTTATTCCACTATACACGGCTGAATGCAGAGAATGTGATTTTTGTTTAAATCCCAAAACTAATTTGTGTCAAGCGGTCAGGGCCACTCAAGGGCGGGGTGTGATGCCCGATGGTACCAGTCGTTTTTCTTTCGAGGGTAAACCTATATTGCATTATATGGGCTGTTCAACCTTCTCTAATTATTCAGTTTTGCCTGAGATTTCATTGGCGAAAGTTAGAAAAGACGCACCTTTTGATAAAATTTGTTATATCGGTTGCGGTGTCACCACCGGTATCGGCGCCGTGGCTTTCACAATGAAGGTTGAAGCTGGGTCTACAGTCGCAGTATTTGGCTTGGGCGGCATTGGGTTAAATGTGGTCCAGGGGGCAAAAATGGTGGGTGCGACACGTATCATTGGTGTTGACCTGAACCCTTCACGTATTCCTCTGGCGAAGCAGTTTGGGATGACAGATTTCATCAACCCTAGTGAGGTAGAGAACGTTGTTGATCATATAATCGATATGACGGGCGGCGGTGTTGATTACAGTTTTGAATGTATTGGAAATGTTGATGTAATGCGGCAGGCCTTGGAGTGTTGTCACAAGGGCTGGGGTGAAAGTTGCATTGTGGGCGTTGCCGGTGCGGGTAAAGAAATTTCGACACGACCCTTTCAGCTGGTCACAGGGCGGTCTTGGCGTGGCACTGCATTTGGTGGGGCACGAGGCCGCACTGACGTGCCAAGAATTGTCGATTGGTACATGGATGGGAAAATTAACATCGATGATTTGATCACTCATAAAATGCCATTAGAAGACATAAACAAGGCTTTTGACTTGATGCATGCAGGCAAAAGTATTCGGTCAGTGGTGGAATTCTAAATGGTGAAAGACAGCAGCTTAGAGCAGATCGGATCCAATCAGAGTTTTGGTGGGCGGCAGTTACGTTATCGTCACCGATCAACGTCGCTTGATTGTGACATGACTTTTTCGATCTACCTGCCACCCCAAGCTGAGCAGGGTTCGGTCCCCGTGCTTTACTGGTTGTCTGGTTTAACGTGTACTGATGAAAATTTTGTAACTAAAGCCGGCGCGCAACAGTGCGCTGCGGCACATGGTATTGCCATTGTCTGTCCTGATACTAGTCCACGAGGAGAAGGCGTACCTGATGATGTTGAAGGCGCTTATGACTTTGGTCTTGGTGCTGGATTCTATGTGAATGCGACCGAGTCACCTTGGGTTAAGCACTACAGAATGTATGATTATGTCGTGGATGAATTGCCTGCACTGATCAATGCACAGTTCCCTATCATCGCTAGTAAAATGTCTATTTCAGGCCATTCCATGGGCGGCCATGGTGCACTGACCATCGCGCTGAAGAATCCAGAACGCTATTCGTCGGTATCGGCATTTTCGCCAATATGTTCGCCTATACAATGCCCTTGGGGGCAAAAAGCGCTAGGGCACTATATCGGCGGTAACGCTACCGACAATAATGCTCAGTGGGCTCAGCACGATACCGTAGAGCTGGTTAAAGCGTCATCTAAGAGTACCAGAGACTCTTTGCCAGTGCTTATTGATCAAGGGGCGGCAGATAACTTTTTAGTTGAACAGCTCAATACTCAATTACTTGTTGAGACTGCTGCTGCATCTGCGTTTCCTATGCGAATTCGTTTGCAGCCAGAGTATGACCATAGCTACTTTTTTATCGCGAGTTTTATACAGGAGCATTTAAGTTTTCACGCAGAGAATCTGCGCTAAAGTAGTGGTCCTTATTAGATAAATAAGAGTCGGTTAGGTACGGCAAATAATTAGGGTGATAATGGTAGAATGCGGCGGTAATTAATAGGATCAAATAAACGCAGTCATTCAGGGGTAAGTACGTTGGATAAAAGCACTAATATTGGCCAACTCATAGAGCAATTCAAAACCTTGCCGGGGGGATTAATGCCTCTGTTGCATGCGGTTAAGCATAATATTGGCTACATCCCTGATGACTCTGTAGAGCAAATTGCTAAAGGTTTTAACCTTTCTCG
>DUBX01000032.1:14470-18678 GCA_012960115.1 Porticoccaceae bacterium
TGATGATGATATCCATGCCAGAGTGAGCGCTGCCAGCTTTGACCAATTGATGTCTGAGTTGCGAGTTCCCGTCACGGGTAATGCTGGAGCGAAGAAATGAGCATGACATTTTTTATTCCTCAAGATACCACGGCATTGGCGCTAGGCTCAGATTCTGTTGCATTAACAATGGCCGGCGAACTAAAAGAGCGCGGTATTGAGACCGAAATTGTCCGTAACGGGTCAAGAGGTATGTTTTGGTTAGAACCACTACTTGAGGTAGAGGTTGGCGGCAGCCGCTTGGGCTTTGGCCCGGTGAGGCCTGCTGATGTATCTAGCATTCTAGATTCATTGAATTCTCACGAGACAAGCGCTAAGTCAATGAGTCACGCGCTGTACTTAGGCGAGGTTGACAAGATTGACTATCTTGCGAGGCAACAGAGGTTAACCTTTAGCCGAGCGGGCGTGGGCGATCCCCTGTGTATAAAAAATTATCAACGTTTAGCTGGTTTTACCGGCCTGACTCATGCAACCAAGCTGAAAAGTCAGGAAATTGTTGATCAAATTAAAGATTCTGGACTCCGGGGCCGCGGTGGGGCAGCATTTCCTGCAGGCATAAAATGGCAAACAGTACTTGATACTGTTGGAGAGCAGAAGTACATCGTATGCAATGCCGATGAAGGTGATTCAGGTACCTTTGCTGACCGATTGTTGATGGAAGCCGACCCTTACCAGCTCATTGAAGGGATGGCGATTGCCGGTCTCGCGGTGGGTGCGAATCAGGGTTATATCTATTTGCGTTCAGAATACCCTGTGGCACATAAAATATTAAATCGGGCTATAGAGCGGGCGACTGAAGCCGGGTTTCTTGGGAAGAATATATGTAGTTCCAGCAGTGATTTCTTTTTAGAAGTTAGACTTGGCGCTGGTGCCTATATCTGTGGTGAAGAGACATCACTCTTAGAGAGCTTAGAGGGAAAGAGAGGTATGGTTAGGGCTAAGCCGCCCTTGCCGGCGATTGAAGGGTTGTTTGGTAAGCCGACGGTGGTCAATAATGTGCTCACCCTTGGTGCTGCGGCAACTATATTAGAGCAAGGTTCTAATGCCTATAAAGACTTCGGGATGGGGCGATCACGAGGAACCTTGGCTGTGCAACTGGCAGGTAACGTTAAACGTGGTGGCGTCATTGAATTAGCCTTTGGTGTAACATTACGGGAAGTTGTTGAGGGTTTTGGTTGCGGCACTTATAGCGGTCGACCCATTCGTGCTATTCAAATGGGTGGTCCTTTGGGCGCATTTTTGCCCGAATCTCAATGGGATACGCCACTTGATTATGAATCTTTTGCGGCTATTAAAGCGATGATAGGTCATGGTGGTATTGTGGTATTTGACGATACTGTTGATATGGCTGCCCAGGCTCGATTTGCGATGGAATTTTGCGCGGTTGAATCGTGCGGAAAATGCACACCTTGCAGAATAGGCGCGACTCGTGGTGTAGAGGTCATTGATCGCATTGTGCAAAATGAAGATCGTGATAATAATTTAATTTTGTTGACTGATCTCTGTGACACCATGGAGTTCGGCTCTCTTTGTGCTATGGGTGGTATGACGCCATTCCCGGTGCGTAGCGCATTAGCTTATTTTGCAGAAGACTTCAGTGGCGAAAGCCCTAGAGAGAATTAATATGTTGGAATTTTACGAACCTCAGTCAGATTTTGGAACTCCACAGAGTGACAGTGAAACCTTAGTTACTCTCACTATTGATGGCATCTCGGTGACTGTGCCTGAGGGTACGTCTGTTATGCGGGCAGCATCTGAGGGTGGGGTTAAGGTCCCACGCTTATGTGCAACCGATTCGCTTAAATCTTTTGGCTCTTGCCGTATCTGTCTGGTCGAAATTGAAGGCCGTCGCGGGTTTCCTGCCTCCTGTACCACAGCGGTGGTGGATGGAATGGAAGTGCGAACTCAGTCAGAAGAGATTGGCAAACTGCGCCGTAATGTCATGGAGTTATATATCTCTGACCACCCGTTAGATTGCCTAACTTGCCCGACCAATGGCGATTGCGAACTGCAGGACACCGCAGGCGAAGTTGGTCTGCGCGCGGTCCGTTATGGTTTTGAAGGTGAAAATCATTTGGTCGCAGAGAAAGATGAATCTAACCCTTATTTCACCTTTGATGCTTCTAAATGCATTGTTTGCTCTCGCTGTGTTCGCGCCTGTGAAGAGGTTCAGGGAACCTTTGCCTTGACGATTGACGGTCGTGGTTTTGAATCTAAGGTGAGTGCGGGTCAGGCTGAATCATTTATGGAATCTGATTGTGTATCCTGTGGCGCTTGTGTTGATGCCTGCCCAACCGCAACATTGACCGAAAAAAGTATTATTGAAGCGGGTAAGCCAGAGCATTCAGTGGTCACTACTTGTGCCTATTGCGGCGTAGGCTGTTCCTTTAAAGCTGAGATGAAGGGTAACGAGGTTGTGCGCATGACGCCCTATAAAGACGGAAAGGCGAACGAAGGCCACGCCTGCGTTAAAGGTCGTTTTGCCTTCGGCTATGCTACGCACAAAGATCGCATTACTAAGCCTATGATTCGTGAAAGCATTAATGATGCATGGCGCGAGGTTTCATGGGATGAAGCTGTCACCTATACGGCCGAGCGCTTTAAGTCAATTCAGGCAAAGCATGGGCGCACCAGTATTGGCGCCATATCATCTTCTCGTTGCACTAATGAAGAGGTTTATTTAGTACAAAAAATGGTGCGTACCGGTTTTGGTAATAACAATATCGACACCTGCGCTCGAGTTTGCCATTCGCCAACCGGCTTTGGGCTTAAAACGACCCTTGGTGAATCGGCGGGTACGCAGACGTTTGCTTCGGTTGCTAAGGCTGATGTTGTGATTGTCATGGGCGCTAATCCCACGGAGGCGCACCCCGTCTTTGGTTCACGATTGAAGCGGCGGCTGAGAGAGGGCGCTAAACTTATTGTTATTGATCCGCGACAGATCGAACTAGTCAGCGCACCGCATGTCAAAGCAGACTACCATTTACCCGTTCGTCCTGGTACTAATGTCACGGTTTTAAACGCCTTAGCCCATGTCGTGGTCAATGAAGACTTGCAAGCTCATGACTATATTGCTGAGCGATGTGAAACTGCAGATTTTGAGAAATGGGTGACATTTATTGCTGATGAGCGCCATTCTCCTGAGGCCACAGAACAGTTTAGCGGTGTCCCAGCAGCCGACTTGCGTGCTGCGGCTCGTTTATATGCCACCGGCGACAATGGGGCGATTTTCTACGGTCTTGGTGTGACGGAGCACAGCCAAGGATCTACGGCGGTGATGGCGATCGCTAATTTGGCCATGTTGACCGGCAATATTGGTCGAGAGGGCGTAGGCGTTAATCCGCTTCGGGGTCAAAACAATGTTCAGGGTTCCTGCGATATGGGTTCCTTCCCTCATGAATTGCCAGGCTATAGGCATATATCAAGTGCAGTGACCCGCAAACTTTTTGAAGATGAGTGGGGTGTGACTCTTGATCCCGAGCCCGGTCTGCGAATTCCCAATATGTTCGATGCTGCGATTGACGGTGATTTTAAAGGACTCTATTGTCAGGGCGAAGATATTGCTCAGTCAGATCCCAATACGCAGCATGTTGAGGCAGCACTGAAGGCCATTGAATGTCTGGTAGTGCAGGATATCTTTTTAAATGAAACGGCTAAGTTTGCCCATGTGTTTTTACCAGGAGCCACGTTTCTAGAGAAGGACGGTACCTTTACCAATGCTGAGAGACGTATTTCTCGGGTTCGTAAAACCATGCCGCCGCTCAGCGGGAAAGCCGATTGGGAAGGCACTATGGCACTAGCGAATGCTTTGGGCTGCGATATGCACTATAACCATCCATCGGAAATCATGGATGAGATTGCTAAACTAACGCCAACTTTTAGTGGGGTTTCGTATAAGAAACTTGATGAATTGGGCAGTATCCAATGGCCCTGTAATGACCATACACCGGCCGGTACTCCAGTTATGCATGTCGGCGAATTTGTTCGGGGCAAAGGTTTTTTTGCGATTACTGAATATGTACCTACTGAAGAGCGCGCCAACCGTAAGTTCCCCTTGTTACTGACGACAGGCCGCATATTGTCACAATACAACGTGGGCGCTCAGACTAGACGTACGAACAATAGTGAATGGCATGACGAAGATATCTTAGAAATTCATCCTCATGATG
>DUBX01000033.1 GCA_012960115.1 Porticoccaceae bacterium
CAATGCTGATATTGTCTCTGTGCACGATCCGGATGAATTTCTTGATTCAGCAACGAAACCACAGCAACGTTTACAATATCTCGAGCAATTACTGGACGCTTACAAAGCACTGAACGAGCTTAAAAAACAAGGCATAGACACTCTAGTTTGGTACAACATACTGAACGGTCGAGCGGCCTACACCCGTTAGGTAAAACACGGTGCCATAAGCAAAGCATTGGAATAAGAAAAGCCATGCCCAAAGCTCGCTAGTCACTGACCACCATTGACCAAAGTACCCCACAATCGCAAGGCCAGAGGATGAAGCAACCACTAGGGCACCCGTCATGGAGTTAGCCAGAGTTTTTGATGAGAACCACTGCCTTAAGTGGTAGTGAATCCGATTATGTAAATGATCGTTGTCCGGCGAGAAAATGGAGCGTCCCATCCGCAGCCGACGGATCAGTGTTGAGATAAAATCAATACAGGGATAGGCAAATAGGCACGCCAAATACCCCGCTGAAAAAATATTCTCGCTAAAGAGGTGCAAACCTGACAAGGCCAAAATAGTACCAAGCGCGTAGGCCCCAGCATCACCAAGAAACAACCGCCCCGAAATGATGTTAAATACCGTAAATAGACCGCAACTGGTCATCAAGCAGCCATACACATAGGCTTCGGTTTCAAGAAACATAATGCTAAACGCGACGGTCATCATGCCTGGTACTAAACCATTGGCGCCATCGGCCATATTGATCGAATTAACAAAACCAACGCAGAAAATCGTAGTTATCAGCCAGCCTAGGATCGGCAGTGACATCAGTGCGTCCAAGCCGGGAACCCCTAAATGAATAGGAATTAAGTACGGCAAAGCGCCGACAACCACGGAAAAGATCGTCAGCTCACTACATAACCTAAACCTAGGACTCAAATAATTATTGCGTAGGTCTTCAACAAGACCAAGGAGCCCACAACAGATAACAGCTATCCACCAAAACCACCTATTGCCCTCAAAAAATCCGCCATCTGGGCCGCGCACTAATCCATTGAAGTAGCCTACTGCAAGCAACCCTAGCGTGAACAACAACACCGCAACCCCACCCAGTCGAGAAGCCCCTACGCTTGAGATACCATGCTTATCCACCGCATCTTGGGCATAGCTCTGCCATGTTATCCACTTCATGAATAACATCATGAACAGGCCCGTTAGGCCGAAGAATATAACCGCGAAAAGCAGCAGTAATACTAGCTTTACGAGATCCTTTTCAGTGAAGACGAAAAGAGTTTTAGTCATACGTTATCCAAACAAGACTGATAGTTCACCCTCCATTAAACATGCCGTTAAACCGTGCATCTGTCCTTGAAATGGCCGCACCATCCATGCCTTAACAACTGGCTCTAACTATACTGGATCAATATGGCTGAGCACAAACCAAGCAGTAACTTACCATCAACTAGTCAGACTTTCTAGCGTAGTGCATGACTAATACCAGTAAAACCGACAACATGCCGCCAAGCAGGGTCCCTAAAATACCGATCAAGGCACGCTTAGGTTGGGACTTTGCTTCTGGTACCATGCTCGGGCTTACCGCCACAAACGCATAGTCCGGGCTGGCCTCGGCCAGCATTTTATTTTTTATCTGCTCTTCAATAATGGTGTACAACACCTCCTGCATCTCAGCAATCGAGGTTTTCTCTATCTGGGCCTCAAGATATTCAATATTGTTAGTAACCTTTGCCACTTGGCGTTGCTGCATGTGCGCGTTAATGGCCCCCACATACAGATCCAACCACTGCTTGGCGATCTGTGGTGAGTAATATTCGATGGACACCGAGACTAGTCCTGATTTTCTGTCTTCCGCCACACCGAGCCTACTAGAGAAGGACTTAAACAGAGCCCAGCTCGTTGGCGAGCCCCACCATACCAGTCGCATCGTTTTCAACCAGCCAGGTTTTGGTTTCAGTATCATAGGTATCTTTATTGATCTCTAGTGTATTGGACCCTTTGTCCCACCCTTCAGCCGCAAAAAGCTCAACGGCAAGGTTATTGTCAGCAATGAAACCCTCAATAAAGCTCCAAGACTTCATAATCTCCTGAGCCACCTGAGCCTCACTACTCTCACCACCGCCAATACTGACACCAGCCAGAGATGCCACAGTCCGCCCAACTGACCCAAGGCGCCTGAGAGACCACCCGACTCTTGCTGTGCTGGCGCCAACAGTGCTGTGGCTTTGTACTGGTTAGGCACTGACAGCGCGTAGATGACAGAGGCAAAAGCAAACACCGCTGTAATAGCAATGATCTTGAGCTTGCCGGCCACAGAACACCGAACAGTTCTCGCAGGTCTATTTCATCATCATACGGGTTTAGTGATTGCTGGTCGGGCGTATTGTTATCCATCTGAGTACTCATTATAACCTAATTTGAGGCTTTTCTTGCAGAAGGACAGCCCCCCAAATTACGCTATCTTGGCTAGTGCTGGGAAATGCAACGTCACCACAGCTGCTCAGCAGTGCGATGCCAATCATGTAAAAAGAATATTGGGTCGCAGCACTCAATCGCCTGACAGCATCTCTAGAAGTCACCATACACGTCACCCTAAAGGCCACCTTCATTTAATAGCTATTCAATTCAGCATCCTGGGTAATCTTTACCATGAGCTTCCCTACGAGACGAAAAGATCCATTGTCGGCGAGATTATCAGCCACAATTCCGCACCCGCGATGTTTGATAGCGCCGGAAAATATGGTGCTGGGTTGGCGCTGGAGGTACTGGGGCGCAGTCTAAGCGAGCTTGAGATCACCCCTGAAAATGTACATATCAGCAATAAACTGGGCTGGAAACAGGTACCACTTGAAGCCAATGAGCCGACCTTTGAGCCAGGCGCTTGGAAGAACATTAACAATGATGCCGTTCAAGATATCAGTTACCAGGGCATTCTC
>DUBX01000034.1:0-11797 GCA_012960115.1 Porticoccaceae bacterium
GCTATCCTTTATTGAGGTATCTAGGGTAGCATCATACACAATTGACCCAAATGACAAAACTGTGATTTTTTATAGCTAGTGACTTACACTGACGAGATGTTTACTGTGTGACTCACGCAAGGCCCAATAGAGCGCGGTATTAATACAGCGTGTTCAAAATAGGCTGAAATCGAAATAAAAACTTTAAACTAGGAATAGGTAATGACGAAATATTTACTTGTAGCAGTTATTCTTACTTTCTTGTCTCATTGTTACATCCGTTTATCTCATTAATGCGCTAATAGATGAAGGTTATCCGCTACTATAGTTTTCTTCGAAAATAATAAATTACTCCAAGGATCAGAAAATGTCTAAGTATGCTCTTGCCGCTTTAGCTTTGATTATTAGTTTGCAAGGATGTGGTGGAGGCGGAGGTTCTTCTCCCACTCCCGTTGCGCCGACTGCTGACACTACACCACCGGTTATTACCATTTCAGGTGATGCTTATATCAATCATGAGCAAGGAACTACCTACACCGATGCTGGCGCTACAGCAACAGACAATGTTGATGGGGATGTCTCCGTCGATGTCTCGGGTAATGTGGATGAGGCAGTTGCAGATACCTACACAATTACTTATTCAGCGTCTGATCAAGCGGGCAATTCAGCGACAGCAACTCGCACGGTTGTGGTTCTAGATACTGTAGCACCAACAATTACATTGAATGGTGAGGCAAATGTAACGATTGAGCTAGGAACGGCTTATTCAGATCCTGGGGCTACTTCAACCGATTCGGTTGACGGGGTCTTGGATGTGTCGGTTAGTGGGACAGTAGAGACTGAGATTGGGGAGTACACTCTGACGTATACAGCTACTGATGCTGGAGGTAACTCTGCCAGTGTTGACCGTATTGTTACGGTTGTTGAGGCGGATACGGGAGGCGGGCCTGATACCTTGGATGTGATGATTCTCGACAGTGGCTTAGTTGATGATATCTGGGGAGGAAACTCCTTATTGTCATTCTTCGATGAAAAGAATGACTACGGCGATTGTACAGATGGGACCGCAGGAACCGAAACTTGTGCCAGCGTTGACTGGGAGGTTGTAGGGGATGAGGTTCACGGCGATGTTTTACAGGTAACCTATTTGTCTGATGCGGGTCATGCAGGATTAGTCGTCGGCCCAACGACAGCTGTTGATTTAAGTGATTATTCGGAGGGAAGTCTGTCCTTTGATATCAAGATTATAGATGACGGTGCAGCGAATCTGTCTGGCGGTTTCTTAATTAAAGTAGAGAGTGGTAGTGCTATTTCTGGTGAGTTACCTGTGCCAGGCATTAATGCAACAGGGGAGTGGGAGTCGGTCAATTTTCCGGTATCTTCTTTGACGGCAAGTGGGTCACTCAATCTGTCAGCCATAACGGCACCTATGGTGTTTTTCCCGGCATTTCAAACGGGCGCTGGCCTTGTGTATCAAATAGATAATGTTCGCTTTACGGGCATTGATGATGGCGCTACGCCGCCCACAGATCCATCTGGTGGCGGACCTAATGGGCCAGTCGACTACACCTTGTTGGAATATGGAGCTGGTAACGTTTCTAATGTCATAAATCCTGCAAGTTATCGTTGTGCAGTTGATTATGGCAACTGGATTTATAATGCAGGACTAGTGGAACCTGCGATTGCTGCGTGTAACGCATCAACAAGAATACCTACGGGTACGCCGACGCCGCTTCATCCTCAATTGACGGGTGCGGCTCTAACCAGACCCGTTCCAACACACAAATGGTGGGGTTCTATTCCATTCCTTGGTGAGATGACCATTGGCGATCCTAATGATCCTGCTTATCTAACACCAGATCCTATTCGTGTCCGAGTGAGCAACAAAGGTGCTCGAGTAATGGGCATTCCAGGTGGGTACAAGGTTATAGGAAATTTCCCTCGCTATGACGGACCAGTTCCCTTTGATGAGGTTTTTGATGGCATAGCTATCGCAAATTCGGCACACAGTAACTTAAATGCCTATTTGAAAGATCACAGTGATGGCTCTGTAACTGTTCAGTGGAAATCGGGTGATACTGCGGTCATGGATGCGACCTTTGTACATGGATCTCCGTACGCCTATTTTAAAGTTTATCAAGGTGATGCGCTTCTTCGGACTAAGGCATCAGATAGTGGAGAAAAAGGAACATTCTATCAAACAGGGGATCACTTGGGTGTTTGGACGGACGTTGCTGGAGTCAGGAACTCATTCTTAATTACAGGTGAAGGGGCTACAACGTTCGCTAATGTATCAAGTAATGAAATTACCATTAGCAATGCAGCCAATGAGTTCACCCTGAGTTACTTGCCAACGCTATCGGGCGTACCTAGTGATAGTATGTCTAGCTTTTTTGCGACAAATGCCCGCAATGTAGTGGCGTCAGTCGATATTGATTATGCGGTAGACCGCGTAACTAACATGGTGACAGTAAGCCACTCTTACTTCGATGAGCAGGGAGGTAGCATTGAAACTATTGCTGGCTTACATCCTTTGCATTGGAAGCATTCATCTCAATTAACCTCTAATTATAAAATTCGCAGTGCCCGTGGGATAATCAAGTTTGCCCAGCTAAACGAGTTTAGTTATGAGATCCCTTATGTGGGAGTCTTGCCAACAATGCCCTCAATAGAAAACACCTATGATCAGAGTGTATTGGAAGGTTTGGTGACTGAGTTTATTGATCAGGGTGAAGATTCTTGGATCAACAGCACTGATACATATTGGTCAGGGAAGGCTTATGGCAAAGCAGCCGAATTAGCAGCCATTGCCGACTCTATTGGGATGCAGAGTGAGGCAGCTCAGGTTATAGATTGGCTAAAAGGTCAGCTATCAGACTGGTTTACTGCAGAGACTGATGGTGAATTAGATGTTTTTCGTTATTTTGTCTATGACGAGGA
The DNA here is from genome assembly GCA_012960115.1 of Porticoccaceae bacterium. Lineage (GTDB taxonomy): Bacteria > Pseudomonadota > Gammaproteobacteria > Pseudomonadales > Porticoccaceae > HTCC2207. The sequence goes on from DUBX01000034.1 coordinate 2,920, forward strand.
GTGGGATACATTATTGGGTCTAGAGGAAGCTTATGGATCTCATCAGCGTCTTGCAGATCATCATTTTCATTATGGTTACTTTGTGAGAGCTGCTGCTGAGGTATGTCGAGTAGACGCATCTTGGTGTGGTGATGATCAATTTGGACCGATGATTGAGTTGCTGATTCGAGACTATGCTGGCAGTAAGGATGATGAAATGTTCCCTTATTTGCGTAACTTTGATCCGGCTAATGGCTTTTCATGGGCAGACGGAAAGGCAGATGCACTTCAGGGTAATAATAATGAGTCTACATCTGAGGCGGCGAATGCCTATGGTGCGATTGTTTTATATGGCTTGATTACGGGGAATGATGACCTGGTTGAAAAAGGCATGTATCTGCATGCGTCAACAGCCGCGGCTTATTGGCAGTATTGGAATAACATTGATGGTTATCAGAACAGGGGTGGTGATAGTGATAACTTTCCTGCGGGTTATAACAAGATTACGACGTCAATCATTTGGGCCAATGGTGCGGATTTCGCCACTTGGTTCAGTGGTGCTTATGCTCATATTTTAGGTATTCAAGGACTTCCATCTAGCCCATTAATTTTCCATGTTAGCCAATACTCAGATTATATGGCTGATTATGTTGCTCTTGGTTTGACAGAGTCGAGTAATGGCAAACCTTCTGGGTTGGTTGATGACCAGTGGCGAGATCTGTGGTGGAATCTGTGGGCCATGACTGATGCAGATGCTGCGATTGCAGACTACAACACTATGGGGTCAAGCTATGCGACAGAGGCAGGAGAGTCAAAAGCTCACACATACCATTGGATACATACATTTAGTGCGCTCGGTCAATTGAAAACAGGCACTGGTGAATTAACCTCTAACAATCCTGCGGCTCTAGCGTTTGATAAGAATGGTATCAGGACATATGTGGTCTACAATTTTACCGGGCAGTCCCAAACGATCATCTACAGCGATGGCAAGAGCTTTATTGCAACGCCAAACGGTTTCACCATCAAAAGCTCAGCGGAGTAATCCAGGTTAGCACCAATACCCTGTTAGCTGGGGTATTGGTGTCTTAAGACTTATCTCGTTTTAACTCACTTTAGGCATACCTATTGGGCTAAATAGCCGTGTACTGCCAGTAATTTATTCGATAAACTTCTTCGAACTTTCTAAAGTGTTTTAGCCTATGCTCAGTCTGCTTAAAAAGCGCAATTTCTCGTTGTTTTGGTTTGGTGAGGCCATATCAGTTGTTGGTGATCAAATTAGCTTAATCGCTTTCCCTTGGTTGATTTTACAAATGACCAACAGCGCGGCCTTAACTGGTTTGGTTTTTGCTGTTCAGGGAATTCCTCGGGCGGTGTTAATGCTGGCAGGCGGCGCGTTGGTTGACCGAACTAGTCCTCGCCTTGTGATGATCATGTCTAACGCTTTACGTATGCTACTCGTTGTGTGCTTGGCGTACATGATAAGTCAGGATACAGCTGACATAAGCACAGTCTTTATGATGGCCTTTGCCTTCGGGGTGGCAGACGCTTTTTTCTATCCTGCAAGTATCTCTATATTGCCGAGCTTGGTCTCTCGCGATGAACTTCAAGCTGGTAATGCTATCGTTCAGACGACATTGCATTTGGGAATGACGATTGGACCATTTGTGGCGGCGTTTATCATAGCAGGCGAGATAGGGTCGTCTGCGCATTCAGCCGAACATGTTGTGGCTGATCAAGCATTGGGTGGCTATGAATCGGACCGAGAAGGACTGGCTCGCGCCTTCTTTATTGATGGGCTCACCTTTGCGTTGTCGCTATTGTCCTTACTATTCGTAAAAGTACGTCCACTCAACCTAGAGTCCAGCCCCTCTATCGGCTCATCGCTATACACAGAAATACGTCAAGCATCCTTATGGGCCTGGTCGATCCCTGCTGTGCGCCTCGGTTTTATAGGCATGACCGTTATTCACTTTTTCTTTATGCCAATGGTATTTGTGGGGATACCTGTTTGGGCAAAGTTACATTATGCAGAGGGCGCCTATGTTTATGGTGTAGTGACGGCGGCCTTCGGTTTAGGTGGTTTTGTCGGAGCCATTGGTAGCGGTTACATATCTAGCCCCAGCGACCAAAAACTTATCCCTATGATGTTTTGGGCCTACGTATTTAGTGGCTCTACACTCGCGCTGATTATTTTTTATGACCCCTATTGGTGGGCGATGCTGTTGTTTTTTATTAGCGGTATTGTTGAAAGTTTCTTTTATGTGCACTTTACCACCTGGTTGCAACGAATTACTCCCCATGCATTGCTGGGCAGAGTCATGAGTATATTGATGCTAATGTCCATGGGATTGCTGCCCATTGCTGACGCCATTATGGGGTTTGTGATCGAATGGAGCTTGGACGCAGCCATGATAGGCAGCGGTGTCTTTTTAATGGTGTTCTGTGGAATTGTCGCGTTACATCCCATGGCGAGAATCGCAGTGCCACAACCGGTCTCGACTTAAACTAAAGACACCATGGACGCGGATAAGTATTACAGCGCCGGGTATTCTATTTGGTTTCGCATAGATATAACGTGTAGCTTTCGTAGTAATGATGCTTAGTTGCATATTTTTTATGCGTATTGTGTCGGTCAGTCGGAGCCAGCAAGTCTCCGTACAAACATCTTTTTTATCTAATGAGGGTAAACATTATGAATAAACTTACCTAATCGTACGTATTTATACTTATTTCAATCTTTAGCCATTGCCTAAAGCAACTGCAAACAGTGTAAGGACTAATTTTTTTCATTAAAAAAGCCACTTAAATTAGTTGAGTGGCTCCAAGTTCAGTAAATAGCCCGTGCTTAGGCGGCCCTTTTTTATGTACCTGGGACCAATCGTAAAACAGCTGATTAAGATTTTCCTATTTAAGTGCACAACTAATGAATGAAAGGCTTGAGTTTTTATCTTTCAGGCGTGATCATTTGCCATAGTCATCATTAATTAACGCAGAGCTCCTCATGCAGATCCATCAGTTATACACCGAAAATTTTTTACGTAATTTTACCTACCTTATTGAGCTTACCAATGGCAAAGCTATTGTCATTGATCCATGGGACGATGAGGCCATTAACAGTTTTCTGACTGATAGAGATCTAAGCCTGATGGCGATTATAAACACCCATGAACACTGGGACCACACGCAGGGCAACGAGGCGCTGATCGCAAAACACGGCTGTGAAGTCTGGGCCCACGCAAATGGGAAAGGCAAAATACCTGGCCTCACCCGAATGTTAGATGCCAGTGAGATTATTAATCTGGAAAATGATGTCCAAATTAAAGTATTAGACACACCGGGACATACCTTTGCCCACCTTTGCTTTTTACTCAGCGAGGCCGGTATTGCTCAGGCAGTGTTTACCGGTGATACTCTGTTTAATGCAGGGGTTGGCAACTGCGGTAATGGCGGTGATGCAACGGTGCTTTATCGGACTATTTCAGAGCAATTCTATACCCTTGATGACAGCGTCGTTGTATACCCTGGCCATGAGTATTTAGAAAATAACCTACGCTTTACCTTGAGTCTTGAGCCTGAAAACACCGACGCACAAAATTGGCTAGCTAAAGCGATTCAAGCTGACCCAGTGGCGGCACCATTGAACACTACGGTAGGTGATGAGCGAAAATTCAATACTTTCTTTAGGCTAGGCAATAAAACGATACGAACAGCCGTTGATTGTCATGATTCTAGTGACAAAGATGTTTTCGTTGCACTGCGTTCTCGTCGCGACAATTGGTAGTTTGTGATTTAAAATGCTTCACTAATTAAGTCAGTGGAGACTTTAATTAATTAAATTGATGATTTGGAATTTTAAATGACTGTTCGTACTCGAATAGCACCTTCACCTACGGGTGACCCTCACGTTGGTACTGCTTATGTAGCGCTGTTTAATATGGCTTTTGCCCATAGTCAGGGAGGTGAGTTTTTACTGCGTATCGAAGACACCGATCAGGCTCGGTCGACGCCTGAATCGGAGAAAGCCATCCTGGATGCTTTACACTGGCTTGGCTTAGAGTGGGATGAAGGCCCAGACAACGGCGGCTCTAAAGGGCCATATAGACAAAGCGAGCGCTCTGACATTTACCGTGTGCATGCAGACCAGCTTTTGGACACTGGTCATGCGTTTAGATGCTTCTGCTCGTCTGATCGGTTAGATGCATTACGAGCCCAACAAATGGAAGACAAACAGCAGGTTGGCTATGACGGGCAGTGCATGCACCTAGGTCAAGATGAGGTTGCAACGCGCTTAGCAAAGGGTGAGTCTCATGTGGTGCGTATGCAGGTTCCTAGAGAAGGGCAGTGCACCTTTAACGATATGCTGCGTGGCGAGATTAGCATCGACTGGGCACAGATTGACCTACAGATATTACTAAAAGCCGACGGCATGCCCACCTATCATCTTGCCAACGTCGTCGATGACCATCTCATGGAGATCAGCCATGTGATTCGTGGTGAAGAATGGATTAACTCTGCGCCTAAACATATTTTGTTGTATCAGTACTTTGGCTGGGACACGCCGGTCTTTTGTCACCTGCCACTGCTGCGCAATGTGGACAAAAGCAAACTGTCTAAACGTAAAAATCCTACCAGCATATTGTTCTATCAGCGTATGGGCTATTTACCAGAGGCCTTGCTTAATTACCTAGGTCGCATGGGGTGGTCAATGCCCGATGAGCGGGAAAAATTCACTCTGCCAGAGATGCTTGAAGTGTTTGATATTCAGCGTGTGTCACTGGGTGGCCCAGTATTTGATGTTGAAAAGCTGAGCTGGCTCAATGGTATGTGGATTCGTGAAGAATTAACTGACGAACAGTTAGCCGGTCGACTGCAAGAGTGGGCGCTGAATCGCGATACCCTGATGGCCTTTCTTCCATTTGCAAAGCAGCGCATGGAAACCTTATCTGATATTGCCCCCTTGGGTAGTTACTTAGTCTCAGGTATGTTGCCTATTGCCCCAGAAGACCTAAAGTCTGCTGGCCTGGAAGAGGATCAGCTGTTAGAAGTTCTACAGTACGCCCTGTGGCGCTTAGAATCAGTACAGCAGTGGAATCGGGATAACATCTTTAATGGCCTTAAAAACGTTGCTGACGCCATGGATATCAAGCTTAAACCTTTTTTAGCGCCTCTATTTATTGCGATTGCCGGCAGCAGTGCGTCTATATCCGTCATGGATTCAATGAACTTGCTGGGTGCAGATATGTCCCGCGCTAGATTACGCCATGCCATAGAGTTATTGGGCGGCGTAGGTAAAAAGAAACTTAAGAAAATGGAAAAGGCTTATCAGCAGCTGGCTTGATGTGGTCTGCGGTCAAGCCTAAAGCCCATAACCACTCTGTGCTGGATCAGCGGTTAGGGGCCTGAGTTTTGACCGGCTATTTAGCGTGGTATTTTATCCCAGGTTTTCAGCCTAGCGCTTTAGTCTAGCTCTATAGCCCCGCTACTTTGCGCAATTGACCCGCAGCGTCATGGGCAAGATCAAAGAGATTTTTTGGGTTCACAGGGCTGGCAATAAGCTCCAGCTTGCGGTGAGGTGAGTCACCATTAACCAAATCATAAAGATATCTCAGCGCCGAGAAATCTTCGATAGCAAAACCCACACCATCAAAAATAGTCAGCTGCTCATCAGCGGTTCTGCCGGGTAACTCGCCACGAATAACGCGAAACATCTCGGTGACAGGCGAGATGGCATCCAAATGCTGAATATCACCTTCAATGCGAGCCTGAGGCTCGTATTCAATAAATACATCCCCACGATTTAACAGAGCCGCTTCCAACTCTGTTTTACCCGGACAGTCACCACCAATCGCATTTACATACACACCTGTAGGCACCATGTCGCTAGTCAGTACCGTGGCATTGCGCTTGTCAGCGGTACAGTGCAAAACAGACTGGACAGACTATTGAACTCTGGCGCTATTCTAGGCTTTACCATCCGTGCCTGTGACGAGCTTGAGGCCGACGTGGTTAAAGCCGTTATGGTGATTGAAGTGGTGGGTAAGTCAACGACACAAGTTATCAACAAACTGCGCGGTATCCCCCAGCTGGAGAAATTGCACACCACTAACGGCGCCTGGGATCTGGTGACTGATATCAGGGCATCTAGCTTATCGGAATTTGATCAGGTGCTAAGGGAAGTTCGAATTATTGACGGAGTGCTTAACAGCGAAACCAGTATATTGCTGAGTTCTGTTTAAGTCCCACAGTCAAAAAAATCCCCCACAGTGTCCTGTGAGGGATTTTTTGTATCACACTGTATCGTTAGCAGTTACATGGCTACTGGTACAGGAGCTACCAGATTTTAACCCGTGCTTCTGGTGCCAAATAAAGTGCATCACCGTCTTGTACATCAAAGGCTTCATAAAACTCAGGTACATTACGAATAGATCCGTTGGCTCTAAACATGCTTGGAGAATGAGGATCAGTGCCAATCAAATTGCGCAAAGCTTCATCCCGATACTTGTTTGCCCATACCTGGCCGAAACCAATAAACACACGCTGATTGGCCGTAAAACCGTCAATAACAGGCGCCTCTTGCCCATTTAGGGATGCCTGATAGGCTTTTAACGCGATGCTTATACCGCCCAAGTCACCTATATTTTCACCCAGAGTGAATTCACCATTAACATTAAGGCCTTCAAGGGCCTCGTATGAATTGTATTGTGCTACTAATTTGCTAGTACGCTGCTCAAACTCAGCCTTGTCTGCATCTGTCCACCAGTTCCGCAGCAGGCCATCGCCATCAAAAGTACTACCGGAATCATCAAAGCCATGGCCGATTTCATGACCAATTACCGCACCTATACCACCGTAGTTAACGGCGTCTTCTGCTTCCATGTTGAAAAAAGGTGGCTGCAGTATGGCAGCTGGAAAAACAATCTCATTCATCGGCGGATTGTAATAGGCGTTAACAGTCTGTGGGGTCATGCCCCATTCATGTTTTTGTACTGGACCCTGCTGCTTAACTAGCATTTCTTGATACTGAACCTCAGCAGAACGTTGCATATTACCGAACAGATCGGTGCTATCCACCGTCAGTAGCGAGTAATCTTTCCACTCATCTGGGTAGCCAATTTTCGGGGTAAATTTGGAGAGTTTATCCAGGGCTTGCACCTTAGTTTCTTCTGTCATCCAATCTAGCGCTTTAATACTAGTCTCATAGGCCTTAAGTAGATTATTGACCATCACTAACATGCGCTCTTTAGCTTCGGCAGGGAAGTGGCGCTTTACATACACCTTGCCAATGATTTCGCCAACCGTGCCATTAACTAGATTTACCGCTCTGCGCCACTCGGGCAATTGCTCTTCAACACCTCTAAGCAGCTTACTGTAAAATTCAAAGTTAGCTTGATCCAGTTCAGCGTTAAGTTGACTTGCGGTGCTGTTGATCAGACCCCAGTTGAGGAAGGTCTTCCAGTCCGCAATAGTGGTAGAGGTAATAATCTCATCGAGTGCGCTCATGTAATCTAGTTGGGTAACAACCAAAGCATCCACGTCAGCCAGTTCGGCCTCTTGCAAAAATGCAGTCCAGTTAAACGTTGGCATCAAGCTCGCAAGGTCAGCCTGCTCGACCCGGTTGTATAGCGCAACCATATCTCTGGTTTGTTCCTTTTTCATATGCTCGCCAGCAAGTCGAGTTTCTAGCGCCATAATCATAGTGGCGTTGGCATCGCCATTGTCTAGGCCAGCCAGCGTAAACATTTTGGCAACATGCTTAACATAGCCAGCGCGAATTTTTTGGCTGGCTTCGTCCTCTTTAAAATAGTACTCACGATCAGGTAACCCGAGGCCACCTTGCCAGGTCAGAATCATGTACTTGGACGGATTTCTAAAGTCCACATATTGATGAATACTAAACGGCGAGCCATAGCTGTATTTGTTCGAGTGGGCTAAATACACTGCCAAACCGTCATAGTTTTCGATAGAGGCGATTTTCGCCAACTCAGGCTTAATTGGCTGAATACCCAGTTTGTTACGGGTCTCCATATCCATATAAGACCGATATAGATCACCTACTTTTTGTTCATCAGTACCTTTGGCAAAACTACCTTCTGATGTGGATGTAATAATCGCCATCACATTGTCTTGAGCCTCGTCACGCAGTACCGTGAATCCGCCGTAACTTGACTTGTCTGCCGGGATTTCGGTTTTATCCAACCATGTGCCATTCACATAATTAAAAAAGTCGTCGCCAGGTTTAATTGCCAGATTCATGTTTTCTTTGATCACACCAGAGGTCAATGGCAGTGGGGTCGCATCATTAGAGCCTTCGAGGGCATGGTTACATGCAGATAGACTGAGCGCCATGGCAATGTAGCTTAGGTAGAGTTTCATAGAATTCTCCATTATTATTTTAAGGTAGAATAGATAGTTAACGTTTGTCTTGGCGTATAGCTATGGGGTTCCATTTGTAGGACGACTTGACATATCAAACCAGATTCAAATCACCTTAGTCTAGTGGTAAGTTGAAATAGTTTTTGCATCGATCGATATCATACCTATCACCTCCTGACTTGTCAGTTACACTATTGGGTAGTCTTTTATCTCGTTTCGTCTGAGGTTGGCCAGAGCATCGCAGATGCTGAGAGACTAATATTGGTGCAATACAATAAGAGCAATTAAAATGGGTAGTTGTTATCAACTACGAAGCAGTCAGCCAACCTTTGCCAGCGCTGGGCTACATGGTTGCCTGAAAGTCATTCTATGCGTGGAAATGGGCTTGACTTGAGGTGCCTTGATCCCTATTATGCGGCTTCCTTTTTGGGGCCTTAGCTCAGCTGGGAGAGCGCAACACTGGCAGTGTTGAGGTCAGCGGTTCGATCCCGCTAGGCTCCACCAAATACAAAACCCTGCATCG
>DUBX01000034.1:11807-17108 GCA_012960115.1 Porticoccaceae bacterium
CCGACCAACCACACGGCCTGTAGGCGTAGTACTTACTAACTGGACAAAAATTGGACAAAAATTTGGACAAAAATCAGATGTGTATAGTAACGGTTTCAAAGGGTAGATCATCGGGGTTCATGTAATCCAGTGTAGTGGTGATCGATTCGTGCGCCATGACCTCCTTGATTTGTTCTTTTGTATTCCCTGCGGTTTTTAACAATGTCGCAGCCAATCCCCTTACCTCGTGAAAGGTAGTCCCAGATTCACCTTTACAATCATTGAACATTCTTATCAAACGATTCTCTCGCACTTGAGTACTTGTTACTATTGCGGTTGCTGGCTTAGATAATAATAATACAGCGGATCACGTTCAACACCCGAAGGTACCATTGATATTGCCTCGATGAATAACGAAAAAAGTTTTGCCTGAGAAGAAACACTTAGTTTGCCATGGACATGCTTACGGTGGACTTTCACTGTATCTACACTGATTTCAAGCAGGGCAGCAATAGATTTACTAGCGTACCCTTTTAATATTAATTTCACTATTTCGCATTCACGATCGGTGAGATATTCTTTGCCAAAATTGCGAAAAGCAGCATCTAATGTATTACCAAATTGACCATTACTGTGCCCCACCTCTAGCAGAGGCGTTAGCTGGATTTCCCTTGACCAGTGCTGTTGCGCTGCTGATGAAAAAATAGGAAAGGTTTTACGTAGATCCTGAATTTTTAATTCGCGTGGAGGGCTACCTTCACGCAAACTAAAAGAGACACCCAAGGTAATATCTGCATTGAGCCTGACTAAAATGCCGGTCTCATCTATGATGCGGGTTTTTTTAAAATATCTTTTGTAATACTCAGTCTCCAAAAAATCGTCAGGGGCAATTTCATTTAGTCTATACACACCATCGCTTGCACCGGCTTTGTACAAGTCATAAAAAGGATCTAACAAATAGGCGCCATCAAAGTAGGCACTTATCGTCCTTAATTCGTCCGCTGGGGTTAGATTACTATAAAGCAGAGTTGGTTTTTGGTTTTCTGTAAGCGCAATCATGACGGTGCTGTTGTAACCTGTGATCGCCTCACACAAGCTTGATAAGGCCTCGCAAAAGTTGTCATCGCCTACGAGATCAATCATTTCTGCGAGTGACTTATACCAATCTTCAGACAATATGAATTTATCAGGCACACTATTCTCGTAGAACGGGGAATTAGCAAGTATTAAAACGCTATTCTCTGAGGAGTTCAAGGCGCATATCGTGTACCCATTAAGGGGCATATTTAGATAATCGATCCCATGGTTTCATGGTCTTACAAACGGATCGGACGGATTGAAAACGCAATGGGAAAAACAAAACAAAACGGATTGAGTCATTCGGCAGCGCGGAAGTCAGATATTTGGCAGAAAGATAAAGATCATGTCATTCACCCTTACACTGATTTTTCGACTTTTCAAACAGAAGGCAGCCAGATCATTAGCCGAGCATCGGGGTGTTACGTCACCGACATAAATGGCAACCTGTACCTTGATGCCATTGCAGGCCTTTGGTGTGCCAACATTGGTCATGGAAACATTGAGATGGCCAATGCTATAGGCGCGCAAGTTGAAAAAATGCAGTACTGCAATCCTTTTGGCCATACAACTAATGAGCCTGCTGCAGAATTAGCCGGAAAACTGGCCGAGCTAACCCCCGGTGACTTGAATCACATTTATTTTACCTGCGGAGGCTCTACGGCTAACGATTCCGCGATAAGAATAATCCACTATTATAATAATTTACGAGGAAAGCCGAATAAAAAAAATATTATTTCTCGTAATAACGCCTACCATGGGAGTACTTATATAGCCTCTACGCTCACCGGCATTGAGTCCACTAAGCATAGTCTCGATTCTGTTGGCCATGACTGGATTAGTTATGTCTCAGCGGCAGACATGTATAGGAGGCCAAGTGGTGCTGATGGTCTGTCCGAACACGAGTACAGTCAGTTTTTATGCGACGAGCTAGAAAATCATATTCTTGAACTTGACCCAGATAAGGTTGCAGCCTTTATTGCAGAACCCATTATGGGCGCGGGAGGGGTTTTAGTCGCTCCGGAGGGCTACCATGCAATGGTAGCTAAACTGTGTAAAAAATATGATATTTTGATGATTGCTGATGAAGTGGTCACCGCATTTGGTCGGTTGGGAGAGTGGGTCGCCTCAGAAACTGTTTTTGGCTATGTGCCTGATGTGTTGGTTGTGGCAAAAGGCATTAATTCTGGTTACATACCGCTGGGGGCCGCTATTTTCTCTCGTGATATTTACGAGGTGATTAGCCAGCCACAAATAGACGGCGGCGTTTTCTCAATGGGTTTCACCTATACTGGACATGCAGTAGCCTGCGCCGCTGCATTAAAAAATCTGGAGATATTAGACGCCGAAGATATGCTACAAAATGTACGCGAGTTAGGCCCTTACTTACAGCATCATGCTAAACAATTATTAGACCTCCCGTCAGTTGGGGATGTGCGCGGTCAAGGCTACATGCTGGGTGTCGACCTGGTATCAGATAAGGTATCTAAAGAGCCCTTAATGCTAGCGCACAGGGTGTATGAGCTATGTCTTGCGAAAGGGGTCATTATTCGCCCGCTTGGTAATCTAGTGGTTATATCACCGCCATTAATCATGACCAAAGATCAAATCAATGAAATGATTAGAGTGTTGAGTATAAGTATTAGCGAAGCAGTATCTGAGCTGGCGTGACTGGGTTTTGTTATTGTGCACTCAAAGCGTCGAATTCTTCTCTAAGTATTTTTTCACTAAGATTGTATCTGCCCGCAATATTAATAAAGAAAGGGTCCCAATGGTTGGTTAGCACGTCAACGATTTGTTTTTTTTCAACTATCTTTTTATAACCTTCAGACCCTGGTACACGAACAGTATGCCCTGGCCGAGGAGGGCAGCTTTCTATGGCTGATATATAGGCGTCTGAACGGGCTTTTACGTCATCTATCGATCCGAATACTGCTGGGTTAATACACAGGTAATAACTCCCGCCGACGGTGGCTGATTTGTCTTCTCTAGTGCCAGAAATCACTTCTTCAACGGTTGGTAGACTAGTTGACGGAACACCAAGCGGATTAATGATAGAGGTCATGGCTTCGTTCCACATGTTTAACGCATAGGTGCGAGGGTGTTCAATTTGACTCGCTGCGGAACAGTCCCAAACCCGACCATAGCCTTCAATGGGTTTAGCATAGGGCGTAACATCGTCAGTTAAATCACCTGATTCTGGGTCAATCAACCATTTCCCTTTTAACTTTTTATTATGAATAGACGCCTCTGAAATATCGGCATCATAAAGTTCTGCTAGAGCAACACTTGTCCAAACAGGATTCCTATCACCCGCGGGAGCTATAGCATCAAAAGGAGCGGCCGACAATTTATTGATCAGGCCTCCAAAAGGCGCAGCCAGTGGCACGGTATTGTTAGAGGAAAAGGCCATCATGTCTTGTTCAAAGGCCTTGTATACATAGCGGGCAAAGCTACCCGCATCGTTATGGTTACCGCCAAATACAATTGCAATCCCGTGAGTTCTGGCTTTTTCTATCGCTATGTCAGCCATTATATTTAGACACCAATAGCCACTTGAGCCATTGCCGGAGACTGTCGCCCAGGTTGGACCGCCTGCTATAACTTCTGGTTCAGCTTTAATGTCTAACAGGCCCATATTCAGTGCTATATCTATGGCTTCATAGACACCCAGACCTTGGTTTAGTTTCCCCTGTTTGTGTGCAAATCCGATGGCGTCAGATACATAATGGGCATGGATGTCCGAGGCACCTGCTGCCATCCATACACGTTTTATGCAGTATTCTAAGAAAATGACATTTTCCTGTCTAAGCAGTGCTTGCATCAGTGTCTCCATTTGTAGATTGGTTTAGAAATATAATAATTGTGGCACCCGATACAAAAGCAATGGCGCAAAACCAATAGGCTGCTGTAAAGCCGTAGCTGTTGAGCAACCAACCAAATACAGGCGGCCCAATAATTGCGCCACAGGAAAGTGCAAAAGGGATTAAGCCTATCATTCTGCCTGTATCGTCTTTGTCTGAAACGACGCTACAAAAATAGGCATTACCCATGAACCAGGCTGCGGGAAGAAAAACCATCACGAGGGCATACCTAAGTGGCGTAACGTCTGTTAATAATAAAAGCGGCAATACCGCCGCCAGGGTTGATAGGACCAACGGTATGCTTCGGCCTAGTCTTGCCGGAATAAAAGGCACGACAAAGGGCCCTATGCCCGCGCTTATCAGGCCGATACTAATCAATTGACCTGCATACACAATGTCAATACCGCCATTATTTGCAATTCGCTCTAAAAAAGCCCAGAGACCGGCAAAACCAGAGAAAGAAATGCAAAGAGCCAAAAGAGCGAGACCAGTCCCGTTTGATAAATTTAATTTGGCACTTTCAGACTTTACAGTGCGTTTTTTGGGAATACCTGAGACCAAAAAAAGATGGATTATTAAAGTCACTAATATGCAAGAAAAGAGAACTTTAAAGTTTAAAAATTCTGCAAAATAGGCCGACAACAACAATAGTATGGCTGCGGGAACTAGCTGTTCTGGGATAAGTTTGATAGCAAATCCGCGGTCGGTATTGTGCATCTCAGAGACAATGCCATAGCCAAGTGCATGTAATATTGATGCGCCGATACCGCAGAAAAATAAGCCGATTAAGGTCGCTTTGTAGGTTTCCAATATAACGATAGATATTATAGAGACAATCATGATTCCAATAGCAGCATACGTTGCCGCTTGCCACTGAACTCTGAGAATCCAAAATATAGAGATAGCTGTGATAAGGGCATAGCTCGCAAAATATGTTGAGGCTAGCATGCCGGCTTGTACGGCTGTGAGCTTCAAATGGTCCGCGCAAACTGCCAGAAGTATGGGGAGAAGCGCAAAAATGATCACGCCTGATACTCCGTTACCGCAAGCAGCTGTTAAAGCAGCGACGTTATTCTTAGGAGGTGATATAGGGTCTTTGGTTGCTAATGTGTCCGAGTTCATGGCTGCCAGCTTATCAATTTATTGTACTGAAAAACTCTCAAGTTTAAGCTGCGGCCTAATAGCAACCTTTCGTTATCTTACTATGCATATAACATCACGATAACCGTCTGGGTTAATCAACAAAATACCTACTATTGGTTACCCGAGGCGCTACGCTGTAATGTTTATCTGCTGACTGAGATAATAAAATTCGAGCGGGTCTTTGTTACAGCCCAGCGGCACCATCGATATTGCTTCTAAAAACAATGAAAATAGTTCG
>DUBX01000035.1 GCA_012960115.1 Porticoccaceae bacterium
TTAACTGCTTTTATAAACTCCTCGGTTATTAGCAAAGATAGATTGAATTGCCTCAGTCTTCCATTCTCCCGTTTTGCTTTAATAAATTCCTCAACGTCTGGGTGTCCGATATCAAAAGTACCCATTTGAGCGCCCCTTCTGCCACCTGCAGAGGATACGGTGAAACACATTTTATCGTAGATATCCATGAACGATAGCGGCCCAGACGTATAGGCACCAGCGCCAGATACGTAGGCTCCTTTAGGGCGCAACGTAGAGAATTCGTAACCAATACCGCAACCGGCTTTTAAGGTTAAGCCTGCTTCTAGATTGCGCTCTAAAATGCCGAGCATTGAATCAGGCACAGTGCCTGACACTGTACAGTTAATGGTCGAGGTCGCAGGTTTGTACGCTCCCGCACCTGCGTTAGAAATAATACGGCCCGCTGGAATGGCACCATGCTGGAGAGCCCAAACAAAACGTTCTTGCCACTTTTCACGTTGAGCTTCGTCCTCAACATCCGACAATGCTTTGGCAACTCTCATGTAGGTTGCATCTATATCAGCATCAATGGGGTTTGACTGCTTGTCTTTAAGTCGATATTTTTTATCCCAGATATCCAAAGATGCATCCTGCATAACGATTTCTGGAGAGTTTTTTAGTGGTTTAATTGTTTTTAGTTTTGGTGCGCTCATTGTGTACCCTTTAATGCTTGACTAGCTAAAACTGCCTAACAATTATTATCAGGCCAATTTTCTAACCAGATCATCTGAATTTGTGCTGAAAACATTCCAGATTCATCTTTGAAACTGTTAAGTGAGTTTATCCTACATGGTGTGTCTTGCAAGTGTTAATCCACTACATCTTGTGCTTATTTGCACTTTTAATCGTATTTTGATTTCATAAGTGCCTGCAAAAGTTGTGGATAAATCGCCCTAGCAACGATACACGCTGGGGTTGTTGGGTTTTCTGACTATACTGGGTAAATGGGTCACGATTGGGGGTTTTTCACACAACACCTGCTAGTAGGAGAGTAAAACGTACAATCGTTGTGCGTTGTCCATGACTTGGCTAAAATGGACGGCTGATTAGTTTTCTTTCAAACAGCGGGGATAAAATTAGTCTCCGCGTTCTCTTGAGGTTTTTTAATGGATATTTTCGATTTCTCTGATGGCCGCGAAGGCTACTACGGAGAGTATGGCGGCGTTTTTCTTCCGGAAATCCTACATGCAACTATCGAGGAGCTGCTGGCCTGTTTTCGTGAATGCAAAACTGATCCAAAGTTTTGGCAAGATTATGTTGCCCTGTTGCAAAATTATTCTGGCCGCCCCACACCGATTACTCATCTAGAAAACTTGTCTCGAAAGCTCGGTGGTGCGCAGATTTACGTTAAGAGAGATGACCTTAATCATACGGGTTCACACAAGATTAATAATGTTATGGGGCAAGGTTTACTATGCCAAAAATTGGGCAAACGTCGAGTCATCGCTGAGACCGGAGCAGGCCAACATGGTTTTGCCACTGCGACCATGGCTGCCAAATTTGGCTTTGATTGCAAAATCTACATGGGAGCGGTTGATGTCGCTCGACAGCGCCCAAACGTTTTTTGGATGGAAAACCTCGGAGCCGAAGTCATTGCAGTTGAAGATGGCCAGAAGACATTAAAAGATGCTGTTAATGAATGCATGCGAGATTGGGTAACCAATATGGCAGACACTCACTATATTTTGGGTACTGCTTGTGGTCCACACCCTTTTCCAGAAATGGTGAGTTGGTTTCAATCTATTATCGGTATGGAGGCGCGCGAACAGATATTAAAACAAGCGGGAAGATTACCTGACCGTGTCTATGCCTGCGTTGGCGGTGGGTCTAATGCTATGGGTATTTTCCAGGGCTTTTTTGATGACGATAACGTTGAATTAATTGGCTGTGAAGCCGGTGGATATGGAGTTGGTTCTTACATGCATTCAGCAAGATTAGCCTATGACGATGCCTCTGTGGGTGTTGCCCAGGGTTACAAGACATATTTTTTGCAGAATGATGAAGGCAATATGAATGAAACTCATTCGGTTGCCGCTGGTTTAGATTATATTGGTATCAACCCTATTTTTGCCCATCTCTGGGAGCAAGGTAAGGTGCGCTTTGAGGCGGCCACCGATATTGAGGTCAAAGAGGCTTTAACATTGACCATGCGAACCGAGGGGCTTATACCTGCCCTTGAAAGTACACACGCATTTGTCACTGCTATAAAAGAAGCACCAAGCATGGGTAAGGATGAGATCATCTTGATTAACCAGTCTGGTCGTGGTGATAAGGATATCTTTACGATCGCGGATGCCCTTGATGACTCTAAATGGAAAACATTTATTGCTGGCAAAGCCGATCAGTATCGGTCGGAGAAAAAATAATGGGACTGCAAACCTACATTACTGAACGCAAAAAAGACAAAGACTTACTAGTGATGGCCCACGTGGTCTGTGGTTATCCCTCTTTTGAAGACAACATGAAAGAGCTAGAAATCATGGCTGAGGCAGGTGTTGATTTGGTGGAGCTTCAGTTCCCTTTCTCTGAGCCCAGCGCAGACGGCCCTCTTTTTGTGAGAGCCAATGAAGCATCTTTGAAATCGGGAACAACGATTGATCAATGTTTTGAATTTATGCATCAGGCTAGTCAACGCTTCCCGTTTAAGATTTTGATGATGGGTTATTACAACACTGCGTTTAAAATGGGCGAAGAGGTTTTTGTAAAACGTATTAAAGAGGCAGGTGGAGTGGGTTATATTTTGCCTGATCTGCCTGTGGAGGAGTTCGCTAATCTTCATCGTTTATCTGAACAAGAGGGAATTGAGCCTATTGTCTTAATGACTCCGACCAGCACGGATGGGCGTCTTGCAAAACTAGGAGCGGCCAGCCGCGGAATGGTCTATGTGGTAGCACGTAAGGGCGTTACGGGTTCAAAAACGACGATGGGTGATGATGTGCTAAGTCTTATAGCTAGGTGTCGCCAACATACCGAGTTGCCTATTGGCGTGGGCTTTGGTGTTAGTTGCAAGGCAGATATGGACTTTTTACGCGGCACTGCAGACCTCGCCATAGTGGGAACCGCTGCCCTTAAAACCTGGGAATCCTCCGGTGCTGAGGGTCTAAAGGTGTTTTTTGCCGAGCTAATGGCCTGAAGTCATTATTTTGTCAGAAACCATACTCATAGCGATAAACGCCAATCATTGATAACTTCATTTTTAATTTCCGACAATGTTGGAATACGGCCAGGTTGATAATCCTTTACGCATACCAGATGCGCGCCGGACTTAGAACTAATTGGCCCGGCCCAACAGGGTAAGGCAGTCGCACTACTTAAAGCGTCTAGTTTGTCAGCAAAACCAACACCGAATACCTCATCAATTTCAACAGAGTCAGCGCGCATGTAAATATCTTGGGGTAGCCTGGTGTCTCGTAAAAGAGGCACACCCTTAGCTATTCCATCGTCGAGGGCCTTTTTTGCTGCGGTAGTGGCCTGGCCGCCATATTTAGCAGTGTAAAAAACACGGTAAACAAAGGTGAATTGTGCCGTTTCCGTGTAATCAGATTTATGGGCCTCATAGAAGTCATTGAGCTGCTTAGCTGTTGGGTTTTGATTGGTCGTAATAGCCTTAATAGCACCTGATAGTTTTGCTTTCATAGATGAGGCCTTTGCTTGAGGGTCGATATCAGGGCCAATATCAGTAACATCTGCGGTTAGAGTTTTGAGGAACTTGTCAGCAACCTGCTGATTAATTGAGGCAACATTAGGCCTGTACTGTTCGCTGTTGTCGCTATCAGACTCATCAACTTGCTGTGCGGGTATTAGTAGCCAGTAGAACCCAATGCCAATGGCGGCAAGGATGAGTAGTAACGATATTTTTTGAATCATGGTTTTCGGTTCGCTCGGCACATGGAATTGTAACAGACGTTATTGTTCAAAAACTTTAAGCCAGTCACCAGCCTTGGGTTCTCCGCTGGGGTAATGCCCATTAATAATACGTAGAGTATCTATATCAGCGGCACTGATACCTAATGATTTAGCTAAGACATCATAGGTGGTCGCTTGTGTCGCCCTAACGTATTTTACTACTTTTGGTTTTTGTCCGGCTATCTCTGCTCGAGAAATGGGACGAAATGTATTGATGGCGGTCAAGAAAAGCGGATCAAACTCCTCGAAGTCATCTGAATTTAAAACCTCGCCTTTTAAAATATAGGCATTTAATTTGTAATAAATAACCGCTATCCGTGTCGAAGTTTTGGGGTTGTCAGTATTTAGTATTCCGGTAAATCCTTTTAACCGCGCCGGTGATATTGATTTACCTTTGGCGAGCAAAGGAACGCTGAGATAGTTGTACAAATATTCCTCAGGGCTCTGTGACGTTCGAGCTATTGGTTGCAGGCTTAAGGTTGCTGCGTCTCCCTCTGGTGAGGCTGAAACTGACCGTTTGTTATTATCTTCTGTTAATGTCCAGTCTTTGGGAAAATTGAGACGAATCTTTAAGTTCATATCGGAATATCGTTCAGGTGCAGTAGTTTTTGCGAGGAAGTTAACTCCCCATACCAGCCCATCAGTAAGGCCTCGATATACGTCTTCCCCATTGTCGCGCTGATTGTCAGATTTAAGTGATTTCGCTTTGGTCACAACCGTCCGTAGGCGCGCATCATTTCGAGGGTGTGAAGAAAAAACACCATGATAGGTTGGTTTAGATACGCCTTGACCCTGCGCGCGTTTTTTTTGTGACGACTCATTATCCTTCATGATCGACAGCATGCTTAACATTTCAGTGGGGTCATAACCGAGCTTTGCCATGTATGCAGCTCCAGCCTCATCAGCCTCCAGTTCATTACGACGGCCATGGCTTTGAATCATTGAATTGGCATATGCCATAGTAGCTTCGTAAACCTCATTGCTATTGGACAGTACCGCAGCCAAGGTGGAAAGAATTTTCGCGCCGGTCATTCGCTCTTCTTGGCCAGTGACGTGACCGCGGGTTACATGGCCGACTTCGTGAGCCAGAACTGACACTAACTGAGCCTCATTGCTGACATAATTGAGAAGTCCGCGATTGACATAAATATAGTTGTCTCTCGTTGCAAAAGCGTTGAGGGCCTCATCGTCAAGTAAAGTAAAGGTGAATTTCTTACCGGCCATTTCAGACACCGCAACAATTTCTTCTCCCAGCGTCTTTATATAAGCTTCAAGCGCTGGATCCTTATAAATGGGAGTGCTTTTTAGGGTTGTTTCATAGATATCAGCGCCAGTCACTTTTGCCTGACTCATCGAGGAATATGTTAAACATAATGCCAGCAGCACAGCGACTAGAATTGTCAGGGGTGGGTGAAACCTGGAGATTAGTTTCATAATGTTATCTATTTAATCGAGAAAAATAACTTAAGCTGATTGCCCAGGCTACCACAGGCATCTTTTTTTACTGGGGTTAACAGTGGTATGGGGGCGACAGCACCAATTAAATAGGAGGTGCCTTCAGAATCTACGCGTAATTTCCCTTTCTCAACGAGCTCATCAAGGTCCCAGACTGTCGCCTCGTAAACAGAGAGTTTATCCCATTGTGCAAATCCAAAGCATCCGCCACCGCCAGGGCCAATAGCGCAACTCATAGAGCCTCCTTTACCCGTTGTTTCGGTTGATCCATCCAACCACACCAGATAACGTATAGACAGTGAATCTACTTTATCCTTGATGTTATTTTGTTGCATTAATCGCTTTAAACGTGGCAGTCCTTTGGGTGCTGTTCGTGGTTCGAACCATGGATAGATAGCATCAATAAACTGTTGCTCGGGAAGCACCTTAATATCGCCACTTGTAACCTTATCGCTTACACATTCAATGAATTCTCGATCTGTTTCATAATGGCCTGCATCTCGCCGACCCAGAATGACCACTTTTTCATCGCCACTTAAAACAATTGGTTGATCTGTGGGTCGGTACTCGTCGATTGTAGTGGTCGCTGAGCAGCCGCCAAGAAGCATCATGAGGAGTCCTAGTTGGGCGCCAAGCTTACCTATCGTCTTTGTCATAATGACTGCGACTCCTGATTAATATTTTGCCTCGACAGCCAGTCGTTTATAGCGGGGATACGATAAAAGTCGAGCATCAGTTTGGCTCCGGCGTCACGTAATGCAATGACTGTTGCCTGCTCAATGGCATTCTCTTTGGATGCCATAAATGAATCTGGAGTTTTCCCATAGGCGGGCATAAACCAATTGGTTATTAGAGCGCCATCTTTTGCTTGAATATCCAGGTTATATTTAATCCATACTTCAAATACGTTGAGATAGTTGTCAGAAGGGGTTGATACCTGAACCTCAACAACAGAAGGTGTGATTATCAGATCGGTTTTTGCTGTGACTTGGTCTAGGGATGTCACAAAATCAACATTGTCGAACAGCCCAGAGAAGACGCTCTTGAGCAAATTAACTTGGCTTGCACCTATATCGATTTGAGTATTTTTGTTAGGTGTGCCGACATAGGTGGCGAAGCTATCTTCGATAAGAATGGATGCATTGATTGGCTTAGGTTCGGACAAAACTGATGGGAATGACGTCGTTATTTTTACAGATGCCGAAGAGCTGCAACCCGCTAAAAGCACTATTAGAATTAGTCCGCCTATTTTCTTCATATTTAATGCTCTCATATCAAAACAACACTCGTGTTATCTTTAGTTTATTGCAGGCTATTTAAGCCAATAAAGGTCCCACCATTGTGATAACTTAATTCTCTCATTAAAGCAGCAAAGCGCATCGCGGAGGTGCTTGGTGAAACGCCGGGCCTTAAATGAACTGGAAATCCAATCGCGTGTATACGAACCAGTCTATCATTACCGCGATTGGCTTTATTCAGTCGATCGATTTCTTTGACAACTCTTCGGATCGAGCTTCCTTGAAAGTCATCACCTAACGTATAAATACTAATGCGTCTGCCAGGTTTATAAAACACTTTTATTGCACTCTCGATACCTTCTACGGGACTTGAGTTACTAAAAGGTGCCCAGGTCGCCAGTTTGGTTGTAATATTAGTTCTCATTTTGGGGCTATCTGGAATCCATTGGTTTTTATAGGCGCTAAACATATATTGGCCCATATCATTTAAAACCTGAATGCCCTTAACTTCAGGGTACACGTCAAGGATATTGAGCATCTCAATTTGAACTTTCTGCCAGGCAGCACTTTGCATGCTGCCGGAGGTGTCAATCACAAATATAATATAGTCACTGTCTGCTGGGATGCCGCCCACGAGCTTATTTTTCTTTTGGAATTCAGGGCCAAGAAGTCTTTGCATCTCTTCGGTTAACACCTGCAGCACAAGCTGCAATTGCTCTCTTTCTCTGATTTTGGATTGCGACAGTTGATCAGACTGTTTAGCCACACTGGCTAGTTTTTCTTTCAGTCGGGCAACGCGGTCAGAAAGTTCGGAAAGCTGCAGTTTACGGGATTGTAAACGCAGATCTAAAATGACCGATTCACCCCTTATTTCAAATAAGCGCTCTTGATAACTTTTGACTGACCCGAGTAACTTTTTCTCGGCATCTTGTAGAGCCGAAGGATCACCCACTTTGGCGATGACTAACAACAGCACGATAGCGCCAAAACCACAGCTAATGACATCTAGAAAGGAAATGCTTGCTTCTTGCAGCTCTCGGCGTTGTTTTCTCATTATGGCCAATCTCTTGATGGCGCTATAAACGCGCCTTCAGTATCTAAAGCTAACTGCCAATAAAGTGCCGCGGCCTCAGGGTCACCTTCCATGGGAAATAAAATAGTATTAACCGAAATACCCACAGGAATCTTAGTAAGCGCAACGTTAAAATGCTTACGTCTTTGACCGCCAGTAACCATATATTTTGTTGGTGTGGTTTCACTCATTGTTGGCAGACCGTCTGTGAGTAGAAAAATATTATCAGGCTGCTTATCAAAATCGGCTAAGACACTAAACGCATTGACTAAACTAGTGCCAGAGTTAGGGACATGATGACTAAGGTCGCGCACTGAAGTTTCAAGGGCCAACGAGTCTGCAGCATCAAGCCATATACCATCTGTATCTGGGCTAACTGGAGTTGCGTCTGCATTAAAAATATAGACCTGATAGCGACTACTTGGCGGCAACTGTGCCAGTAACCATTCCACCGTGCGCATTGTCCACTGCCATTTCACTGATTGTTGTTTTTGGTTGTCGTCCATATTCCGTCTTCGCAGCGCATTTACCACCGTATCGGCTAACATACTGGCAGAGCCGTCCACTAAAATAAGTACCCGCTCGCCGCCTAATTTGAGGCCGGTAAGATACTGCCTAACCCCATCGCCACTGAATTTCCGCACTGTGTCACCAAATTCAATCTCTTCCATCTGAGCAGTTTCTTCCTCTAACTGTTCAACTTGCTGGCGAAGCTTGTTCATATTATTATGATCTTCTTGGATGCTATTCTCTTTCTCCTCCAGCTCTGTAATGACTCTTGCGGACAAGCCCTGTGCTTCCACAAGATCTAATTTAATCTTCTCTAAACTATTGAGTAATACAACTCTCTCCTCCGTGGCTTGCTGAATGTCCATTTGTAATAGATCAACCTCAGCGGCGAGACTTTCATCTGGGGTTATTACTTCAGTGGCGTTGTGGCGCAGGATCAAAAATAGGAGTGTCACAGCACCAAAACCGCAGGCCATAATATCGAGAAAGGACAAGCTGAAGGCGATATTACGCCGTTTTCTAGCCATTATTAACCTCGATTAATTTAACTTTATGGCCTGCAATGACAATTGAACCCCCGGGCTGAGAGCTCTTAGGGAGTAGTACCTCGTTGCCGGATTGCTGATAGAGCACACCCAATTCTGAATCTGAGATCATGAGAGCCAGCGTTGCGTCTTTATCAGCCCCATACTTAAAAGAAAGCTGATCATTCTTTAGATAAATGCTAATCGCTGTTGACAGAGACCATGCCTGATTGTCATGTAGCAAGTGAGTTGCACAGCTTGATTGATGGGTTTGATTGATCGTTATTTCGTCTAACAATAAGCCCGTCTTTAATGATCTAATACGATGTAATTGCTCACTTTCTAAAGCGATTTCCTGCTGGGCTGAAAAACAATTTTGGCATCCCCGATCAGCACTGAGTAGCCGTGCAGTTGCAAAGCGAGATGCTAGCCGGCCAATAATGGTTCCACTATGCGTAAAAACTACGTCAGTTTTTTCAGCGCTTTCAAGAATTTCAGTCAGTTTAGCCAGCCGACCTTCAACTAATTCCTCTATTTCATTTTTACGTAATACCAAGGGAAGCTCTCCCTTGGGGGAGCCTATGATAATGGTGATTTCTGGCTTAACGGCTAAAGTCGATAGCCAAGTGGGTATCTGGTCATAAATAGTTTGCTCGCCCTCGGAATTATGTAAGGGGTCATAGCGGTAATCGGTGACTAAGCTGTTGCTGATATGTCGGGCAACTGAGTTGTAAATTGTCATGATGCCTAGGTCGGGAATAAGCTCTTGCTGCACGATGTCTATTGAACCCTGATTACCCTTATTTTGAGGTTGGATAAGACTCACAACTGTTTGATGAAGCTGTAATTCTACGATCCAAGTTTGATTCTGACAATCCAATCCAGCGGCTAGAGCGCTATCGATTACGGCGTGAAGTTGACATGAAGATGCATCTACTAATCCTGTTAGTAATGACATTTGTTCGTCAGAGAAACTGCCGGGAACACTAAGTATTAATTTTCCCGGCGCACCGGTAGCATTTAAGAGCTGTTGAATTTGTGCGAATGCAATATCAGCGTTATGTCGTGCCCAAGTTTGGTTGCTAGGCAGTGGCAGTTGATTCAGTTGACGCCAGTACTGATTAAAGCTCGACTGGGGTGACCGCCACGCTATGCTTCGAGCGACCTCACCGGTTTGAATGCCTTTGCTAGTTAATTGGGCAAAACCGGGCTCACTGATGCATTGGCCCTGTTCAGTATGAACGAGCAACGCTTGATCGTTGAGTTCTAAAACAGCCAGTGACATCTGTGGTCCGATACTTATTTAGCTTTTAAAAAACGAAGTAAATTATTTTCGCAATAGGATTGGGAATCTAGCACCAGACGCTCTTGTATCAACTGCAACTGGTGCATGTAGAACATCACAACCATACTGATTAGAAGAGCAATAAACGTTGAATTAAAGGCCACGCCTAGACTGCTGGTGACGCCAGCGATATTACCTTGCATGGCCTCATGGGCCTGCCCTAGTGCAGCACCGATTCCACGTACAGTACCGATGAAGCCAATAGACGGTATTGCCCAGGTGATATAACGAACCATTGATAACTCTGAGTCAAGTCGGTCATTTTCCGTATCACAAACATTACTGACCGCCTCAGCCGCAAATTGCACACTATCGGTCACTTCAAATCGAGAGAGCGCGGTTTGAAGAGCGCGGGGTAGAAGATAACCGCGCTGTGTTGGCGGCAGGGACTGCAGTGGCCGTGCCAGTTGACCTGCATCATCTGGCAATACCCTAGTGCCCTCGGCAATACTCACGAGCGGTAAATTAAGCATCGCTTTTTCTCGAACAGCAGTGCGAGTTTTATAACCCATAATAGACAACGCCCAAAACATTAAAATAAAACAGGACTCCTGTTCTAAATCTTTGATCACAATAAAGAAAGACCGTGGTACTTCATATTCTGCTCCCGCGGCAGCCATTTCTGCGTGACGTTGTATCGTGCTCTCAGCATTGGGTCTGACCACGGTAACGAAAATAGTATGGATAATAATAATCGACAACAGCAATGCAATTAGCTGGAAAAACATTTCGTTGGTCGTTTTATCTGTCGGGCTTTTCATTGGCTATTCCCTTGTTTCTCTTGGCTGTGAAATTTATCTTCTTGGGGTTAAATATCATAAGGAAGTGGAATTGGGAAATCTTCTGAGATCTCCTCAGTCGGTTTAAAGTCAGCAGCTTCCTGGTCTTCTTCTGACGATACCTCTTTATCCGGTACCTCTAGAGTTGTCGTTGATGAATCGACAACCGCCAAGGGATCGGAGGGTTTAGAGGGTTGTTGGCTAAAACCCAATAAGGGCAACATTAAGAGTACTAATGCTAGTCTCATGGCGTGACTCCAGGCTTATCAACATAGCGTGCTAATCTAAAGCCTACATCGACTCGCCCACCACTACCAGCCTCACGGAAACTTAAGCGAAGGTCTGTGCGAGAACCCAATGCCCAACTCGCTCCACGAATCACGTGTCTATTCCCTGACTCTGCTCCTCTTGGGTCTACTATAGCCTCTCCTCGATGAAGTCGTACCTCATAATAATCATTCACCCATTCTGCGACATTCCCGCTCATATTGTAGAGACTTTTAATATTGGGACTAAAGCTACCGATGTTAGCGGATACTGCATAGCTGTCATTGTAGTTTGCGATGGTAAAAGGGAGAAAACTCAACGCACTTTTGTCAGCGTAATTAGCGACGGCGTCGGTGGGCGGGTAGAGACCATTTTCCCAAGGAAATACGATAGTGGTTCCCTCATTACTAATCTTGGCGGCCCAGGCCCACTCGGCCTCGGTGGGGAGTCTATAACCATGGGACTGCCAATCAAAGCCTATGACTTCTCCGTCTTGAATTTGATAAAAGTTTGGCAGACCTTCCTTTTTACTCAGCCAATTACAAAAAAGGGCGGCCTCTTCCCAGTCTAGTTTGACCGCAGGTTGATTTTGCATGTCCAAGCTCATACCTCTGACGGCACCTGAACTATGTTCCTCCTTCCAGCGTCGAAATTGGGCGTTGCTAATTTCTTTAGAGCCTAAATAGAAAGGGCGTTCTAATCGCACTAACCGTTCAACTTCGTTAGCACGACGCCCTGGTTGCCTGCGTGGGGCGCCAAGGGTAAAGGATTGATCGGGTTGGAATAATCTTAAATCAGATCCTACCGAATTTTTGATGACTGGAGGCCGTGATGACCAGTAGGCTTGTTGTAGTGTTCGTAGCTTAATATTAATGTCTTGTTGTTGGTCTGGGCGCGGAGTGATCTGGATCGTCTGCGTTTCGTAACCGGTTATGCTAACCTCTAATGAATGAGGTTTTGCGGGTAAAGAGAGTATCTGACTACCTGCCTTCAGTGAGCGTCCATTCACAGTTATTTTTGCATTATCAGGGCTAACCCTCACAGAAATACTACCAATATTGGGTTTTAACTTAAGATCAATGACCGAGGTCTTTTCTGGCTCGACCGTGACCGTCCTACTGGCTTTCAAATATCCATCAAGAAAAAAATCGAGGGTTTGTTTGTTAAAGGGCGGGATTTCTACCGTCAAGGGAGACAGTCCTAAAAAAACTTTATCCAGGATGACGGTTGCTCCCTCGGGTACCGTTGCAATCTTGAGAGTGCCATCTGAGATATCTAATACAATTAGGGGGTGTTCAGCGGTAGTACCCGCTTTTAGGGTAACGGCTTTGGTGAAGGTTTTGTGGCCAGGATAATCTAGTGTGAGTTCACTACCGGTTTCTAAAACCTCTGTTGTCATCGGCGTTTTTCCTACTATCTCTCCATCTATGCTAACCGCAGCGCCCATGGGCTTGGATGTGAATAGCATCTGCCCCCAGGCTGGCTGCAATACAAGGTCAATCTGTTGCGTGATATCCAACCCTCGAATATCAACTTCTTTGGTGAGAGGAAAGTAGCGACGCTTGCTAAACGTAAAACGGTGAAGACCACGGTTTATACCCGTTAGTAATCCTGGAACGGTTGCTAGAGTTTCCCTATCCATAGTGATATTTATAGCTGATAGTTCAGAAGTGACCTCTAAATTACCGGGAAGTGGACTCAGTTCCAAAGCGACCTCTTGATTATCTTCGTCGCTCACGGTCAGTGAGTAATTCAAGGGGTAGTAACCAGGATAAGTAGCCGTAACGGGGTAATCACCTTTTAGCAGGAGGTAGTTGTCACCAATGTGGAATGACAGCCCTTTAATCTCAATATTTGCACCCATAGGATCAATATTAAAAATGACCGCTTTGGCTGAATAAAGATAGACCATAATGATAATGGCAACTGTCATAAGACCCGTTAGGATCTTCATTCCTAAGGATATAGGGCCCGATTTTTGGACCAAACCCGCTTCTATCGGGCTGAACTCGACACTCGTGATAGGCTTATTTTTGTGGTCTTCATCCGTCATATTTTATTGTTCTTTGTTAGACCAAACGTACTGTGGAGAGAAACTCTACTCTTGGTGTTCAAAGTATACGCAATAAACAGGTTTCACATGTCAGCTTTTGCTTGTAACCGTTACTCATCCAACGGCCCCTGCGGCTTGAGAGCGCTCTAGTCTTATATTTTTTCTGAGCAAATAACCACGATGGGTCCTGGTGGAGATTGCTCAGAAACTTCAAATTCTACTCGGCTATCTCGATAGCCAGTACGTCGTCCTGCAGCAATATAGAGGCCAGGCTTCAATGAAATTGAAGCTTGTTGCAAGGTGCCTAAATTAGCGACTTTATAAACGCTAATTTCGGTGAGGTTGTCTGATTGAATAATGACCGTTACCGGTATCTGAGAAGTTCGTAGAACTTTATCTAATTGATCAATTTGACGTCGCAGGCGTGGCCCTGGGTTTGCAAATCCTTTGGCATCAGCAAGTACCTTTTTACCTTTATAGAAAACGCGAGAGGCAGCTAGTGAAAGAGGGTCCTCGAGAAGGGCGGCAATCTGCCCATCAAGGGAAGCGCGCACCGACACCGAAATCTTACGAACCTTAGCCTCTGTCAGACTATTATCGGTTAGCAGTAGTCGTTGATAGATAGCTAAGGCCTCTTGCCATTGTTCTTGCTGGGCAAGCGCGCTTGCTTGGATCATTTGCTGATCTACTAACCGCTGTGATTGTTCTGTAGCCACTTGATTTAGAGCTTGTTGAACGATTGGGTGATTAGGATGAATAACACCAGCGCGGTTAAAGGCTGAGAATGCCTGCTCGAAATCGAGTTTATCTAGGGCGACGAAACCATCGCTCATATGGCTCCTAAAGGTTTCTTCAGTGATCGATTGTTTTGTTGTGAGAAGCTCTGCAGCGGCGGCAATGTGTTGAGGGTCTAGCGCCACGGCTTTCTCATAGGCAGTCATTGCCACCCCTAAGGCGTTTTGCTCACTGTGGTATCGACCCTCAGCCAGTAATGTAATGAGCAGGGAGAGGTTACTTGCTCTACTAACCAATATCTGGGCATCTTTATCATTGGGCGCTATGGCTATTGCGAGTTCAGCCCTATTAATAGCAAGCTCAGCATCAGAATCCACAGTAGCGGATTCGATGGCTATTAGGCTCATCTTTTTAGCCTCGACGAGTTCGTGTTGCGCAACAGACTCAAGATCTTTCATTTGATCTAGAGATAATTGATAAGTGTCTATTGCCTTTTGATAGTCTCCATATCGATATTGTTCGTCTCCTTGATCCACACCTTGCAAAGCAAGACGAAATTGTAAGTCTCCCCAACGTGTAACCGCTTGGTCTTGTAACCGATCACGAATATTGATGATCTCAGCTAAGAGCGTCTGAGCGTCTTGGCGGTACTTGGTCTTTTCGGCAGCAGCAGAGGGACTAACAGTAGTCGAAGGCGGGCTAAAATCAGTTTGGTTATCATCCGCAACCCAAGGTTCAGAAACGTAGTTAGGTAGCACGATGACAACGGCCGCAACTAAGACGATGAGCGTTATGATGACTAACTTTTGAGTCTTATTTTGATTATCTACTGTGGGTTTATTGGTCATTTATTGTCTGTCTGGCCTTAGAGGGCACCTCGTTCCTGTGTGTAGATCTTTTGCATGAGCTCCTGCCATTGCGTGTACTGCGCTTGCACCGTGCCGGTAAGAGTTATGGTTCGATCTTCTAAGGCGATCACTTGGGGCGCAATTTCAGCCTCTAACGATGAGCCCATTTCAGCGACACTTTCATTATAGGCAGCAGACTGTTGTTTTTTCTCTAGACCTGATTTTAAGATAAAACCACCCGCCGCTGCAGTGGCAGAGCTCGCATAGGCTTCGGTAGATGTTTCAGACTGACTTCGACCGTATATCCCCGCTAAAATAGAGCCGATCCCAGCAATAATACGTTGATTGCCTTGTCGGTTAAGTTGCCGTGCCTTGACGACCGAATCGTAAGAGGAATGCCTGAACTCTTGGTAGGCAAAGTGCATCTGTTGGGAGAACCCATCGTAATAATCTTGCATCGTATCAATGTACAAGTAATCACGTTCTCTTATTTTTTTTACGCGCTCCAACAAGCTGTCATTTTCTGCGGGTAACCGTTGTATTTCCAAGATACCGTTTCGGCCAAGTGTAATGTACTCATTAAAAGCCTCTGGGGAAAATAGCTGGGCAAAGCGTAGTTTGGAAATGGTCCTTAGTTCAGTCGCTTTTTTGTCAGAAAATTTCTCTCGATAGATCAAGACATCATTTGCTATTTGGATAAAAACATTCTGGAAGGGATCACCAATATTTGTTTTCGCCTTTCGGTCATAAGCTAATTTTCCCACAACCTTTTTGTAGGTCTTGGCAAACCACTTTTTGCCGCTCGTATCTTTCACCTCAACATCCAGCTCTAAAGCCTCGCCATCTGACTGAATAATAGTACCTGTAATATAGACGTCAGTAATGACTTGAGTATTAGGTGTGACTCTAATAGCGCCCCAGGCCCCACTCTTCTCCATAACCTTTGCTAGTTGATTGGAGAAATAGATGGCTTCAGCAAAACGAACCTCAGGGAATACGGTGTCATCTAAGTCGGTTAGGCTAAGACCATCATTGAGCGTGGGTATTCCCACATCAAGAAGAGCACTTTCGGCCATTGGGCGCGATGGGGTTTTAATCGTCAGAGGGGTAGAGGAGGTAACTTTATCGATAGCTGCGATAGTACTTTGGGCGTTAACCATTAATGCCAAGGTCGCCACTATAGAGACGAGTAACCGACTCATTAAATAACAGCGTGTAAAAAGATGAGGCATACATTTCATTGACTGTCCCTTAGGTTCCACTTTTGATTCGTCGGTATTCATCCCACAATTTTTCTCGCAATACGGGGTCAGATTCTTGAGTGGCGGCAGCCCTTATTTGGCGCAAAACAATATCGTCCCCTTGGCCGTCATCGATATCGTCTGGTAGGGGTTGAACGACGATAGCTTCACCAGGTTCTGAGCTATTATTGCCTGAAGATTGTCCGCCACCCCCTTCACCATCGCTGTCTGAATCAGGACCTGTTGCCGCTCGTTCCTCGATGTCAGAATCGCCCTCCGCAATACTCTCCGCCGTTTCATAAGGGCGTTGGTCGCTATCAGACTCAATGCTGCTAGCGCCGCTGGGGCTTAGTATGTCGATTTGCGCGGGCTTGTCAGATGATCCTTGACCGGCGACAGTGCTATCAAAGTCGTCGAGTGAATCATCCAGTGATTGATCGAGATCCCCAATAGAGTCCTCACCGCCAGGCGATCCAGGCGATCCAGGCGATCCAGGCGATCCAGGCGATCCAGGCGATCCAG
>DUBX01000036.1 GCA_012960115.1 Porticoccaceae bacterium
TGTAGCAACTTCATTGAAGATGCTCTATGAATCCAACCAAGGGCGTTACCTGTCTTGACTATTAAATCCCTGGATGGCCTGCGAGGGCTCGCGGTACTCCTCGTACTGCTGAGCCATATGAGCCTTGTCGGCATAAACCTGCTCCCCGGTTTGGATTTCTCTGGCATCGGTAAGGCCGGCGTTTATTTGTTTTTTGTTCTTAGCGCCTTTTTGCTCACCTGGCAGGCACTTGAAGCTGACCAACATCCCTCACCCTCCTATTGGCTGGGCTACGGGCTTAGGCGACTCTGTCGAATCTATCCGCTGTATCTTATTGCGGTCTTAGCCTCTTTCGGACTGACGCATTATGCGCCCGGTTATGCGCCAAAAATTGACGCGCCTATCGATATTTTTCAGCACTTAACCTTGCAGGCGGGTGAAGGGATTTATTGGGCAATTCCCGTCGAGTTCACTTACTACCTGCTGCTACCGCTGGTGACACTGGTTGTGGTCGGCTCTTCCCGCATTCACCTCACAGGCCCTTTCATCGCAACTGGTTTGGCGATTTATACGGCTTTTGTTACCTGGCCGCCTGCCGACATGATGGCTAATAGCATTGGTCTTGGGCCTTACCTTGCGATGTTTCTGCTCGGTAGCCTGACGGCTTTTTTGTGCAGTAAGGCGGCTGGGATTAACGCCTTAACATGGAACTCCAGACTCATTGAACTAACCGGTTGGTCCGCCGTTGCCATCGCGCTGCTCACCGTACCTGCGCTGGCAAGATCGCTGTTTGATTCAGACATCGCTAACGACAGTTTCCACCGCGCCTTTATTTTCTATGGCATTATCTGGAGCGTCGCGGTCGTTGCTGCCTTCCATGGTGGCACACATTTTGGCAAATTCTTTGCCCTGCCTGCCTGTCGTTTCATTGGCCGGGTCAGCTTTAGCGTTTATCTTTGGCATTTCCTCATTCTGCAGGTCGTTCATCAGCAAGTGCCCGTGCACCCCTCTGTACAGTTCTGCCTGACTATCGCTGTAACTTTTGCGATCAGCTACCTGAGTTATCGATGGGTTGAACGCCCGTGGATCCGTTGGGGTCACCTGGCGTCAGAGCAGCTGGTGTTAGGGCTGCAGCGTCAGCGTTGACCGCGTCAACCTACTGGCACGGCGCCGGTGCATCGCCGTGTTGACGGTTCCCTCACCGTTTGCGTCAATTAAGCGCAGAGTTCACTAAATTGCTGACTCCTGTACGAACCAAGAAAAGGCCTGATCATTGGTGACTACACCATGATTACGGGCGGAACAATGATCTGCGGCGTTGAGCACGGGCGATTAACCACCGCTATCCCGATGAAGAAACAAGCCGCCTTTAGCGATCGAATTGACCTTACCCCCCTTCTGCAGTGTTTGGCTAACTCACTCCGAAAGTTGCCGCCTGGCAGGTCGACGGCACAATGCAATAATGAGAAGATCAACCGTGATCGCCACACCTAACGCTAAAAACAATCCGTAAAGTGAAGAGACATTTCACTCCTCTCACGCTCACGCTTCTAAATAAGGGTTTCTGTGCAAGACCTCTCAATTTCAATCGTTGTCTTTGAACTCGACAAATTACTACTTAGCAAGTGTCTTAACTCTCTGTTGGTCGCCATTGCCAACGCAAAGGAAGAAAATTTATTGCGAAATGTCATGCTCACGATCATTGATAACGGTAACAACAAAGAATCTATTCGGTTAGCGCTGGACGAAATGAAAATGACGCCCTTTATTGAATCAAGGTTAGTTGCAGGGCAAGGTAACGTAGGTTATGGCGTCGCACACAATCTGGCGATCATGACGTCAGATAAAATGTTTCATTTGATTCTAAACCCCGATGTCATTCTCGCCAGGACCAGCTTGACCGAGATCCTGCGCTTTATGCTTAATCATCCCGAAGTCTGTATGACCGCTCCACATGGTGAGACACCGTCTCAAAACAACGCTCGCCTGTGTAAAAGATACCCCAGCGTGCTGGCATTATTTGTTCGTGGTTTTGCGCCTGGGTTCGCCAGGAATTTGTTCGCGAATCATTTGCGCCACTACGAGTACCATGATCTGGATCACTCGGCACCGACGCTAGGCATCGAATTGATTAGCGGCTGCTGCATGTTTGCCCGGACATCGGCGTTGAAGGCCGTCGGCGGATTCGACCTGCGATATTTTTTGTATTTCGAGGATTTTGACCTCAGCAAAAAGATGTCCCAGATTGGAAAAATCGCCTATTTGCCTGATGCCAGAATTATTCATTACGGTGGGGAAAGCGCCAATAAGGGCTGGCAGCATATTCTTTATTTTTGTCGGTCTGCCTTTCGGTTTTATCGAACCCACGGCCTAAAAATAACTTAAGTACACCCCAAGACCCGTATATACTCTCGTTCGCACTTTGGAAACCGTGGCTAGCATGACAATCATCACAGAGAACTTCCTTGCTTTTCTAAAGGAAACCGCCCCCGATCTTGCACTAACGACACTAGAAATCGGTGCCCGCAAGATAGCCGGAGAAACAGAACCCTTCCACCAACTCATCAATACTTTGCCAAACGCAAAACTCGTTGGTTTCGAGCCAGATGAATACGCCTGTAAAGAACTTAATCAGGATTCCAGTGACCAGTTTAGTTACTACCCGACAGCCCTCAGCGATAAGCAGGGAACAGCGCCGTTCTATGAAACAGTTCATCCAATGTGTTCATCATTGTACGAACCCAATGCACCATTCTTAAAAAGATATAACGGTAT
>DUBX01000037.1 GCA_012960115.1 Porticoccaceae bacterium
AGTCGTGAATCGGGACCGTTTATTCCCAGCTCTGTTGGATAGAGCCGCACTTCCTTAAGTGCACCATTCTCATAATGACTCGTAGCAACCAGGCTTTCCAGAGACTGAGTGGAACCTCCAAAATTTCTCGAGAACCGCTGCATTCTTCTTCGTGGATCTGAGTCGTCAGCACCGACAACGATCGGCAATTCCCACTGCGCTTCCCGAAAGAACTCGCCTAAACCATAGAAAATCGGTTTACCATCGTAGATTTCAATGCCACGCAATGTTTGCACTCCCGTACCAACAAATGCATCAGCGCCTGCATCAATAGCCTGGTGAGCTAAATCTACATAAAACTCTGGCGGGCGTGTGCTCAAATGCTGAAATTCTACCACCGACTGACTCTGATGAATGTGAGCGGCGGCAATAACAAAATCCCCCAGCTGGCGAGCATTTCGGATACTCCTGAGCATGCGATCCACGTCATTGTCATTTAACCTGTAAACAACAGTGCCTGGAATTTCATCGCCCTGGGTTACTCGATAGCTCGGATCATTACGACCGGAACTCGAGGCAGGAATGGTTATGTCAGAATCTGGCGAAGTGCTGGCCACGGGTCGTGGGTTGTCATAGTTGTCTGCGTACTGCAAAAAGCCCTGGCGAACTTGCTGCAGTGCATCGTACTGCTGTGCGGAGACCAAAATGGTTTCGCTGTAGTTGAGCATGTTGAGGCCAGGTCTTCCGCCTAAATTCCCGTTACGAGCGGTTGCTGCGAGTCGACGGTGTTCTGGCCAGATGGGAGTATGGGCGCCGACTAAGGCTGCTCGTCCCTTTGGCAGTTCGAGAAAAGCCGGTGCGGCCGCTTCTTGTAAATTGCTTCCGCTACCAGCATGTACGATGCCTGCTTCGTCTAACAAGGTGTTCGTCGAAAACATGCCTTCGAACTCAGAATCGAGAAGATGATTTTGGGCGCGATTGACCATGTCGAATCCCATCAACTTGAGATCCTCCGCGACCTCATGACTGCCAACGAAACCATTGAGTGGGCCATCGAAATCTCTCAAATTGGCTAACTCGCCTTCCATGTTTGCGACTGCAAGATCGGCATTTCTGATCAAGTCCAAAACCGCTTGTACTTCAGGGTCAGCGAGCTGGGAAGCTGGTCGGCGAATCATCAAGTCTCCCACGCTGGCGAGAACAAATTCTCCTGGCATTGTCATTGCTCGATCTCTGGCGGCTAAAGGTGTTAAATCAGTCTGTGCTGACGTGCTAGTTGTTAGAATGCTGATTAGAACGAGTAGCAGTAAATTAAACCGCGACCAAACGGAGCCTAGCTGTTTCTGGATCTTAATTGCTTTCATCGCTGTTCCTGGGGTTACTGAATCGGGGTTTACAAACTCGGCTGTTGCAATTCGGATAGCATTTCTTATCTTTGTCTAGTCGCAGTGGCGCAAGAAGAAAACAATTCAGTCCGAACTTCTATTCCTTTTTCGGCCAGTCGCTCCTGGTCTGTGCAAGACACGTTCGTATGTCTTAGCTCTACAATATCTCCAGCCCCAATACCTGGGTTCTCAAATAGCGCTTGTATATTTCTTAGATCAGGATTGAAGCGCAGGTCGAGTGCCATCAGATTTGTAAGTCCACTAAGTGGTGTTATATCAGTAAGGTCGTTCCCAGTTAGTTCGAGATACTCTAGAGTAGTGAGACCACGCAAAGGGCTGAGGTCGGTAAACGAGTTTGCGGCTAGTCTCAATTCAATCAAAGATGTCAATCCACTTAGTGGTGTCAGGTCGCTTATATCCTGAGTATGGATATTTAGATCCACTAGCTTGGTAAGTTTTGCCAATGAGCTAATATCAGTAACGGCATTAGTAAAAAGTAAGCCTGTCGCTCCCATATGCGACCTAGGATTTTGCCCCCCGATGAAGTCGCCGTGACGGTGCATCCGAAGCACTCTCAATTCAGTAAGCTCACTCAGGGGACTGATATCAGTCAAGGGATTTTCAGCGATCCGCAAATCGACCAGCTTGGTTAAATCACGAAAGGGGCTGATGTCAGAAATCCAATTGGTATGGAGGTTCAAATATGTCAATTCGGTAAGTCCAGCCAGTGGACTAATGTCTGAGAGGCCTCGATTGCTGAGAGCGAGGTTAGTTAAACCTATGAGATTCTGTATTCCGGAAAGGTCATGAAATAGGTGTTCAGGATCAACCCATTCAGGGGATCCTGAAACCGACCTTCTCGCCCCTCCACCGGAAGCGCGAAGCGTCGTTAATTGCGCGGCTCGATCGCAGCTAAGAGTTTCTAGTGGCCCGAGTGACATGGCCTCGCGCACCTCCATTTCCAGAACTGCATCTGCAAAGGTTACGATGGCAGAAGCAGCATGATCTCGACAGTTGTCAGTTGGCTGCAGAGTTTGCTGGGCCCAGGACCCAGAGCAAAAAACAAGGCAGAGCGCAGTTAAAGACAATCTTATTGGAAGTTGTTTCATATCAAGGTTCCTTAAGCAATGGGGCACTTAAACTTCTGCACACGGCGATATCCTAGTCTATGACACGATAGCCCGAAGGTGTGTACTCAATAGAGCTGGGGAAGTCTAATTCTTCAATCTTTGAATGTCCTACAAAGACAGCATCATCAGCTGCTCTACTACCGAGATAACTCTGCATAAAATCGCCTTCAGATTCTCGGTCGGGTATCTGACCTGTCAGAGCCATGCGAACAATTTTCGCGACTTCTTCTGGGTTCTCGCGCTGAGGATAATGGGCCGCTGCGGGTAGTACCCAAAAGCTACTCTGGGCTTCCCGGTCATTTAGATAGCTACCCCACACATGATTCGAAATCCTAACGGGATTCACGTTGTCCCCTAATCCCCAAAGATAAGCCACGGGCACGGGGCTGCGTGGTAAATTCTCCAGCCAGCGCACTTCGTTCGCCTGGCGTTCCAATAAATAGCGACCAACATAGATTAAGGAAATATTGCCTTGGTTGAATGCGAAGATATCGGAGTACGCTAGTGATTCCGGTGTGCCTTCGGTGCGCCTGGGTTGTGCTGAACGGAATGCAATCATTTGCTCGGCAGTATCGACATCGAGCATCCTCATTTGACCGGCCGACAGATTAGCGAGTGGGAGAAACATGCCGCTGTTTGATAGAAAGTGATAATTAACCGTATAACCCGGGTCAGGGTTATCCAGGTAGTTGCCGAGGAAGGACAGACCTATGCTCACACCGCGATCATGGGTATAAAGCGCGAAGTCTGCAAATTCGACCACTTCACGAACGAAATAGTCCACGATCTCTGCGTTTTCTGCCAACATATAATTGTAGTCATCGAGCGGTTTGTCAGAGAAACCGGAACCAGGAAAATCTAGCACCGCGATGTGATACTCGTCTTCGAGGAAGGGGATCATCTTGTAGTAGTCGAAACTGGAATTCGGGAAGCCATGAATTAACACAAGCTTCGGTTTGGTTTCGTCTCCCCAGGTTCTGTAGAAAATATTTACCTTAGCGTCGTTATTGTCTTCGGTGGTTGAAGTCCACTCGAAATAATCACCGCCTTGATACCAGTCTCTCGCTAAATCAGAATAGAAAACAAAATCATCATCCTGTGCTAGCAAAGCCTGGGAGTTAAACAGCATAAGAAAGAACAAACAAATTTTCCTTGTTACAGCCATGATATAAACCTAATGTTTTAAAATTGATTGTTTGCAGAGTTGGATTAGCGGTCGGCCAATCGTCCAGAGCCGCCGAGTTCATAATAGACAACAGGGACAAAATCTTCCGGACCCCAGCCAGGGTCATCGGTCCATTCCGCATCATAGGCACCAGTCGGTTGTGCAGCCATCACTTCGTCCAATTTTTTTCCCTCTCGGATCATGCTGAGAACTTGGCCTTGAATGTCGAGAATCATGTCACGAAATTCTATTAGTTCGTCTCGACCAACGACTTCGAGGCCATGACCCGGTATAACTTTTGTGTCTGGGCCTGCTAAATCGATAGCCTTATCCATAGCCGCAATTGTGCCTCTAAGACTGCCGCCGTTGTAGATATCGATAATGGGGTAGCTGGTGGTGCGATACACATCGCCAAGGTGGAGCACATCGGATTCGCGAAAGTAGACGAAGCTATCTCCATCTGTATGGGCCGGAGGTGCCAGAAAAGCTCGAACCTCTTCTCCATTAAGATGGAAGCTCATGGTGTCGTTGAAAGTTATGAGCGGTCTAGCTGCGGCAGGTTGTTGTGGGGCGAAACTGCCCCCAGCTCTAGGGAATCGACTTTTTTCCTCGAAAAAGCGCAGGCGCGTGTTGTCATGAGCAAAGATCAGCACGCCCATCTCCATCAGATTTTCATTGCCACCGACATGATCAATATGAATATGGGTGTTGACCAGAAATCGAATTTCTTCGTCGGTCACCTGCTTGACGGCTGCTACTAATCTTTCTGTAAGTGGCGCAAACAGGGAGTCCACCAGCAGCACACCGTCGGGACCGATTTGAACGCCGATGTTACCGCCGCCACCTGGGCGCTGGATCATGTAAACATTGCCGGCGACGGGTGTTATGGAAAGCTCCACCCCGGCAAAATTTCCCTGGCCATAGGACAGACTGCCTGCAGCTGAAAACGTGAGAGTTGTTATAGCAAATAGTACAAATTGGCGGAGCTTATTCACTTTAGTTTTCATATTCATCCTTATTTACTTTTCATATTTTGATCTGGACGATTGATTCGCTTCTCGCGTTATTGAGTTAGTTCAGCTTGACTCATACTGTTCACCTGCTCGATTATCTTGGCATAGGCTCTTGTTGTAGCAGCAAGGCTAGCCGCAGGAATCGCTTCAGTTGTTTCAATATTGGTATGCAGCAAAACGCCAGCATGCATCAATACTATTGAGGGAACAAGATCGGCTATAGTTCTAATCTCCCCCACAGGCCCACCAGTCTCTGCCCAACGCGGAATACCAAATTCATCAAAGGTTTGCAGTGTTATTTCTGCTAATTTATTTGAACCGTTTATTTGCCAGGAAAAAGGCCCTATTGCGTTGGTGGTGCAGAGTTCATCACCGAAGCGATCAACCAGCGCATGAGCAGTATGTTCTGCATTGATTAACAGTACAGCTTTATCGAGTATCGATTCTCGATTCTCAAACAACCAGGTAAAGCCTGTTCTCGCGATATTATGGTGTCCTGGTGTGCCAATAATTTCTACTGTTCGCTTTCTATCTGCTTTCGGAATCTGGGAAAAGTAGCGCATTAATTCCAGAGCGGTGGCTACGCCGGAAGCATTATCGGCGGCACCTTCAAAATACGCATCGCGATGGGCTACGATAACAATTTTCTCGGCATCGGGTGATGCGGCAAGTACTTCGCCGCGCACACTGGAGGTGCTTAATCCGTCCACATAATCAACTTCGAACTGCAAATCAATTTCAACTGGTTCAGTCATGGTAGCTTCGGTGAGTAAGCGTTGTAGGATTACGCCATCCTCCGATCCAATGGAAAAAGTTGGCACCGATGTTCCTACATCGTAGAACGCGGTTTGCAAATTGCCTGGCAATTCGAGCACTAAAAATATTGCTGCCGCTCCCAGTTGCTCCGCTCTTTGTAAAGCCCCAGTTCTGCGCACCGAATTGAATACGGTGCTGCTGGTTGCAATTGAGTGCAGAACAACCGCTTTTCCACGCACATCCCTGCCCTGGAAATCAGTAGCCATGCCCAGGCCAACATCTATCAATTCAAGTTTTGCTCCCGCTTGAGAAGTGCCAACCGAACCATAGGCTGGCCAGGCAGAGGTCAACTCTGTGGTTTTGTTATCACTCTCAACAGTTAGGTGCCAGCTTTGAGGAAGCCATTGAGTTGGAAGCGGTATAGAATCAAGTCGTACATTTTCTACGCCTGTCTGGCGAAGCTGGCCCATCATCCAATTAGCGGTCTCTCGATCAGAACTAGTACCAATAATTCGTCCCCAAAACTGATTGCCCGCTTGTCTATATCGTTGTGCAATTTCAGCCTGTTGTTCGACGAGACGCTTCATGCGTTCGCCGTCGATTGAAGCGTAGGCTGCATTACCTGCGCTGCCTAATCGGAGATAGGACCTATCCGGAGAAAATTCCAGACCGTTGGTTTGCTCAGAAGGTGCAATACAT
This sequence comes from Porticoccaceae bacterium, assembly GCA_012960115.1. Classification (GTDB taxonomy): domain Bacteria; phylum Pseudomonadota; class Gammaproteobacteria; order Pseudomonadales; family Porticoccaceae; genus HTCC2207. Next base: position 6,128 of record DUBX01000037.1, read on the forward strand.
GCAGAAGGCATTGCAGTTCTTGGGTCTATTGAACCAGGTTGTGCTGTTACGATCGGCACATACAAGCAATACCAGGTGACCAGCAAATAGAATGGATTCAATCGAGACTTCAAAGTTACTTCCCTTTTCGTATTCGAAATGCGCTTTGAGACGCTTTGCTCAATGATATCTAGTATAGGTCAGTTCTGGCTAGTAGCTGACAGACAAGTCCGCGACATGTCGGCACGATTTTGTCCATAATACTGGATAATTTTTGGCTTCTGAGATAGTTTTCGATTTGATTGTCACAGTGGCCTCTCATGCAAACAACAAAAATCTTAGCTCTACTCTTGTACTCTTTGTTTGTCTTGTCGTCTGCTGCGCACGCTGCAGAGCCAGCCAACATCACTGCCACCCGTCTCGGCGATGCTCCTATCATTACGCCTGAAATGGATACTAGAATGGGCGGCAATATCCAGGGACCTTCGTTGATCAAGGTGCCTGATTGGGTAGAGAACCCGCTTGGCAACTACTATCTGTATTTTGCCGATCATCGTGGCAGATACATGCGCATGGCCTATGCAGATGAAGTTACTGGCCCGTGGACTGTGTATTTACCAGGCTCCTTAAAACTCGAAGACTCCTTCTTTCCCACCACTTGTCCTCCCTGTTCACTTGCGCCGGGGCGGACTGCTCCGCTGTATGCACATATCGCCTCACCCGACGTGCATGTGCGCGAAGATCTTCAGCAAATAGTGATGTATTACCATGGGCGGGGTGAAGGAAGACAATTCACACGTGCAGCTGTGTCTCAAGACGGTATTCATTTCGAAGGCAGAGAAGACGAATTAGGGCCACACTATTTTCGCGTGATTGAACACGATGATTACTTCTACGCCATGAGCATGCCTGGTTTTCTGCATCGCTCGTCCGATGGTTTATCGCGTTTCGAAGCAGGTCCTCAGTTTTTCAATGTCGACATGCGGCACTCGGCGCTATTGATCCGTGACGATCGCCTCTATGTGTTTTTCTCCCAGGCTGGAGAACAACCGGAACGAATTCTACTTTCCACCATTGAGTTGACGGAAGATTGGCAGGAATGGACTGCGACTGAACCGGTAGAGGTATTGCGCCCCGAATTTGCCTACGAAGGTGCGAACCTGCCAAACGAACCATCCAGAAGAGGCTATATCGATGTGCGGGTCAACCAGCTTCGTGATCCGGCCATTTATCAGGAAGGTGATAACACGTATTTACTCTATTCAGTTGCGGGTGAAAGTGGCATCGCTGTCGCTGAAATTGAGTTCAGTGACCGCTAATTAATTTAGTTCATCACACCTATATAAAGAACAAAGACTATGAAGAAGGGAGTCCCCATGAATCTTCGCTCACGTTTATCAAACCTGATCACACTGATATTGCTGTGCTATCCCTTCATTAGTACTCAAGCACAAACGACCTTATCACCCACGGATCATTGCCGGGATTTTTCGGCGGATGCAATTGTCACCTTCGCAGATTCAGATCTGGCCGAGGTTGTTAATGGCGCGCTTGGATTGGATGTGCAGGCGCCGCTTAATTGCGAGCAAGCAGCTGAGTTAATGCGGCTTGCTGTTACCGCCACTAGTGAGCGCGTCGTTTACGGCGGTACCTTAAGACCAGCAAGAGTACCATCCGACCCAGCCTTCGAGAGCCTGGATGGCATTCAGAATCTCACTGGTCTAACTGTACTCACAATGTTTGATCGACTCATCACCGACATCAACCCGCTTCGCCACCTGACGAATCTCACCGATCTTGTCCTGCACACTAACTGGATTAGTGACATCGAACCTTTAAGTGGGCTGGTCAATCTCGAACGGCTCATTATCAGTGAAAACCCAATCTCTGATATTAGTCCATTGAGAGAACTAACAAAACTTCGCCAATTGCACGTGCACGGCCTGTATCCGAATCAACTTCAATATTGGCTCGATATGGATGACGGGCGCGATCCCGACGTAGTGTTTAATGGCATCACCGATATCAGCCCGCTTGCTGGGCTCACGGAATTGCGCTTGCTACGGATTCATCTCAATGCCATTTCCGATATTACGCCCCTTGCCAATCTCACCAACCTCATCCATTTACGCATGTACGATAATCAGATTGAAGACATCAGCGCGCTTGCTCACCTGAATAAACTGGTTTTGTTGTGGGCCCACGGCAATCAGATTGAAGACATCAGTCCCTTGAGTGGCATGAGCGAAATGGAGCAACTCAGTCTGAATGACAATGGGATTTCCGACATCAGCGCCCTTGGGGATATGATCGAAATGAAGCATTTATTTCTCAGCGGCAACACTATTGAAGACATCACTCCACTTAGGCGATTACAGACATTAGAAGTTCTGCGCCTTGAGAACAATGACATTACCGACGTGAACGCTCTCGCTGGGTTCAATCAACTTAAAGAGCTAAGTCTGGCGCGGAACTTCTCGCTCTATGACGTGCAACCTTTGCTGCTTAACCAAAGCATCGGAGAGGGCGACGAGCTAGACCTGCGCTTCACCGCTGTACGCTGTTCCGACATCGATGCATTCGCTAATCGAGGAATTACTCTTCTCAGAGTGACTACGGTAAATGGGTCTGGGTGTCCGGGCAGAAGGCTGGAAGATCCGTGAATTCTCAAAACATCAGCAAATAGAAGTTGAGAGATAATCACTTTATTGACGCATTTCGAGTTTGGTGACAACAGAGATCCTGCATGGCACCTTAGCGTGAACGGCCAATTATAGTCGAGATAGATCAAATTCATCGCCCATCGCTTACAGGCTAAACATTGCTCAGAGACTACTCTATGAATCGTATTTCCAGAAAATTAAGCCGGCGTCGCTTTCTTACTCAGTCAGGAAAGTTTGCTGCTATGGCTGCGGCGGTTGGTAGCCCTTGCTTGATGCCAAGTCAGCTATTGGCTCAAGCTCCTGTACCTCGCATCCGCGAAGTTAGGGCCTACCCCATCTATATGGATGGGCGCTCAGAGGGCTTGCTGGATCCTCCCTCTTTTTCCGGTGATGATGATCTGCGTCGTTGGCGTTACGGCGGTCCTTTCGAGCAATTACCCTCAGCTATTATTGCTGTGATAAAGACTGACCAAGGGATTACCGGGTTTGGCATGGGCGCTGGAGGCAACGCCGCGGTAGAAATTATTGACGGCCACCTCAGCCATCTATTGCTTAATGCCAGCGCCTTGAACATAGGACAGCTCTGGGATCAGATGTATACCTCAGGTATTTTTTATGGACGGCGTGGGCTATTTGTCATGGCATTGAGTGCCTTGGATAACGCTTTGTGGGACATCGCTGGCAAACACGCTGGGCTGCCAGTGCATGAGCTTCTTGGTGGGGCTAGCCGAGATAGAATTGAGATTTATCAGACCAATGGCGACTTCGCAGCAGGCAAAGCTGCTGGCGTGCGCAATTTTAAACGCACGACCCGCGGAGGTCCGCGTATGCCAGAAGGTGCGCGTAGCCGCTACGTCAATTCTGTGCTCGAGGCCAGAGACACTCTGGGCCCAGATGTGCGCCTGATGACTGACTGCGTGTCCCGTGATGGCACAGTGGAGTGGGCTATTGAGCTGGCCGAAGAACTGCGTCCGGCGAATCTGTATTTCATGGAAGAACTGCTCTCACCGGATAATGTGTTCGGCTATGCCGAGCTGGTCAATAGAATCGGTGGCAAGGGTGAAGCCTGGACCCGTATTGCCTGCGGAGAGCACGAGTACACGCAACATGGATTTAATGTGCTAATACAGCTGGGTGCAGCGGAAGTTTTACAGCCGGATATCACTTGGTGCGGTGGCACCACCGCCGGAAGACGTATTTCGAGTTTGGTGGAGGCCGCTGGCCTAGAGATCATTCCACACCGTGGAGGCAGCTCCTGGGGGTTCCCTATCGCAATAACCTCTCCGAGTTGCACTATGGCAGAGAGCTTTCCTGAAGGTTCAGAAATACTCGATGCTATGTCCTGCTCGGTGGAAAATGGATTCGTACAAGCTCCTACTAAGCCTGGATTTGGAACTTCGTTGACGGAAGAGATGGTGTTAGATTATCGGCTATCGATTAGGTAATGAATAATTTTCGGGCAGCGTAGTAGTCAAATTCGTTGCTTAAGGTGCTGACAGCCACTTTGCGGGAGTCGCGAGGGGAGCACTTAGGGTTTCAATGAATGCCTCTAGTTGCTTAAGTTCAACGGCGCGCAGCTCCAAAGATTTTGCCTCGTTATGATTGAGCATGGAAGCCGGGGCATCGTTGTAGTGGGTCATTACTTCCGCGAGGGATTTGATTTGTCCGCCGTGCATGTATGGGGCGGTAAGACTGACATTCCTAAGAGTCGGTGTTTTTTGGGCGCCAACTAAATCATTTTCATCTCGCGCGAAGCGCAATTCGATACATTCAGCTTCTCCGGCATCACTGAATTTTCCTAAGCAATTGAATGGATCTTGTCTGGCAGTTCTGATGCCATCGTACCTGCCCATAGGTGGCAATTGGCCGGCAACTGCCAGCACTCCAGTGTTATGAAATTCATGGTTGGTGAACAGCGGGCCATTGTGGCAGTTAATGCATTGGCCCTGCCCGATAAATAGTTTTAGGCCGGCCATTTCAATAGCATCAAGAATTTCACTTTTTCCCATTTCTTTACCATCTGCTAACTCATCAGCATAACGATCAAACCTTGTTCTCCCTGGAAGAATTAAACGCTGATAAGCTGCCAGTGCCTTGCCGACATTAGCGAAGGCTGCTGAAATAGTAGCTTGCTGGCTGCTTTCTATGCTTTGCCAAGCTTGCTGCTGAGCGGCTGTACCCAAGGGTGAAGCTGAATTGGGGAGGGATTCTAGATCGGGAAGGTTACCAAAAGCGGATTCATAACTAGCTTTTAGCAGTGTGTCTTCTGCTAGTAGGCGGATAATGCTAATACGATCAGATTTATGTTCGTGACTTGCTTCCAACGGTGCTAAGGCTTGGGCCCAATGGCTGTCTTTGCGGCCATCCCAATAGAACCAAGGGCTATAGGCGATCCCCACGAGACTTGGTGTGTGCCGTGTGCCAATATCAGTTCCCAATGCTAGGGGCAGTCCATCAGTGAACATCAATTCCGGGCGATGACAGCTGGAACAGGACACTTGGGAGTTGCTGCTTAACCTAGTATCAAAAAAGAGTCTATAACCTAAATCCAGGGCACGACTGTCATTAGCGAGTCGGTTGCTGGGATCAGCTGATAAAGAAGGCAATTCTGCCAGGGAAAGGGATTGAATAAGTCTTAGCTCTTCCGCGGACCATTCATTGGTGGTGTTTAATGAGAAGTTGTCCCAGATAAAATAGCCGAGCGAGGAAAGGCTAATGGTTGCTACGACGATACTGGCGAGAATTTTTTTCATCACAATTGGAGGTTAAGGATAGCCTGATCCTGATTGCCGCTCTCCGTGATAGTGAAGATGATCTGCCATTTCCCTTGCATATGGAAACGTACTCCTTGTAGAAGATATTTGCCTGGCCCCACCTCTTCAGTAACTTGGGGCTCTGTTGGTAGACCGTGATCGTGATCAGGCATTCCCCCAATCATTTCAATACTGGCGTTGTTAAGCGGGCGATTGTTGCTATCAGTAACTTTGATTATCCAATTATGAATTTTATTGATTTTAATGGGAGACAGCTGGCTATGTATTTCGACTGCGTAGCCATCGTCTGATCTCACTCTGAAATCCGCACTGCTTAGATCTGCGGAGTTTACCGAAGAAGCAATGAAAGAAATGCCAACGCAACAGGCTGTCGCAAGGTTTAGTTTTGGAAACATGGTCTGCTCGATTTAGGAGTAACTAAAGCTTAAAAAACGGCATTTAGCTATAGTGAGATTGTACCAAAAAATTGTCAGCAGTGGAGAAATTTCAAGAAGTGAAAAGCGGTTTTTGTAGGTGCTTCAATTGCGTTATTTGCTCTATCTAAACGAAATCCTTCTTACTTAATATCGTCGAGATCAACTTAGTCGCAGGGGCTTTCCATATGGTCTTGATAACAGTAGAGAGATATCAAAATAAAGCTAAGACTTACTGCTAGACAATAAAATTCAAGGGTGGATCTTTGGCCAGATCATGAACTAGGGTAGGGTTAAAAACAAAGGAGAATATGTACATAAAAACCAAGCAGTAAGCGCTTAGGTTTTTTACAATTCGCTTAAAGCTAATTTTTCCACATAAAAAAGGCAGATCAATAGATCTGCCTTTTTTTGTCAAAGTTTCTACCTAGAGGTTTTCTATTCAGAACTCCCTAAATTGAAATCTTCTGTTTAGAAAAGTTGGCCGGGGGCCAACTGATCCTTATAGAGCGACGATATCTTCCGCTTGAGGACCTTTCTGGCCATCAGTTACTACGAATTCAACACGCTGGCCTTCGGCGAGAGTCTTGAACCCAGAACCTGAAATTGCACTAAAATGTGCGAATACATCAGGTCCGCCTTCTCTTTCGATAAAGCCAAAACCTTTGCTTTCATTGAACCACTTAACGGTTCCAGTAATTTTGTCAGACATACTAATATCCTGTTTTGAAATAAATTTTCCCTGATCATTTGGTAAACCAAAGTCGACCGAGGAGTAAGTGCATGAAATTGGGCTGGTACTTATAGACGACAGGACGAGGAATTACTTAGAAGACTTCGAAATAGGTATAAATAGTTGGCTTTCATTCAAGCTGGCCGCATTGTAACCCCTACATTGGTGATGTCAATGGTTATCTCTTTGTTTTAATTAGTGTCTTTTGTTTTTCGCCCGGCGGAAACGATGAATTTTTCCTTTAAACTTCTCCGGGTGGCCAGCCCACTCTTCCTGGAAGATTACATCTGGGCTGAAACCTAGAGTTGACATGCATTTGCCGAATTTTGCAGCATAGCCGCGTCCTGCTTCCACAATTAGCACTTCGCAGTCTGTTTTTGTGTAGTGCTGAATGAATTCGCAGAGTTTTTCCGATTGATTTGGCTCATAAAGAACATCGCTGCCAATAATTAGATCAAATTCACCTTTTTCTTTATTTTGGAGATCTTCCCAAGAAGTGCGCCAGAATGGAATGATCGGTCCGCTGTTAAGAGAAGTGTTGTGGTTGAGAAAGCTCTCGGCGCAGGGATGGATATCGGTAGCAGTAATATCAGCATCTCGGGCATTGAGAACCAGACTCGCCAGGCCGACACCGCAACCAAGCTCCAGTATTCGGCGATTCTTGATATCGTAGTTAGACATCAATTGGGCGAGCACTTCTCCGGATGGCCAAATCATGCCAAACAGTGGCCATGACGCTGAAGAGATACCAAGTTCCTCAGCAATGCCACCAATATCTTCAAATTGATTGCGGTCTCTAAGGCACCTGAAATGAATATCGTGTTTACCAAACACACTGGTCTGGTAGCGAAACCGAAGAGAGCTCATTACGCATCCTGAAAAAGAGGAATGGAGTAGTAGTAAGAATTACACGGCGTCACGAGTGCACTGTGAGGGTTCTACTAACTAAGATATCGGCTATGTCGGTGAAATGATTTGTTCTGGTTTTATTTGCTGCTAGTTGCACATTAAAAACCAGGAAAAAGGAGTCCAGATTGCTGGTCTCCTTTTTTGATGAGTTCTTTCTAAGGTCGAGCTAGCAGCCACCATTTTAGAGTTGACGTAACTAGCTCGGCGGCGTCTTGTTGTACGAAGTGATCAGCAGTTGGTGCTGATACTACTGTGGTGTCTGAATCATTCCAATCCCAGGTGTTATTAAGGCCATCTGAATGCAGCGCTGTATCTCGCAAGCCATGGAAAATTAAAAGTGGTACATCAAGTTGTGGCGGTGCTGTGGGTGGGCTCGAACCTGAAGCGTCACTAGGGTAATTTTGCTTGTAGTATGCCAGCATGCCATCAAAGCTCGATTGTTCGAATGCGGCTTGATAGCGCGGACGCGCCGTTGGGTCTGTTACCCAGGCAGAAAGTGACTGACTATTCATTGGCCCACCGAAAAAGATATCAGGATCAGAAGGAGAGCCATCGATGAACGTACGTGCATAGCTGCTGTTCTCTTGTTGTGCTGTATTGGTTGCCAACTCTCTTCCCATTCCGTTTGGATGGGGCAGATTTAAAATGACTAGCTTGTCCACCATTTGCGGAAGGGCAAAAGCGAATTGCCAGGAAACTGCACCACCCCAATCGTGACCAACAATGGTAGCTTTCTCTTCACCTAGGTGGCTAATTACCGCGGCGACATCGGATACCAAATAGCGCATGGCATAATTTTCATTGCCTTCTGGTTTGTCACTAAGATTGTAACCACGTTGATCGATGGCCACGACCTTGAAATTATCCTTCAAGCCTTCCATTTGATGACGCCAGGAATACCAAAAATCTGGAAAACCATGGATCATTACAACAAGGGGACCTTCGCCAGTTGTTGCATAGTGAATTTTGACGCCGCCGTTGTCAGCGTAACCGTGCTCGACTTCATCCCAGATATCGGCAAACAATTGAGTGCTGAAAAACAACAAAGAAAATGCAGATGCGAGCCAAATCAAAGCTCTAAATTTTTGTAGTGAGAAATTTACTACCATAACGTTGGTTCCAATAGTTCTAGGGAGATATCAAAATGTTTGTTCGGGTTTGAGGTTATTTCTAGACATGTCTATTCGCATCTGTGCATCCCGGTTGAGCGCTAACAAGCTGAGTCTTAATAAGAGATTGTCCGATGTATCGATTAAAGCAGATTTTTGGCTAAATGTTTATGTCCAGAAGAGTAATTGAGTAAATTTTGTTGTATCTAGTTGTTCTCGTTGCTAGTAGACATAGCAGATTCCTTGAGTTTATGTGAGCTGTTACACTGGTATTATTGAAATTTGATTTGATGCAGATCAGCTTAAAGGCTTTAATTTTTGACAAAATAAGCGTGTAACTACACGCTCAGGAAAATTTATATGTCGTTTAAGAATTGCTTTCGTCTGTTTGGCTTGGTTATAGCTTTTTTTTTAATTATCCAATCACTCTCGGCACAAGATACCAAGCAACCTCTCCTAACAGTCAAAGAAATAATGAACGTAATAATCACTCCATCTACTGCCGCAATTTGGGGTGCTTATGAATTGAAAACTGACGAAGGGTGGTTAGAAATTCAGAATGCCGCGCTAACAGTACTTGCCGCCGGTAATCTGCTTGCCCAGGGTGGTGCCGGAGAATCTGAAGAGGAAAAGGCTCAGGAAATTGATTGGCAAACTTTTAATAATCAAATGATTTCTGCCGCGAAAGAAGTATTGGCGGCAGTGACAGAGCAAGACGAAGACTCCCTATTCAATGCAGGCAATGATTCTCTCTATCCGCCCTGTGAATCCTGTCACCAGAAATATCAGCAACAGTAATTAGGTTTTAGCATAAGGTTTCGGGTCTGAGGCTTGCGGACTGAGAAGGAAACCTTCGTAAGTTTCTTCTGCCACTCGCTTGCATTCCGTTACATAGTTAGGGTAACCAAGAAAAGGCATAAATATCCTAGGCTTTCCGGGTATGTTCGCGCCTAAGTACCAGGAATTACACCCTGTGGTGTAGAGAGTCTTCCCGGAAATTTTGTTTACGCGATTAACCCATGTTTGTTCTGCTTCTTCGCTCGCTTCGATACATATTAGGGAGTTTTCTCGCAAATAGCTCAGGCAGCCACCTACCCATTCCACATGCTGCTCGATGGCCACTATCATGTTCGCTAATACGGAAGGGCTACCTGGACCGGTAATAGTAAATAGGTTAGGGAATCCGTTGATAGTCAGCCCTAAGTAATTCTTAGGCCCGTCCTGCCATTTATCTTTGAGGGTTTGGCCGTCTAATCCACGAATGTCGATAGAGAGAAGAGCACCGGTCATAGCGTCGAAACCAGTAGCGAAGATTAAGGTATCAAAATTATATTTTGTAATGCTGGTTCGAAGCCCGTCATTGATTATTTCTTCAATTGGAGTAGCGCTGACATCTACTAACTTTACGTTTTCTCGATTGTAGGTCTCATAGTAGTTAGTGTCGACGCACAGACGCTTGCAACCGACTACGGTATCTGGGCAAAGCGAGTTAGCAACTTCTGGGTTCTTAACGGTTTCCTTTATTTTTCTGTGTATAAAGTCAACAGCAGTATTATTTGATTCTTTATTGAGATTTAAATCATTAAATGCGGCGAGAAACGGTAGGCCGCCACTTTGCCACCTCTGCTCGTAAGTTTTTAAGCGCTCTTCAGCGTCAACTTCCATCGCGGATTGGTTGTTGGGGTTATTGCTGATCGCAGCATTTAATTTGGCATTTTCTTGTCGAAATTTGCTGTAGCTTGCCTTCACTTTTTCTTCGTACTCTTTATCCATCAATCTATTGCGGGCAGGGATGGAGTAACAAGGTGTGCGCTGGAATACAGTCAATGATTTTGCTTCTTCAGCAATTATTGGAATTGATTGCACTCCGGAGGACCCAGTTCCAATAATGCCGACATTTTTGCCGACGAAACTAACCGGGCGGTGGGGCCAACTGCTGGTATGTAGAATCGTACCAGTAAAGGATTCAATGCCAGGGAATATGGGCGTATGGGGTTTTGACAAACAGCCGGTAGCCATAACAACGAATTTTGCATTAAAGTTCTCTCCTAGATTGCTTTCAAGAACCCAGCTATCGCTATTTTCATTCCAATGCATCGCAATAATTCGTGTATTAAATTGAATATTTTCTCGCAAATCGAATCGATCTGCTACGTGATTGGCATATTCTAATATTTCAGATTGGGGTGCGTATTTTTCAGACCAATTCCATTCCTGCTGCAGTTCATCGGAAAATTGGTAAGAGTACTCAAGACTATCAACGTCGCATCTCGCACCAGGATAGCGATTCCAGTACCAAGTACCGCCAACGCCGTCAGCGGTTTCGAATACCTGGCAAGAAAATCCTAAGCTGTGAAAGTGGTGGAGGGCGTACATGCCAGCGAAACCTGCGCCTACAATTGCTACATCGAACTTCTTGCTTTGTGTCATATAGCTAGGCAACCAATATTAAGGGTAGTCGCTCGAGAAACCAGAATGCGGCAATTCCTCCTAGCCCATAAGCCAGTCCTTTGTGAATGCTGAGCAACGAGCTGCTGAGAAATTTCGCGAGGGCCAAGTTTACAGCAATTAAAACGCAAATAAAGCCGACCTGCCCGGCTTCCACTCCCAAGTTAAAAAATAATAATGCCAGTGGAATATCTGCATTGCTGAGGCCTAATTCTCCGAGCGCTCCGGCAAATCCAAAGCCATGTATTAAGCCAAAGGCGAAAGCAATCAACCAAGGTTTAGAATGCACTAGAGTTTGTTGCCCACGATGTCCCATAATAATTTCACGAGCTAAGAAAATAATTGAGAGCGCGATTAATACTTCAATAGGGGGTCCAGGAACAGGGAATATTCCTAGAACTGCACAGGCAAGAGTTATGCTGTGGGCAATGGTGAATGCTGTGATAGTTTTAATAAGTATCCAAAATCCTTTGAGTAGTAACAAAAGGCCGAGTACGAATAACAAGTGATCTATACCATAGAGGATGTGTTCGGCGCCCAGTTCTAAATATCGAATAGCCAGGTTTCTAATCGACCCGGCGCCTGCCTTCAATTCTGCCAGTGGAACATCAATGTAATTACCGTCACCGGGGAAATATCCGGACACATTGTCGCCGCTATTCCAGCGAGCCACGACCACAACTCCCTGTAATCCCCAAGGGAAGGATATACTGTCGTTAATGTTCAGACTGGGATAACAGCTGAAGCGATAACTATAGCCGCCAGGTTCCAAGCCAACACAGCGTTCAGGCAATATTCGTTCTACATTGAATAGCGGCGGGACTTGCTGGTCCACTATCGATAGGCGGTATTCGTTGTTTTCCATTTCATCCATGAACACCCGGGCAACTCCAGTAACATCGATGTCATGAGCGAATACTGAAGAACTAGCAGGAATTGCGAATAAGAAGCAGAGAGCTAAAGTGAATTTTTTTGTCATAGAGAAATATTTAGCCTAGCAGAGCTACTCAGACTGGGTATCATTAATAATACGAATGGAATATTTATTCCAGAGTTCATCTACTTGTTGCTGCAGGCGCAGGTCCTCTTCCTGAGCTATCCAGTCCAGACGAACTCTATCCTCAATTTCGTTTAATGGTGCAAGGCGAGCCTCATTTCTCTCAGTTATGCGGAGCCAGTGCTGCCCTCTATTGCTAATGAATGGTCCAGACCAATCCCCAAAATTTGCTGAAAATACATTTGTAGCAAAACTTTCTTCAAAAATATTTGATAGATCAAGAAAATTTACATTGGGTAAGGGCGAGGTAGACCCTCCCGACAATTCCAATAACTCTTCAGCGTCAGCGCCACTCGAAAGTAGAGTCTGCACGATAGCAGGCAGCGCATCACGGCTCTCAAAAACCAACTCGTCTACCGAAACTGTAGATAATGTTTCGTAACGAGAGGCATTGTCCTGATAAAAACTGAATAATTCTTCCGAGCTAGGCTGGATAACATCGCCACTTAATACATGGCGCATCTTTTGAGCCAGCATGTCATAAATGCGGGCATCGTTATCCAGATCCATGGCAAAGGCTTCCTGGACCAAGATTTGCTCTTCTATAAACAAAGCTGTAATCATCTCTCGCTGTTGATCACTAACTGTTTCGCCACTATTTAATTCTTGAAGAAAAACCCTGGCGTCGATTTCGCGCTGGCTTACTTCAAGAACGTTCTCATCGTTAGCCTGTGTGAATCCATATAAAGCAAAGATTATTCCCGCTATTAAGAAGAAGTGTAGGGTAGGTTCTTGTGACCAGGATTTCAGCATAATGAGATTGTGATTCTTCCTATTTAGTTATTCTGACATCAATGATTACTTATTGAGATAGCTAGTTATGGTTTATTGTGCAAATAGAGCAGATTGCTGAAATAGAGCAGATTGCTGAAATAGAGCAGAATCCGCAGGTATATAGGCGCTAGTGTGAATTCTGAATGAATTTGATTCAAGTGCTAAATTCTAGTTTTCTGGGCTAATTATCCATTCGAGCATAAGCTACTTCTATACAAGCTGGAATGCTCTCTGTATAATCCCTTTTTTGTAGATAGTGGTAAATCTTATGTTGCGTATAGCTGAAGAGGCCCTAACATTCGATGATGTACTGCTCCTGCCTGCACACTCCAACGTACTTCCAAAATCAGTCTCTTTAAATTCTAAACTGACCAAAACTATTGGACTTAATATTCCTCTAGTGTCATCTGCTATGGATACAGTTACTGAAGCGCGTCTTGCAATAGCAATGGCTCAGGAAGGCGGCGTGGGTGTCATTCACAAAAGCATGAGTGTGGACAAACAAGCGAAAGAAGTGCGCCTCGTTAAAAAATATGAAAGTGGTGTTGTTAAAGACCCAATTACTATTCAAGACTCTGCAACAATTCGCAATCTGATTGTGCTGATGAAGGAATACGGTATATCTGGAATGCCTGTTATTGGTACTTCTGGCTTGGTTGGGATTGTAACCAGTCGAGATGTGCGGTTCGAAGCCAATCTCGATGCGAAAGTCGAATCTATAATGACTCCAAAGGAACGCCTGGTAACCGTAGGCGAAGATTTTAAGCTCGATGATGTGAAAGAACTCCTCCATCGTCACCGTATTGAAAAAATACTCGTGGTCAATGGTGGTTTCGAATTAAAGGGCTTAATCACTCTAAAAGATATTCGAAAATCTGAAGACTATCCCAATGCTTGTAAGGATGAACAAGGTCGGTTGCGAGTTGCGGCGGCGGTCGGAGTTGGTGCCGACACTGCTGATAGAGTTGTTGCAATCATCGATGCAGGTGTTGATATTATTGTTGTTGATACAGCTCATGGTCATCACCAAGGCGTGCTAGATCAAGTCAAAGCGATTAAATCTAAACATCCAGAAATATCCGTTGTTGGTGGGAATATTGCGACAGCCGAAGCAGCAAGAGCCTTAGTTAAAGCTGGTGCTAACGCAATAAAAGTGGGAATTGGGCCAGGCTCTATTTGCACAACCCGAATAGTGACTGGAGTAGGCGTGCCGCAAATAACTGCGGTTGCTAATGTTGTTGATGCATTGAGGGACACAGATGTCTGTGTTATCTCTGATGGCGGTATTCGTTATTCAGGTGATATTGCTAAAGTCATTGCCGCTGGTGCCCATGTCGTCATGATCGGCAGTCTATTAGCCGGCTCTGAAGAAGCGCCGGGCGAAGTGGAACTTTATCAGGGTAGATCTTACAAGGCTTATCGAGGTATGGGCTCTCTGGGTGCTATGTCTCATTCGGATGGCTCCAGTGATCGATATTTTCAAGACATCGATTCTGGCACAGAAAAATTAGTGCCTGAAGGTATTGAGGGCAGGGTGCCTTATAAAGGCCCTATGTCTGCCATCGTTCATCAGTTGATGGGCGGTCTTCGCTCCAGCATGGGCTATACCGGCAGTGTTGATATTGATGAGATGCGTACTAAAACTCAGTTCGTGAAAATTACTGCATCAGGAATGAATGAGTCTCACGTTCATGATGTCAGCATTACCAAAGAAGCACCCAATTATAGGGTGAGTTAAGACGAAAATCGTTGAGAACTGCGTCTTGAGCTCCAAGGCATAGTTCTCTTTTTTTATTTTAAAAGCCAAAGATTTTAGCCAGTAGATGACAGCAGCGAATATTCATAGCCAGAAAATTCTAATTCTGGATTTCGGTTCTCAATACACACAACTCATCGCGCGGCGCGTTCGCGAAATGGGAGTCTATTGTGAAATTTGGGATTACCAAGTCGACAAAAACTTGTTTCTGGAATTTTCTCCTCAAGGGATCATTTTTTCGGGGAGCCCTGAGTCAGCCAATACCAATGAGTCGCCTCGACCGCCGAATTTCTTGTATGAAGCGGGTTTGCCTATATTGGGGATTTGCTATGGCATGCAAACCATGGCGGAGGAATTCGGTGGGAAGGTTGAAGCATCGTCGAAGTCTGAATTCGGTTTCGCGCAAGTCGATGTTACTAGTAATAATCGTTTGCTGAACGGTATCAAGGACCGCACTAATGAAGTAGGGCAAGAACAGTTGGACGTTTGGATGAGCCATGGCGATAAAGTCACTGCCGTGCCGCCAAACTTTGAATTAGTGGCTGCCACCGAAAGCGCTCCCATTGCAGCTATGTGTGATGAGTCACGAAAATTTTATGGGATACAGTTTCATCCTGAAGTGACTCACACGGTGCAAGGACAACTCATTCTCGAGCGTTTCGTTAAAGAAATTTGCAACTGCGAATCTCTGTGGACATCAGCAAGTATTATTGAAGATGCGATTGCGACCATACGTGCCCGCGTCGGTAGTGAAAAAGTTTTACTTGGTCTTTCCGGTGGAGTTGATTCATCTGTCGTTGCAGCGCTGCTGCAAAGAGCAATTGGAGATCAGCTTACTTGTGTGTTTGTAGATAACGGTCTGCTTCGTCTCAATGAAGGCGATCAGGTCATGGCCTCTTTTGCCAAGAACATGGGCGTTAAAGTAATTCGCGCTGACGCAGAGGAATTTTTCCTCTCAAGGCTTGCTGGCGTTAGTGATCCGGAAGCGAAAAGAAAGATTATCGGCAACACATTTATTGAAATATTCGATGAAGAAGCTTCGAAATTGCAGGATGTTAACTGGTTAGCTCAAGGAACTATTTATCCAGATGTTATCGAATCCGCTGGTTCAAAAACTGGCAAAGCTCATGTCATAAAATCTCATCACAATGTGGGTGGCCTACCAGAAGACATGAAAATGGAGTTAGTGGAGCCACTGCGTGAACTGTTTAAAGACGAAGTGCGCAAAATCGGCTTGGAGTTGGGCTTACCTTATGACATGGTTTACCGGCATCCATTCCCTGGGCCTGGGCTCGGGGTTCGTGTCTTGGGAGAAGTTAAGAAAGAGTATTGTGACATTCTCAGACTGGCAGACGCGATTTTCATGGAAGAACTACACAGATCTGATTGTTACAACAAAGTTAGTCAGGCTTTTGCTGTGTTTTTGCCAGTTAAAAGTGTTGGAGTGGTAGGGGATTCACGTCGTTATTCGTACGTAATTACACTGCGGGCTGTAGAAACGATAGATTTCATGACTGCACGTTGGGCGCGGTTGGAGCCAGAACTGTTAGAAACTATTTCTAATCGAATTATGAATGAGATAGAGGATGTCTCGCGTGTGGCTTACGATATTTCAAGTAAACCCCCGGCAACTATTGAGTGGGAGTAACCGTCACTCATACACAAACACGTTGGCATTCATTATGAAGAAACAAATGAAAAAATATTTAACTGCATTAGTCGGACTTTTGCTTTCAAGTTGTTCTAACCTACAAACAACAATTGCTGAAAATGGAATCGAAGTTTCTAATAATGGAATTAACAAAAAACAATCTGAACTTATATTTGATAACACGAAATCATTTCCAAACAATACTCAATTATCGCTTGCCTTAATTAGAAATGGGGAAATTGACTTTATTGGAATTGAAAGAACAAATGACACAATAAAGTTGATTGAAAATTATAAGAATGTTTTTGAAATCGGTTCTATAACTAAAGTATTTACCGCAACCTTATTATCAAATTTTGTTAATGACCAAAAGCTAAAATTAGATGACAACATCCAAGATTACCTTGATTTCAAAATCAATTCCGAAAACGATATAACTTTTAAGGAGCTTGCAAATCACACTTCAGGATTTCCGAGATTACCTTCAAATCTGAACCTATTGTACCTATTGTTTAACCAAGACAATCCTTATAAAGATTACAACAAAGAAAAGCTTGTGGATTATTTAACAAAAAAAGTCAAACTAAATCAAGAACCTGGAATTAAGTACGAATACTCTAACCTTGGTGCTGGAATTTTGGGATTTGAATTAGCATCTATTTCCAAGTCATCATATGAATCACTACTTCAAGAGAAAATATTTACAAAATATAAAATGGAAAACTCTACAAGCAAAAGAGAAAATATACAATCTGAACTCGTTAATGGATTAAAACCGAATGGAAAAACAACCTCGAATTGGGACTTTGATGTTTTAGCAGGTGGTGGAGCAATTTTGTCTACAGTAGAAGATCTATCAAAATTTGCTTTAGCTCAATTTGACAATGAGAATAATGAATTAACTCTGACTCAAAAGCCAACATTTAAAGTAAATGACAATATGCAGATAGGACTTGGATGGCATATTTTAAAAACAGAAAACGGTGGAGAACTAATTTGGCATAATGGGGCAACTGGAGGTTATAGGTCCTCAATGGGTTTAGATATAGAAAATAAAAACGGAATAATTATACTGTCAAATGTTTCTGCATTTAACGAGAAAAGCGAAAATATTGACCAATTACTTTTCGAACTGATAGAAACATTGGATGAGAAATAAAGGAAGAGCCAACTGTATAAAACCGGCGTCTACCGAAAATTCAGATTAACGGGTGGGAATAAAAAGGATTGTGTTGCGGTCCGTGCTTCCAATGCTCGACTTCATAGACTTTGTTACAAATATGCCAACTAGTGACACAGGGAGTCGCAAATCATCGAGTATTTCTTCTAGTTGCCCTAAGAAACCTATTAGATCGAGGTTAAAATTCAGATCCAAAGTTTGTAACTAAAAATGATAACTTTGTTGAAAACAAAGAGGAAATGTAAGAGAGGAAATTGATTAATGGATAAAAATAGTTACAAAGAAGTTACAAAGTCTAATTATAGAGCCTGTAAAATATTGATTTTACAGTATATTTTAGTAACGTAACTATTGAGTGGGAATAGTTGCAAATCTAACAAACCCTCTAGAATCAACCCGTTCAGACCATTAAAAGTGTGACAAACTCTGTCAAAGCAACGAAAGAATGCGGGTTTCAGAGCACTAAAAACAAAGATATAGCAAACTCTTGCTACTATTGAATCTCATAAGTTGAATTGATATTTCATCTTGATATTATGTAAAATATATTTTACAATATGTAAAAATATTTATACATGGAGTTGGATGATGAGTATGTCGTATAAGGAAAAAAGTTTAATTGCCTCTCTGAGTGCTACGTTATTAGTGTTTGGATGGTATTTTTATCAAGTTTTTTCAAATCAAATGTTTAATATTGGACATGAATTTACGTTCAATGACATTTTTAGACCAATTATTCTAATCGTGGTATTGGAGATTATTATTCAATCTTTTTTGGCAGGAAAGGATAAAAATAAAGAAGATGAAAGAGATGCACTGATTGAATTAACTTCTTACAGAAATGGTTACTGGGTTCTGAGTATAGGAGTATGGTTTCTATTGATACAACTTTTGTATGTTGGAAGTGGTGGTTGGTATGATATTTTGGAAAATTCGTCCCCCGCATTTATACCCCATTTGTTACTACTATTTTTTGTTCTAGCAGAAGTGACTAATTTCATTACCCAGCTCTACCATTACCGCAAAGGTATTTAAGTTGTCTAAGAGTTTAAGTAACAACATTAGAAAATTAAGATTTGAGGCAGACGAAATGTCTCAGCAAACTTTAGCAGACAAAGTGGGTGTAACTCGGCAAACAATATTTGCCATTGAAAAAGACAAATACTCCCCATCCTTAGAAGTTGCTTTTAAAATATCCAATGTATTCAAAGTCCCTTTAGAAGAAGTTTTTATTTATGATTAATAAGAATGAGAAAATATTTAGCTCAAAATGGGGGTTGTTTTTTTGAGATCGTAATAGTTACAACACACTTTATTAAAGTGTCTCTCAAACCCTTGTGCTATAAGGGTTTGTAAAACACCAACTAACGCACCTCTCAAACCCTTATAAACACTGGGGTTTTTCTCATGTCTACTATTGAGTGGGAATAAGCAGAATTAGAATTTATGGAGCAGATATGTTGGAAATGAAGCAAGAATGTTTAGAGTGCGGTTGTGTGTTAGCACTAGATTCAACGCGCGCCTATAATAAAACACAATCTATTGCAGGATAAATAATTTATGAAATTTTCAATACGTTCTCTGTTGCTTACGATGTTAATGTACTTTTGTGTTAGTCATTCCCTAGCGCAAACTGGCTTAACCGATGACATCTATAGTCAATCCGAATCAATCGCGGATGTCATGAACTACTTTCCAATGGCTAATGGAATAGGCACAGCAGGACAACCAACACCTGAGCAGTTTGCGCTAATAAAAGCAGCGAAATATTCAGCAGTCATTAACCTAGCAGTTGCTCAATCAGTCAACGCACTACCAAACGAAGCAAAAATAGTTACAGATTTAGATATGTCTTATCAGCATATACCTGTGCCCTGGGATGCGCCCACCGCCAGCCACGTAAAAGAATTTTTTGAGACAATGGATATGCTTACGCAGCAAGCAGATCCAATTCTCGTTCACTGCGCAGCAAACTATCGAGCGTCTGTCTTCACCTATAAATATTTGACGCTCAGACAAGGTTTGTCGAAAGAGGATGCAGCCACCCCACTACTCAAAGAATGGCTTCCGCAAATGGATGATAATTGGAAAGCAATTATGGCGTTGAGCCTGAACGATATTGAGTAACGCCTACCATGAAAAAGTTACAAAGTAGTTACAAAGTCGAAAAAATGCCTCTGAAACCCACTATCTATAAGGGTTTCAAATTAGGCTACTATTGAGTGGGAATAAAAAATGAATTACTTTCGCCCCGTTTACCCTTTCTTACTGGGGTTGGGTTTTATTTTATGGTCTACAACATTTCTTAAATTAGCCCTTCTAAACAGTTTGGGGCAGCTTGCTCTGTTCACTGTAGTGGTATGTATACCAATTTGGCGTACTGGCCGTATGAGCTACGTGGATATTGGCTGGCCTTGGGGTCTAGTCTTACTTGGTATCATTAGCTTTTGTTTTAGCGATGGTTACTGGTTGCGGTCTCTTATTGTTAGCAGTGTGGTTATTTTGATTGGGCTTCGCATGGGGTTAGGTGCTCTAAAAATGTGGCGCTTGGGCTTTTTGGAAAAAGAGTTTCCTAGATATCAATATCAACGGATAGTCTGGAAAGAAGAAGGCAAAAATAACACAGCATTAGCCTTGCAGATAGATGCTATTGCGCAAGGTTTAGCGAATGCCTCATTTTTAGCGTTTCCCATTTTCATTATTGCCTCAAATGGTGATCAAGAATTTTTGGTACTAGAAATAGTGGGGCTTGTTATTTGGATTCTGGCATTTTTGATGGAATCCATAGCTGATTTCCAGAAGGTTCGTTTTCTTAAAGAAATGAAAAGAGAAGGTAAGCATCGTCAAGTGTGCAATGTTGGCCTGTGGAAGTACTGCCGGCACCCTAACTATTTTGCTGAGTGGATGGTGTGGAATGGCCTGGTAATCGCTGCTATTCCATCTTGGTTGTCGCTTAAAGGTTTCGAAAGCGAGCCAGTATGGTTGTTACTAGGGATAGGGCTTTTGTCGGCCTCCAAATTTATGTACACCACCTTAGTTTATACAACAGGAGCGGTGCCTTCTGAATATTACTCAGTACAGAAAAGACCCGACTACAAAGACTATCAAGAGCAGACAAATCGTTTTTTCCCAGGACCAAGAAAAAGTTGATAGCAATCCAGGTGCTGAAGGCAGTAGGGCGGTAGATCAGGTCTATAATTATTTATAAGTACTTTTGTTTAGCCGCTGCTTATGGTGCTGTCCTCTCAGATCAATCTGTTCTAATTGACGACCGAAGTCCCGCCATCGACCGGAATAATCTGTCCAGTAATGAAGGCACCTGCCTTTGATGCGAGCATAATGGCAACGCCTGCGATATCAGTCGCTTCGCCCCAGCGACGCATGGGGATGGTTTTCAACTCTTCCTCAAAGGCTTCTTGGTCACTACTCAAAAACTCAGTCATTTTTGAATAAAAGCGGCCAGGGGCAATGGCATTAACGCGAATGTGATCCTTGGCTAATTCAGTTGAGAGTATACGGGTGACCTGATGGATAGCTGTCTTGGACACGGCATAACTAAAGTTATCGAGAGCGTTGCCTACTATTCCGGCAATGGAACCAATATTGATAATGCTGGCGGTGTTGTCCGCAGTGGCGTTCTTTTTTAGCAATGGGGACAGAGCTTGAATCAGGAAGAAGGGGCTTTTGACATTGACATTCATGGTCTTGTCCCAGCCTTTCTCTGGGAACTCACCGAAAGGTGCGCCCCAACCTGCACCGGCATTGTTTACTAACACATCAATATGTTGCTCACGGGATATTAATTCGGAAACAAGATGCTGCAAGCCATCAGAGGTCGCGATATCGCCCGGAATGGCAATACATTCACCGTACTGATTGAGTTCTGCTGCGGCACTGATACAGGCTTCGGCTTTGCGAGCAGTGATGTATACGCGTTTGGCCCCGGCTTCAAGAAAGCCTTGCGCCATGTATGAGCCCAGTCCGCGGCTACCACCAGTGACAACGCAGATTTTATCTTGCATAGAAAATAACGATTCGATCATCTCTCATTCCTTGTTCGGTTTTTAGTTAACTGTTGATATTTCAGTTCTTCGCTTTGGTGTGGTTATTCGGTGAATGACATCAACAAAAACTCCCCGACAAGTGTCAATAATGTAAGCATCAGCCATGTCGTTATCCTGTTAGTTTTTGCATATATACAGCATGCTTTTTGGTATGTCATTTAGCATCATTGATAGGGCACTATCGTTTAAGCGCTTCTAGCCGCAGTGACAAGGAGCTGAGCTAGTGCTTAGAGTTTTTGTGGCTCACAATACTTGATTGTCAGATAGAGTTTGCACTAGTTCCTCGTGCTCAGAACTCCACCTGCATAGAGAGTCTAAAACTGGCATAAAAGACTGACCAAATTCCGTTAACGAGTATTCAACTTTAGGTGGGATTACCTCGAACACCCTGCGATCAATCAATAGATCTCTTTCAAGCTCTCGCAGCTGTTTGGTTAACATTTGCTGAGTAATGGGCGATAGAATCCTTTTTAACTCTCCAAACCTGACAGAATCTTCACGTAGATTATAAATGATGGCAATTTTCCATTTGCCGCCAATCAGCTTTACCGCGTTTACCACAGGACTTTTACAGTTTGTCATAGTATGCATTTATATACTAGTATGATTAAGTTGTCTACTTGTAATAATCATCCTAGTCAATATATCATACTGTCTAGTATTAATGGATTCATCATGGTCAATCATCTAAAGGGAAAATAAGCATGTCAGAACAGACTTCAACAGAAATAAGATCAACGGTAACTAGTGAAGGGAATATAGAGATCTCTATTGCTAGGGTAGAAAAGCCCACCCCTTCAGAAAATGAAGTGTTAATTAAAGTAGAGGCGTCTCCCATTAATCCTTCGGATCTCGGGCTTCTGATAAGTTTTGCAGCCGATTTTGATAGTTTGAGTGTTTCAGGTTCTGGTGATAGCACCGTAGCAAAAATGAAAATACACCCGGGATTAATGGGGGCAATGAAACCAAGATTAGATCAGTCCATGCAAGTAGGTAACGAAGGTGGCGGCGTGGTTGTCGATGCAGGTGCAAATGCCAAGCATTTGATCGGTAAGACAGTGGGTGTTGCCGGGGGTGCAATGTATTCCCAGTATCGTTGTGTTTCAGCACAGAGCTGTCTGGTGATGGAAGACGGTACAACCCCTGCGGAAGCGTCATCTTCATTCGTCAACCCATTGACCGCATTAGCATTTGTTGAAACCATGAAAATGGAAAATCATACAGCCATCGTCAACACTGCTGCAGCGTCTAACCTTGGTCAAATGTTGGTTAAAATCTGTAAAGATGATGGTGTTCCACTGGTTAATATCGTCAGAAAACCTGAGCAAGTGAAAGTTCTTAAAGATCTGGGTGCCGAGTATGTTTGTGATACCAGTGACGCTGACTTTATGAAAGATTTAGTTGATGCTTTGGTAGCAACCGGTGCGACCCTAGGCTTTGATGCCACTGGTGGTGGTAACGAAGGTAAACTACCAGGACAAATACTCGCGGCAATGGAAATAGCCGCAAACAAAACCGCTAAAGAATACAGTCGCTATGGGTCTGATACCTACAAGCAGGTCTACATCTACGGTGGGCTTGACCAAACACCAACAGTGTTGAACCGATCATTTGGCATGCAGTGGGGCTTAGGGGGCTGGTTGCTGACCCCAATGATTGGTAGAATAGGTATGGAACGCTTCGGACAGATGCGTGAGCGAGTGGCCAAAGAAATCACCACCACCTTTGCCAGCCATTACACTCAGGAAATATCTTTTGAAGAGATGCTACAGCCGGAAATTATTAAGGCTTACGCGAAACAAGGCACTGGGGCAAAGTACTTAGTAAACCCCCACAAATAGTAAATTGATAATCCTATTTAATTTAGCGAACTTAAGAGAATAACTATGCCAGAGATGACGTTACTAGGTTGGTTTCACACGATATTCGGAGTGTTAGCATTAGGGGCTGCTTTTTACACTCTGCTAAAATACAAGGCAATTTCACTGGATTCGTTATCAGGAAAACTGTATGTGTATGTCACCATTTTTGTTGCTGGATCCGCCTTGGGAATATATAACCAAGGCAGTTTTGGCATTGCACATGTCCTTGCGGTGTTAACGCTAGTGGCAGTTGCTGGTGGCATCATTATGGAAAAGCTCAAGCTTTTTGGCTCTTATTCTAAGTACTTTCAAGCGCTAGGCTACTCAAGCACATTGCTTTTCCACATGATCCCAGCGATCACTGACTTCTTGAGGCGCCTGCCCCTTGGCGACCCCTTCGTTGACTCTTTCGATGATCCTTTAGTGCTTGGTTTTCATAAGGCATTTTTGCTGATTTATCTAGTAGGTTTAGCTATCCAGATGCGATGGTTAAAGAAAGCAGGCGCTCTCTAAACGACCTGTTCGCCAAATGAAAAAGGAGTTAATGGCACAGGTGTCGTTAACTCCCTTTAGTGGACGGTTCAATTTAGAGCTATTCATAGGGTAAATTAATGCTGTAGGATCAACAGACGTGTTTTGGATAGACATAGAGTCCGCAATAAGGGGTTAAATATTAAAGATAATACTGACTACGCTTATGAAGTGTTTAATGAGCTAGAAATTAAGAAAGCTATAGTGCAACTCAGCAATTTCGAAGGATGTAAATTTGTTAGTTGTAACTTTTTAGAAGCTCAATTTAATGAATGCAAATTTACCGCTTGTGAGTTCAAAGATTCTAATCTTAGTTTAATCAAATTTAATAAATCAAAGTTTATTGAAACAGACTTCAAGAATTGTAAGTTAACAGGCGTTAACTGGACGACCTTGAATTGGGGCAATTTGATTGTAACAGCGCCAATATTTTTTGAATCATGCGATATATCTTTTTCCATTTTTAGTTCATTAGAGTTACAAGAAATATCATTTCAAGATTGTAAGGCCCACGATGTAGATTTTTCAGAATGTAATTTGAAGGGGGCTGATTTCTATAGAACAGACTTAAAGGATTCTAGATTCGTTTTGTCTAAGCTCGACAATTGTAATTTCCGTGAAGCTATAAATTACTGTATTAATCCTTTAGAAAATTCAATCGAAGGCGCTAGCTTTAGTTCGCCAGATGTTTTAGATTTACTGAGCGTTTTTAACATTGAAATTGATTAACTTTATTAGGGTGTTTGTCAGTAATCGCACCTAATGGAGCATTTTAATTACATCCAAACGCAAAGAGGAGAACCTTATGTTAAACCAAAAAGTTGATCATCTGCCGGGGCTTTGGATTGGTTTGAGTTAATGGATATCCGGAGTGTAATTACCTGTCCCACATGTGGCGAAAAAAAAGAGGAAACCATGCCAACTGACTTCTGCCAGTGGTATTACGACTGTTCTTTTTGTGGCGAGCTACTCAGACCTAAAAAAGGTCATTGTTGTGTGTTTTGCTCCTACGGAAGTAATCCGTGCCCACCCATCCAGAGTGGCGAAGGCTGTTGCTAGGTCACAACCTGTCTTAGACGCCTAGTAGCTACTTTTGTTGATCTGTTTCTTTAGAATGATGATTCAAATGAGCGCGCTAAAGTGGTTAGGCGATCTCTAAAAATACTAACAGTCAACGAACGAGCCGGTTTAATTAAACGCGTTAAAGCCTGCGCGTTGAGAGGATTAAACCAAGCACTTTAATCATGAAAAACAAAATCACTTCACTATTCATCTCAGTTTTCAAGATCTTTGGCTATACCTTTGAGTGCGTCATGCAATTTGTTAAGTCGATTAGCTGTTTGAGTGTTAATTATTGCGTCTTTCGCTGATATCTTGACTCGTTCCAGTTTCCTGGCGAGCGTATTGTCACCACCAGCATCCATAGCGTTACGAACTTGGCTGAGTAGCTGTTTTAGTCGAGATCCGGCGCTTTTATTGATCTTGTTGGCCCTGAGGAGTTGATCGATATAAGCATTCGCTACCTCAGGCGCTGCTGGCCATGTCATTGGTACTTGCTGCTGAGGATTGAATGACTGCTTTGGGCCTATTATGGGGTAGGCCATAGCAGCAGCACTTATCTCATCTTCACTGAGGTACTCGCTGGGTAGTAGTTTTAACACATCTAGCCCGCGCACAATTTCGGTGCCATAAATAGCGCCTTGATAGTAATACGCGGACCAATATCCGCCGGTTAACAATTCCTCTGCATGTGCAGGTCCACGATCAAAGTAGGCAATCTCAATAGGATTAGAGGAATCAGTAAAGTCGACGACCGAAATTCCACCTTGATACCAAGCCTGCACAAAGATATCTCGGCCAGGCACGGGGATAATAGCGCCGTTGTGAGCGACGCAGTTCTCTGTTTCTGATTGGGGCGCTGGCAGTTTATAGTGAGCTTGGAATTTAAGCTTTTGATCAATGATGTCATAGATGGCGTCGGCACCCCAGTTCATTGGATCCCAGGCACGACAGCGTGCTCGACCACCGCCACCCCACTCGTCGGTAAAAAGAATCTTAGTACCGTCATTATTAAAGGTGGCTGAATGCCAGTAGGCAAAGCCGGCGTCAGTGACCGCATCAATTCTCACCGGCTTACGTGGATCACTAATATCAAAAAGTATGCCATTTCCAGAGCAAGCGCCGGCTGCTAAGTTTGCGGTTGGAAATACAGTAATGTCGTGACATTGGTCGGTGCGATAGGTTTCTTGGGTGTCATCGCCGTGGTCACCTCCACGCCAAAGTCCAGCTAAAACACCGGTTTCTGGGTCAGCAAACACAGTGGGACTATCAATAATCCGTGATTTTGAGGGGTCATTAATGGGTATTTCAATCACATCGATACGAAAAAGAGCAGTGCGATCATCCCCCGGCGTGCCGTCGATACAGTTCTCTAACTCTTCTTCTTCGCGAACGCTAGAGGTGCCAGAGTTGTACACCAGTATTTTGCCATCGGGTGTTGGCCCAGCTACCACTGAATGAGTGTGAGAGCCTCGGCAGGTTTGTACAGCACCGACTTGTAGCGGGCGTGTTAAATCGGATATGTCAAAGATGCGTATGCCACGGAAGCGTTCCATACTGACATCTTCACTCACACCCTGTAGGCCGCAATCGAGGCGTCCTCGAGTCTGTTCCACCGACATGATCAGCAAATCACCTACGATTGACACATCTCCCTGACCACCGGGGCACACCACTGAGGTTGCTAGGATTGGCAGACCTGTTTCATCGATTTGATAAATATTAAAGCCGTGATAGCTACCGGTAATGAGTAGGTCATCGCGAAACGCCATATCTGTATTATAAAAACTAAGCATCGGATAACGTTTTGCGTCTGCAGTCTCCTCAACAGACTTGGATTTTTTCTCTTCCTCTTCTTCTGTATCGTTTTCTTTATCTACGTCTTTATTACCGCGGGCTGAAGGATTAGCCGGATCAAAAAATCCCGGGGGCTTCCGCTGGGCTGCTACCAGCTGCATATACATGATGGCTTCTTCGGCATTAAAGAGTCCTGCAGACAGTCCAGCTCGCGGATCGCTGGAAAGCCCTATAAGGAGCTTATTCATGCGCTCAATTTCTACTGTTTGATCATTGGCGACATCAGATACAAATTCATTTAGCTGTGGGTCATAAGCAGACCCAGACTGTTCCCTGAGATCTTTAACCATTTTTATTGCGCCATCATGGTGGTTGATCATGAGAGTTAAAAAGAGTTGATCGAAGTCTGTGCTTTTTGATCTGGATAGTTGTGCCATCTGTTCTTCAGAGGCCATTCCAGCCATAGTGTGGCTCATATGTTTTGCATGAGTACCGCCGGTATCTGGCACTGATTCTGTACGCTCGTTTAGCCAGCCTTGCATGAAGCTTATTTCATCGTCTTGAGACACATCAATACGACCCGCTAAATCAAGAATAGCTTGATTATTGGTTCTTTCAGGAGCAAGACGAGACATCAATAGTGCTTGATCGTGGTGGACAATCATCCCCTGCATGAAAAGCACATCAGCCGCGCTATAGGAGGAATCTGCGATCGCTACAGCAGTTTCAGCGTCAAGATCGCGTGTCGGCTGCCCGGGTGCGCCGGGTTGAACAATGGGCGCATTGTTTGCCGACTCCAACGCCAAACCATAGCCACTTGAAAGCAGGATGAGCATACTTAGCGTAATATTTCTTAACAGCTTGCTGACCATTACCATCATAAATTAGACCTCAATTGGTTCTCTGTGCTCAATAAGCTAAGGGTTTTTTCAAGTATTTGATAGTAGCATTCCATCGACAGTTCAACAATTATCTAGGTTACCTTTAGTTGCGATCAAAAAGAGCCAGCATAAAATTGACATAAGTACTGCCAATATGTAAAGGTTACCCTAAAGTAGTATTACTCAATCCAAGATTAAGTGGATAATTTTGACGAGGTAATATCCATAATTTATTTGATGTCGATGTTGTTCGGAGTAGCGAAATGAAAAAAACCTTACTCGCATTATTAGTAATAGCGATAGTTGTAGGCTCCGTGGCTTGGGTTAAGCGTACAGATATTTTACTTGCGGTCGTTAAGTACCGATTCGCAAGTATTAATACTGGGCCAGCAAGAGAAGTTCCCTGGCAACAGGGCCCTATAGTTGCCGACAGCGCGAAAGACGACCGTGTGCCCAATATTATTCTTATTGTTGCTGATGACTTAGGTTACAACGACATATCGACGTTCGGCGGTGGGCTCATTGAAACGCCAAACATTGATCAGTTGGCTGCAGAGGGGGCTGTATTTACCCAGTCATATTCTGGTGCTAGCACCTGTGCGCCTTCCCGAGCAATGATGATGACCGGCCGATATCCCACCCGCACCGGGTTTGAATTTACCCCCACACCGGCAGGTATGGGGAAAATGGTTAGCAGCATATCTCAACAAATGGATAACAATCTTCCACCTAGTTTTTATGATGAAGCATTGGAAGCCACGCACCCAGCCTATGAGTTTAAAGGCCTGCCGACGGAAGAGGTGACGGTCGCTGAAGTGCTCAAGACGAGCGGTTATTACACGGCACATGTGGGTAAATGGCACTTGGGTCGTACCAATGGCATGGCACCACACCAACAGGGCTTTGACGACAGTTTATTAATGGCCAGTGGTTTGTATCTTCCGGAGGACGACCCTAATGTTGTTAATGCAAAATTATCTTTTGACCCTATTGATCAGTTCCTTTGGGCAGCAATGACCTATGCTAATTCGTTCAATTCAGGTGATGCCGACAGATTCAAACCCAAGGGTTACTTAACGGACTATTGGACAGATGAATCAGTTAACGTCATCAAAGCCAATAAAAATAGACCTTTTTTCCTCTATTTGGCTCACTGGGGCCCGCACACGCCGCTGCAGGCTACCCGCGAAGATTATGAGGCTGTGGGCGATATAAAGCCGCATCGGAAGCGTGTATATGCCGGGATGGTTAGAGCGATTGATCGAAGTGTGGGGCGTATTTTGGAGACGCTAGAAGAGGAGGGCCTGTCGGACAATACGGTAGTTATCTTTACCAGTGACAACGGTGGTGCCGGCTACATTGGTATTCCTGAGGTCAATCAACCTTATCGGGGTTGGAAGATCACCATGTTTGAGGGCGGACTGCGCGTCCCTATGATGATCAAATGGCCGAGTAAAATTCCTGCCGGTACGGTGGTTGAAACCCCTATAGCCCATATTGATGTTATGCCGACGATCGCCGCCGCTGCGGGTGGTAGTCAACCCACAGATAAAGTGATAGATGGACTTGATGTACTACCTTTGGCGATTAAGCAAGATACTGCCAACTGGACTCGTGAAAATTTGTTTTGGCAAAGCGGACACTATCAGGTGGTGCGTCATGTTGACTGGAAATTACAGGTTAATGACCGACCGACGGACGGACCGCAACAGTGGCTCTATGATCTTGCGGAAGATCCGACTGAGCAACACAATTTAGCGGCTAGTCGGCCTGACATTGTCAAACAGCTTAAGGATTTACTGGCCGAGCATCAGTCAGAATCTGACGGGCCACTTTATTTATCCACCACGCAAACGCCTGTCATGATCGACAAGACCTTAGCAGAAGACTTTGTTGAAGGGGATGAATACATTTACACGCCTAACTAACAGCTTATTTTGGCGTTGAGGATCCACCAAACTGGAGCCTATTTTGCCTTTTGCTATGCTAGGCTAGCCGCGAACCATTGGCGGCCATTTTGTCGGGTACGGCTAATATAATACTGCCGTCAGGTTGGGTGAATCCGGTGACTAAACATTCAGACATTAGTGGCCCAATTTGTTTTTTGGGAAAATTAACCACTTCTGAAATTTGTTTACCCACTAAATCTTCAGGGGTGTAGTGGTCGGTAATTTGCGCTGACGATTTTTTGATGCCTATTTTTCCACCAAAATCTATGGTCAATTTGATGGCGTGCGTGCGTGCGTGCTTCTTTAAAAACCTCTGCCGTAACAATGGTTCCGACTCTCAAATCAACCCGCTCAAATTCTGCCCAACCCAAGTCACCCATAATAATGCCTCTCGCATTCAATAAAGAAATACTGTCTGATTGCATTGTAAGGAACAACCAACCTTGATGCTATTTAGTTGTACACTTCATGCCCCCAAGGATATTGCTCTTTCTACGGGTATTTTTGAGCTCGGCAAGTATCACTCTTAGGAGTGATAGCAAGCCCGTCAGGCTAGGAGAATCAAATGACACATTCTATTATTGCGGGTGCTACAGGGTTGGTGGGAAATAGTATTCTCAGCCAATTAGCGGCTCGTGGAGATAGGCCAATCGCATTAGCAAGACGGCAGATTGATGATCTGCCAGCGAATGCCGAAATGTTGGAGATAGATTTTAAGCAATTTTTGATCAACGGTGAGTTGCCATACTGTCATCATCTCTACCTCTGTTTGGGTACCACCATCAAGACAGCGGGCAGCCGTGAAGCCTTCAGAATCGTCGATTTTGAGTATTCTATTGCGGTGGCAAAAAAAGCTGTAGAAGTCGGTGCGACAGGGTTAAGCCTAGTCTCTTCGGTGGGCGCGAACGCGAACTCAAAGAACTTTTATTTACGGACGAAGGGGCAATTAGAAGAGGCAATAAAGTCACTGGGTTTCTCAAGCGTCAATATTTATCGTCCTGGATTGTTGATTGGCCATAGGCAAGAGAAAAGAAGCGCAGAGAAAGCGGGCCAGTTCTTTTCAAAATTTGTTGACCCTCTGCTACTTGGGGGCTTAAGTCAGTATCGTAGTATTGACGCTAACTTACTGGCTGGCACTATGATTGATAACGCCAATAAGGGAGACGGCGTTAATCACTTCCACTTTAGAAATTTTAATACTAGTAGCTAACACTAATTCCCTCATTTAGCAGCAAAGGCGATTGGTGTAATACCGTTGATGGGCTTTACTGGCGGTATGTCAACCGTGCGGAAGACTGTAGAACCAATTACTGCTCCTGATTCAAGGTAATTATTGTGAAGTCCGTCACTTTCGGCACCTTGTAATCTGGGACAAGTGTTCTATAGTGGCCTCGTGTGCCGTTTAAGATTATCGGTAAATTGGAAGGTTACAGAATTGTCAGTGATTAGGTTTAAAAAGTATTCTGCGCTACTGCTGCTCATGGCAGTGTTTTTCGTGGCTAATAATCTAGCCCACGACTCGACGCATACTTTTGGCCAAAACTTTGGTGCACAATTAGAGTGTGATAGTTGCCATGTATTCAAGGGCACCCTAGTTCCTTCTGCCAGTGATGTACTTACAGCCAGTTTTGTTATTGACCTATTTTCCCAAGAGCCTGTTTCAGGGCCCTTACGTTCAAAATTCTCTCTCTATCTCTCTCAAGCACCGCCTAAAGTTTAAGTTTAATTCTATCTATTACACATTAAATTTAAATTTTGTCAGGAGGTTCTATGAACCAGCGTATTTGTGCAGCACTTGTGTTGAGTGCCCTATGCAGTAGTAATACATTTTCAAGTGTATTAGAAGAAGTGATCGTTACATCATCTTTGGTAGATCAAACATTAAGCGATATTGAAAACCCACTCCATGTCGTCAGTGGTGAAGATATTTCAACCAATGCATCTCAAAGTTTAGGAGAATCTTTAGATAATCTTCTGGGTGTTTCTTCCGCCGATTATGGCGCAGGTGTCGGGCAACCTATTATTCGTGGAATGTCAGGCAACCGTGTCAAAATATTAAGTAATGGTATGGTCGTTAGAGATGTTTCTGGCCTTGGTACCGACCATATTAACGATGTCGATTTGAACAACATTCAGCAAATTGAAGTTGTTAGAGGACCGTCCTCATTACTTTATTCTAATGGCACCATCGGCGGCATTATTAACGTTGTAGACAATACGATCGCCAGGAAAGACTTTTCGACATCAGAACTAAAGGTGGGGCTAGAGGCTCAGTCTGTAAATGATGGGGACAGCCACAATGTCTCTTACCAAAATGCCATAGGCGGGTTGAATCTTAGCTTTGCTTATAAGGACTCTCAGTTTGGCGATTTTGATATACCCAATGGAACGATGCTTCACTCTGAGGACGGGCATGACGATCATGAAGAAGACGAAGATCATGCTGACGAGGAACAACTGGGTTATTTAGCTAATTCAGATTATGAATCTACAGCGACAAGACTGGGTATTTCCAAAACCGGAGACTGGGGATATTTTGGTGTTTCAATTAATCGCGTCGACAGTCTTTATGGCATCCCCTTTCATGGGGAGGAACGCGAAGGAGAGGAACACGAAGGAGAGAGAGTTTTCTCTACGACTGATTCAGAGGTGCTGAACGTAGAAGGGTCCTATGCGGTAAACAGCTCTTGGCTGAAAAAGGTCAATTATTATCTCAGAGACACCGATTACTCATTAACCGAGCAACACGCCGAAGGTGAGGGGGAGCATAACGACGAGGTTGAAGAACATGGCGATGAGCGTCATGAGGAGGGCCCAACGCTGGTTACCAATGATGCCAGAGAGTACGGGGCGATCTTTGATCTGACCAATGGTTCACTTTTACAAAAAGTGTCGGTTAATTTTGTAGAGGAAGATATCTCAATTATTGGTGAAGAAGCATTCATGAACCCCACAACCAGTGAAGAGATGACCTTGGGTTATTTCGTGAGTAAAGAATTGGGCTTAGTTCATCTGGACGTCGGTATTAGGCATGATCAAATACGCAGAAAAGGGTCTGTAAGGCACAGTGAAGACCATAAGGAAGGTCATGAAGACGAGCTCGAAGATGCAGAGTATTTTGATAGAAATATTGATAATACCAGTTTTGCGATGAGCCTGGGGTTGGATGTCGATGACCATGTTAGCCTTAATTTAAGTTCAGCAATTGTTGAAAGAGCGCCTTCTGCTGTGGAGCTTTTCATGAACGGCCCCCATCTTGCTTCCGGTCGCTTTGAAGTGGGTAATAGCGGTCTAAAGTCTGAGCGATCTAAAAATGTGGATCTAACCTTAAACTATGATAACAAGGGGTTTTTTGGTGTATTCACCGTGTTCAAAAACGATGTTGATAATTACATTTATCTCCTTGATGAAACCGAAGAGGAGCATGCTGATCATGGTGAAGGGCATCACGACGAAGGCCTTATTCTCGCCAACTATTTACAGCAAGATGCTGAATTTGTTGGTTATGAATTTGAATTTGGCACCACCCTCGCGTTAAAAAGGGGTGATTTATCGCTATCGTTCGGACGAGACTCAGTCTTGGGGGAATTCAGTGATAACCGCAATATCCCACGAATAACGCCGTCGAGAAACATTTATTCGATCGCCTATTCTGAAGATAATCTTGAATTAAAATTGGATCTTAAAGATGTTCAACATCAAGATGATATTGGCATAAACGAAACCATTACCAGTGGCTTTAGCATGCTGGATTTCAATGCAGTAAAAACATTCAGTTTCGGTAAAAAGCAGACTGCAACCGTGTCGTTGTTCGCTAAAAACTTGCTCGATGAAGTGGCTAGAAACCATTCGTCATTTGTGAAGGACGATGTTCCATTACCGGGCAGGAATATAGGCATTAAACTGCAAGTAACTCTATAGGCAACAGATACTTGCGCTAGTGGTCAAGGGTTTTTGAAATCACTTCAAAAACCCTTGATTCGCCGCGATCACGAGGGTCTGAAGCAGCAATCCAAGAGTCGCCATCCTTCATGATTATCTGGACATCACCGTACTCAAAAGCGTGAGGCTCTGACCGATAGCCCCTGTTGGCAAGGTCTTTCATCGTCTGCTCCGGCAACGGCCGGCCAATGGTATATCCACTGTAGGTAATTAGGTCGACAGGCACCAATTGGTGATGAAAGCGTGTCGCTCCAATCGCTTCTATAGGGGGCATGTCAAAGTCTAAAATATTGATAATGACTTGGAAAACTGTTGTAAAAATAGTGGATCCGCCGGGGGTGCCTAGTACCATCTCGACTTCACCATTCTTAAGTAAAATGGTCGGTGACATAGATGACAGCATACGCTTGCCTGGCTGAATCTCATTGGCTATGTTACCCACGACACCATAGATATTCGGGACGCCTGGTTTGGCACTAAAATCGTCCATCTCGTTGTTAAGTAAAAAGCCTGCACCTCCTACGACCACGCCACTACCATAATCCCAGTTGATGGTGTAAGTATTGGACACAGCATTACCCCATTGGTCCACGATGGAATAATGTGTCGTGTTAGGTGATTCTAGTCCGGGGTTAATGCTGGTTAGCGGTGATATTTTTGTTGGGTTAACCTCAGCAGCGCGTTTAGCAACATAGTTGTCATCGATCAAAGCATTAACGTCGACATCAAAAAAATCAGGATCTCCTAAATACTCAGCACGATCGGCGAAAACCCTTTTTTCCATTTCGGCTACTAGGTGAATGTACTGCGCAGAGTTGTGTTCCACGCCTTGGAAAAAAGTTGCTAGGTAATCTTTCATTTTTAGCAATTGCACAATGGCAAAGCCGCCTGAACTTGGTGGCGGCGCAGAGATGACTTCATATTCTCGCCATGTCGAGCGCACAGGCTCACGCCAAACTGCCCTATAGTCTTCTAAGTCTTCTGCAGTGATCAGGCCATTAGTTGCCTGCATCTGTTCCACTATAAGTGCTGCTGTTTCCCCCCGATAAAAGTCATCTGCCCCCTGTTCTGCAATCCGGCCTAAGGTCTTAGCTAGCTCTGGCTGTTTAAATAAACTGTCGACTTTTATAGATGAAAAATAGGCATTGAAATTGGTTTTGCCCAAAAATTGGCCTTTTAAACGATGCACATTGTCGACCAGAGCGGGTGCGGGCATAAAGCCCTCTCTCGCCAGTTTAATGGCTGGCTCGACAAGATCTTTCCATGGTAATTTACCAAATTTTTGATGAGCTTCCCAAAATCCAGCGACGGTACCCGGCACACCAACGGCTTGAGCGCCAATTAAGGTAATGTTATCGATCACATTGCCATCAGCATCCAAGTACATGTCCTTGTGGGCAGCTAAGGGTGCTTTTTCGCGATAATCAAGAAAAGCGATGTCATCATTCATCTTGACAGTCATAAAACCGCCACCACCGATATTACCCGCATCAATAAAGGTGACCGCTAAAGTAAAACCAGCCGCCACAGCGGCATCGACAGCATTACCACCGGCATTAAGAATATCCTGGCTCACCTGTGCGCCGTAGCTGTCAGATATGGCAATCGCAGCCATTGCGGGCGGCGCTTTGGTATTCTGTTCGATGGTTGCTGAGTCGCCACGATTGGTGTTGTTTTCACAACCCTGAATCAAGCTAAGGATAATCAAGGTTAGGGTTAGATAAACTGTCTTTCTTTTCATTATGTGTCGCCTCAACAAATTGTTATTGGCCTTGATAACGCTTCTTATATTTTTTATTTTACGCGTAATTTCTTGTTCTTTTGATAAGTCAGGCATCATAGCCCAGCTAGTCAGTTGAGTCATCGCAACAAGAAAATCTATACTCTTTTAGATAAATATTGGGAGCGAAGTGTGCAGACCCTTTCATACTATTCGTACGTATTATTTGAGAACCTAGGGTCTTGTAGATCTGTTTGTAGCCCAAGCAAAATAATGGGCACACTTATACTGGTTCTGCTTCGTTATCTATATTATGGTGAGGCTGTCCTAGTGTGCAGTTGTTAGTTGAACGTAATACGCACGCCGAATAGGAGCCTTAAGCTCCCTATAATCAAGAGAACCTATATGGGTTTAAAGCAGTGTCATAACTTTCATGATTTTCGATCACTAGCGCGCAAGCGTTTGCCAGGGCCTATTTTTGATTACATTGATGGCGCTGCTGATGATGAAATAACCCACGGTAGAAATAGTGCAAGTTTCGATGATTGTGACTTGGTGCCTAACGTATTGCGAGGTGTTGAAACTGTCGATATGTCAGTGACGGTGATGGGTCAAAAACTCGAGATGCCAATTTATTGCTCACCCACTGCTTTGCAGCGGCTGTTCCACCACCAAGGAGAACATGCAGTAGCCGCGGCAGCCAACAAGTTCGGCACTATGTTTGGTGTTTCGTCCTTGGGTACGGTGGGCTTAAGAGAGCTGCGCAAAAAGCATTCTACACCCCAGTTCTATCAGTTCTATTTCCATAAAGACCGAGGCTTGAATCAGGCTATGTTGGAGACTGCCAAAGCCTCAGGTGTTGATGTGATGATGCTGACCGTTGATACCATCACTGCGGGTAATCGAGAGAGAGACCTGAGGACTGGTTTCTCAATGCCGCTGAACCTTACTTTAGCCGGCGCATACCAGTTTGCTATAAAACCGAGGTGGACGATCAACTACTTGACCCATGCTAAATTTTCATTACCGCAAATAGAAGACTTCGTTGATATGACCGGTGGAACGGTGTCAGTGGGTCAATATCTCAATGAAATGCTCGACCCATCTATGAATTGGGACGACGTTGCTGAAATGGTGAAACTCTGGGACGGTCAATTCTGTTTAAAAGGTATTATGAGTGTTGAGGATGCAAAGCGGGCAGTGGACATAGGGTGCACTGGCATTGTGATATCAAATCATGGCGGCCGGCAGCTAGATGGCAGTCGATCGCCATTTGATCAACTTGCTGAAATTGTTGACGCGGTTGGCGACAAAATTGATGTGGTAATGGACAGTGGCATCCAGCGCGGTAGTCATGTCCTTAAGGCGTTGTCGTTAGGGGCTAAGGCAGTCGGAGGCGGGCGTTTCTATCTGTATGCCCTTGCTGCCGCCGGGCAGCCAGGAGTCGAGCGAGCACTGGATTTGATGCGAATTGAAATCGAGCGCGACATGCGACTGATGGGGGTTAAATCTATATCTGAATTGTCGCCCAATAATCTGCGCTTTAGATGACATTGATGGCCGTTCGAGGACATAAAAGCCTTAGAGTGCTTGTTACTCTCCGTTAAAAATAACGACGTGGCGCAGGTCAAAACGCACGGGTAAAGTCTCGCCAATGGGGATGTCTATATGACTTTGGGTCAGGCAGGGGACACACTGACCATCGGTCAATGCTAATTCGTAGAGATAGTTGGCCCCCAGAAAGACTTTGGAGACAATCGGTAATCTGGTATCCGACGTTTTGTCGTAGGTCACATCATCTGGGCGAACCAGTAATTTAACCGTGTTGCCAAGATCTTTTGGCAATGTCTGGATTGAGAGGCTACCCAAATCATTTCCTAGCAGTCCTGCGGCATCAATCTCTACATTGATGACCGACCCCTTACCGATAAAGTCAGCAGCAAACAAACTCGAGGGCTTATGATAGAGCTGGTAGGGCGCATCGATCTGAACGATTGCCCCTTTATTTAACAACGCGATTTTATCGGCCATAGCAAAGGCCTCATCCTGATCATGTGTAACCATAAGTGCGGTCACCTTATTTGCCTTAAGTAGGGTGCGCACTTCAGCAGCAAGTTGCGTTCTCAATTCGGCGTCTAGGTTTGAAAAGGGCTCATCGAGCAAAAGAATTTGCGGGTTGGGCGCTAGAGCTCGAGCCAGAGCGACACGCTGTTGTTGCCCGCCTGATAATTCATGAGGAAATTTCTCTGCAGAATTAGCCAAACTCACCAGCTCTAGCATGTCGTTAATACGTTCATCTCGTTGCTTTGCGGGTATCTTACTTAACCCAAAGCCAATATTTTTACTGACGCTAAGATGTGGGAAAAGAGCAAAATCCTGAAATACCATACCGACTTCGCGGTCTTCCGGAGGCTGAGTATATTTAGCGTTACTAATCGATTCTCCATGCAGGCTTACATTACCCTCAGTGACAGGCTCAAAACCTGCAATGGCTCTTAGGAGTGTAGTTTTACCACACCCCGAAGGACCCAATAAGCAACCTATTTCACCCTCGGCAAGAGAGAAGGAGGCCTTTGATATCGCGGTTACATTGCTATAGGCAACGGTAACCTCATTTATAACAAGTTGATCATTCATGACTTGCTCGTTCATTAAGAATACTTTTTGTAATTAATAGCACCGGTAAGAGACCAATGACAATAATCGCTAGTGCTGGCAGAGCTGCATCAACAAGCCGCTCATCAGATGCTAACTCATAGGTGCGAACTGCTAGAGTATTGAAGTTAAACGGCCTAAGAATAAGCGTAGTTGGCAGTTCCTTCAAGACGTCGACAAATACTAGTAGCGTGGCAGTTAATAGACTGCTTCGCAGAATAGGAAGATGCACCCGTTTTAGTACTTGTCCAGGGCCAGCCCCAAGAGAGCGTGCCGACTCATCTATGCTCGGCTTTATAGCGCTCAACCCTGATTCTACAGTATTTAAAGAGACAGAAAGAAAACGGACGACATAGGCGAACACGAGGATACCAATGGTTCCGCTTAATAGCAGTCCAGTTGGGATATCGAACCAAGCTCTGCTTAAAAAATCTATTTTATTGTCCAGCCATGCCACAGGGATTAGCACGCCCACCGCGATGACGGTACCAGGTACAGCATAACCAAGGCTCGCTATACCCACTGCGCCAAGTTCTAAACGCGAATTAAAAACGCGTTTGGTGTAGGCCAAAAATGTCGCGACTATCACACAACAAATTGCAGCAATTGCGGCAAGGGAGAAACTATTGAGGAGTAAGCTTAAAAATGCACCATTAAGGTTTTCTTGCCAGCGACTAGACGCCCATATCACGAGTTGAGTAGCGGGTATTACAAAGCCTAGCCCTACGATAAAACATCCGGTTAATAACGCAGTGTAGGCGTGCCAACCTTTAAGTTGCATACGCACCAATTTTTTACTTGCAGAATTATGGTGGAAGCGCAAACGCTGCCTAGACCATCGCTCTACCATGATAAGAGCAAATACAAATAGTAACAAAAAGGCACATAGCTGGGCAGCGGTGGTTAATTCACCTAGCCCGTACCAAGTTCGGAAGATGCCCGTTGTAAAGGCGCTAACGCCGAAATAGGCAACAGTACCGTAGTCAGATAGCGTTTCCATTAAAGCGAGACTAACGCCCGCCACTATTGCTGGTCGAGACATGGGGATCGCTACTGAGAAAAACGTCTGCCAAGACTTTTTGCCGAGATTGCGACTGGCTTCTAGTACCGCGGTAGACTGTTCTAAAAAGGCGATTCGAACCAACATATAAACATAGGGATAAAGCACCAACGAGAGCATGAAAATAGCACCGCCGAGGGAGCGAGTTTGAGGGAAGTAGTAGTCACCGTAGCCCCAACCAAATGTTGTTCTAAGGGTACTTTGAATGGGTCCAGCAAAATCTAAAATGCCAGTGTAGGTATAAGCAATAATGTAGGCGGGCATCGCCATAGGCAATAGAAAGGCCCAAGATAATATTTTACGGCCTGGGAAGTCACACATTGCGGTCAACCAGGCGGCACTGACGCCTAAAATTAGTGTGCCAAAGCCGACGCCAACCATAAGGAGCAAGGAATTGCTGACGTAATCACTTAGTACCGTATCAGCGAGGTGCTGCCATGTACTTGAGAACGGCTGGCTAAGGCTAGCAATAATAACCAAGACCGGTATTGCAACAATGACCGTGACAATTAACAGGCCTAACCGCCAACTTCTCCCTGAATATCGGTTGGCGAATTTAAAGCCTGAAATTGCTGACTTTATTTCCAACCAGCACGATCCATTGCCATGATAGCGTCAGCATTATATTGACCTAACTTACCCACATTTAGCTGATCAGCTGTAAAAGGGCCCCATGCACTTAATGTTTTACTGACATCTACTTCAGGCCGCACTGGAAACTCATTGTTTGCCTCACCATACCATCGCTGGCTTTCATCGTTAGCCAAAAAAGCCAGTAGTCGTTTAGCTGACTCTAGGTTTTTTGCCGATTGCGTGATACCTGCTCCGGATATATTAATATGAGTGCCGCGATCTCTTTGGTTTGGCCAAAATAAATTAACTTTTGAGGCAGCCTCTTGTTGTCCTTTATCATCAGAGTTGATCATTCCGCCGAGGTAGTAGCTATTAACAATTGCTACATCGCATTGTCCTGCAGCAACGGCTTTGATCTGATCTCGGTCACCACCTGCAGGGGCGCGAGCAAAATTAGCAACAAAACCATTTAGCCAGGCTTCTGTTTTCTCCATACCCTGGGAGGCGATCATGCCTGCTACTAAAGATTGGTTATAAATATTGCTTGATGAGCGAATACATACTTTGCCTTGCCATGAGGGGTCTGAAAGCGCCTCATAGGTGCTTAATTCAGAGGGATCAACTCGCTCCGATGCATAAATAATGACGCGTGCGCGAATACTTAAGCCATACCATTGATTCTCGGTACTTCTAAGATGAGCAGGTATAGCCTGGTTAAGTTTCTCTGAAGAAACCGCCCTTAAAACACCGGATTTTTGGGCCCGATAAAGACGACCTGCATCAACGGTTAGTAATACATCTGCAGGTGAGTTCAATCCTTCACTTCTTAGTCGTGTCAGCAGTGCATCACCCTTACCAGTCACCAAATTCACCTTAGTGCCAGTGAGAATGGTAAAACGATCAAGTAAAGGTTTGATTAACGACTCTTGCCGTGCAGAGTAAATATTCAACTCACCGCCGTACGAGGAAGTCGGAGCGAATATAGAAGTCAAAAGCGAAAAAACTACTCCAAGCGCAGCATTTAGACGGGCTGATCGTCGGGGCATTACAACATCCTGTCAAAAACTATATGAGAACGGTTATTATTATCATTTAAGTAAAAAAAGCAAGCAACCCTTGCTGATTAGTATGGATTCCTCTGGTAGTCTTACGGAATTGATCAAGGAGTGGGTTGGATGAGTCATTTTTGGACGGTTGGGGTTCTTCGTTTTGTGCCGAGCTTTTTTGTTATCGCAGTATGCGTGGGTATTTATAGCTATCCTGGAGGTAATATTCATGACGCTGACCAAGTTGGTTATTCTTTGACTAACAATTTTTTAAGCGATCTGGGAGGCTACCAATCTCACTCTGGAGACGTTAACTTTATTGCATCGTTCTTTTTTAATGTCGGTATGTTTCTTTTTGCAGCGGTTGGGATCGGGTTTTTGTATGTGCCTGCATTGTTTAAAGAAGATAGGGTCAATTATCGCTTGGCTCTAGTCGGCTCTGCACTATTTTTCTTGGGTACGGGGTTTTTTGCTGGAATAGGGCTAACACCCTATGATCTGTATCTTGATTTACATGTTTTTTTTGCAATAAATGCCTTTAGATTTCTTGTTCCTGCATCTCTGCTTTATTTCATTGTGTTATTGCGTAGTTCGGTAGCGAATCGTTTTGCTCTGGTTACTGGCGTCTATTTGGTTGGTGTTATGGCTTATGTGGTTTATCAAATAATCGGTGGAAATCCCTTCGATAGTGCCGAAGAAATGGTTAGGCAGGCATCGATCCAGAAGTTGATTGTTATAGCAAGTGTCGTCAGTGTCTTTTCGTTGAGTTTTGCCTTTGAACATCAGTCACGGTTGCAGACTACTTATTAAAGGGCATGAAGCCAAACGTAAGGTGAAGGGCAGTACGCTTTTCTATTTACGCTTGAGTATCCGCATTAATTCCTGAATCTTAGTATCTACGTCTTTTTGAGACTGAAGTGAAGCGGTGACACATTCTTGAATGTGTTTTTCGAGAATCTTGTTTTCTACCGTCGTTATGGCCGACTTTGCCGCTCTTAGTTGGTCGAGTATATCGATGCAATATTGTCCCTCATCGACCATTCTGGCGACGCCTTTAATTTGACCGCTAATGCGGTTCAAATTAGGTATAAGTGGCCTATGACAGGATGATTTCATAATAGATCCTTAGCTTAGATTATCAGTGGGACTACGTAGGTGAAAAAACTTGCAAAAATAAAAATACCTGTCGATACAAAGTAGAGTCCTTGAGATCGTCGACGGGTTTCCATACAAACTTTACCTAGCTCTGGATCTATGGGGCAGGGCAATCTAGCCGTTCGGTAGTTAATGATGCCTGCGACGACGATCATAAGAAATGCAAACACACTGATTGGTATCTTGTACAGCGACAGTGTTACCAAGAAAGGGAAGGTACTTACTAGGCTGGCAAAGCTTGCACCTGTCCCCAAGCTTACGAATAATGCAGGCAAGGCACAACAAATCAAGGTCGAGGTCGAGGCAAATAAAGAGAAATAATTGGTGGTTTTGTCCTCCATATTAATTTCCCATGATCTGAATATCAGTGGTGTTAAGTCCATTATCGAGAATTTTCTTCTTAATATCATCAAGGTTAATCTTAAACGTCGCTCGATACGCCAAAAGCACTTTACCAGAGGCTAGGTCGACGTCGACTTTAATCACAGATTTATCTTTACCAAACGTTTTCTCTATTCCACGCGCACAGAAATCACAGACCATTCCTTGGACGCTAACCAAAGCAATTTGGTTGTTTTTCAGATCTTCAACAAAGA
Source organism: Porticoccaceae bacterium (assembly GCA_012960115.1). Classification (GTDB taxonomy): domain Bacteria; phylum Pseudomonadota; class Gammaproteobacteria; order Pseudomonadales; family Porticoccaceae; genus HTCC2207. The sequence continues at coordinate 48,464 of DUBX01000037.1, forward strand.
TATCAAAACGCTTGGGATCCACAACAATCTCTTTGCCGTCAATCATAGCTTCATGGAGATGCCCCTCATGGGAGTGCATATTTTCCATGTCGTGTTGCCCGGCGTGTACAGCGGCAGAGGACAGCAGCAAACTTAGTAATAATAATTTTTTCATAATTGTCTCATCTATTGGTTAATGATTAGAATCGGTACATTAAGTGCAGGTCCCAATCCGTTTTTTTGTGATAGCTTATTTCAACCAGTGCCCCGCCTTTAAAGAATCTTAGTACTGGGTAGGTAATGCGTTCATCGTCTAAATCACTTTTCTTTGTTTCAACCATCAGCCATGTATGAAGGTCGCCATAGTCGCCGAGATAAGGTGCAACACCTACTTTGACTGACTGTTCGAACATGTCGTAACCGACGCCAGAAGATCGCCTAGCTGAGAAACTGGTAAATAGTCGTCTTGTCTCCCAGTCACCCGCCAGCGAATAAAAATGGTTATCGCTATTATTTAGACCAATGCCGGTCTTTAGGTAGAGGTTGCGCTGGGATCGTGCGGTGTTTTTGCGGTTTATCAGGTAAGTGAATCTGGCTGAAGGAAAGTATTCGTTGCTGACTTTGTCTCTCTGGTAGTCCAGACCTACAGAGTAGTTAATATTTGGCGTGTAGTGCCAGTAGATACTATTTGCCAGCGAACCGGAGTTAGCCATTAGCGTATGGCCACCGACATAGGAAATGGGCCTTGAAAAGGATGCCGAGGACGATAGGAGGAATAGAATAATAATTAGGCTTCTCATACCCCCGCAGGGTATATGTTTAAATTTTTTTGTCAACTCTTTTTGGTGAGTATTGCGGACAAAAAAAGGGGTGCCAATTGGCACCCCTTTTAGTGGACTTTAAGCCAGACCCTAAGGTCTGGCTTAATCTTCTAAAAATTCATTATGAATCAATTAGAAGTTGTATCCTGCCTTCATGTACCAGAAAGCACCTTCGATACCCATTGGCGAAGTCTCGTAGTAGATTGCGCCAAGTACGTTACCTGGTACGCCCGCAGCTACAGCGCCAGCTGAGCCATCAATGCGCTCTGCTTTTTGATCAAAGATATTCTGAGCACCAACAGAAACGTTGAAGTTGTCAGTGAGGTTGTAAGTCACTTCTACGTCAACTGTCATAGCTGCATCAGCGTCAGTACCAAACCAGTCAGCGTGTACTGCATAGTACTCACCGAAGTAGTTAGCACGAACAAATGCGCTCAGATCTTCCCAGTTTTGGTTCATAGTGAAAGTTGCACGATGATTCGGCAGACCTTCTTCTAAACGCTTCACTTTGCTATCGCTAGTGACAGAACCTTGATCAGAAACTTCAGTATCAGTGTAGTTATACGCTGCGCTGAAGTCAGTTGAACCGCCCATAAGGTTAGTGCTGTAAGTTGCTACAACGTCTAATCCTGAAGTTTCAGTGTTGAAGTCATTAGTGAAGTAGTTCACTTCACCGATCAACTCTGGGTTAGGAACACCAGCGGCGCCCATAGCAGCTCGTTGAGCAGCAGTAGGTGCAGCATTACTAGTCAGAGCAATACGATCGTCTACTTCAATGTTGAACCAGTCAGCTGTTAACTCAACTTCACCTAGAGTAGCAACAATGCCTAATGCAAAGCTTGTAGACTCTTCTGGTTGCAGATTACCTGCGCCCAGCTTGAAGCTTGGTAGCGTTTGCGCTTGAGTCAATTGACCGTCTACTAGAGTAGTCTGAGTGTTAACTACGTTAGCCTGGCCCTGAGTTGGAGCTCGGAAACCAGTACTGTGAGATCCACGCAGTGCAACGTTATCAGTCAACTGAAGGTTAAAGGCTAACTTATAGTTAGTGGTGTCACCGAAGGTTGTGTAGTCTTCGTAACGAACCGCACCCTGAACTAATAGATTGTCAGAGACTTGGTTTGAAACATCAACATACATTGCATAGTTACGACGAGAGAACGCACCGGCTGAATCAGGTGAGAAACCTGCAAAACCGTGAGAACCTACGTTGAAACCTTGGGCCGCATATTTTCCTGCTTTCCAAGAAGCTTCTTCGCCTGAGATTACAGAGAAAGTAGTTTCGCGCCATTCAGCACCATAACCAACGCTCATAGAACCGTATTCCTTCGACAGATCTAAATTGAAGGTCTTGGCTAGCTGAATGTAGCTACCCGTAGAAAAGTCACGTGGAGAGTCAGGACCCATAGATGGGTTAAAGGTGTTGTTCAAACCAAATGAAGCTTCGTTACGACCAACCGAACCACTAACGTCATAGCCAGTACCGGCCATTGGTCCTGAGGAAATCTCACCGCTTCTTCCCATAGTGAAAGATGAGTCAGTGATGTTGCCGGTGAAGCGAGGTGTATAGCCACCAGGTGCTGCTTGGTTAAGAATATAGCAATTGGGATCTGCGATTACTGCATCACGACCCGCATAATCAGAAGGAGCAAGCGCTGTTGGACAGTTGCCAGACATATCGCCTGTAACGTCAGCAATCAGACGAGTGCCATCACCTTTAGTGAATACGCCACCACGACCATCAGGATTACGGAAGTAGAAGCCGCCATCGATGTCGCGCTCAGAATAGTTACCAAAGGCGTACGCTTTTGCGCCGTTGCCAAGGTCTAAACCAGAGTTAAAGAAGAAAGTCACATCGTCATCGATGATCGGTGCACCCCAGATTTGAGCAGGAAGAGTTACAGACGTATTACCTGCGTCGATAAGAGCCTGTGCGTCTGGACGCTGAACACTGCGCGAAGTTGCATCATTCTCTTTCATTTGAAAGCTAAGGTTAATAAAACCAGCGTCAGTCAATGGCATACCAATTTTGCCAGCTACAACTGTGCTTGCGCCATCACCCTTGCTGTACTCGCCTTGCTTAATAGTCAAGCTTCCACCTTCAGATGAATCATCTAAGACAAAGTTGATTACGCCAGCAACGGCATCAGAACCATACTGTGCCGCAGCACCGTCACGCAGAATTTCAACGCGCTTAAGAGCGATACTTGGAATTACAGAGATATCTGGACCCTGTGAACCATCATTAACACCACCGCCCTGAAACGCAATAACTGATGCACGGTGACGACGCTTGCCGTTAACCATGACCAATGTGCTGTCTGAAGATAGGCCACGCAAGTTAGCAGGACGAATCATACTGGCTGCATCACTGATAGGCTGTAAGTGAACGTTTAATGAAGGAACAGCGCTTTGAAGTTGCATAAGAAGGTCATTGCTGCCTGCTTTACCAAGTTCTTCGGCGTTGATTACATCAACAGGTACTGGTGAATCGCCCACAGAGCGAGGTGCTCCGCGAGATCCTATTACAACGACCTCTTCTAGCGTCGCGTCGGCAGCAGTTGCCACTGTTGGTAGCGCAATGCCACCAGCAATGATTGCTGCTGCAATCGTGTTTATTTTCCAAATATTAACAGTTTTCATAATTCTCCCCTTAGAGAAATTGATAATAACGTTATGTTTATGTTTATGTTTATGTTTGTTTTTAAGGTTAATAGTGCAGCATCCTATTTCACAAAATGCACGTCGCGAAGATTAGCACAAAATTTTTCAAATATTAAAGTTTCTAGTCAAAAAACAACCAAAATAACTACTAATGGATAGATGAGGGGGTGATAAACGTTAATTTATAAGTGTTTTAGACGGTTCGCCGGGGATTTCTTGCGCCAACTTAGGTAGTAAAAAGCCTGGCACTATAGCCTGGAGTTGGCGATAGATCTTTAAAGCCGTGTTTCGATCAACATCAAAATGGCTGGCGCCTTGGACAGGATCTAGTAAGTGCAGATAATAAGGCGTGATGTTGCACTCAAACAGACGTTCACTCAGATTGGCCAGTGTATTGGCATCATCATTTATACCTTTGAGCAGTACGGTCTGATTAAGGACTTTAAGGCCGGCATCGACAAGCAATTGCGTGGCATGCTTAAGTTCAGTGTTGATTTCATTGGCATGATTTATATGCAGGACTACGATGGGGCGTAAACGCGTAGACGTCGCCCACTGTAAAAATTGGCGATCAATTCGAGATGGAATGACGACCGGCAGGCGAGTGTGGATTCGCAATCTCTTAATGTGCTGAATATTGGCAATTTGAGCCGTCAGCCAGCCAAGAAAATTATCATTGACCGCTAAAGGGTCGCCGCCACTAAAAATAACTTCGTTAATATCCTTGTTATTTGATATGTAATCTAGCGTTTTTGACCATTGGCTTTTACTTTGGCGGTTTTCTAAGTAGGGGAAATGACGCCTAAAACAATAGCGACAGTTAATGGCACAGGCGGGGCTAACTATTAACAGTAGTCGATGGCGGTACTTATGGATGATTCCGGGAGCTGGGTTGTGGTCGGTTTCATCAAGGGGATCTTGGCTGTATCCGATAGGGCTCGCAAGCTCCTCTGCCATTGGCAGGACTTGCTTTAGGAGAGGATCGTTAGGACTGCCCTTTTCCATGCGAGCAATAAAGGATTGGGGAACCTTTAGTGCGAACTGAGTAGCTGTCTGGTGGCTGATGTTAATCTGTGTTGGACAAAGATCCAGCTTCTTCAGTAGTTCATCAATCGAAGTGACGCAGTCGCTTAGTTCGTTTTTCCAATTGGGTTCCGCATTTAAGAGTCGCAGTGGATTATGGTGAGGGATCTTTACTGTCGATGCTGGCATGATAGTGTTCAGTGATGATGATATATTGATTTTACGCTATACGCAGAAAATGGATACTAGATTGAACACAAATGACGTTTATATGGCTAGAGCACTCGAATTAGCTCAGCGGGCCGCAGAGGCTGGGGAGGTCCCAGTGGGTGCCGTGATTGTAAAAAATGGAGAGGTCATTGGGGAGGGTTATAACCAGCCTATTTCTTCCACTGACCCCACAGCCCACGCTGAAATTATTGCAATGCGCAATGCGGCCGCTTTTGTTAACAACTATAGACTTACGGGATCTGATCTCTATGTCACTATAGAACCGTGCACAATGTGTGTGGGCGCTATGGTCCATGCGCGTATCAGACGAATTATTTTTGGTGCCGTTGAAGCTCGGGCGGGGGCTTTGAAAAGCCAATTGCAGCTAATGGATGGTGATTATTACAATCATGTTATCGATTGGCATGGAGGTGTTCTAGCTGATCAGTGCGGTGCGGTTATGCTGGATTTTTTCCGAGAGAAAAGAAAGTAATTCAACGGACGTAATATTAAATCGACGGAAGGCTGTTGGGTTCCCATTCAGGCTGGTTTAAGACGTCGTTTGTTTTCTCTGATGGAAGATTTTTCAAATGCAGAGAATGAAGGGCTAGGTAATTTCTATAGTATTGGATGTTGTCGACGTAGAGTACTGGCTCAGCTCCCCTGGCATAACCATGCTTTAGGGTTGAATAGAATTTCTTTTTGCTGAGCAACGGCAAAGATTGCCTGACATTACTCCACAAATCTGGATTGTTACCTCCCCGCTGAGTCAAAATACGTGCATCTTTTAGATGCCCAAAACCCACATTATAAGCGGCTAAGGCAAGTAAGGTACGATCGGGTTCAGTGATTCTAGTGGGCAGTCGACCTCGTAATTTTGCGAGATAAGCAGCCCCACCTTTAATGCTCTGCTCACCGTCAAGTCGATTAGAAACGCCCATTTCCTTAGCGGTATCCAATGTAAGCATCATTAAGCCTCGAACACCGGTGGGTGATTTTGCTCTGGGGTCCCAGTGGGATTCCTGATAAGCTACTGCTGCGAGCAAGTGCCAGTCAAGATTGTTCTTTGCGGCAGTTTCTCTAAACAAAGGTTCATAGGTTGGCAGGCGCTTAGCGACTAATCTCCCAAGGCGTTTTGAGTCCGCGACAGAAAAATTATTACTTTGAGCTAAGAGCTGCTCCTTTAGCGTTTCCATTTTACCAGTCGATATGTAGTCAGCCAGAAATTTATTGGCTGCATTAAGCAACGACCCATCCTCATGTGAGGGAAATGCCCAAGCTACCATCTGTGGTTTTGAAATATCTAGAGCAAGGCCAGCGTTGGGATAAATATGGCGGTTAACCAAATAGGCGATTGAATCCACGACGGTATAGTTGATCTCCCCAGTATGGACCATTCGGATCAGATCGCTCATTTCAATTTCATCCTGTTCTTGCCAGCTGAGTTGAGGGATATCTATGCTTAATTTTTTAAGTTGCTCGCTGTGGGATGAACTAGTGACAACCACTAGTTCACCGTCTATATCTGACAATGATTTTGGTTTTGGAGTTCCTCTCCGATACAGCAGTTGCTGAGTAACCTCTAAATAGGGGTCTGAGAATATAAGTGATCGGCTGCGTTTCACGGTGGGGACTAAATTTGCAGCCGCAAAGTCACCTTGAGGTCCGCCCACGGCGACAAGCAAATTGCGAAGGCTCTGCTTTGATTGAACCCGCAAGTTAACACCTAGGCTATCGGCAAAGGCTTTAGCGATTAAATAGTCAAAGCCATTTCGGCCCCTTCCGTCCTCAAAATAAGTGGTAGGTCCGGGAATGGTGAGCATAACCAGCTCACCTTTTTTTTGCACTCTCTTTAAATCTGTTATTTGTTGACTGCTGGAAAAATAAAAAATGATGGCTAACGCAAGCACAACCAAAACTGAGCGGTTGCGTATTCTCCTGACTTTTTTTGATCGTTGACGCATCACTTTTCTGTCTGTGTCCCCAAGAATTACCTGATGTCGGGATAGAAATAACAAAAGATAGGAAATAATTGTACATTATTTCCTACATTCAATCTGCCAAAAGGTTCATTTTTCCGTTAGAATGCGAACTTCCCAACCGTGATGATTTCGAGATCCAAATTAATGATGATTCTCTCTGGCGCATCTTCTCTCTCTGCGTTTCGGCGACAAAAATTACTATACAAACTGCAAGCTGCAGTACCCTTAGTGACTTCGGTAAGCGCTGAATACGTTCACATTGCTGACCTGAATGAGCCGTTGACCTCAGATGAGTCTAAAACCCTTGAAGCCTTACTTCAGTATGGGCCTAAAGAGCAAGACGTCGATAAAGGTGGGATGCTGTTATTGGTGGTTCCACGCCCAGGTACCATATCGCCATGGTCTAGTAAAGCGACCGATATTGTTCATAACTGTGGTTTAAAAAATGTCCTGAGGGTAGAGCGTGGAATTGCCTATTACCTCCAATCGAATACGTCTCTCTCGGATAACCAGTTAATGATATTGGGTGAATTGCTCAGCGATCGTATGGTCGAAGCTGTCTTGACTGATTTTACTCAAGCTGAATCTTTGTTTTCACATGAACAGCCTGCCCCGGTTAGCGTGGTTGACGTGTTAGATGGGGGTGCCGAAACGCTGCGTTTAGCTAATGTTAGCTTAGGCTTGGCGTTGGCTGATGATGAAGTAGATTACTTGGTGGCAAGTTTTCGCGACTTGGGGCGCAATCCTTCTGATGCCGAATTAATGATGTTTGCTCAGGCAAATTCTGAGCATTGTAGACACAAGATTTTCAATGCGAGTTGGACAATTGACGGCGTTGATCAGCAGCATTCGTTGTTCGGTATGATTCGCAACACCAATGCTGTTAATGGCGATAACGTTTTATCGGCCTATTCAGACAATGCGGCTGTGGTTGCTAGTAGTCAGGGCGGGCGTTTCTATCCTGATCCAGTGACTAAACAGTATGGTTACAGCCAGGAGCCTGTCCACTTATTGATGAAAGTAGAAACGCACAATCATCCTACGGCAATATCCCCTTATTCTGGTGCAGGTACAGGCTCAGGCGGTGAAATCCGTGATGAAGGCGCAGTGGGTAGGGGGTCTAAGCCAAAGGTCGGGTTAGTTGGGTTTAGCGTATCCAACCTTCAAATTCCAGACTACATTCAGCCGTGGGAGGCTGACTACGGGAAGCCGAATAGAATTGTGTCTGCCTTAGATATTATGACGGAAGGTCCTATTGGCGGAGCGGCGTTTAATAATGAATTCGGACGTCCGAATATATGCGGCTATTTTAGAACCTTTGAAATTGACTTTGCGGGTGAGCGTCGTGGATACCACAAGCCAATAATGATTGCAGGCGGTTATGGCAATATTCGAGAGGACCATGTTGATAAGCCAGAATTTAAGCCTGGAGCGCAATTAGTCGTATTGGGTGGTCCTGCTATGTTGATCGGTCTGGGTGGTGGCGCGGCGTCTTCCATGACCACAGGTAGCAGTTCTGCCGATTTAGACTTTGCTTCGGTGCAGCGTCAAAACCCAGAAATTGAGCGACGTTGCCAAGAAGTCATTGACTCCTGTTGGCAGTTGGGGAATATCAATCCCATAGCCTTTATTCACGATGTGGGCGCTGGTGGTTTATCCAATGCGCTGCCCGAATTAGTGAAAGATGGTGGCACTGGCGGTCGCTTTAACCTAAGAGCCGTACCCAATGACGAGCCGGGCATGTCTCCGGTTGAAATATGGTGTAACGAAGCTCAGGAGCGTTATGTCCTAGCAGTAATGCCAGATGACTTGACTCGGTTTATCGCCATTTGTGAGCGTGAGAGGTGTCCGTTCGCGGTGGTCGGTGAGGCCACAGAAGATAAAAGCATCACCGTAGTTGATGAGCATTTTGGTGATAAGCCTGTCGATTTACCGATGTCTGTCTTATTTGGTAAGACCCCTAAAATGCATCGGAGTGCCGTAAAGCTGGATCAATTTGGTCCCGATTTTACCGCAGAGGGAATTGATATTGGTGAGGCGGTATTCCGTGTCTTGCGCCACCCAACGGTTGCAAGTAAAAGCTTTTTAATCACCATTGGTGATAGAACGGTTAGTGGCATGGTTGCAAGAGATCAAATGGTGGGTCCTTGGCAAGTACCTGTTGCTGACTGTGCCGTAACCACTTTGACCTATGACAGTTATGCCGGAGAAGCTATGGCAATAGGCGAGCGAACGCCGCTAGCTTTAGTCAATGGCCCTGCATCTGGACGGATGGCAATTGGTGAGGCCTTGACGAACATTTGCGCTGCCCGTATTGGCGATATAAAAGACATAAAACTGTCGGCAAATTGGATGTGTGCTGCAGGGTCTCCTGGAGAAGATGAGAAGTTATTCCGAACCGTTGAAGCGGTCGGGATGGATCTCTGTCCCAAATTAGGTATTACAATTCCAGTGGGTAAAGACTCGATGTCTATGCGCACGGCATGGCAAGATGATGGTGAAGATAAATCAGTTACCTCACCAATGTCGTTAATCATCACTGGATTTTCTCCGGTATTAGATGTGCGAAAAACACTAACGCCTCAATTGGCTACTGACGGTGGTGATACACAGTTGTTATTGATTGATCTGGGTCAGGGGGCTAACCGATTAGGTGGTTCGATACTGGCGCAGGTGTATTCTGAATTTGGCAACTCGGTACCTGATGTGGATGATCCTGATGCGCTGTTAGGCTTCTTTAATGTCATGCAGGCTTCAATGGAGCAGGGCGACATACTCGCCTATCACGACCGATCTGATGGTGGTCTGGCGGCAACATTGGTTGAAATGAGCTTTGCGGGTCATGTAGGGATAACGGTCGATATCAGTGATGACATGCTTGGTCTAAACGCTAACCTTAATGCGGCCTTGTTCAGTGAAGAGTTAGGTGCAGTCATTCAAGTTAAGTCTGATTTAAGTGATGTGGTTGTTGAGCGGTTTTCTGCAGTCGGTGTGACTGTGCATAAAGTGGGTTGTTTGAATAGCACAGGCACTATCGAATTTAATCATAACGGCGAAACTCTGTTCAGTGACCAGCGCACTGTGTTGCAGGCTGCCTGGAGTGAGACGTCGCACAAGATTGCGGTTTTACGCGACAACGCGGAGTGCGCTGACCAAGAGTTCGCAAGAGTTTCTGCTCCTGATCCGGGTCTTTCGGCCGACCTAAGCTTTGATCCCAATGACGATATCGCAGCGCCTTATATCCTTAAGGGAATAAGGCCGTCCATCGCTATCGTGCGAGAGCAGGGGGTTAATAGCCAAATGGAAATGGCAGCGGCGTTTGATCGTGCTGGTTTTACGGCGGTAGATGTCCATATGAGTGATTTATTGGCGGGGCGCAAGTCCCTTGATGAGTTCTCCGGTCTAGTTGCCTGTGGAGGATTCTCCTATGGTGATGTGCTCGGAGCGGGAGAAGGTTGGGCTAAAACGGTATTGTTTAATAGTCAACTTTGCGATCAATTTGAGGGTTTTTTCCATCGTCCTAATACTTTTAGTTTGGGTGTCTGCAATGGTTGTCAAATGCTAAGTAATTTGAAGTCTTTGGTTCCTGGGGCAGAACGCTGGCCTCGATTTGTGCGCAACCAATCAGAGCAATTTGAAGCCCGCCTATCTCTGGTGCGAGTTGAGAAATCGCCGTCGATATTGCTGCGTGGCATGGCCGGGTCAGTGTTGCCAATTGCTGTATCCCATGGTGAGGGGCGCGCTGAATTTGCGTCGAGTAATGCCCGTATGGAATTGCAAGGTAGCGATCAAATTGCTATGCGGTTTCTGGAAAATAATTTAGAGGTGGCTGCTCGATATCCGGCAAACCCTAATGGATCACCCGATGGCATTACAGGGGTTACTTCAGTGGATGGTCGCGTGACCCTCCTAATGCCTCACCCTGAAAGAGTATTCAGAACGGTCCTTAATTCATGGCATCCGCCAGAGTGGGGCGAAGATAGTGGCTGGATGCGTCTCTTTAGGAATGCACGCATATTTATCGATTAAAATTGTAGTGTAAGATAGTTGATAACCAGATGCTGCTATAGGGATATCAGGATATGAACAAACTTCAAAACGAGACTGAATTGGTTAAAAAGGCTCTTCAAATAGGGGCTGTTTATGCCAAAAAAAGAGCTTACGGCGAGATTGAGAGTCAAGACTCGATGAAGCTAAAGGTAGAGTTTATTTACCGCGTCCTTGCTGAGGATAAGTTAATCCAGCCTCTTGCTAAAGATCAGATTAACGATCCTAATATGCGTCACAAACTAGCCTTGTGGACATCTCGCCAGCTACCTCCTGACCACCCCTTGCTGAAATAGTCCGAAGCTAAAGAGGTTGCTTGAACTTAGTGCTTTCATTGTCATTTAAATCACTTGGAAAGGCTCAGATTGTGCTATTCTCCGTGCTGAGTTGACTAGGCAGTCGCTGTGTTGAATTCTCCGATATTCGCTTGCGTTTATCAGGGAGTATCGCAGAGGAAAGTCCGGGCTCCAAAGGGTAGAGTGCCAGGTAACACCTGGGGGGCGAAAGCCTACGGAAAGTGCCGCAGAGAGCAGACCGCCGATGGTTCGTTCGCGAACACAGGTAAGGGTGAAAGGGTGCGGTAAGAGCGCACCGCGCTACTGGCAACAGTGGTGGCAGGGTAAACCCCACTCGGAGCAAGACCAAATAGGTTTCCATATGGCGCGACCCGCGTTGGGAACGGGTAGGTTGCTTGAGGCAAGCGGCGACGTTTGTCCCAGATGAATGACTGTCCACGACAGAACCCGGCTTATCGGTCGACTCACTTATTTAATATGCTTAGACACAGAAAGGCCGGCAATTTTTTGCCGGCCTTTCTGTTATTACTGTAAATATAAATTTTCCGGCCTTGCCCTTGTATTTTTATTCTTTTTTAATATAAAAAATTAAACCTATCAATCTAATTTGTTCTTAAAAATAGCATATCTAGAAGTTACTTTAAGTTGTAGCCTTACTATCCTGTTTTATAGCGCTAATTATTTCTACCTCAGCCTAGGCTATATTGAAATTATCTAATATAGGTGGAACCTACTGATTTTACTGAGTTTTTACCCTGAAACACTCCTTGACATCACCGCCCGCTATGCATAATGTGCATATATGGCTAAAAGTGGTAAAAAGTGGGTAATATAAGTCATTTAGTGGCGAGGGACGGGTAAAAGTGTTTAGAGGTAGTGATCCAATCAATATGGATACAAAGGGTCGGATGGCAATTCCGACTCGCTACCGTGGCGTGCTCGGAGATATGTGTTCTGGGGACCTCGTTATTACCATAGACATGAAGTCTACCTGTTTAACTCTGTCACCCTTGCCAGAGTGGAAAAAATTCGAAGAGAAAGTGGCGGCTTTGCCTGCGCTTGATGATCTTGGTGAGATGCTGAGTCGTTTTGTTGTTGGCCAGGCCAAAGATTTGCAGCTGGATGGAAGTGGGCGGATTTTGATTCCATCAGAGTTGCGTGAATATGCCGAACTTGAGAAAAGAATAATTCTAGTGGGTCGTACGCAGCGACTAGAAATATGGTCTGAAGATAATTGGAATGCTGAGCGTGAGAAGTCTCAGGAAAACTATCGAGGCATGTTACTTGATCGAGACAATATGTCTGATGCCCTTAGAAATCTATCTTGGTAAGGAATGACGTCCATGGCGACTGAGCACAGGACTGTTTTATTAAAAGAAGCTGTTGAGGCATTGATGGTTGACGTTAATGGTTTCTATATTGACGGCACATTTGGGCGTGGTGGCCATACCGCAGAATTGCTTTCCTGTTTATCCGAAAAGGGGGTCGTCTGGGCGATTGACAAAGATCCTCAGGCAATTGCTGAGGGGCAGGTGCGGTTTCAGAAAGATGAGCGGTTAAAGTTTGTTCACGGCAGTTTCGCCGATTTAACAACTGTCTTAAGTGCTGAAGGTAAGGTTGGCGAATTATCGGGCGTGCTTCTTGATCTTGGCGTCTCATCCCCTCAATTAGACGAGGCAGAGCGAGGGTTTAGTTTTATGCGAGACGGCCCCTTGGATATGCGAATGGATACCAGTCGGGGTTTGTCGGCGGCTGATTGGATTGCGACTGCGGACGAGAAAGACATTGCGCAGGTGATTAAAGAGTATGGCGAGGAGAGGTTCGCTCGCCGGATGGCAAGTGCAGTGGTTCGCGAGCGTGAGAAGACGCCAATCACCCGTACTGTCCAGTTGGCTGGAATATTAGCTGCAGCGCACCCGGCCTGGGAGAGAGGTAGGCATCCAGCGACCAAAGCCTTTCAGGCTATTAGAATTTTTATTAATAGAGAACTGGAAGATTTAGAGTCGTTGCTCAGCCAAATCATTGATGCACTGAAGGTGGGTGGTCGATTGGTTGTTATTAGTTTCCACTCTTTAGAAGATCGACGCGTTAAGCGATTTATCCGCGATCAAGAACGTGGGATCAAATTACCGAAAAATCTCCCGGTAAGAGATGTTGAGCGTGGCGTGAGACTTAAAAAAGTGGGCAAGGCCATTAAGCCTCAGCACTCTGAGGTTGATGAAAATGTTAGGTCGCGCAGCGCGGTAATGCGGATTGCTGAGCGAGTAGCTTGATATGACTGCTGATGCGGCGATGTCGTCATTCCCGCACTCGCTAAAGATAGCAGTCCTTTGGGTGGTGGTTATTATAAGTGGATTATCTGTAGCCTATGTAAGCCACCTGTGCCGTGAAAAGTATGGGCAGCTTATGGTAATGGAGAGAGATGCGAATCAGATGCAAGTGGATTATGGCAAGTATTTACTCGAGCAAAGTGCTTGGGGATCGTTGCAGCGTATTGAAGTATCCGCTGTTGCTGAGCTTAACATGCGTAGTCCTAAGCCCGAAGAGATTGTGATTGTACGCACACCTTAATAGGTGAGTTTAGATCAATATTAAGTAGTTTTTTAATAGAAAGGTAAAGTAAAAAAGTGGCCAAAAAATCGGTGAATGCAGTTATACCGCGATGGCGTTACTATTTAGTAATGCTTTCTCTGGTCTCTCTGCCTCTGATACTTTTGGTTAAAGTCGCGCAGTTACAGATTATTCCAAATGAAGCACGTGGCGTCGATTTCCTACAAACCCAAGGTGACAATCGTTCAATCCGCAAGGTGGTCGTCCCGGCATATCGTGGCCTTATCACTGATAGGAATGGCGAACCTCTTGCTATTAGTACTCCAGTCACGGCCATATCCGTAAATCCCCAACAGGTCCGTGAGCAGGACATTGATAGACTCTCGGTAGCTATGAACACACCAGCTGCTCAACTCCGCGCTCGCTTGAAGCGTTACCGCAATAAGTCATTTATGTATTTAGCGCGTCAATTACCCACCGAGCAGGCCGAGAGAATTTTGGACCTGGGTATTACAGGTATTTCAGGGCGTAGGGAATATAAACGTTTCTATCCTGCCGGAGAGGTTACCGCTCAGTTAGTTGGCTTCACCGATATTAATGATAGCGGCCAAGAAGGTATGGAGCTTGCCTATGATACCTGGCTGAGGGGCGAGCCCGGAGCCAAAAAGGTGGTCAAAGATAGGGCCGGTCGAATTATCAATGATATCTCATTGATCAAGGCTGCTCGATCAGGAGAGAACTTACGTTTAAGTATTGATCTAAGAGTTCAGTATGCAGCTTACCGCGCACTCAAAGCGGCGGTAAAAAAGCATAATGCTAAGTCAGGCTCAGTTGTGGTTCTTGACGTTACTACCGGTGAGGTCTTAGCAATGGCCAATCAGCCGTCTTTCAATCCCAATGACCGATCTTATGTAACGATAGGTGCCACACGTAATCGCGCTATGACGGATATTATGGAGCCAGGATCCACCGTAAAGCCTTTCACCATTTTGGCAGCGTTAGAAAGCGGTAAGTTTTCCTCTGACAGCGTTATTAACACCAGTCCTGGGTATTTGAAGGTCGATTACAAAACTTTTGTAGATCCGTCTAATTACGGCGAGTTGAAATTAGAAGATGTTTTGTCCAAGTCAAGCCAGGTAGGAACCACTAAAGTGGCATTGGCATTGGACCCAGATTCAACGCGAGAGCTTTTTCAAAGAGTCGGTTTTGGAGAGGTAGTAGGCAGCGGGTTTCCTGGAGAGACACTTGGGAGTTTGCCAGCATACCGAAAATGGGATCCCGTTACTCAGGCTACCTTTGCTTTTGGCTATGGGTTGAGCGTGTCTTCGTTGCAGTTAGCAAGAGCTTACGCGGTGTTGGCAAATGATGGGGTTCGTCGAGAGATATCGTTGGTGGCTTTAGACTCTGAACCTGAAAGCATTCGCGTTATTGCTTCAGGCATATCTCAGCAAGTGCGTCATATGCTGAGAGCCGCAAGTGGCGTAAAGGGCACTGGTAAAAGGGCGATGATCGATGGCTACTCCGTCGGCGGGAAAACGGGGACCCTGCACAAGGTTAAGCCAGGGGGTGGTTACGATCAAAGTCGCTACATGTCAGCCTTTGCTGGCTTAGCACCTATTGAAAACCCACGATTAGTAACGGTTGTTGTCATTGATGAGCCTCGTGATGGGGACTATTTTGGCGGTCTTGTCGCTGCGCCTGTATTTTCTGAGGTGACGGGTAATGCTTTGCGATTATTACAGGTTACGCCTGATCAAATGGCTGTAAATCATTCGCTAGCAGTAATTCCAGTGGTAACTGGTAAGCGGGGAGACTCATGATAAACTTGTTTAGTCATTCGGGTCCAAAGTTATCTCAGTTAGTTGGGGGCTTAAGTCTCTCTAAAAAATGTACTTCCACAGCCATAAAGGGCATCACTCTGGACAGCCGAGAGCTAATAGCTGGCGACTTGTTTATTGCCCTAAAAGGATCTGAGCTAGACGGAGCGAAGTTCGTGCCTGAAGCAGTGAAGCGCGGTGCAGTCGCGGTACTTTTCGAAACAGGTATTGGCGATTCCGACACTACTATTAATAAGGCTAAATCTACCATTCCTATCATAGGTGTTGAGAATTTATCACAACACGTGTCTACCATCGCTAGCCGTTTCTATGGAAATCCCTCTCGACGATTAGGCATTATGGGAGTAACTGGTACTAATGGTAAAACAACCTGTTGCCAGTTATATGCTGATCTTCTATCACAATTAAATGCTAGCTCTTCAGACTCCTCCGCGTCCAATGCTTGCGGCTATATTGGGACTCTAGGCCATGGTGTCAGTGGTAGTGTAGATGCGAATTATGATGGGTCAGAAAAAGGTAGTGTCATTGGTAAGGCTCCATTGACCACGCCAGATGCGATCACAATGCAAAAACTTCTCGATGACCTTGAAAAACGTGGGTGTAGCGATGTGGCCATTGAAGTTTCATCTCATAGTTTGGCTCAACATCGTGTCGCCGCCGTAAAAATAAACACCGCGATTTTCACTAACCTCAGTCGAGACCATCTTGATTATCATGGTGATTTTGATTCTTATGCGGCTGCAAAAGCATCGCTCTTCAAGTTGCCGGGGTTAAAGAATGCAGTGATTAATATTGATGACAATGTTGGAAAGGCGATCCTTGCAGACCTTGATCCTAGCATGCGAGGTATCAGTTTCAGTTTGGAAAACATCACGGCCGATATTCACTGCCAATCTATGCATCTTCGCCCCGATGGTTTGCATGCTGTCATCCAGACGCCGTGGGGTTCGGGGGAAGTTAAGTCGTCCCTGCTGGGCAAATTTAATCTTTCTAATTTACTTGCAGTAATTGGTGCGATAGCTCTTCATGAAGGTGATTTGGGGCATCAAAAGTTCCAAAAAATATTAACCTTAGTCCCTCAGTTGAAAGCGGTGATAGGCCGTATGGAATTAGTAAGTGATAGTACAGATTTAGCTGTCATTGTAGATTACGCTCATACCCCTGACGCCCTCCAAGAGGCTTTGCAAGCTCTACGGCTGCATTGTGAGGGGAAACTGTGGGTGGTGTTTGGTTGCGGTGGCGACCGTGATACTGGAAAACGTCCAGCGATGGGTGCAATAGCGGTCAAATACGCAGACCACGTGATTGTTACCTCAGATAATCCTCGTACTGAATCGGCTAACCGAATTATTGACCAGATTGTCCAAAATATTAAAGGCCAATGCTCCATCGAATCAGACCGGCGAGCGGCCATTAAGCAGGCCGTTCTGAATGCAAAGCCTAGCGATGTGGTTTTGATTGCCGGTAAAGGCCATGAGAACTATCAGATTTTAGGCGTAGACCGGCTAGCGTTTAGCGATCAAACCGAAGCGCGTTTAGCTCTAGATCAGCGATTACCTCTGCATAACCTAGGGGATGATTCATGATGCCAAATATGCGTCTCACTGATGCAGCTGTGCGATTCGGCGGGACACTAGTTAATCCAGATTGTGTGTTCTCAATGGTCTCTATTGATAGCCGCACGACTAATGAGGGAGATCTATTTATTGCGGTATCGGGAGATAAATTCGATGCTCATGAGTTTATTCCCTCGATCGCCAATAAAATTGCAGGTGCTATTGTCTCCACGTTAGATAGCAGCTTGGGTATTCCACAGTGGGTAGTGAAGGACACAACTCAAGCGCTTGGTGATCTTGCAAGATTAAGAAGAGATCGCTTTACCGGTCAAGTTATAGCGGTTACTGGCAGCTCTGGTAAAACGTCGGTTAAAGAAATGATCGCGGCCATACTGAGAGAGAGCGTTAATGTTCATGCGACCAGGGGTAACCTAAATAATCACATTGGTGTCCCCCTAACTCTTCTAGATATGGACGACCAGTGTGACCTCGCCGTTATTGAAATGGGCGCTAGCGCTGCGGGAGAAATCAGCTATCTTTGTTCCATAGAACGACCTGATATCGCTCTGATCAATAATATCCAGAGAGCTCATATTGCTGGGTTTGGCAATATTGAGGCGATAGCTGAGGCGAAGAGTGAAATCTATAGCGGTCTTAACGCTAGCGGTGTAGCTATATTAAATCTAGATGAATCCTACTCTAAAGACTGGTTGGCATTAATCGCTGAGCGCCAATACCTCAGTTTTTCAGTCAAAGATTCTAGAGCAGATGTTTTCGCCAAGGATATAAAAGAATTAGGAAACGGATGCTACAGCTTTATTCTTTGTGTTGGAGAAACCGGCGAAACCGTAACGGTTGACCAGTTAATAGAACTATCAAACCCTGGAATTCATAGCGTCAGTAATGCCTTAGCAGCAACAGCCTGTGCATTAGCTGCAGGCGCTACCGTTACTCAAATAACGAATGGGTTAGCTAAGGTCAAGTCTGTATCAGGGCGTCTCGAAGCAAAAATAATGGGCGATGACGTTTTGGTTATCGACGATACCTACAATGCAAATCCGGATTCATTTAAAGCCGCGATTGATGTTTTAGCCGACATGTCAGGTTACCGCTGTTTGGTCATGGGTGATATGGGCGAACTTGGTGATGATGAAAGACTCTTGCATCAACAGGTAGGTGAGTATGCCAAGCAGGCAAAGCTAGATGAGATATATACCCTGGGAACACTCAGTGAGTCGGCCGCTGTTGCTTTTGGCGGCTGCCATTTTAAGGATAAAAACTTGTTAATCGACACTCTGCAACAAAAAGTTGCAGACATTAAAGCAGGCAAGGAAGAGGTGACCATTTTAGTAAAAGGGTCGCGAAGCGCCCGTATGGAAAAAATTGTTGAACGGTTAGTCAGCGGAGAAAAAAACGCATGTTAGTGTGGTTTGCAGATTATCTAAGTCAGTTCTATAGCCCTTTCGCAGTGTTTCAGTACCTAACGCTCAGGGGAATCTTGACGGTTATTACCTCGTTGATTATCAGTTGGGTCTTTGGTCCGGCGGTAATTCGGCGACTTGATCAACTACAGATGGGTCAGGTCATACGTAGTGATGGACCGCAGACACATCTAAGCAAAGCCGGAACACCTACCATGGGTGGCGCGCTCATTTTACTATCGTTATTCGTGAGTACCTTGCTATGGGCTGACTTGGAAAATCGCTATGTTTGGATAGTGCTGGGCACCACTTTCTTCTTTGGTTTGGTTGGCTGGGTTGATGATTATCGGAAGGTCGTTGAGAAAGATCCTCGCGGACTACCGGCTAGGTGGAAGTATTTCTGGCAGTCTATATTTGGACTAGGGGCGGCAATCATCCTTTACTATGGAGCCCAGACTCCCGCTGAAACAGAATTAATCGTACCCTTTTTCAAAGATATTGCACTCACAATGGGCCCTTTTTATATCTTGTTTACCTACTTAGTGATTGTTGGCACGAGTAACGCGGTAAATTTAACGGATGGTCTCGATGGCTTGGCTATTTTGCCAGCTGTCATGGTCGGTGGTGCTTTGGGCATCATTGCGTACCTAACCGGTAATTATCAGTTTGCTAACTATTTGCAAATTCCTTTTATCGGCGGAGCAGGAGAACTGCTCATTGTTGCTGCAGCGCTGTGCGGCGCGGGCCTTGGCTTTCTATGGTTTAACACCTATCCCGCGATGGTTTTTATGGGCGATATCGGCGCATTGGCCTTGGGCGCCGCACTTGGTGTCATGGCGGTGATCGTTCGACAAGAAATAGTGTTGGCGGTTATGGGTGGGGTCTTTGTTATTGAGACCTTATCCGTCATTTTGCAGGTGGCTTCATTCAAGCTAACCGGTAAACGTATTTTCCGGATGGCACCCTTACATCATCATTATGAATTGAAAGGGTGGCCTGAACCGCGCGTTATTGTGCGCTTTTGGATCATTACAGTGGTTCTAGTCCTTATTGGCCTGGCAACGTTAAAGATAAGATAAAAATGGGAAAAATTGTGACTGAGATAGATCTGACTAACAGCAAGATAGCTATCCTTGGCATGGGTGCCACGGGTCTATCTGTGGCCAGATTTTTATCGTCACTTGGAACACCATTCGTATTTGCTGATAGTCGTGAACAGCCGCCTAACTTGAATGAGGTTAGGGATTGCTTTCCACAGGCTCTCAGGCGGTTAGGTGAGTTTAATGAAGCCCTATTTGCTGACATTGACCTTGCCATAATCAGCCCAGGAATCGCCCTAGACCAGCCGGCCCTTATGAAGGCTCGACAGAAAGGCGTGACTTTTATCGGTGACCTTGACTTGTTTTTAGATCAGGTTAAAGCGCCAGTGGTGGCGATTACCGGCTCTAACGGTAAGAGTACAGTGACGACGCTGCTCGGAGAGATGGCTAAAAATAGCGGCCTACAGGTCGGTGTTGGCGGTAATCTAGGGTTGCCGATGCTTGACTTGATTTCTAATAAGAACCAACTGTATGTACTAGAGCTCTCGAGCTTTCAATTAGAGTTACTGACCAGTAGCCGCGGCGCTACGGTCGGTCTGCTTAATATTACTCCAGATCATATGGATAGGTACAAAGACCTCGAGCAGTATGTTGCTGCAAAGCACCATATTTTCCGTGGAGCTAAGACCGCTGTTAGCAACAGACAGGATAGTTTGACTGCGCAAAGGGAGCAGGGAGAGTCCCAAACATTAACATTAACATTTGGCCTTGATAGCCCAGGCCAAGGAAATTTTGGAGTGGCTGTCCACGATCATCAAGAATCGTTGTTTTTTGGTAGCCAAGTTTTACTGTCGGTTGACGAGGTGGCCATGAAAGGCAGGCATAACACCGGCAATGCGCTCGCCGCGCTAGCGTTGGGTCATGCGGCTGGACTGCCGATAGTGTCGATGTTAGAAACATTAAAAATCTTTAAAGGCTTACCTCATCGGTGCGAGACCATAGCCACTATCGACAATGTTAGCTATATCAATGATTCGAAGGGAACCAATGTTGGTGCAACACTAGCGGCTATTGAAGGCTTTGGTTCTGATAGTTATAAAAACCTTGTGTTAATTGCGGGAGGCCAAGGTAAAGGGCAAGATTTCGGTGGTCTGAAAGAGGCTGCTGATCGATTTGTGAAATGCGGTTTTCTTTATGGTGAGGATGCGCAGCAGTTAGAGGATGCATTAGATTCTGTAACTGAGGTTTACCGAGCGGGCTCGCTCGTTGAAGCCGTGGCAGGCGCTAAAAGCGCCGCACGACCTGGCGATATTGTGCTGCTGTCACCGGCATGCGCAAGTTTTGATTCATTTGCCAGTTTTGAAGAGCGGGGCCACTGTTTTAGTCAGACTGTGTTGTCGACAGTGAAGGCTGATAGTCG
This sequence comes from Porticoccaceae bacterium, assembly GCA_012960115.1. GTDB lineage: Bacteria > Pseudomonadota > Gammaproteobacteria > Pseudomonadales > Porticoccaceae > HTCC2207. The sequence goes on from DUBX01000037.1 coordinate 69,308, forward strand.
GGAAGGTATGACCTCATGATAGTTACCTTGCCCCTAAATTCTAACAAATCTAAAGCTAGACGATGGCATATCGACATGCCTTTACTGCTTCCTGTATTGGCGTTAATCTCGATTGGATTTGTCATGATTGGGTCAGCTTCGTTTAGTTTTGCTGATCATCGATTAGGCGATGAGCTGTTCTTTGTTAAACGGCATATGGCTTACTTGATCATTGGTGCCGTGGCGATGATGACTGGTTACTTTGTGCGGCCTGCATTTTGGTCAACCTATGCGCGATTATGGATGGCTATTGCTGTTGTACTGCTCGTGTTGGTACTGATTCCAGGTATTGGCCGAGAACTCAACGGGAGTCGGCGTTGGTTGAGTTTTGGTGGATTCACCCTGCAGGTCTCTGAGTTAGTGAAAGTCGCTACAGTGGTCTTTTTGGCCACCTATCTTGAGCAGCATCGAGAGACCCTAGGCCGCAATTGGTCTGATTTCGGCAAGCTAATGGGCGTTATTGGGGTGCTGTCGATACTTCTTATACAAGAGCCAGATTTTGGCTCTGTGGTCGTACTCGGCGTAACTTTCATGATTCTAGTCTTCTTGGGCGGAGCGAAGCTACGACAATATTTGTTGATTATTAGTGTGGCTATGGCTGTGCTGTGGATACTGAAAGATTCAGCTCCCTACAGGGTCGCTAGATTAACGGCTTACCTTGATCCTTGGTCTGATCAATTTAATTCTGGTTATCAGTTGACTCAGTCACTCATTGCCTTTGGCCGAGGAGAGTGGTTCGGGGTTGGGCTAGGTCAGTCAGTTCAAAAAATGCTCTACCTACCAGAGGCGCATACCGACTTTGTGTTTGCCATTTTTGCTGAAGAATTTGGATTTTTAGGGGTGTTATGTCTGGTTGGCTTGTATTGCTTAATGGTGAGCCGGATATTCAGTTTAAGTCGCAAAGCAATCGCAGTACAAAGTTGGTACGCAGCTTTCGTCCTTATCGGTTTTGGGCTACTTATTAGTGGACAAACTTTTATTAATCTTGGTGTTAATGCCGGATTATTGCCTACCAAAGGGCTCACTTTACCCTTCGTCAGCTATGGCGGAAGTAGCCTGATAGTGTGTTGCGCCATGATTGGAATGATGTTGCGTTTTGGTCATGAATTACACGAGTCTCAACTTGATCATCGGGGGTCTCGCTATGCTGGCTGATAGACAGTACCGCATAATGATCATGGCCGGCGGAACCGGGGGACATGTATTCCCTGCGCTCGCCGTGGTTGATGAGTTGCGCAAACAAAATGTAGCCTTGGCTTGGCTTGGTACTCGTCGAGGTATCGAAGCCGAGTTAGTGCCAGAGCAAAATATTGACCTGCATTATCTAGATATAGAGGGTATTCGTGGTCGCGGGCTCGGTGCTTTGTTAAAAGCGCCACTGTTATTGTTGCGGTCTATCGTTCAGTCATTGCGTGTGATCTCCCAATTTAAACCAGAAGTTGTTCTGGGTATGGGGGGCTTTGCATCGGGCCCCGGTGCTATTGCAGCTTGGCTAAAACGTATTCCTATCGTTATTCATGAGCAAAACTCGATTGCTGGTACAACTAACCGTGTCAGTGCGCTGTTTGCCACAAAGGTAATGCAAGGATTTCCAAATACGTTAAAACGAGGTGAATGGTGTGGCAACCCAGTGCGTTTTGATATAGCGAATTTACCGTCGCCGGAAGTACGATTTGCTGGGCGGACGGGTAAGGCTCGAGTGCTGATTGTTGGCGGTAGCAGAGGAGCGCTCGCGATCAATCAGATGCTTCCTGAGGCGCTTAAGCAGATGGATGAAGCAATTCGTCCTGAGGTTCTCCATCAGACAGGCAAGATCCATTGGCAAGACACCGTAGAGCTTTATCATGCTCAGTGTTTAAATACTCAAAGTGAACAGATTAAGGTCGTTGATTTTATTGAATCCATGGCCTCAGCTTATGAATGGGCTGACTTCGTTATATGCAGAGCGGGTGCCCTGACGGTTGCAGAGCTCACTTCGGCAGGATTAGGGTCCTTACTCATACCGTTTCCCTTTGCTATTGATGACCATCAAACAGCAAATGGCCAATTATTAGTGAGTCAGGGTGCCGCCGTTATGATTCAGCAATCTGAGTTATGCGCGGAACAGTTAGCGGAAAAACTCGTTGAAATTTGTGGGGACGCTGAAAAGCGTTTAGACATGGCACTGCGCGCTCGGGAGTTGGCTAAGAATTCCGCTGCTCGAGATGTTGCGCGAATCTGTATGGAGGTTAGTTGTGGATGATATAGCAATCTTCCAAGTCCCAGAAATGCGTCGCATCGGCCGTATTCATTTCGTGGGTATTGGCGGAAGTGGTATGTGCGGTATTGCTGAAGTACTACTTAATCAGGGCTATGAGATATCTGGATCAGATATTACCATTAATGCTAGCGCCAATCGCCTTGTTAAGGCGGGGGCTCAAGTATTCAAAGGGCACAAAAAATCTCATATCGATGGTGCTGATGTGGTGGTTAAATCTTCAGCTGTGACCCTTGAAAATATTGAAATCGCTACGGCTATTGCTAATGGGATTCCGGTGGTAAGGCGTGCCGAAATGCTTGCAGAGCTGATGCGCTATCGGCATGGTATTGCTGTGGCCGGCACGCATGGTAAAACGACGACAACCAGTTTAATCACCGCCATTTTCGCCGAAGCGGGATGTGACCCTACTTTTATCGTCGGAGGGCGGGTAAACAGTATAGGCACCAACGCTAAACTTGGCGGCAGCCGTTATCTGGTTGCCGAAGCTGATGAAAGCGATGCCTCATTCCTACACTTGCAACCCATGGTCTCTGTGGTTACTAATATCGAACCTGATCATATGGAGACCTATGGCTTTGACTTTGAGGTCATGAAGAAAACCTATATTGAGTTTCTACACAACTTACCATTTTATGGTTTGGCCGTGCTTTGTATTGATGATGATGTGATTCGAAATATGTTGGTTAGTGTGGCAAGGCCTACGCTAACGTACGGCTTTAGCGAAGACGCGGCTTATCGCATTCGAGACGTAAAAAGTGATCAGCGTCAATGCTTCTTTAGTATTGATCGTCCGGATGGTCTTTGCTCATTAGATATCAGTCTTAGTATTCCTGGGCGACATAATGCTTTAAATGCTGCCGCAGCGATCGCTGTAGCGAGTGACGAAGGTTTGTCTGACCAAGCCATTATTACAGCGTTAAGAGAATTCGGTGGCGTTGGGCGTCGCTTTGAGCAGATTGGGCATTACCCCGTAAAGGGTGGCACCGCGACGCTTTATGATGACTATGGGCATCACCCCACCGAAGTTCAAGCCACGATACAAGCTGTCCGCGATGGATGGCCCGATCAACGACTGGTCATGATCTTTCAGCCTCATCGTTATACCCGAACGAGAGACCTCTACGAAGAATTCGTTAACGTCTTGTCCACGGTTGATGTGTTGTTAGTGTTAGATGTTTATTCAGCAGGAGAAGAGGTGATTGCTGGCGCGACCAGTAAAACTTTGTGCGGAAGCATTCGTCAGCGTGGGCACATAGATCCTATTTATGTCGCTAATCTTGAAGATATTCCGGCGCTTCTCGTGGAGTTGGTACAGGACGGCGATTTAGTGATGACACAGGGCGCTGGCAGCGTCAGCAAGCTTGTTTCTATGCTGGCCGACAGTCAGTTAGGACAGGTGCCTTTATGAATCAAAAAGCCGTAGACACCTCAGCACTAAATTCGAGCAAATTTGGCCGTGTTGGCCTCTTATATGGTGGCCTTTCGTCAGAGCGTGAGATATCTCTGATGACCGGTGAAGCTGTTCTAGAGGCACTGCAAAATCTCAATGTAGACGTTATAGCGATTGACGTCCAAGAAGATATTTTACAGGTACTGCCTAGTTACCAGTTAGATCGTGTTTTTATCGCATTGCACGGTCCTGGTGGTGAGGATGGCACATTACAAGATGCGCTTGAGTCTCTGGGCCTACCCTACACGGGAAGTGGAGTCGCAGCGTCTGCCTTGGCAATGGACAAGCTTCGTTGCAAGCAAATGTGGCAGAGGATTGGGTTGCCCACCACAGATTTTTCTCTACTAGAAGAGACCTCTGACTGGGGCGCAGTACTGGATGCATTGGGTGGCAAGGTCATGGTTAAACCTGCCAGTGAAGGTTCCAGTATCGGCATGAGTCGGGTGGAAAATGCTCAACAACTCAAAACTGCGTGGCGGCATGCGGCAGATTTCAATAACGTGGTTATCGCCGAGCCCTTGTTGGAGGGGGAAGAGTACACGGTTGCTATTCTTGGGGATCAGGCCTTGCCGTCTATTCGCATCCAGGCCAAAGAAGTGTTCTACGACTATCAAGCCAAGTATTTTTCAGATGAGACCGCTTATTTTTGCCCTAGTGGGCTATCTAATGTACGAGAAGTTGAATTGCGAGATTTGTCGATCGCCGCCTTCAAAAGCCTTGATTGTGAAGGATGGGGTCGCGTCGATGTGATGGTCGATAGCGAAGGCAGCTTTCAGCTTCTTGAAGTCAATACGGTGCCTGGAATGACCAGCCATAGCTTGGTACCAATGGCGGCAAGCGCGGCAGGTCTTAGCTTTGATCAGTTGGTTCTATCTATATTAAAGGAATCAATATTATGAATAAACAGGTGACTCAAGGGGCTAATTTTAAAAATGCGTCAAAGCAAAGATTTTCTGATAGCTTTAGTGAGAAATTTTTACGACTGGTCATGGTCCTTGTTTTTGCTGCCGTTATTGTCGGTGGGGACCATATCTATAAACAAATTGATACACCGTTAAGCCGAATTGTCGTTGGAGGAGAGTTTAAGCATCTCCAAAAAGAAGAGTTAGCTAACTTGGTCAATGGTCAGATAGATGGGGGATTTTTAAGCATGAATTTAAATCAATTACGCGAGCAACTGCAGGGCCACCCATGGGTTCACGAAGTCAGTATTAGGCGTGAATGGCCCTCTACCTTAAAAGTCGAGGTAGTTGAAGAGGTGCCTATTGCTCGTTTGGGTAAACAGGGTTTTCTTAATCGTTTAGGGGATCAGCTTGAGATTGCTGACAATAGTAATCTTAGGTCTTTACCTGTCCTGCGCGCTGAATTTGGTAGCACACAAGACATGATTCAGCAGTATCAATTGTTGGCCGAGTTACTTATTCCTACCAGTCTTAAATTGACCGAGTTACAGCGAGATAGTGTCGGCGCTTGGCAAGCGGCTACCGACCCGGGTATTAGGTTGATATTGGGTCGTGATGAGATCGCTGAGAAAATACGAAGACTCGTTATAGTCTGGCAGTCGGGCTTGAGTTTACAGTCAGACAACATAGAAACCATCGATTTACGCTATCCAAATGGATTGGCAGTGTCTTGGAGAGAAAGTGTACTGGCGGATAGCAAAGACCAAGTTTTATTAAAAAACGTCTCTAACTCAGCCTGATGACAGGCTAAAAAGGGAAAAATTATGAGTAGTTCAAATGAAGAAAACATGGTGGTCGCCTTAGATATAGGTACTTCTAAGGTGGTTGCAATTGTGAGCGCTGTAGGCCCGGGAGGCGAGTTAGAAATCGTTGGCACCGGAATGCATGCATCGTCCGGGCTAAAAAAAGGTGTGGTGGTCAATATTGAGGCGACAGTTAACTCTATTCAGCGCGCGATTGAGGAGGCTGAGTTGATGGCGGGATGCTCAATCCATTCCGTTTACGCCGGAATAGCAGGCAGTCACATTCGTAGCCTAAATTCCCACGGTATTGTTGCGATCCGAGACCGCGAAGTTCAGCCCTTGGACCTAGAAAGAGTTATTGATGCCGCTCGAGCCGTAGCAATTCCAGCTGACCAAGAAATACTTCATGTGCTACCACAAGAATTTATTATCGATGATCAAGAAGGAGTCCGCGAGCCCATTGGTATGTCTGGCGTGCGTTTAGAGGCCAAAGTTCATCTGGTCACCTGCGCGGCTAACGCGGCTCAAAATATCAAAAAATGTATTCGTAGATGTGGTCTTGAGGTGGATGATCTTGCGCTTGAGCAATTGGCGTCAAGCTATGCGGTGTTGACCGAAGATGAGAAGCAACTAGGTGTTGCCTTGGTTGATATTGGTGGCGGAACCTCGGATATCGCTATTTTTACTGAGGGATCTATCAGGCACACGGGCGTTATACCCATTGCAGGTGATCAGGTGACCAATGACATTGCTATGGCATTGCGAACTCCAACAGCCCATGCAGAAGATCTTAAAGTTAAATATGCCTGTGCTTTGGCCAAGTTGGCTCGTCCTGAAGAGACGGTAAAGGTGCCAAGCGTAGGTGATCGTGAGTCTCGTGATATGTCTCGGCAATTACTAGCCGAAGTCGTCGAGCCGCGATATGACGAGCTATTTACTTTAGTGCAGGCGGAGATACGGCGAAGTGGGTTTGAAGAGCTTATCGCTGCTGGAATAGTACTTACCGGAGGCACATCAAAAATGGAAGGTGTCACTGAATTGGCGGAAGAGATTTTCCATATGCCAGTGAGGATAGGGGCGCCGACGAATGTAAGAGGACTTTCTGACATCGTTAATAACCCTATTTACTCAACAGGGGTTGGATTGCTTCATTTTGGTGTTAAAGAGCAACGCAAATTAGGGAGTAGCGATCGAGCTAATACCGAAAGTGGAAGTATGTTTGAAAAGCTTAAAAGTTGGTTTCAAGGTGGAGTTTAAGGGTCGCTAGTTTAGTGGTAAATGTTTGATAATTGTGAGGCGCAAATAAGGGGAACACTATGTTTGAATTAGTAGACAGCATTCCAAAGAATGCAGAAATTAAAGTGATAGGCGTAGGTGGCGGTGGTTGTAACGCTGTTCGCCATATGATCGATAGCAATATCGATGGGGTGCATTTTATCTGTGCTAATACTGACGCACAGTCAATGCACAATCTAGACAATGCAACTGTTTTGCAGTTGGGTGGAGCTTTGACCAAAGGCTTAGGCGCCGGTGCCAATCCAGAAGTAGGCCGTCAAGCAGCCATGGAAGACAAAGAGCGTATTGCGCAGGTCTTAGAGGGCGCTGACATGGTCTTTATCACCGCTGGTATGGGTGGAGGCACAGGTACTGGCGGCGCACCCGTCATTGCTGAAATTGCCAAGCACATGGGCATCTTAACCGTTGGTGTCGTTACCAGGCCCTTTGGTTTCGAAGGTCGCAAGCGCATGGCTATCGCTGATGAGGGTATCGCTCAGATGAAAGAGAGCGTGGACTCTTTGATTATTGTGCCCAATGAAAAACTGTTGCAGGTATTGGGTAAAGATATGACCGTACTTAGCGCCTTCAAGCAAGCCAATGACGTGCTTTTCGGAGCGGTTCAGGGTATTACTGATCTAATTCTCCTTGACGGTTTGATTAACGTCGACTTTGCTGACGTTCGCACTGTCATGTCTGAAATGGGCATGGCGATGATGGGTACTGGTGAAGCCAGTGGTACTGATCGTGCAATAATTGCTGCGGAGAATGCTATTCGTTGTCCACTGTTGGAGGATATCAATCTTCAGGGTGCTAAAGGTATCTTGGTTAACATCACTAGTGGTTTTGACCTTACCTTGGGTGAGTTTGAAGATGTGGGTAATACGGTCCGTGAGTTTGCAGATGAAGACGCTACGATCATTGTTGGTAGTGTGTTTGATGCAGAGCTAAATGATCAGTTGCGAGTTACCGTTGTCGCTACGGGCTTACGTACCCCTAGTGCCAAAATAGGTCCTCGTGGAGTGGTTATTGATAATCAACCACCCCGTAAAATGGGTGGAGATATAGACTATGGACGACTCGATCAGCCAACCAGCTTGCGTCGAGGTTCATCCTTAGGAGCGGGAGCAACCGCTCGTAAAGTACAGGCTCAAGATGATCCAGAATTAGATTATCTTGATGTGCCTGCTTTCTTAAGAAAGCAAGCAGACTAGCCTACCCAAAGGCCCCTTAGCACCACGCCTTAGATTTCAAAAATCTTGGTGATGAGGGGCTTGTCTGGTACCATTGCCGATCGGCTATTTGGGACAGACATGATCAAACAACGCTCAATTAAAAATACCATCAGCGCAACCGGTGTGGGGCTCCATACTGGAGAAAAGGTATATTTAACCTTACACCCAGCGGAACCAGACTCAGGCATCGTTTTTCGGCGCACTGATCTCGATCCAATGGTGAGCATAGCTGCACGCCCTGAAAATGTAGGTGATACAGCGTTATCGACAACGCTGGTTAGTGGTGATGTCCGTGTATCGACCATTGAACATTTAATGTCAGCTCTGGCTGGAATGGGTATAGATAATCTATTGGTGGATGTTTCTGCTCCAGAGATTCCTATTATGGATGGCAGTGCCAGTCCCTTTGTGTTTTTAGTACAGTCTGCGGGTATTATTGAGCAAGACGTGGCAAAACAATTTATTCTTATCAAAAAACCGATCACGGTGCAGTTAGACGATAAGACCGCCACACTTAAACCTTTCAACGGTTTTAAAATAAGCTTTTCTATCGATTTCGATCATCCTGTCTTGAAAAAACAAACCTTGAACGCGAGTATAGATTTTTCAAGTACGAGTTTTGTTAAGGAAGTTAGCAGAGCTCGAACGTTTGGATTTATGCATGAGGTTGAATATCTTCGATCAATAGGACTAGCGCGCGGAGGAAGTTTAGATAACGCGATCTTGGTGGACGACGATAAAATTGTAAATAATGGCGGTCTTCGCTATAGAGATGAATTTGTGAAACATAAGATTCTTGATGCCATTGGCGACCTCTATGTTCTAGGAAAAAGCCTTATTGGTGAGTATGATGCGCATAAGTCTGGGCACAGCTTAAACAATGTCTCCTTAAGAGCATTGATGGCTGATAAAGATGCGTGGGAAGTGGTAACCTTTGTTAATAATCCCGAAGAGGTTCCCATTTCATACAGTCATCCCAATTGAGTATGGTTTAATTCAAACATTTAAAGGTGCAGGTACCACTCTTCAATGAAGATTATCCTAATAAGTAATAAAATCGATGAGGTCAGGACGCTTAGCCTCAATAGTTGGGCTAAATGTGCTTTGTCTGTTCTGTTGCTTGGGATTCCTGTGACTGCTGGCACTATGCTAGGCATTAAAATCGCCGATGGGCGTTGGGAATTATTGTTTGACAACAGTATCGCGCAGATGCAAAACGAGATCGTATTACAACGAGAAGATGTGGATGCCGGTCGGCAACAGTTAGATAACTCGCTCTCTGGAATGACGTTCAAATTGGCGAAAATGCGCTCACGTTTGGTACGGCTTGACGCTCTGGGCGAACAATTAACCCAAATTGCTAGCCTTGAAGGTGGTGAATTTGATTTTTCTTCTACACCTGGTCTGGGCGGCCCAATCCAAGCTCCTCTTATCGAGATCGCTAATCAAATCGAAATTGAAGAAAAAGTATCAACGATGTTTGCCAAACTTGATGACTCAATCAGTAGCAGAGAATCACAGTTGCAGATATTGCAGTCGATGTTGTCAGATAAGAAACTAAAAAGTGAAAGAATGGTTGCTGGACGGCCCATTAAGAAAGGCTGGCTGTCCTCTGAATATGGTATGCGAATTGATCCGTTTCATGGTAAGCAGCAGTGGCATGCTGGCATCGACTTCGCTGGCAGAGATGGTGATGACGTCATTGCCGTCGCTTCCGGGATCGTTACCTGGTCGGGCGATCGTAACGGCTATGGTAAAATGGTAGAAATTAGCCATAGTGATGGCTACATCACACGATATGCCCATAATCAGGAAAATGTTGCTAATTTAGGTGCTATTGTTCAGAAGGGCGACGTGGTTGCCCAAATGGGTAGTTCCGGCAGGTCAACTGGCCCTCACGTCCATTTTGAAGTGTTCAAAAATGGCCGCACTGTCGACCCTGCATCCTATATTCATCGCACTTACCGCTAATCCCTCTATACGCCCCTCATTACGATGAAGATAACTTAATCTTTGTGTTTTTACGCTATTAATTAATGGAATAAACGGTATGTTTGGTAAGCTGATAAAAAAAGTATTTGGTACCAGTAACGATAGAGATTTACGCCAAATGCGTAAAGTTGTGTCGAAAATTAATGCTTTAGAAGATTATCTAAAAACCCTAAACGATGCCGATTTAAGGGCTCAGACAACGGTATTGAGAGATAGACTTGCCGGTGGTGAAACTCTCGACGAGCTATTGCCTGATGCGTTTGCTGTGGTCCGTGAGACAGCCACTCGTGTTATGGGCATGCGCCACTTTGATGTCCAAATGATCGGAGGCATCACACTTCATGAAGGAAAGATTGCTGAGATGCGCACCGGTGAGGGTAAGACCCTCGTGGCGACCTTGGTGGCTTATCTTAATGCCTTGTCAGGCAAAGGTGTCCACGTGATTACCGTCAACGATTACCTCGCCCGTCGCGATGCTCAATGGATGGCTCCGCTTTATCAAGGGTTGGGCATGTCCCTTGGTGTCATTCAGTCATATCAGGGCCCTGATGCAGCTAGTTCTTTCTATCTTGGCGAAGATGATGATGACGGAGAGCTTCAGCCTAGTGAGCGGCGGCAGTCCTATGCAGCTGACATCACCTACGGTACGAACAACGAGTTCGGCTTTGATTACCTTCGTGACAATATGGCGTTAAGGTTGGATGATAAATCTCAGCGCGGACTCTCTTTTGCCATTATCGATGAAGTTGACTCAATTCTTATTGATGAAGCACGAACACCTTTAGTGATATCTGGCGCTGCTCAAGATAGTTCAGAGTTATACAAGACCATGAATTCGCTGACTGCTCAGCTTACCGCGGTAGCAGAAGACGACGTAATGGCAGAGCCAGTGCCTGTTGATGAAAATGCCGAGGTTATCGGAGACTTTATCATTGATGAAAAAACCCGAGGTATTGAACTCACCGAAGATGGGCACCAGAAGATTGAAGAAATTCTAATTAAAGACGGTCTGTTAGAGCAAGATCAGAGCCTGTATCAAGCCACTAATCTTGGCTTGTTGCATCATGTGAATTCAGCTTTGCGTGCCAAGCACTTATTTAGCCGAGACGTAGAATATATTATTCAGGATGGCCAAGCGGTGTTAATTGACGAGCACACCGGTCGTACCATGCCTGGCAGGCGTCTGTCAGAGGGCCTACACCAAGCGATCGAGGCTAAAGAGAACCTAGCCATCCAGCAAGAGAGCCAAACCCTTGCCTCTACGACCTTTCAAAACTATTTTAGGCTATACCAAAAGTTATCGGGTATGACCGGTACAGCAGATACCGAAGCCTATGAATTTGATCAAATCTACGGATTGCGGGTCATGGTTATTCCGACCAATGTAGAGGTGAAGCGAGATGATCTCAATGATCTTGTTTTCCTTAGCCAAGAAGAAAAATATGAAGCAGTCATTGAGGATGTTAAAGAAATTGTAGCGAAAGGTGCTCCCGTACTGGTTGGAACAGCCTCCGTAGAGGCCTCTGAACTATTGTCTGGTTTCCTCAAAAAAGCCAAGATAAAGCACAGCGTACTTAATGCGAAGCAACACGAATTAGAAGCCAATATTATTATTAGTGCTGGCCGCCCTGGTGCAGTCACTATTGCTACGAATATGGCCGGTCGTGGAACAGATATTGTCCTAGGTGGTAATCTTGATGCTGAATTAAAGCAACTTCGTAAAACCAAAGGGTGTAACGAGGATAAAATTGCCGCGACCAAGGCCGACTGGACGGAGCGTCATGCGACGGTCATTGAAGCGGGTGGTTTGCACATTGTTGCTACTGAGCGTCATGAGTCCCGTCGCATCGATAATCAATTAAGAGGTCGTTCGGGTCGACAAGGAGATCCGGGCGTGTCACGTTTTTATTTGTCGCTTGAAGACCCTTTAATGCGATTGTTTGCATCTGATACAGTCAGGAACATGATGCGTCGTATGGGCATGGAGCGCGGAGAGGCGATTGAGCATCGCATGGTAACCAACGCTATTATTAAAGCGCAGCGAAAAGTTGAGGGGCGAAACTTCGACATTCGTAAGCATTTACTTGAGTTTGACGATGTGGCCAATGATCAACGCCAAGTTATCTATCAGCAACGTAATGATCTGCTCGAAGACGATGACATCTCTGACATCATTACTAACGTTCGCGTCGATGTGACGGACCAGTGTATTAGTAATTATGTGCCACCTATGAGCCTTGAAGAGCAGTGGGATGTCCCAGGTCTTGAGAAAGTACTGGCGACTGAGTTTGGTATCCAGTTACCGGTTCAACAATGGCTCGATGAGGATAGTCGGCTTGACGAAGTAGAGTTACGCAGCAAGATTTTGAGTCAACTCCAAGAGGCTTATGTGGCACGTTATGCGCACGTTGGTGATCAGATGCGCGAAGTTGAACGGCAGATCATGCTGCAAGTTTTGGACAATCTTTGGAAAGAACACCTAGCCAGTATGGATCAGCTGCGCCAAGGCATTGGCCTACGAGCCTACGCTCAAAAGAATCCAAAACAGGAATATAAACGAGAGTCGTTTGACCTGTTTGGTAGATTACTCGAGAGCATAAAATATGACACCATCCGTTATCTCTGTCATATCGAGGTGGCCTCACAGGACGATATGGATCGTCTTGAGCAGCAAAGACGTAAAGAGCAGCAGAACCGTGAATATCAGCATGCCCAGACGTCAGGGTTAACAGAACAAGCAGGCGATGCTGAGGCACCACAAGCACAAGCACGACAGCCGATCATGCGTGAGGGCCCCAAGGTTGGTCGTAATGATCCTTGCCATTGTGGTTCAGGGAAAAAGTACAAGCAATGTCATGGTAAAATATAGGCAGAGCAAAAAAGGGTATTTCTATGGCCACTGGCGACGCAGTATTTCCGGTTATGTATCCAGTTACTGGATTCAAATTAGGCACCACCAGTTCCGGGATAAAAACACCGGGCCGAAGCGACTTAGTGGTTATGGAAATCGCCGAAGGTAGTTCTGTTGCCGCTCTTTTCACTAAAAATGCATTTTGTGCTGCGCCAGTGATTGTTTGCAAAGAACATTTGGTTCGGTGCGCTCCTCGCTATCTGTTAATTAATACCGGCAATGCCAATGC
>DUBX01000038.1 GCA_012960115.1 Porticoccaceae bacterium
AAAAGCATTTGCTGAAAGAACACTTGAAAACCACCGGCATCCGCATATAGGTGAATTTTTTAAACGCTGCGCTGATGAAGAAGCACCGGTTTTTGATCCTAGTTATATGCTTACTGAAAAAACTTTTTATCGCGCACCTCGTCGTCGAGATTTGAGTGGCCTAGACATTGCCTGCTTAGGTTTACCTATGGATGTAAGTGCCCCCTATCATGGCGGTCAAAAATTCGCACCGGACGCACTAAGAGAAGCGTCACACAATCATGGTCCGATCCATGATAGATGGAATGTTATCCCCTTTGATATATGTAACATTGCCGACTACGGGAATGTTAACTTTAGTCGTCCACACGATACGGCGCAAACCGTGGAGGATATTTACAATGCTATCTGTGAAATTGATGATGCCGGCGTCGTACCCTTTTCAGTCGGCGGTGTCCATACGGTATCTCACCCAGTATTAAAAGCCTTAGGTCGCAAAGAACCTATAGGATTAATACATATTGACGCCCACGCAGATACGATGAGCGGCGATATGCAAGGGGAAGACTTGAGTGACGGCGCAGTGTTTAGAAATGCTGTACTTGATCAAGGAATAAACCCTAATCGAACTGTACAAATTGGTATTAGAGGGTTTGCTACCCATTATTGGGACTTTTCCCATGATAGTGGTATGCGAGTTATCACCATGGATGATTTTGATGAGATGGGTTTACCAGCAGTTATTGCTGAGGTCCATAAAGTGATTGGAGATAGTCCTTGCTATTTGACCCTCGACAGTGATGGTATTGATGCTACCTACCTGCCGGGGACTCAACTGCCAGAGCCCTTCGGGCTGACCTCGAGAGAAGTAAGAAACCTTATCAGAGGGTTTAGAGGCCTAGATATAGTTGGCGCGGACATTGTTGAACTGTGTCCCTTAGTCGATGTTAGAGGAACCTCTGCTAATTTGATGTCTGCTTTAGGTTTCGAAATATTGACGTTGCTTAGTGAGGCGCGAGTAAAGCGGACCGGCTCTGTTAATAAAACTCACTGGCCAAAGTATTAAAAAAGGCAAGTCATATTTTTTAGACAAAAGGCCTTAGACTAGAGATTAAACTAATGGTTAAACCACTAAAAATTAATTCGCAACGACTGTGGGATAGTCTTATGCGTATGGCGGAAATTGGCGCCACGAAAAAAGGTGGGTGCAACCGCCAAGCATTGACTGATCTTGATAAAGAAGCTCGAGATCTTTGGGTACAGTGGGCCGAAAAAGCCGGTTGCTCTATACGCATTGACGCCATGGGCAATATATTTGCTCGTCGGGCTGGTCTAAGTAATAACCTACCTGCAGTGATGACTGGCTCACATATCGACACTCAGCCTACCGGCGGAAAATTCGATGGTGTCTATGGTGTGTTAGCGGGCTTAGAAGTTATACGTACACTCAATGATCAAAATATTGAAACCAACAACCCTATTGAAGCCGCTATCTGGACGAACGAAGAAGGGGCTCGATTTTCCCCTGCCATGGTCGGGTCTGGTGTCTGGAGTGGTGTATTTACTTTGGATTATGGCCACGCTCGAACAGACAAGAGTGGAAAAACTATTCAACAGGAATTACAACGTATTGGTTACTTGGGCGAAACGCCTTGTAAACCCCATCCTGTAAAAAGCTTTATCGAACTTCATATTGAACAAGGTCCTATTCTTGAAAATGAAGATTTACAGATTGGCGTTCTTAGTGGCGTTCAAGGGATGAACTGGTATGACCTAACAATCACAGGACAGCCTGTTCACGCAGGTCCAACACCTATGGAAGATCGGTTAGATCCCTTCGTAGGATTACACCGCATTATTAAAGAACTTTATGTTATGACCTCCGAATATGCGCCTTGGTCAAGAGTTACTTTTGGCGACATTAAGGCTATTCCTGGGGCTCGAAATACAGTACCTGAACAGCTCGTAGTCGCCGTTGATCTTCGCCACCCAGACAAGCTGATCTTAGCTGAAATGGATGAGCGTTTTCATCAAATTTCGCAACACGAGTGTGATGATGTTGGGCTTAGCTGTCAGATTGATATTGAGTGGCAATCGCCTGCGGTCGTATTTAATCCAGAGTGCGTCGCCGCTGTTCGCAAAGCAACTCTAGATTTAGGCTACAGTAATAAAGAAATGGTATCCGGCGCAGGTCATGACGCAGTCTATATTTCACGTGTCGCTCCCACCTCAATGATTTTTATACCCTGTGAAAAAGGTATTTCTCATAACGAAGCCGAAAATGCTAAGCCTGAAGATATTGAGGCTGGCTGCAACGTACTACTCAACGCCATGCTGAACCTAGCTGAAGCGTAAACCAAAATTACCTCGAAAGAAAAGCATCTAACTTTCGCACCTGGCTTTTGTACGTCGTCAAATAAATGGAACAGATGAGCATCTCATTTAAGGGCGTGTTCTGCTCATCGGTTTTCATCTTACGCAGCATGCCGTTGATAATGCAAACGACGTTCTGCAAGGGTGTTTCGTTTG
>DUBX01000039.1 GCA_012960115.1 Porticoccaceae bacterium
ATTCAGGCACCTGCGGTGGGTATAGACTTTGACAACCTTCGAGGTGAAGGTGTATTCGATTCGCAAGAAGCTTACGGCCGATCCAAGTTGGCCAATGCATTATTTTCACTTGAACTGGCCGCACGGTTGAAAGGCTCCAGCGTTACTTCCAATGTTATTCACCCGGGTTTGGTCAAAACCAATATCGCTCGCACTGCCCCTGTAGTTATGCGCAAAGGGTTTGACTGGTTTGGCGGCCTTATTGCGAAAACACCCCAGGAGGGTGCAGCCACTCAGGTGTATGTGGCTACCAATCCCGCTCTACAGGGAGTCAGCGGCGCCTATTTTGAGGACTGCAATGCGGTTACCGTCAGTGGTGATAACCACATATTCGATAAGCCAATGGCTGAGCGTCTGTGGGCCACCGGTGAAGAGATGGCCCAGGGTTATCTGGTATAGACGCTCCGGTTAAGGCTGTTTATGTCGGCTCAGTGGGCGCATATTGACTCTGTTTAGGTAATGAAAGCTAATTTTATGTCGTTTTTAGGGTGTCCAAAGGCTTGCGTAATTGGTTATCCTTCGCTACCTTAACCGCCACCAAAAACCTGCCTCTTTCAAAGGAAACAAAATGTCTGCTCTCATCCTCGATGGTAAAGCCCTCTCAGCCAAATCAGAAGCTGATCTCACCGCTCGTGTTGCGGTTATTAAAGAGAAAAATAATGGCCAAGCACCGATTCTTGCTACGATCTTAGTGGGTGCAGACCCTGCATCGGCGACTTATGTCAAGATGAAGCAGAGTGCGTGCAAACGTGTTGGCATGGAATCCATTGCCGTGGAGATGCCCTCTAGTACCTCCACTAGAGAACTATTAGGCAAGATCGATGAGTTAAACGCCAACTCAAACTGCCACGGAATTTTATTACAGCATCCGGTACCTTCTCAGATTGATGAGCGGGCCTGTTTTGATCAGATTGATATCGCCAAAGATGTCGATGGCGTCACCTGTCATGGTTTCGGCCGTATGGCTATGGATGAAGATGCCTATGGATCTGCGACCCCTCAAGGCATCATGCGTACCCTAGAGGCATACGATATAGATCTAGCCGGCAAGCATGCTGTCGTCGTTGGTCGAAGCCCTATTCTTGGAAAACCAATGGCGCTGATGCTCTTAAATGCTAATGCAACCGTCACAATATGCCACTCCAAGACGCAGAACCTCCCTGACCTGATTAAGCAGGCTGATATCGTTGTTGGCGCTGTAGGTCGACCTGAATTCATTCAAGCAGCTTGGATCAAAGACGGCGCAGTCGTGGTTGATGCAGGCTACCATCCAGGTGGCGTGGGTGACATTGAATTGGCTCCACTGGTCGATCGTGCCTCTGCATATACGCCTGTTCCCGGTGGTGTTGGGCCGATGACCATTAATACGCTAATACAGCAGTCTGTTATAGCAGCAGAGAAAGCCCTACTAAAGGGCTAGCTTTTTGCTGCTGATTTTGTCGATCATCGCTGAAATTGCATTTTGAGCATAAGGCTGATTTATAGACCAGACCTGCTGTGCCGTTTCTAGATTAACAATTTCGTTGTGCTCGTTAGTACCACCAGCCTGCCGGAGTGTTTGCTTGGTTCGCAGCAGTAGTTCTTTTGGCAGGTCACGAATGTTAGCAGTGAAGTCAAAGGTGGCTTCGAGTAATTGGTCTTGTTTGACACACTTCCATGCAAGTCCTTTCTCAACCGCTTCTTGTCCGGTAATCGACTGAGAAAATAACAGCATTCCTGCAGCTGTGTTCCAGTTAACCAATTGACGTAACATCCAGCTATTGCCGCCGCCAGGGTGCAATCCTAGGCCAAAGAACCGAGGCTCAAACCGAGATTTTTCAGTCACTATACGCACATCACAACCCACCGCCATATTGAAACCTGCCCCAACCGCTGGGCCATTAACGGCAGCAATGGTCGGCAGTTCACATTGCGCGATACTCAAAAAGCCACTATAGATATTTTCGAGCATTAGCTGGTCAGCCGTTATATCGGTAAGCTGACCACCGGCACAAAAGGCTGGACCATTACCTGTCACTACTAGTGCCTTAACATCTTGGTGTTGCTCGGCCTGAGCGACATAATCGACGATCATTTCGCAGACTTCAAAGGTCAGCATATTGCGCTTCTCTGGATTATTAAGAGTTAATAACGCTATGTTGTCTCGAATTTCAAAAAGCACCAGAGGCATGTGTGAATCCTTGTTGTTAGAGTAATCTAAGGATACCATTTACGTAGACCTAATTTGAACCGTGAGATCGTTATCAATGTCGATAAAAACACTCCGTGCGACCCCCCTTAGTGACGAAGAGCTTGTTGCCCACCGTGGCTTTCGGGGGAAATATCCCGAAAATACAGCTCTATCGATTACTCAAGCAATAAAGTCTGGCGCTCTCTTTGTGGAATTGGATGTGCAGTTTAGCCTAGATAAGCTGCCCATTATTTACCATGACACGAATTTAGCCAGAGTTAGTGGGACTGATAAGGACGTATTTAAGTGCACCAGAGAAGAACTACTAAGTTACTCGGCATATGAGCCAGACCGGTTGGGCGACAGATTTATACAGGAGAAAATATCGCCGTTAGAGCACTTAGTGGCCATTTTAGAGCGCAACCTTGAGGTTAAAGCCTTTGTTGAGCTCAAGGACGAATCTATCGACCATTGTGGGCGAGAGGGAATCCTAACATCGGTACAAGACATATTGCACCCAGTTGCTGATCGAGCGGTGATTATGAGTTCTGATTATTCACTGGCTTTGGGCGCTAGAGCGAACGGCTGGCCACTCGTGGGCCTGGTCCTAAAATGTTGGGATGACCTTTACTCTGACGAGGTTAAAGCCATCGAACCAGACTTTATCTACACCGATCACCATATAATCCCCTTGGATTGTGACCTGGCCAGCATAGAGATCTTGGCCGATGCCACCTTAGTTGCCTATGAAGTTGGTAGTCGAGAGTTAGGGCATGTCTTATTGGAGAGAGGTGTCGACATGCTCGAAACCTTTGAAATTGAAGATTTACTGGCGATAGATTGAACTATTGCCTATCTACGCCGCCATTTTGTCCCTTCTCGACTGTCTTCGAGCACCACACCACGGGATAATAAATCTTGGCGAATTTGGTCAGCCTCACTAAAGGTCTTATCCGCCTTAGCCTGTTTCCGTCGGGCGATCATATCGTCAATCTCGGTACTAGATATATCATTAGAACCTCTAGCTTGAGTAAACCACTGTTCGGCGTCCTGCTGCAGTAGACCCATCAGAGACCCAAGTCCCGCAAGCTCCGCGCGTAAATCTTGCTGGTGAGCACCATTAGCGGCTCGCATTTCTTTGGCCATACGATGCAGTTCGCTGATAGCAAGCGGCGTATTGAGGTCATCTAGCAGTGCTCTATACCCCTTACTGTCGGCAACGATGGTCGAGTCTGAATCGTCAATTCCGCGCAGGTAACCGTACAAGGTATCAAGTGAACGCCAGGCGCTATCTAGAAGATCCTTGCTAAAGCTCTGCTCTGAACGATAGTGTGCAGACAAAATGACATAACGTAATACTTCACCAGGGTATTGGTCTAGCAGGTCATTAACCATGCGAAAGTTGCCCAACGATTTGGACATCTTTTCGCCTTCGATATTAATGAAGCCGTTATGCATCCAAACATTGGCCATTGGTTTACCGTCATGGGCACAGCAGCTTTGCGCTATTTCGTTTTCATGATGAGGGAAAATAAGATCTTGGCCGCCGGCGTGGATATCAATAGTATCACCGAGGTGCTTTTCGGTCATCGCAGAGCACTCTAGGTGCCAGCCTGGGCGGCCTTTGCCCCAAGGGCTGTCCCAGCCAGGCTCATGACCAGTCGACGGTTTCCAAAGTACAAAGTCGCCAGCATAACGTTTGTAGTCTGCCACCTCGACCCTCGCTCCAGCAAGCATGTCGTCCAGCGACCGGCCGGATAGCTCACCATAATTCTCCATAGACTGGACCGCGAACAAGACATGTCCATCAGACTCGTAGGCATGCCCATTTTCGATCAAAACACGGGTCATACTAATCATTTCGGGAATATGCTCTGTCGCATATGGGGTGATGGTAGGCTCAAGATTATTAAGTGCCGCCATATCTTCAAAATAGGCCTTTGAATATCGAGCAGAGAGAACCGAAATATCTTGATTAAGATCCGCCGCCGCAGCTATTATTTTATCGTCAATGTCCGTTATGTTGCGCGCATAGACTACCGTAGGGTACTCGTTCTGTAACACACGAAACAGGGTGTCAAAAACAACAGCAGGACGAGCATTACCAATATGCACGCGGTTATAGACGGTTGGACCGCAGACGTACATTGTAATTCGATCCGGGTCGTTCGGTTCAAACCGCGCTTTTTCTCTACTTAGAGTGTTGTACAGCACTAATGAGCTGTTTTTTGCATCAGTCATTCTATGCTTTCCAATTATCGCGTAATCCAATGGTGCAATTAAACACCAAATTGTCTAAATCACCGCTATCACGAGTGAAATACCCCTCTCTCTCAAACTGATAATGCTCTCCAACGTTCGCTTCAGCAAGGCTCGCTTCCACTTTACAGCCACTCATTTTGACCAAAGAATCTGGATTAAGGTAGTCTAGGAAATTCTTATCACCTTCATCTGGGGTTGCCTCGTCAAATAAACGATCGTAAACATTGACATGACAGTCTACGGACGTTTTGCCTGAAACCCAGTGCACAACGCCTCGAGCGCGTATGCCCTCCGGCGCATTTTGCCCAACTGTGTCGGGCACAAGGCTTGCTATTACTTCGATAATTTCGTCAGCCTCATCTTTAATGACTTCGTCAGCGCGAATAATATAGGCACTGCGCAAGCGCACATAATCTCCGATCACGAGCCGTTTGAACTTCTTTCTGGAGAGACTTGTATCTTCACTAAAGTCAGATCGATCAATATAGATCTGACGACTAAAATCCAGACTACGTTGCCCTAGATCTTCTCTATTTGGGTGACAGGGAACGTTGAACTGCTCCTGGCCTTCATAGTTGCTGATTGTAATAAGCAAAGGTCTCAGCACACACATAGCGCGAGCGGCATTACTATTAAGGTCGTCACGAATGAAATGTTCAAACTGGGCCATGTCCACGGTACCGTCGGTTTTGGCAACCGCCAAACTGTCACAAAAGTTTCGAATCGCAGTTGCGCTAACACCACGTCGGCGCAAGCCAGAGATAGTCGGCATACGCGGATCATCCCAACCCTCCACATAATTCTGGTCTACCAACTGTTTGAGCTTGCGCTTACTGGTAACAGTGTAGTTGAGGTTAAGCCGTCCAAACTCATATTGCCTAGGCACGGATGGCAAAGGCAAGTTAGCCGTAAACCAATCATAAAGGGGACGGTTAGCTGCAAACTCTAAGGTACAAATTGAGTGGGTAACCCCTTCTATGGCATCTTCCTGCCCGTGAGCAAAATCATAGGATGGATAAATATTCCATTTATCGCCAGTGCGTTGATGAGCCATTTTCTTTATGCGATACAACACCGGGTCACGCATATTAATATTTGGCGATGCCATATCGATTTTAGCGCGAAGTGTCATTGCGCCCTCGCTGACTAAACCTAAGCGCATCTCTTCGATTAGACTTAGGCTCTCGGCTGCAACTCTCTCTCGAAACGGACTGTCTTTACCCGCCTCGGTCAATGTGCCCCGATACTCACGCATCTGTTCGGCATTGAGTTCACAGACGTAAGCTTTGCTCTCTGTAATTAAGTATTTTGCCCAGGTGTAGAGCTGCTCAAAGTAGTTAGAGGCGTAGCAAGGGCCACTGCCTAGGTCGAACCCAAGCCACTCAACATCTTTAATAATGGCCTGTACAAATTCGTCATCTTCCTTCTCTGGGTTGGTGTCGTCAAACCGAAGATTACAGACGCCGCCATATTGCTCAGCCAGGCCAAAGTTCACACACATTGACTTAGCATGACCAATATGGAGATATCCATTTGGTTCGGGAGGAAAGCGAGTAATGACCTTATCTACCCTGCCGGCGGCGAGATCAGCATTAATGACATGCTGTATAAAATTAATTGGTTTTTCATCGTCAGTCATAGTGTTTGCAAAGATCGGCCTAGGAAGCGTGCAAGTATAGCGGCAGCGCGCTTTTGGATAAACAAAAAGCCAAAAATTGGAGGCTTTTTCTTACTACAAGTGACCACTTTTGGAAATATCAGTAAAGATTAGTTTAAATCAGGCTCGTTACCCCCTAATATAGGGCTATATATACTTTTATTATTGCTAAGGAATATTAATGATTACATTTCGGACCACGATGGGTGACTTTTCTATTGAGCTTGATTTTGATAGAGCACCTGTAACCGCGACTAACTTTTTACAGTACGCACGCGACGATTTCTTCACTGGCACGATTTTTCACCGAGTGATCAACGGTTTTATGGTTCAGGGTGGCGGTATGGATTCTGACATGAATCAAAAAGCTGGCCGAGCGTCGATTGAAAATGAAGCTGACAACGGACTCTCCAACGAGATTGGTACACTTGCTATGGCAAGAACAGGTGACCCGCACTCGGCATCCTCACAGTTTTTTATCAATGTTGCTAATAATGGTTTTTTGAACCACTCAGGTAAAAACAGCCAGGGTTGGGGCTACGCCGTGTTTGGCAAGGTCGTTGATGGAATGGACGTAGTCGATCACATGAAGGCGGTGAAAACAGGCAATTCAGGCGGACACCAAGATGTACCTGTCGATATTATAGAAATCACTGAAACAGTGATTGGCGAAGAGTATGCCGAAAAATAGAGTGGCTACTTAATGTCTGTTCTGATGATTTCAGACCTGCACCTGTCCCCTGAACGCCCGGTCATTGTCCGGGCGTTTTTGGATTTCGTCAAGGAGCGTGCCGCTCATGCCGACGCGCTATATATCCTGGGCGATCTCTTTGAAGCGTGGGTCGGCGACGACGATCCGAGTGCGCTTGCCCATCAAGTAAAAAAAGCCTTATTAGACCTTAGTGATAAGGAAGTGGCGGTTTATATACAGCGCGGCAACCGCGATTTCACTCTCGGCCCTAGGTTCATGCGAGAGAGCGGTGCATCATTACTCGCTGATGAGGAGATTATTGAGTATTACGGGTATAGAGCACTCGTCATGCACGGGGATTCTCTCTGTACTGATGATGTTGACTACCAGCGCTTTCGTCGAAAGTCTCGAAACCCTATTTACCTTTGGTGTTTAGTTCATCTGCCATTAAAGTTGCGGCAGAATATCGCCTCTAATTGGCGCCGCAAGAGTGCAGCGGCTAATAGCAATAAGGCGAGCGAAATTATGGATGTCAACTCCGGGGCCGTAAACAGCGTAATGGATAAGCACGGCGTTGATGTTCTTATCCATGGTCATACTCATCGGCCGCAGAGACATCAGTTAACTAAGGGTGAGCGTATTGTCCTGGGTGACTGGGAGGCTAACGGATGGAACCTCCGAATAGATAGCAGTGGTTTTGAGCTGCAATCCTTTCCTATCGTTTAAATCTAACAAAATACCCCAATTGTATTGAATCTAGCTGGCTATATGCTGTCGTATGAGTATTATTACGACCTCATTTACATCAACTTTAATGGATAGGTAATTATGGAAACTGAAAAGTATCGCTCTAACACTATTCCCGGTGGCATTCAAAGTACGGCTCTTAGTCCTGCGGTTAGCAAAGTGCTCCGCAGTACCTACATGTTGTTGGGAACGACTATCGCCTTTAGCGCGCTTATGGCGGGCCTATCCATGGCTATTAATGCACCCTATTTTGGACTGATGACACTCATACCCTACTTCTTTTGCTTATGGATGACTGAGAAGAATAAAAACAGCTCTAAAGGTCTATTCTGGGTGTTTGCTCTAACGGGTTGGCTGGGCTTCACTCTGGGGCCTATTTTAACTATGTACCTAGCGGTGAAAGGCGCCGAACCCATTATGTTGGCACTTGGCTCAACGGCCTTAGTGTTTTTCGCATCTTCGGCCTATGTATTAACCACGCGTAAGAATTTGAGTTTCATGACCGGGTTTTTGATGGTTGGTATGTTAGTAGCCTTTATTGCCGCAATTGCTAATATGTTTTTGCAAATCCCATTGCTGTCTTTAACGATTAGCGCAGTATTCGCTTTTCTATCCGCTGGTATCATCATGTGGCAGACTAGCGCTATTATTCATGGCGGTGAGCGCAACTATATCTCTGCCACCGTGACGCTCTTTGTAATGATTTACAATCTCTTCCTGAGCCTTCTTAGTATATTTGGTATTATGGGTGATGATTAACCAGCCAGTGTACGTTGTACGCAAAGCCCTGTTTAATAGCAGGGCTTTTTTGATGAGCGGCTAAATATATGTCGGACGACAAGAATTATCTTGCTAAATTGCCTCAGTGGACAGCTGAGTATGCTGTGGTGCTTGGGCTAGAACAAGATGTCCAGGTCGGCCATGACCACCTAAAGGTGTTGTTATTGGCAAGGGATTTCTACAAGGATTATGGTTTTTCCCCTTCAATGAGACCTTTATGTAAGACCGTTGCTGAGAGCTTGGGTGTCAATAAAGGGCGTAGTATCTATCTAAATCAATTATTCCCAGGCAGCCCCGCCAAGATCGTAGCCCAGTTGGCTGGGCTACCTAGACCCAAGAACTGTCTGTAGGTGCTCTATTTATGAAACGTTTGAGTGAATACCCCTGTGCTGCTACACCTAAGGACGCCGCTAAGCTAACCGACGAGCAACAACGTAAGTTGGCGCTCCAGATAGCTGATTGGACAATCGAGCTTAACAGTGGTGTAGCGCAACTGTGCCGTGTTTATCAGGTAGATAACTTTGTTCAGGCAATGGCTTTTGCCAATCAAATCACCTTGATTGCGGAAGATAGTAATCACCACCCGGCCCTCTTAGTGGAATGGGGTCGTATTAGAGTGTCATGGTGGAGTCATAGTAGTGGTGGGCTACACCTAAACGACTTCGTGATGGCCGCGAAAACCGATGAGATCTACAAAACCTTATGACCAACATGTCGACGCCTTCGATTGAATATAGCGACAGCAATTATCAACAGCAACTAGATGCGAAAGTTAGCGGCTTTAGAGACGCGCTTGGGGTTTTGGTTGGCTGTTCTGTTGAGGTCTATCCTTCAGCACCGTTGAATTTCCGTATGCGGGCTGAATTTCGCATTTGGCATGAAGATGGGTCTGCTCATTACGCGATGAATAGTCCTGGTGAAAAGCGGCCATACATCATTGATGACTTTCCCATTGGTGGCACTCTGATTAACAGGCTAATGCCGCTGTTATTGCATGCCATCAATGCTAATCCAGTCTTAAGTAAGAGGCTATTTAGCGCTGAGTTTTTGACCACTACCCGCGGTGAAGCTCTCGTTACCTTGATCTACCACCGACCATTAGATGAAATCTGGGAATCCGAGGCTCGACGCCTACAGATGGCTCTAGACATTGGTATTATTGGGCGTAGTCGTAAACAAAAGGTGGTTTTAACGCAGGACTATGTGACTGAAACGTTGACGGTGCAAGGCAGAGATTATTTGTATCAGCAAGTCGAGTCTGGCTTCACTCAACCCAATGCTAATATTAATGTAAAAATGCTTACATGGGCCAGTGAGTGCTGCAGTGTTATTGGAAAGGATAGCGATCTACTTGAACTGTACTGTGGTAACGGCAACTTTACTGCCGTTCTAGCTCAGCATTATCGGCAGGTGCTGGCCACAGAGGTGTCTAAAGTGTCCGTGGCCTCTGCGCAAACTAATTTTCAGCAGAATGCCGTGAGCAACGTCACTGTGGTGAGACTCTCTAGCGAGGAGATAACCCAGGCGTTAAATGGGGACCGCCCCTTTAGGCGTCTGAAAGAGATTGATTTAGGGAGTTATGGTTTTTCAACTATCTTCGTCGATCCTCCACGCGCTGGATTAGACGATGACACGCTCAAGCTAGTTTCGCAATTTGAGAGTGTACTTTATATATCTTGCAATCCAGATACGCTAATGCCGAATTTGTCTGTGTTGGCAAAAACTCATGAAATAAGAAAAGTGGCGGTTTTTGACCAATTCCCTTGGACCCATCACCTAGAGAGTGCCGTTTTGTTAAAACGGCGTAATTAAGTTAGTCGCAGTCTGGTTAACTGCTCAGCACTGGCTTGGACAAACCCAGTGTACTTGCTTTCAATAGCCGTTCTCTCTTGCGTCAATCGGCTCTTTTCTGTCACATCTAGCGCCTGCCAATCGTCAAGTATAGGTACATGCGAGGTGGCTTCAGCGAGCTGTTGAAACACTGAAAACAAAGTTTCTTCCTCAGGGCTAGCTGCAATCTTTTGACTCAGAAAGCCTATACGCATGGCGGCCTCGGTCTCGGTTAGATTCTTTTGCATCAGCGCTTTGGCAATGATTTGAACCGATTTTCTAGCATCGCTGTCATTGAGGCCAAGCTCCACTTCAAGCTCTTTTTCAGCTTTCTCTTGGCGTGATTTTTGGCGCTTTAACTGCGAACCTAAGTACGAGGCGTAGCCAATTAAGGCCATAGTAACAGTCCCACCAAAGATGAATATGAGTGCCGATGTCATTATGTCTCACTCTCATCGGCAAGACCGCTTGAGTCAGGTAGCTGTGTATTTTGATTGGCGATAGACACCACATTGTCGGGAAGACTTTTCTTGGCCTTAGCGCCTAGCGTCTTCAGCTCTTCAGTACGACGAACAAGATTACCTTTACCACTAACCAACCGCTTGTGTGCGGTATCCCAAGCCTCTTTGCCTTTATCAAGATGCCGGCCAACGTCATCAAGCGCTTCAACATAGCGAACAAATTGATCGTAAAGAGCCCCTGCCTTGTTAGCAATTACCTGAGCGTTTCGGTTCTGATCTGCATAACGCCAAAGATTTTTAATGGTTCTTAACGTAACCATAAGTGTGCTCGGACTGACGAGGATAATACCTCGGTCATAAGCGTCACGCATGATCTCAGGGGCCCGATCTAAGGCCACCATAAACGCTGCCTCGACAGGAATAAAGATTAGTACAAAATCAAGACTATTAACGCCCTCTAAGCTCTCGTAATCCTTAACACTTAGGCCCTTAATATGAGCTCCAAGCGAAGCTAAATGTTGTTTCAAGCACTGCTGTTTGATCTCATCATCGTTAGCGTGGAAATATCGCTCATAATCAACCAGGCTGACCTTCGCATCGATGATGATATCTCTGCCTTCAGGTAGGTGGATAATGACATCAGGATTTCGTCTCTTGCCACCTTCATCCTTTAAGGCAACTTGAGTGTCATACTCCCGGCCCTTTGTAAGGCCAGAGTCTTCAAGGAGTTTCTCAAGGACAAACTCACCCCAGTTACCTTGAGCTTTGTTGTCACCGCGGAGAGCATTGGCAAGACTGACAGCATCAGCTGAAATTTGTAAGGTTTGTTTTTGCAGCTCACTAATCTGACCGACAAGTTTATTACGATCTGCATTTTCCTTGTCATATACGGTCTCAACTTGTTTCCGAAAGTCCCCAATGTCCCTTCGTAGCGGACTAAGAGATACCTCAAGTGCTTCTTTGCTTTGCGCGGAAAACTTGGCCTGTTTGTCCTCAAATATCCGGTTTGCTAAGTTTTCAAATTCTTGGCTGAGACTTTGCTTGGCATCCTGTAAAAGCTTCAATTGCGCTTCATACTGAGATTGCTGATTTGAGAGTCTCTCTTCAAGAACCCTGTTGGTTGACACTAATTCTGCATTATCAATACCGTCATCTGCGCTCTCCTTCGAACGTGCAAAAAACACGCCCAAGACCAGGCCGACGATAAGGCCAATCAAGGTAGCAAAAACTAAACTGAGACTAATAGTAAATTCCATAACTTTATTGTAACAGTCTACTGTCAATTACATCATTGTTTTGCGATTATAGAGTCCTATTTTTTTATAAAGTAACCGACCCAGCAACTATGTTAGCTCCTTTAATTAATATCAGTCTATTTAGTCAATTTATAGAGGCTGATCGACTTATTCTCACACCTAATCATCGGCTAGCGGCGAAGATCACGGATGCGTGGGCAATCGCTAATCTCGATGAGCGAAGGGTTTGGCAGGCACCACGGGTCTTCTCGATTGATCACTGGTTGCGTTTTTGTTGGGATGAGCTTCAAGACCAAAGTCATAGTCTAGTATGCGGGCTAGGCGTTGTTGGACCGCAGCAAAGCCGCTACTACTGGGAGCGAGCAATTAAACTCAATCATCCGGAGCTTAGTGCCAAGTACGCCAAGCTTGCTGGCGATACGTACAGCAGACTCCAACAATGGAACCTAAAACTTGCTGATGTACCAAGCGATTCTCCTGCAGCAGATTACTTTAAACTATGGGCCCAAAGCTTTGACGGATTACTTAGGAGAAATAATTTGGTTACCACCGCGCAAAGCTGGCGCAGTATAGCCTCTGGTTTTGAATCTGGCGCTTTGGCCGTTGAAGATGAAATTGTTTTGTACGGCTTTCAATCAATTCCTCCTATACAGACCAATATTATTGTTGGGGCGTCGCGTCAGTGCACCACAGTTAAGACCCCTAATCGAGAGGCTCAGACCTCAGTATTGAAAGTATCGAGCCCTGCTGAAGAAGTCAGGCTTGCGGCACAATGGGCGGCGCAACAGCTTAAAATAAATAAGAATGAAAGAATTGGCATTATTATTCCTGATCTTAAAGACAATTTAGCGACAGTTGCTCGGGTGGTGGGCGAAGCTTTTCAGACGGAACAGATTAACCCGGTAGTGAACATTTCTGCAGGAATCTCCCTCTCTACGACAGCGATGGCGAGTCAGGCGTTAGACTTAATCGGGATGTTACGACAGCAGTATCCACTTGATGTGTGGATAAGCATGCTTTACAGCCCACTTTCATTATTTGATAGGCTTCCCATCTCATTTCGAGTTGATGCTGAAATCAAGCTGCGGGAGGCTGGTCAGTTTACCTACGACTTACGAGACTTTCTCAATGTAGTGATGCCTAATTCGTCAGAAGACAATAGTGAGCATACCGATCTTATACTACGACCATTGATCATGGCACGGGACTCACGCGTGTTTGCGGAAGCCACTAAGCAAGACTTTTCGAGTTGGGCCCAGGTTTTCAAATCTGTTTTAAATGATCTTGGCTGGCCAGGTTACAGAACTTTAGATAGCGTGGAATATCAGCAGAGAGAGCATTGGGACCGATTGCTGGAATCATTTAGTGAGCTTGATAATTTGTCAATTCAGGTGGGCTTTAACAGCGCCTTACAACAATTAAGGCAACTTGCTCATGATTCAGTATTCCATCCGCAGACCGCAGATGCACCACTGCAGATCCTTGGTCTATTGGAAGGCGATGGACTGCGATTTGATCAGCTCTGGATCACTGGCATGCATAGCCAAAACTTCCCTGCCTCAGTGTCCATAAGTCCACTTCTTCCGGCGAGTTTCCAGCGTCTTCACGAAATGCCCCATAGTCTGCCAGAGCGAGAGTTGGAAATAGCTCAATCTCTTTTGCAGGGATTTAAAAACAACGCAGGTCGACTGTTGCTAAGTTATCCGGAATTTAAAAGTGAAGAGCAGCTGGACCCGAGCCCGCTTCTGAGACTTGCCCCCCCAATAAATAGCCAAGCGGTTCTTGGCGATGTTGAGCAATATCCGCATTGGCTACGTCAGGCACATCAGTACGAGGTGTTTAAAGACAGTGCGGCGCCTTATGACCGCCACAAGGAGACCATAAGAACTGGAAGTACGCTCTTGAAAAACCAGTCACTCTGTCCTTTTAACGCCTTTGCCGTACATCGATTAAAGGCTGAGCCTCTGGAGGAGCCAAGTCAGGGGCTCTCTGCTAGGGATCGGGGGTCTTTGTTACATGATGTTCTGTATCGCCTTTGGCGCCAGTGGGACAGTTCTGCTGCTCTTAACGAATTGACGGCCACCGCACTCCTTGAGGCCTTGGCCGAAACCATCAGTGACACCTTGAATGAATTAGTACCTCGCTACCCCATTCTTGCGGGCAACCGTTATCGAGGAATTGAACAAAAGAGGCTTGAAAAACTATTGTCTGCTTGGCTAGAGCTAGAAAAACAACGCCCGTCCTTTTCGGTTATCGACCTGGAGTGCAACAGACGCATCCACTTTGGAGACCTAGAAATATCACTAAAGCTAGACCGTATTGACTCGGTGAATGGAGACTTAGTGGTTATTGACTATAAATCAGGGGAAGTAACAGCATCACACTGGGATGGTGATAGGCCCAAGGACCCACAACTACCTCTTTATGTATTAGCTAGTGAGCCTCAGGCCAAGGGCTGTGCCTTCGCTCAAGTTAAAGCAGGCAAGATCAAATTTACGGGCATCAGTGCTAGCGATTTGATCGCCGATGTAAAGCCACTGGAGACATGGGATAGCCAAGTGGTCCAGTGGGAACATGCCATTGGGGCCTTGGCGGAGGAATTCACCAGTGGCGTCACGCAGGTGGAAGTATTCGATTCAGGAAGCTTTCAGTTTCAAAGTTACCTATTACCGTTAAATCGCTGGCATGAAGAATCGGATATCAACACTGAATTGTTAAACAAGAGTACCCAATGAGCCGAGTTACTGACCAAGCCCAGCGTAGCCAGGCTCTTGACACTGAGAGAAGTTTTATAGTTTCTGCCCCTGCCGGATCGGGCAAGACGGGGCTTATTACCCAGAGAGT
>DUBX01000040.1:0-19607 GCA_012960115.1 Porticoccaceae bacterium
GGGGATGAAAAAAGGCGAGGCCATCGAGCATCGAATGGTCACCAACGCCATTGAAAAATCCCAGCGCAAGGTGGAAGGCCGCAACTTCGATATGCGGAAAACCCTGCTGGAATACGATGATGTTGCCAACGACCAGCGTACGGTGATCTATGATCAGCGTAACGAGGTCATGTCGTCGGAAGACGTTTCCGAGATGATTAAAACCATCCGCGAGGATGTGGTGGATTCGCTGGTCAGTGAGTTCATCCCGCCGCAGAGCATGCCGGAGCAATGGGATGTTGCCGGCCTGGAGAGCCAGCTGCAATCGGAGATGGCCATCAACCTGCCTGTTCAGAAATGGCTGGACGAGGACAGCAAGCTCTACGAAGAGAATCTGCGTCAGCGTATTCTGGAAGAGATTGTCGCGGCCTACGACGCCAAAGAGGAACTGGCGGGCTCCGAGCCCATGCGCAAGTTCGAGAAGCAGGTGTTCCTGCAAGTGCTCGACACGCTCTGGAAAGAGCATCTATCAAACATGGATCACCTGCGCCGTGGTATCCACCTGCGTGGTTATGCCCAGAAGAACCCCAAGCAGGAGTACAAGCGCGAGGCCTTTAACCTGTTTGAAAGCATGCTGGAAACCATGAAGCGTGATGTGGTCCGGGTGTTGTCTCATGTCCGTGTTCAGAGCCGTGAAGAAATGGAAGAGGTGGAACGCCGCCGCAAGGAAGAGCTGGAGCGGGAGCTTGCCCAGGCGCGACTGCGCCACGATGAAACCAGCGCCACCGCACAGCACAGGCAGGATGACAGCGCAGATGGAGCTGCTACCCAGCAGCCTCAGGGAACGCCGGAGACCTTTGTGCGACAGGACCGAAAGGTAGGGCGAAACGAGCCTTGTCCATGCGGGTGGAAAGGTCAGCTGATTTCCGCCGCTGAGTGAGCGAACTAAGGCCCGCACCCTGATCGACAGGTTGCGGGTTTTTCGTTTGGTAACCGGTGTTCCGGCCGGGTCGCCGGGTAGAAGCCGATCATGACGAAAGGAGAGTAAAAATGGCAGTTGGTCCAGGAACCTTGCCGACGTTTTTCCCGGTGGCCGGTGTCAGGCTGGGTATCGGCAGTGCCGGTATCAAGAAACCCGGCAAGAAGGATCTGGTGGTTATAGAGTTGGCGCCGGGTAGCAGAGTGGCCGGTATTTTCACCCGTAATCAGTTTTGCGCGGCCCCTGTTCACGTCACGCGAAGCCATCTGGCAAGCGATGCACCGCGCTACCTGCTGATCAACACCGGCAATGCCAATGCCGGCACCGGAGAGCAAGGATTATTAGATGCTACCCATAGCTGTAGCGCACTGGCTACATCGCGCGGGGTGGATATCAACGCCATCTTGCCATTCTCCACCGGCGTGATTGGTGAATTTATGCCCATGGATAAGCTCATGGCAGGATTACCCAAAGCGGTTGGAAATCTCTCTGAACAAGGTTGGGAAGAGGCAGCACAGGGTATTTTAACCACCGATACGCGCCCTAAAGGCAACAGTCGGCAATATGGTGATGATCATCAGGTGACCATCACCGGAATCTCTAAAGGCTCTGGCATGATTAAGCCCAACATGGCGACAATGCTAGCCTTTGTGGCGACCGATGCTTTGATCGATAATGAGCTATTGCACCGTGCCCTAACCATAGCAACTGAAGTATCATTTAATCGAATCACCGTTGATAGTGACACATCGACTAATGATTCAGTGGTTCTAGTGGCCACTGGTGCTAGCAATGTGGTTATTGACGAGGTCTCCTTCGATACCTTTGTGGATCAACTGAGTCAAGTATTCACTGATCTGGCTCAGGCGATTATTCGAGATGGTGAAGGTGCCAGCAAATTTGTCTCAGTGGTGGTTGAGGGGGCATTAAATAAAGCTGAAGCCCTTAATACGGCTTATACCATTGCCGAATCTCCGTTGGTTAAAACAGCGTTGTCTGCTTCTGATCCAAACTGGGGTCGCATTCTGGCCGCCGTTGGTCGGTCTAACATTGTCGACCTAGATGTTAACCTAGTACAAATTTTCCTCAATAATGTCTTAATCGCTGAGTATGGCAGTCGCGCTGACACCTACAGCGAAGAGGCGGGGCAAGAGGCCATGCAGTCTGAAGACATTGAAATACGCGTTAGCCTGAGCCGTGGCGACTACAATGAGACGGTCTGGACTAGCGACCTTACTCAGGAATATGTGCGTATTAACGCCGAGTACCGAACCTAAGGATCCCCTATTAGTATGACGCGTGTACAGGTCGTTGCAGCCGTTATTGTTGGTGAGCACCATGGTTCTCCCCAACATATTCTTATTTCTCGGCGCGCAGACCATCTGCATCAATGCGGTCTATGGGAATTTCCCGGCGGTAAAATCGACGGCGATGAAACGCCTTATGTGGCTCTGCGCCGCGAGCTTAAAGAAGAGCTCAATATAGTCGTGACAAACGCGTCGCCAATGATGCAAATAATCCATGATTATCCCGACAAAAAAGTATCTCTAGATATTTGGACAGTGACAGAATTTAATGGCCTACCTTTGGGTGTTGAAGGGCAAGAGATCCGTTGGGTGAGCTTAAACGATCTGCCTAATTTTAAATTCCCAGAGGCCAATCAGGCGATATTGGCACAGCTTTGCCCTCAAGGTTAGGCTGACTTAATAATCTATTAAGCGTCTAAATCATTCTCACCAAGCTGGCCATCTTCAAATGTTGGATCAACAGGAATAGTGTAACTCTCGGTCGCCCAGTCACCAAAATCAATCTGTTGACAGCGATGAGAACAAAACGGGCGATATTTTTGTGCTCGGGTCCATGCAACGTCTGCTTTACAGGTGGGGCATTTCACAATGGTAGGTTCAGTCACGGCGGTTAAATCTCTTTTAATGGCTTGGCTAATGTTAAAAATGTTGAG
This sequence comes from Porticoccaceae bacterium, assembly GCA_012960115.1. Classification (GTDB taxonomy): domain Bacteria; phylum Pseudomonadota; class Gammaproteobacteria; order Pseudomonadales; family Porticoccaceae; genus HTCC2207. Next base: position 2,919 of record DUBX01000040.1, read on the forward strand.
TGTAAAACGCCAACTCTATCTGCCATTGTGTCTGGGTTAAGAGTGTTATCAAACACCCAATCTGCTCGGGCTAATTTATCCTCTCGAGACATCTGGCTGTCAACAATACGTTGAATTTGCCTCGAATCATTATCATCTCTAAGCGCCGCGCGTTGCAACTGTAATGGCTTAGGTAGATCTACCAGTAACACCGTATCCACCAGTTGATCTTGGTTAGCTTCAAAAAGTAGCGGTGACTCCAAAAGCACATATGGGCTAGTAGCTAGATGCAGTTGCTCAACAATCCAGTTACGTATTAGTGGATGTAATAGTGTCTCTAACCAGATTTTTTGGTTAACGTCTGTAAAAATAATTTGGCGTAGCTTAGCCCTATCTAATTGCCCCTCGGACAAAATAATGTCTTTCCCAAATTGAGCGCTAATATCTGTCAGGGCGGGCATTCCCGGCTGAACAACAGCCCTAGAGGCATAATCCGCATCGACCGACTGAATGCCTAGTGATCTAAATGCTGCGGCCAGAGTGCTCTTGCCGGAGCCAATGCCACCGGTGAGTCCGACTATATAAGGATTCTTTTTCAAAGCAAGCGCCTAAATAACTGAGTCATGTTCAGTCGGCGTGTTCTAGAAAGTAAACGCTGACATATACCAAGTGATCATGTTATCACCCCAGATTAGAGCAATCCAACCTGCAGTGGTAAGAAAAGGGCCAAACGGAATTTGTAAGTTACGATCTTTACCACCGATGATAATCATTAGTAGCCCAACGATAGCCCCGACGGCACTCGATAGTACTATTACTAGCGGCAGAAGCCCCCAACCGAGCCAAGCGCCAAGTGCCGCCAACAACTTAAAGTCGCCATAACCCATACCCTCCTTCCCAGTGATGAGTTTAAATAACCAATAGACACCCCACAGAGACAGGTAACCGGCAATCGCCCCTAGAACGGCCTCGGGTAAAGGTGCAAAGACCCCGTTGATATTAGCAAACAGCCCTAGCCATAAAAGAGGGAGGGTAATTTGGTCAGGCAACAGCCTTTCCTTCAGATCAATGCCAGCAAGTGCAATTAAGCAACAGGCTAAAATAACACTATAAAACGTGGTTACCGTTGCACCGTAAAAATAGATCAAGAGAGCAACAACCGCTGCAGTAAGCAGCTCCACAAGCGGATATTGAGCAGAAATAGAGGCAGAACAGGAAGCGCAGCGGCCCTTTAAGAGCAAATAGCTCAACACAGGAATATTATGCCAAGGACGTACCCCAGCCCCGCATTTTGGGCACCTAGATGCAGGCCATATCAAGGTAACACCGGGCTCTTCAGTCACCTTGTTTTCGATACCTAAGATATCGTGTGATTCAAGTGCCCAGCGACGGTAAAGTTGTTGCGGAAATCTTAAAATCACGACGTTCAAAAAACTGCCGATCAATAAGCCAAAACAAAAACCAACAGCGGCGAGCACTCCAGAATATAATTCGGCGGACAGAAATATAGACATAAATAAAGGATCTCTTACAGTTTAACTAGCCTGCTAATCGCGCAAGTATAACAACATCTGTCCAACGGTTTTAGATGGCACTGCCGATGCTGAAAATAGGCAGGTACAGCGGAATCTACTTTAACTGACGGTACGGATGAATACACAGCCATAATGACCCCAACAGCAAATGGGGGTACCCTCACTTGGGCAATGACTGGAACTGGTTGCGCTAAAGGTTGGTGTTAATGCCTAAGCGGTCAACCGCATAGACAGGTCTATGGCCTGCACATGCTTGGTTAGACTCCCCGATGAAATGTAGTTCACCGCAGAGCTAATATAGTGCTGCACGGTTTCATCGGTAATATTACCGGACACCTCAATTTTGGTTTCGCCAAAGTTGAGGTGTTTTAGGTTTTCAATATCGCTCGGCGAAAAATTGTCTAGCATCACCACATCGGCCTGGGCATCCAAGGCTTCGTTCAGCTCATCCAGATTCTCAACTTCAACTTCCACTATTTTCTCGGGCGCTATTTCACGGGCTTTTGCCACTGCTAGGGCGATACCCCCGCAGGCCGCAATGTGGTTCTCTTTAATCAAAAAGGCGTCATGCAAACCAATACGGTGGTTGTTGCAACCGCCCACGGCGACGGCATATTTTTGTGCCAAGCGCAGCCCGGGAATGGTCTTGCGGGTATCCAGAATCTTCACCTCACTGCCTGCCGTTAGCTCAGCATATTGCCGTGCGAGGGTGGCGGTACCTGATAATAACTGTAAAAAATTTAATGCGCTGCGCTCGCCGGTTAGCAATACGCGTGCAGTGCCACTCAGGGTAAATAATAGTTGGTCTGGCACGACCTGATCACCGTCTTTCACCAGCCAGTTAATGGTCGTTTTAGGGTCCAGTTGCCGAAACACTTCATCGACCCATGCTGTGCCACAGATCACGGCATGCTCGCGGCACAGTACTTCACCCTTGGCCTGTTGTTGCTCAGGTATGAGCATGGCGGTGATGTCGCCCTCGCCAATATCTTCGCGTAGCGCGCGGGCAACGCAGGCTGGTATGTCGGCCAGGGTGTCCACAAGTAGCGTACTCAACGTCATCTAACTCCATTTTTACTGGGCGAGAATTGTAGCATTAATTCGGAGTTTGGCTTTAACCCACTGATCTGTTTCAATAACTCTACATTAGTGTGACACAGAGAAATAGACCCCATGCATATTGATCAGGGCTGGCTATCAACAGCAACGGTATTGGCATCGCCCAATGCCGACCCGCGCCCGGATGAGTCTGACATTAGCCTGCTAGTGATTCATAATATTAGCCTGCCACCGGAGCAATTTGGCGGCGGCCATGTTGCTGAGCTGTTCACCAATACCCTAGACCCCAATATACACCCTTACTTTGCCGAGATTGCCAACCTTAAAGTATCGGCGCATCTCTTGATCGATCGTGAGGGGGTTGTCATACAGTTTGTGTCTTTTGATGAGCGTGCTTGGCATGCCGGTGTGTCAGCGTTTGCTGGGCGCCCAGCCTGCAATGATTTTAGCATTGGTATTGAGTTGGAAGGAACAGATATTGAGCCCTATACCGACCTGCAATATGAACGCTTAGCTAAGGTAACGCAGTGCTTAATGTCTGAATACCCCGCATTAACCCATGAGCGAATTGTTGGGCACAGTGACATTGCACCTGATCGAAAAACTGACCCTGGCCCTGCCTTTGACTGGTCTTATTTTGGGAAGCTTGCACGGGGTTAGGATTGATCTCCATTCCATGGGGCGACTTTGAACAGCAGTAGCATGCCAGGAATAGCCAGCACCGTGCACAGGTAGAAAAAGTTTTCCCAGCCCATGCCCTCAACGATAATGCCCGTACCGGCTGAGGCCACCGTGCGAGGTATAGCGGTTATGGCCGTGAATAGGGCAAATTGCGTGGCGGCAAAAGCGGGGTTTGTTGTCCGTGCGATAAAAGCCACAAAGGCCGCTGTGCCTAAACCAACCCCAAGGTATTCAAAACCAATCACCAGCCCCAGCAGCCACAGACCCTCGCCGACACGGGCTAAAACAGCAAAGCCTAAAATAGAGACAATTTGAACTACACCAAACAACCATAGTGCACGGTTGATGCCGGTTTTCAATATGAGTATGCCACCTAAAATACCCCCAATTATGACGGGCCATAGGGCCGCTTGCTTAGCCACAAGCCCTATTTCGGTTTTGCTATAACCCATGTCAAGGTAGAACGGCGTCGCTAACGCGGTGGCCATACTGTCACCCAGTTTATACAGCAGCATAAAGGCCAAAATTAACAAGGCATGCTGGACCCCTTGGCGAGAAAAGAAGTCATGAAATGGGTCTACCACTGCGGCTCGCAGTGTGGTCGGCTGTTGATGAGAGCGCGGCGGCTCGGCGATACTGAGCGTCAACACGATGCCCGCCAGCATAAAGGCCGCGGTAATGGGAAATACGGTTTGCCAAGGCAGGCTGTCGGCCAGTATGAGTGACAATGAACCCGGGACTAAACCTGCTATTCGATAGGCATTAACATGAATGGAATTGCCTAGTCCCAATTCCTGATCGGGTAATATTTGCCGTCGATAAGCATCTAGCACGATGTCTTGGGTTGCGCTAAGTAAGGCGATACCAAAACATAACCACGCGATGGGCCAGATTTGCGTGAGCGGGTCTAAATATCCCAGAGCGGCAATAGTAATGAGCAATAGCACCTGAGTTATAAGCATCCAGCTGCGTCGCAATCCTGGCTTTAACGTCCCCAAGGACAGCGAGTAACGATCAAGCAGCGGTGCCCACATAAATTTCCACGTATAAGGCAGCCCGATCAAGGCGAAAAAGCCGATTTCTTTAAGGCCAACACCCTCGGTGCGCAACCATGCGGGTACTAATGAGATCAGCAGATATAGGGGCATACCCGATGCAAAGCCGGTAAAGATACAAATCAGCATGCGACGATTGAATAATGCGTGCTTGATACTCGGTGAATTCATCAATAATCCTGTTGTGTTACCAAGGCGACCTGTTGGTTAGGCGTCAATCAAGGTTGCCATCTGTTTCTTTTAAGGTTAACGCGATTTTCGTTAACACAAATACCCTCATCGATGAGGCGTTGTTTTTGCTCAGCAAAAGCCGCGCTACTGTCTGGCAGGCTTATTCTACCTGATGCCGCAATTACTCGATGCCAGGGCAGCTGAGTATTGTCTGGCAATTGACTCAAGGTTTTGCCGACCATTCGAGCACAGCCTGGCAATCCAGCAAGCTTAGCTACCTGGCCATAGGTTGCTAAGTAGCCTCGGGGTATGACCTTAATTATGCTATAAAGTCTTTGTTGGGGTGTCATAGTTTCCATTGCCTTAAGATTACGCTATTCGCTCGAATGTTGAAATAGTGAAAACTACCCCAATACTACTCTATAGAACGAGTTGAAGGAGTTGCCTGTGAGGTACCTGTTACTGTTATTTATTGTCATGCCGGTGTTGGAAATGTGGCTATTGATCACCGTTGGTAGTGAGATTGGTGCACTGCTGACTATTGGTCTAGTGCTGTTGACCGCCGTTGTTGGCGCAGCTTTATTGCGAGAGCAGGGCTTTGCCACGTTGTGGCGCGGTCGCCAAAAACTGCAAGAAGGCAAATTGCCAGCAAAGGAAATGGGAGAGGCTATTATTCTCGCCGTGTCTGGCGCTCTGTTACTCTCCCCTGGGTTTGTTACCGATGTCATCGGGTTTGCAGGACTAATACCACCCATAAGAGCCCTAATCGTGTCACGAATTTTGAGTAAAATGGTCGTAACAGGCTCTCCCATCGGCGGGTTTCATGCCAATGGGTATTCTAGCCCAACTACCGATCGGACTAAAAGTTCTGGCAATGTTATCGATGGAGAATCTTGGGAACGCAAGGATCTAGATTAAAATCCTTTTTTATTGAAAAAAAATTGCTGCTTGCCCTTGAAAAAGAAAAGGTCTGGCACCATATAAAGCAACAATTGCGAAAGTAATCATGTCGCAAGTGAACTTTAACAACTGAAGATAGAATAATTGGAGAAGAGAACCATGAAAATTCGCCCATTACACGACCGAGTTATCGTTCGTCGCGAGGAAGAAGAACAAAAAACAGCAGGCGGAATATTATTGCCAGGCTCTGCACAAGAAAAACCTAATCAAGGCGAAGTTATTGCCGTAGGCAGTGGCCGTATTTTAGATAGCGGTGAATTACGTCCGGTTGACGTCAAAATTGGCGATATCGTCGTTTTTGGTCAGTACGCGGGTAATGACAAGATTGATGTGGATGGCGAAGAATTAATCATCCTCAGCGAAAGTGATATCAAGGCTGTAGTTGAAGCTTAAATTTGAATTGAATTGTTTTTAACAGAATTTGGAAGGAAAAAATCATGGCAACTAAAGAAGTAAAGTTTGGCAACAATTCTCGTCAAGCCATGCTTGATGGTGTGAATGTTTTGGCCAACGCAGTGAAAGTAACCTTAGGGCCTAAAGGTCGTAACGTAGTTATAGATAAGTCATTTGGTGCACCCACCGTGACTAAAGATGGTGTGTCGGTAGCCAAAGAAATCGAACTCAAAGATAAGTTCGAAAACATGGGCGCGCAGATGGTTAAAGAAGTAGCGTCAAAGGCGTCAGATGATGCTGGTGATGGCACGACTACTGCAACAGTATTGGCACAGACTATTGTTAATGAAGGCCTGAAGTTGGTTGCTGCGGGTATGAACCCGATGGATCTAAAACGTGGCATTGAAAAAGCAGTCATTGCAGCCACTAAAGAAATTGCAGCAATTGCAAAGCCCTGCGCAGAAAACAAAGAGATTGCTCAGGTCGGCACTATTTCTGCTAACAGCGACAGCCACATTGGCGACATCATTGCTGAGGCAATGGGCAAGGTTGGCAAGGAAGGCGTCATCACTGTTGAAGAAGGTAGTGGTTTAGAAAATGAACTAGATATCGTTGAAGGTATGCAGTTTGATCGTGGATATTTATCTCCGTACTTCATCAACAACCAAGAGAACATGAGCACCGAACAGGACAGCCCGCTTATTTTGCTGGTAGATAAAAAAATCTCCAATATTCGTGAGCTACTACCTTTGCTTGAAGCGGTTGCTAAAGCGGGTAAGCCACTGTTGATTATTGCTGAAGATGTCGAAGGTGAAGCATTAGCAACCCTAGTCGTGAACAACCTACGCGGTATTGTTAAGGTTTCAGCTTGTAAAGCGCCTGGTTTTGGCGATCGTCGCAAGGCAATGTTGGAAGATATTGCTATTCTGACCGGTGGTACTGTGATTTCTGAAGAGGTTGGTCTTGATCTTGAGGGCGCTACTTTGGAGCATTTGGGTACGGCTAAACGTGTCAGCATGACCAAAGAAAACACGACCATTGTTGATGGTGCCGGCGAACACGCCACCATCGAAGGGCGAGTTAAGCAAATCCGGGCTCAGATAGAAGATACTAGTTCTGACTATGATCGAGAGAAATTGCAAGAGCGAGTCGCCAAATTGGCCGGCGGTGTTGCCGTGATCAAAGTAGGCGCAACGACTGAAATCGAGATGAAAGAGAAGAAAGCCCGCGTTGAAGATGCTTTGCATGCTACTCGCGCTGCTGTTGAAGAGGGTGTTGTCGCCGGTGGCGGTGTCGCTCTTATTCGTGTCCTACAGAAAATTAAGGACTTGGAGGGTGAAAATACAGATCAAACCGCGGGTATCGGTATTGCGCTTCGCGCCATGGAGACGCCACTGCGCCAGATCGTTGAGAACGCAGGTGAGGAAGGCTCTGTCGTCGTCGATAAGGTTAAGCAAGGTAAGGGTAACTTCGGTTATAACGCAGGGTCTGGTGAGTACGGCGATATGATCGCTATGGGTATTCTTGACCCGGCTAAAGTGACTAGAACAGCGCTACAGGCGGCTGCTTCGATCGCTGGACTAATGATTACCACCGAAGCGATGGTTGCTGATGCGCCTGATGAGGGCGGTGCTGCTGGTGGTGGCATGCCTGATATGGGTGGTATGGGTGGTATGGGTGGCATGGGCGGAATGATGTAAACCCATCCCCAAAAAACAAAAAGCCCTGCACTAACCTGCGGGGCTTTTTTTTGAGTTCATTTTTTGATTTCGAGATATCCCTTGTATTAATGCCTGCAGTGGCAAGTAGGCCGATGATATTTATCATCAAATACCGTGTAAAACCGCTATAAACTGCATAAAAAGCCTATCAAAAAATCCTAAAAAACCTATAATAAAGCTAAATAAACCTATAGCCTGTAAGGGTATTAATTTCTAGAGGACTTGCTCATGACCGCCGAATTTATCAATCTACTTGCCCGTTGGGGACATCTTTTATTTGGTATCACTTGGATCGGAATGCTCTACTATTTTAACTTCGTGCAAGGTGGATACTTTAAACAAGCTTCAGCTGAGGGTTTAGCTGATGCAAAAGCTAAACTTGCGCCTAGTGCTCTCTGGTGGTTCAGGTGGGGTGCTATGTTTACGTTTATCACCGGTCTTCTGCTACTAGAAGGTGTGATGCGCATGAATCAAATGAACAACTACATCGTTATCGGCGTTGTCATGGGTACGCTGATGGCGGCAAATGTCTGGATGATAATTTGGCCTGCGCAAAAAATTGCTTTAGGTCTTGTTGAAGGTGGTGATAAAGCAGCGGCGGGTGCCAAGGCGCTTCTTGCTTCTCGAACCAACACTTTATTCTCGGCACCTATGTTGTTTGGTATGTTAGCAGGACCGCACTATGCGGGTCATGGTTATGGCACCGCCGTTGGCGGTACTGGATTAACGGTTGCCTTAGTGATTATTGTCGCTTTAGAAATTAATGGATTAAAAGGTAAGCAAGGCCCAATGACCTCGGTTAATGGTGTGATTGGTTCTAGCTTGGCGCTCACCGCGATATTGGTTGGTGCACTTAACCTGCTTTAAAATTGCTTAGACAAAAAGCCGGTGTTAGGTAAGCTTCACCGGTTTTTTTGTGGACGCCATTTTTATATATTGACCAAGATCAGCGTATAATTTGGTGTAATAAGATAGTATTGAGTTTATCTCTGTTGAAATATGACCATGGAATCAAAAAAATATGGATAAAAAGCCCAAAACATCAATTGTTGCCGAACGGGACGATATGATTGGTCGCAATATACCAGAGTCGCGCGGTGACGGACCGACCTCAAGAAATGGGGGTCAGTCACCTACTGCAGGTATGTCTGGGCTGATGAAGTTTATTTTGATACTGACCTTTTTAGGTTTGATTGGAACGGGTGTTTTTGGCGGATTGCAGTATCAAGACCTTTCCGCTAAGCATGAGTCACTGTTGGCACGATTTGATTTGCTTGAGTCACGGCTGAGTAGCACAGATGAGTCGGTTACCCAGTCGGGTGCGGCGATGCAACTCAATATTAGTAACCATAGTGAAGAATTGAAAAAGCACTGGAGCGAAATTAGAAAGCTCTGGGGCATCACTAACGATATCAACAAAACAAAAATTGCCGACAACAAAAAAGATATTGCTTTTCTAGCGGCAAAGCGCGTTTCGGCCCAAGAATCTATTGCAGCGGTGGGGACTCGCATTGATAAAGAGAGTGCTGCCATTAGCGACTTGAGCGTTAGCCAGTTGGGACTTTCTGCTGACATAGACAAGGTTAATGAGGTAATGCGTGAGTACGCCGATGAGCTTAATCGACTAAAAACTGCGTTATCGCGCACGGACCGTGATCAGGCTAATAATGCTGAGGCTATGGAAGCTATAGAGGGCTTTCGGCGCCAAATGACGCAAAAAATCTATCAGTTAGAGCAGCGATTAGCGGCTCCGGCGCCTAAGCCTTCGCCTAAGCCTGAGACCAGTCCTGGGCAACCATTAGTCGAGGGTGGTTGAACCCTCCAAACTAGATACTAACGCTTATTTACGAGGGGAAAGGATTTAATCGATGGCAAATACTTTCTACTGGCATGACTACGAAACCTTTGGCGTTGACCCCTCTAAAGATCGGCCATCACAATTTGCTGGTTTAAGGACTGACGAGGATTTAAACCCAGTGGGTGAGCCTCTGGTCATTTATTGCCAGCCTCAAAAAGATATACTGCCGGCGCCTCAAGCCTGCCTTATTACCGGAATTACCCCTCAATTGGCCATGGAAAAAGGGTTGTTGGAGCCTCAGTTTATCGAGGCTATCCATCGGCAGCTCTCAGTGCCAGGCACCTGTGGAGTGGGGTACAACAGTATTCGCTTTGATGACGAGGTCACTCGTTATGCTCTCTATCGAAACTTTTTTGATCCCTATCAACGAGAGTGGAAAAACGGTAATTCTCGCTGGGATATTATGGATATGCTGCGCTTGACGAGAGCATTGAGGCCCGAGGGCATAGAATGGCCAGACCATGAGCCCGGGCGTCCGAGTTTTAAGCTCGAGCATTTGACTGCAGCCAACGGACTGGCCCATGAAGCGGCTCATGATGCACTGTCTGATGTAACCGCAACGATTGCGGTGGCTAAATTGGTCAAAGACAAACAGCCTCGTTTATTTGACTATGTAGTGAACATGAGGAGTAAAAAAGCGGTTGGAGAGATGTTGAATTTGTCTGACCGAAAACCCTTTTTTCATATTTCAGGTATGCTCCCAAGAGCCCATATGTATGGTGCGATTATGATGCCGTTGGCTCAACATCCGACAAATAGTAACGGCATTATTTGCATAGACTTATCGTTTGACCCTGAGGTTTTGATCAACCTAAGTGCAGAAGAAATTGCACATCGAGTGTTCACGTCATCTGAGGCGCTGGGGGATGGTGAAGTTCGCATTCCGCTAAAGGTAGTACATATTAATAACGCTCCTGTGGTCACCACACATAAGTTAATAGATGAGGCTGCGGCGAAGCGCTTGGATATTGATGTTCAGCGCTGTGAATTACATTGGCAAAGGCTGAATCAAATTGATCTGTCCGCTAAGTTAGCGGCGGTCTTTAATAGTCAATCGTTTCCCGAAAAGCCAGAGGCTGAGCAACGTTTGTATAATGGTTTCTTACCCAATGCTGATAAGCATTTATTAGAAAAAGTACGCCAGGCCAGTTTTGAAGACCTTACTGATGAGCATCGCTTCCATTTTAGTGATGAGCGGTACAATCACCTGTTGTTTAGTTATCGGGCGCGTTATTTTAACGGCTCGTTGTCAGATCAAGAGCGCAGTGTTTGGGCAGAAAACTGTCGGTGGAGATTAACCGATGAGAAGTCGGGTTATTTAACCATGGAGCAACAGGGCGCTGAGATAGCACAGTTATTGGCCGGCGAGGCTTTGCCAGCTGGAAAAATCGCTATACTAGAGTCGCTTAAGGGCTGGGCTTCTCAGGTGAATGATGAATTTTCGTTATCGAGCTAGAGTGCAGCGACGAAAAAGGCTAAAATCCCTCCCATCAACTTTTTGCCCCGAGGTTAAATCTTGAACTTTACCGGCGCACATATCCTGTCAATCAACCAGTTCCAGCGTGAAGACGTCGATCGTATCTTTGCTGTGGCTGATCAGATGGAGCCTTATGCTCTTCGTAAAAAGGTAACAAGAGTCCTTGAAGGTGCCATTCTTGGCAATATGTTTTTTGAGGCCAGTACCCGTACTCGCGTCAGTTTTGGTTCTGCCTTTAATTTATTGGGTGGTGAGGTTCGTGAAACAGCCGGTTTTGAGAATTCCGCATTGGTTAAGGGTGAGTCTCTGCAAGATACCGCGCGAGTCTTATCAGGTTTTAGTGATGTTATCTGTATGCGCCACCCTGAATCGGGGTCGGTAGCAGATTTTGCCACTGCTAGTCGAGTCCCCGTGATAAATGGTGGTGATGGTGCTAATGAGCATCCTACTCAAGCTTTGTTGGACCTATATACCATCCGTAAAGAGCTTGCTGATAAAAGTCGGACGATCGATGGGATGAGTATTGCCATGATTGGTGATCTGCGCCACGGCCGCACAGTGCACTCTCTTGGGAAGCTATTATCTTTGTATGACAACATACATGTGGTGCTGATTTCTCCCGCCGAATTGGCCTTGCCGGAGTCGATTATTGAATCCATGCGCAGCTCAGGGGTTGAGGTCACTGTATCTCATGAAATGACCCAGAGTATAGTGGATGTCGATATCGTCTATTCAACGCGAATTCAGGAGGAGCGGTTCTCGACAAAGCAAGAAGCTGACCTTTATCGGGGTAAGTTTAGACTTAATCAAGCGATCTATACCGAATACTGTCAGCCCAATACGGTTATCATGCATCCACTGCCTCGCGATTCACGAGCTGATGCCAATGAGTTGGATATTGATCTAGATGACAACCCCAACTTAGCCATATTTCGCCAGACCGACAATGGCCTATTAGTACGGATGGCGTTGTTTGCACTGGTGTTAGATGTTGCCGATAAGGTTGATGAATTTTCTCATGAGGTGCATTGGTATAATTCCCGCCAACGTCCAACGAAACGCTAGATAATAATAATTAGTCGACTAATAGCATGAATGATTTTGACGATATTCGTCCGTACCACGATAGTGAAGTGCCTAGCGCGTTAGCACGTATGATAGCTGATCCTGAGTTAATGGATCTTCTGCTTTCGCGTGAGTTCCCGCGGATGACGAAAATTCTGCCAGGTATTTTTACAGGGCTCGCAAGACCCTTTTTACGGCGCAAGCTGCGAAAACTTATGGTTGAGGTTTCTACTGTGTCTGACTTTCAGGCGCATATGACCTCACGCCTCATATCTGTGCTTGAAACAACGACTGATAGCTATGGGTTTAGCGGCCTCGATAAAACACCCTTGGATAAAGCTCATTTATATATGAGTAATCACAGGGATATTGCCCTAGATCCAGCCATGGTTAACTTGGGTCTTTTTAAAGAGAATCGATCGATGGTTAGAATTGCCATTGGAGACAATTTACTCAGTAAGCCTTTTGCCGCCGATTTGATGCGAATTAACCGCAGTTTTATTGTTAAACGGTCAGTCGAAGGTCGTCGTGAGAAACTTGAAGCCCTAAAAACCCTTTCTCGCTATATTCGGCACAGTATTAGTCAAGAGAAGGTGCCTATCTGGATTGCTCAAGCTGAGGGCCGAGCTAAAGACGGACAGGACCGGACCGAAACAGCCCTGCTCAAAATGTTGGCGTTGTCAAAGGATAAAGACCAAAGTTTTGCTGCCGCTATCGGTGAATTGAGTATTGTGCCTGTAGCCATTTCTTATGAGTATGATCCTTGTGATGCTGAGAAAGCCAGCGAGCTTTACGCTCAGCAGCAGGGCTTAACTTATACCAAAGGTCCCTTCGAGGATCTTGACAGTATTGTAAAAGGCTTTCTTGGGTACAAGGGGCGCATTCAGGTTAATTTTGGTGATCCCGTAGCTGATAAATACGAGGACGCAGATGTTCTTGCTGGTGAGGTTAATCGTCAGATTGGTCTCAACTACCAACTTTTTCCGACCAATATTATCGCCTGGACAATGCAGGTTGCTGAACAAAAATTAGATGTTTTAGAGAGTTTAAAGAGCCTTTGGCCTAAGGAAGACTGGTTGCATGCTGAACAACGATTTAGAGACCATATTAGCGCTCTACCCAATGAGCATCAGGCCATTGCTGTGGCTGCTTATGCTGCCCCTGTCGATAACCAGCTGCACTATTTGTCACAGCAGGGGCACTAACGCTTGTTAGACGCCGACACTAGAGACATCATTCAGGAGGGCTATCGAAAGTTCTTAGAGACCCGAGGATTGCAAGCCAGATTAGGCCAAAAGCAGATGGTTGCTGCCATAGCCAATAGCCTGAGTGATGATGACGCAGACAAACGACTATCGGTTATTGAGGCGGGGACAGGCACAGGTAAGACCGTTGGATACCTTATTGCGGCTCTCCCTATTGCTCGGGCATTAAAAAAGACGGTTGTAGTCTCTACAGGAACTATAGCTCTGCAGGAGCAGCTCATCCATAAAGATATCCCAGAGCTCCTTGAGGCTTGTGACTGGGATTATAGTTGCGCTCTGGTTAAAGGACGTGGCCGCTATGCGTGTAATCTTCGCATGGAGCAGTGCTTAGACTCCATTAAAGCAAAAGACGCAGGTCTATTCTTGTTTGAGGACGAGCAGCAGTTTAACCCTAACGCACAGACCGAAACTTTGTTTCGAGAGATGTCCGATGCGCTTGAAGATGGCACTTGGAACGGTGATAGAGACTCTTGGGATACCCATATTAAGGATATTGAATGGAGCGCTTTAACTGTCGATCGCCGGCAGTGTTCAGGCCGGCGCTGCAGATTCGTCAATCAATGCCCCTTTTTTAAGGCGCGTACTGACCTTGAAGAGAGTGATTGCATCGTTGCTAACCATGATTTGGTGATGGCTGATTTAGCGCTCGGTGGGGGTGCCATATTACCACCGCCAGAAGATTGCATTTATATTTGTGACGAGGGCCACCGTCTCGGCGATACGGCAATTCGACACTTTGGTGCCCAGTGCAGAATTAATAGTACGCTGACATGGTTAGAGCGTATTCCTAAGCAGTGCAAAGGTCAGGCGCCCATTTTCGGCAAAGATACTGCGCTCGCTGAGCAGTTACCACGGATTGAGAAAGAAGCGGCAAAAATAACCGAATTACTGTCTATGGCTTATCCACTCCTCAAAGAGCAGATGGATAAGGCTGATGATTATGAGGGTATATATCGATTTTCCCACGGCGATGTTGGCACTGCCATTCGTGACATTGCGACACAGATTACCCAGCATACCAGTGGCTGGTTAGGGCGGCTTGAGGTCCTTGAAGATAGCCTTAATGAAGCCTTGAGCGATAAGCAATATCCCGTAGCGACCCCTGACATAGAGCTTTTTTATCAGCAAGCGGGGACATGGCTGTCTGGCGCTGAGCGTCTGCTCGCTTTGTGGGATCGGTTACATAAAGAATTACAGCAGGGCAACATGCCAATGGCGTGTTGGCTGAAACTTGATGACACCGGCGGTGGTAATGTTGATATCTCGGTGAATGCTAGCCCAATACAGGCCGCTGAGATTCTTCGTGAGCGTCTCTGGGGTAGCTGCTATGGTGCAGTCTTAACCTCAGCGACTTTGCGGTCGCTAGGTAATTTCAACACGCTGCAAAGAGAAACGGGCGTTCCTGATTCAGCTCACTTCCTCTCAGTTGTGGGAGCTTTTGACTATGCTAAGGCGGCGTCGTTGAGAGTACCGTCTGATGCTGTTGAAGGTAATAATGTTGATGATCACACCCAGCATATCGTCGATAATATTGAATCTATGGTTGAGAAAAAAACTGGCACGTTAGTGCTGTTTTCCTCTAGACGTCAAATGCAACAGGTGCATGAGGAGTTGCCTAATGACCTCGTTAAACTAATATTGATCCAAGGCCAATATTCCAATCGGGAAATGGTTCGACTGCATAAAGAGCGCATTGATCAGGGTAGTACCAGTGTGCTGTTTGGTTTGGCCAGTTTTGCGGAGGGGGTCGATTTGCCGGGAGATTACTGCCGTCATGTGGTGATTGCTAAGCTTCCCTTTGCCGTGCCAAATGAACCGCTACAACAGGCCTTAGCAGAATGGATTGAAGCTCGTGGGGGCAACTCGTTCTTTGATATATCGCTGCCACTGGCGTCACTGCGTTTAATTCAGGCCTGCGGAAGGTTATTGCGCACTGAGTCAGACACTGGAACGGTAACGATTCTTGATAAGCGGTTGTTGACTAAACGTTATGGTAAGCAGCTATTGGATGCTCTACCACCTTTTAGGCGAGAATTAGGGTATGAATAGATGGACACCTATCAACAGCTAAGTGACATGCTCAAGACGCTGGAAGAAGGTCTCCAGAGCGAAGAGTTATGGCTGGCTCAAACACCCTCTAATGACGCTTTAAGTAGCGTTGAACCTTTCGCTGTTGATACGCTAACGTTTATTCAGTGGTTGCAGTTTCTATTCTTACCACGGATTAAGCAGATCTGCCAAGAGACGGCTGAACTGCCCAAGGTCTGCAGTATCGCACCGATGGCTGAAGAGTATTTCAAATCTATTCAAATCAATGGCGATACTATCGTTTCTCAGCTGATCCAGATTGATCAGCTTATTACGAACGCTTAGGCTTCTTGGTATAGGTCTTTTTCTTTTTTAAGGGTGCGCTGCCATCGGTGCTCGGTGCACTGCGATCACTGCGATCACTACGTTTTGATTTTGCGCCTTTTTCAAAGGTTTTTTTACTGCCGGTAAAGACCTTCTTTGCTGGCTTTTTAGGCTCTGCAGTACGTTTATTCTCGACATTACGAGAGAGAGTTTTCTTGTCATCACTATCCGTAATTTTTCGCTGACGTGGGCTAGCCACTTTCTCTGTGTATGGTCGCGCGCTGTCACTGCTACTTCCGCCAAGCACACTGATTCTCATGGGTTTAGCGCAAACTCTAACCTTTTTCAAATGGTTCAATAGATTAGCAGGCATGCCCTCAGGTAAGTCCACGGTGCTGTAGTCGTCATGCAGCTTGATCTCACCAATAAAGCGACTCTCAATATCGGCTTCGTTAGCGATGGCGCCGACAATATTACTTGGTGAAATACCGTCATTGTTGCCAACTTCTAAGCGATAAGTGACCATTGGAACGCCATCACGATTAGCGTCGGCATCCTTTGCTTTAGCCTTACGTTTAGGCTGTTCTGAGCGCTCTCTTCGCGGTTCTGCGCGCGAGTCCCGGTTCTCTGTACGCTGGCCGCGATGCTCTTTGCGGTCACCACGGTCTTTATTTCTATCACCGCGGTCTCTGTTGCGCTCTCGACCTGAAGCTCTGTCGCGATCTTTACTGGTAGGTGCAGTGATGGTTTCAAGTTTAGGGAACAGTGGCCGTTCTTTTTGATTTTCAAAGACCAAGGCAGCTGCGACATGGGCCATATCTAATTCATTTTCGTCAGCTAACTGCTGGATCAGAGAGCGAAATTTATCTAACTTAGGTGATTCCATGGTTTTCAGTAGCTGTTCAGTAAACTGCTGAATCCGCTGACCACTAACTTCTTCATTGCTAGGCATGGCCATTGGTTTAATGACTTGACGTGTTGATTTCTCGATAGAGCGTAATAAACGATTTTCTTTAGGCGTGATAAAAAGGATTGCCTTACCATCTCGTCCAGCTCGACCTGTACGGCCTATTCGGTGTACATAGGACTCATTGTCATAGGGGATGTCAAAGTTAATG
>DUBX01000040.1:19617-57259 GCA_012960115.1 Porticoccaceae bacterium
AGTTCTGCCAATACGGTGAATATAAGCTTCGGTATCTTGAGGTATGTCATAGTTAAACACATGGGATACTCTTTGTACGTCTATGCCGCGTGCAGCAACGTCTGTGGCAACAACAATATCCACTTGACCCTTCTTAAGACGATTAATGGTGCGTTCTCGAATAGCTTGACTGAGGTCGCCATTGAGGGCTGCAGACGAAAAACCTCGAGCTTCAAGGCGCTCGGCAATGTCGACAGTTGACGATTTGGTCCGTACAAAGATGATCATACCGTCAAAAGACTCAACTTCGAGTACGCGTGTTAAGGCATCCATCTTTTGATGGCTTTTGCAGGTCACATATTGTTGCTCAATGCGTTCTACGGTTTTTGTTTTATTCTCGATACTGATGGTTTCCGCATCACCAAGGTATTTCTGGGTCACTCTACGGATAGCGGGTGGCATCGTGGCTGAAAATAGTGCTCGCTGACAATCATTGGGTGTCTTAGCGAGAATGGTCTCTACATCGTCAATAAAACCCATGCGTAACATCTCGTCAGCTTCGTCGAGGATTAATCCTCTGACTTGGCTCAGATCCAGACTGCGCCGGCGCAAATGATCGAGCATACGACCTGGCGTCCCTACGACAACTTGAGCGCCGCGCTTAAGGCCTCGTAGTTGACCGCCTATATCTGCTCCCCCATAGATAGGAAGTACGTGGAAACCTTTAATATGCTTGGCGTAGCTTTGGAAGGCCTCTGCTACCTGAATCGCTAATTCGCGAGTTGGGGTCAATACTAAGATTTGCGGTGATTTTTGCTTATCATCCAGTTTGCTCAAAAAAGGCAGAGCGAACGCGGCTGTTTTGCCCGTACCAGTTTGTGCCGTTCCTAATAGGTTTTGACCGTTCAAAAGGATAGGGATACATTGCGCTTGAACTGGGGTCGGTTGCTCATAGCCGAGTTGCTGAACGGCTTTAAGTACCGGGGCAGAAATACCCAGTGATGCGAAGTCAATTGACGACATTAATTTACCTGTGGCTTAGGGTTTTTATGCCCTGGATTATTAGGGCGCGCAGTATACGCCTAAGTAGTTCATTTTTATAGTTTATTTGCACTTCATTTAAGCTAAATTATGAATTGTCGTGAATGTTAGCTAATGATGATCAGGGCATTAAAAAGCACAGTCTTAATCGCTAGTCACTCGAGAGCACCCACGTCTTTATATGGTCGATATAGTACATAATCTATATTTTGTAATTACCTAGTGTTTATACCCTTATAAGCAAGGTGAATATGAAATATGCTGCTGTTATCCCTATTAACCCATGGTGTTTTGCGTTTAAATACGCTTTAGAATGAATGTACTTACATTTTAATTTTTAAAGCGCGGTTGTACGATATATTTTATATCGTCGCTCAAACGACTAACGAATGCTGTTTAATCAAAAAGGCCTACTGTGTTGTCTGACTACATCTCCCTAAGAGTTAATCTATTCATGATCTCTGACCGTCTATGAAAATTATTATAGTCAGTGGTGGCTTTGACCCGATCCATTCGGGTCATATTGCCTACTTTAAAGCGGCTAAAGCATTAGGTGATAAGTTGATTGTTGCGCTCAATTCTGACCAGTGGTTGATCAACAAGAAAGGGAAGTTTTTCATGCCCTTTGGTGAGAGGAAAATTATTATCGAAAATTTAGGCATGGTCGATGAGGTTATGGACTTTGAGGATGATACTCAAGGAAGTGCTAGCTTAGCGCTTGAAAAAGTTAAACAAAATTATCCAGATGATGCGATTATTTTTTGCAATGGTGGAGATAGAACCAATAGAAATTTTCTAGAAATGAATGTTTCTGGTGTAGAGTTCGTTTTTGGAGTGGGCGGAGAAGATAAAAAGAATTCATCTAGCTGGATTCTCAAAGAGTTTCAATATCGAAGCGAAGAAAGAGTCTGGGGTAAATTTTATGATTTGTTTGAAAATGAATCTCTCAAATTAAAAGAATTGGTTATTGACGCTGGCAAAGGCATGAGCTTTCAGCGTCATTTTTTTAGAGATGAAATTTGGTTCGTTAGCAAGGGTGCTTGCATAGTCAATTACAGCAAAGATAATTCGGATAAATATGAAGCGTTAAATTTAGATCTAGAGCATGTTTTTCATGTGGAAAAAAAGGCATGGCATCAAGTTGTTAATCCATACGATGAACCATGTAACATTATTGAGATTCAGTATGGTGAAAAAACTAATGAAGATGATATCGAACGTTTAAGATATTATGACAATTAAAGTTGATGCTATTTAGCTAATTCCCTCTGAAACCATAATGCTTATACAAAAAGTACAACATACTTCGACCATGATGTTAGGAAAGTCTAATGAGTGAACTCCACCTCGTGCGCCATGCGCAGGCCTCGTTTGGATCGACAAATTACGATCAGTTATCAGATCTAGGCCATCAGCAATCGCGTTTTTTGGGTGAGTTTTTTAAGTTGCGGAATATGCGGTTTGATCAATTAGTGGTAGGGGATATGCACCGCCATCATCAAACGATGGATGGTATTTGTGAGGGGTTGGGGATAAACGGTAGTGATCGGTTAGTGTTACCTGGGCTCAATGAGTACAACTTCGTTGATATGATGGAGGCTTATGGGAAGATTCACGGTGATACTCCGTTGTTTCAAAGCGTGATGAAAGATCCTACCGATAAGAAGAATTATTATCGACTGCTGCGCCAGGTTCTTAACGCATGGACGTCTGACAGTATCCCAGGGGTTCCTGAAACCTGGGTGCAGTTTAAAGTCCGAGTCCAAGGTGCTCAAGAGCAGATCAAAGCCATGGGAAGCACCGGCAACAGTATTTTGGCCATTGGTTCTGGCGGGTCAATAAGCACTTTTGTTGGCTTGGTCCTTGGGATTCCCAATGAAAATGTCTTTGATCTTAATCTGCAGTATAAGAATACTGCCATAAGTCATTTCTTTTTTAACGAAAGAAAGATGAATTTGACTGGTTTTAACAGTGTTACCCATTTGGATACCAATGAGATGGAACAGTATATTACTTACGGCTAGAATTTATAATTACTCAAGGAACAAAAGGCATGGCAACAGAATTTGATATGAGCGGCAAAGTGGCAATGGTTACGGGCGCATCCAGTGGCTTTGGCGTGCATTTTGCAAAAATATTAGCGGCACGAGGTGCCAAGGTAGTCGTTGCAGCGCGTCGCATTGATCGTCTTGAGTCTCTGGTGGCTGAGATTACAGCTGAAGGTGGCGCGGCGCTAGCCGTGGCAATGGATGTAACCAATTCTGACTCTATTGCGACTGCTTTTGACCAGAGTGAAGCGGCATTTGGAACGATCACGTTGGTGGCTAATAATGCGGGTATCGCAGAAGTCAAAAGCGCGGTGAAGATCGATGAGTCGAGCTGGGATAATATGATGGATACTAACCTTAAAGGGGTTTTTATCGTCGCTCAACAGGCCGCTAAGCGCATGATGGCGGCCGGTGTTGGAGGTGTTATTGTTAACACCGCATCGATTTTGGGTTTGCGTGCGTCCTTCGGCCAGTCTAGTTACTCAGCTTCCAAGGCGGCTGTGGTTCAGTTGACCAAGTCGCTTGCTCTTGAGTGGGCCGGTAAAGGGATTCGTGTCAATGCGCTGTGTCCCGGTTACTTTTTAACCGAAATGACCGAAGCGGCTTTTGCGTCTCCTGAAAGCATGACCTTTCTTGCGTCGTCGCCTGCACGCCGTGCGGGAGAGATGGATGAGATGACAGGGCCATTTTTGCTGTTGGCTAGTGATGCGGGTTCTTATCTGCATGGTGTTGCATTGCCTGTTGATGGTGGGCAATCTATTGGTAATATGTAATTAAAGTAAAAGAACGGTTGGCTTGATATGGGTATTAAAGATAATCGACGCGAATATGACTACGGGACGCTATCTCGAGATAACTTGCGTACCAATCCTTTTGAGCAATTTTCTCTGTGGATGGATCAGGCTCTTGAGGCCGGAATTGTTGACCCTACCGCCATGAGTGTGGCTACCGTTGATCCTCAGGGTAGGCCTTGGCAGCGAATGGTGCTGCTGAAGGGGTTCGATGGGCGCGGCTTTGTTTTTTACACCAATTTAGGGAGTCGTAAAGCTGCAGATATTACGTCTAACCCTCAGGTTAGCCTGCAGTTTCCTTGGTTGCAATTGGATCGTCAGGTGATCGTGGGCGGGAGGGCAGAGCCTTTGTCAGATAACGAGATCACTGACTACTTTCAGAGTCGTCCAATATCGAGTCAGCTTGCTGCTTGGGCGTCAGAGCAGAGTAGTCCTATCCCGTCTCGTGAGATGTTGGAGGCTCAGTTCAACGCTGTGCAGCAGCGTTTTGAGTCGGGGGAGGTCCCTTTACCAAAATTTTGGGGTGGTTATAGAATAGTCCCTCGGGAATTTGAGTTTTGGCAGGGCGGCGAAAATCGCCTGCATGATCGTTTTTCGTTCCAACGTGATGGCGATAGCTGGACCATCTCACGGTTGTCGCCCTAACTATTGGGGAACTCGTAACTGATGCCGGTAATAATGAAACAACGCGGTCCGGCAGGGGTTTTTACCATCACTTCTTCATCTAAACATTTTCCTATTAGCGCCTGAGCCATGGGTGAATCAATACTAATCCAATTAAGCGATGGGTCGATTTCGTCCGAGCCCACCAGTCTAAAAGTTTGCGGCACCTCATTGCCTTCTTCATCTTCAACGGTTACCCAGGCAGCAAAGAATACCTTCGTTGGATCCCTAGGTTTATCCTCAATAATCTTGGCGTCTTCTAAGCGTTTAGTGAGGTAGCGTACTCGGCTATCAATTTCACGTAGGCGTCGTTTGCCATAAATATAGTCACCGTTTTCAGAGCGATCTCCGTTCTTTGCCGCCTCATGAACCACCTGAGTAACCTGGGGGCGTTCGACCTTCCATAGTTGCCTAAGCTCAGCTCGCATATTGGCAGCACCTTCAGGTGTGATGTAAGGCGAACTTTTGGGTCTGGGGGGACGATAACGAGACATGATTAGCTAGTCTCGACAAGGTTAAATACTTCTTGATAAAACGTTAATTCGGCCTCCATGGCGCAAATAATATTGTTGGCCTTTCGAAATCCATGGCCCTCATCATCAAAGGTCACATAAGCGACCTTAATGCCTTTACTTTGCAATAGGTCCACCATCATTTCTGCCTGATTGGGTGGGACAACCTTATCTTGAAGCCCCTGTAAAAAGATCACCGGGCAGTTAAGACCCTCTATATGATTTATGGGCGATCTTTCAATATAGATATCTTTTCGTTCAGGGTAGGGGCCTATCAGGCTATCTAAATACCGAGATTCAAACTTGTGAGTGTCGGTGGCCAGAGTTTCAAGATCACCAATGCCGTAAAGGCTTGCACCAGCCTTAAAGGTATCGGTAAAGGTTAGCGCTGAAAGTACGGTGTACCCACCAGCACTTCCGCCTCGGATAATACAGCGTTTGGGGTCTATTTTTCCTAAGCTTGCAAGGTGACCGATGGCGTATTGCGCATCCTCAACGTCGGCAAGCCCCCAGGCCCCCGTCAAGCCTTGGCGATAGTGACGGCCAAAACCGGTGCTGCCGCGGTAGTTGATGTCCACCACAGCAAAGCCGCGATTAGTCCAATATTGTATTTTAAGGTTTAAGCTACTGTCTGTTGCGCCAGTTGGACCACCATGGCATATAACAATGACTAAAGGTAACTCTTGATCATCCCCGCGAAAATGAGCGTTGATTGGCGGGTAAAAGAAGGCATGCACCCTTTGATTGTCGGCGCTGGAAAATAATACTGATTCTGGGGTTGATAACTGGCTGTTAGCTATCGGCAGTGATGCTGGAGAGTAAATTCTATTTAGCTGTTTATCTGCAGAGAAGCTAATTAATTCCGTTGATAGTCCTGGAGCACCGGCCATCATAAATAACTGTCCATGATGTGTGCAGATGCTATGCATGCTGCTGTAATGGCAGTCGATCTTGCCAAGTGTTTGTGCGGGTATATCGATAAGTCCGGTAAACCAAACGCCAGATTCAGTCCAAGTGCAACCAATGGTTTGGCTGTCAATGAAATCGTAGGTTGATACGCCTAGTTGCCATAAAGGTACGGCAAATTCGGCGTCCTTCAGCAGTACTGTTTCTCGATGCCCATCTCTGAGGCGATAGATATTCCACCAGTTATGGCTGTCTGATACAAAATACAGAAGATTGTCCGGAGACCACTGAGGCTGAAAGATAGCTTCGTCTTGATTGCCACCTGCGACTAGGCATCTATTTGTTAGCTGCTTTCCACTGACCGATGCTTGCCATAACTGCGTGTTATCCCACGGCATGTGGGGGTGTTGCCATTCAATCCAGCAGATTGTGTTGTTATCAGGGCTAAGGCGTGGATAGGCATAGAAGTCAGAACCCGCGACTAAAGTTTGGATCTCAGGGTGCTTTTGATCTAAGGCAATAGTGGCAATGTAGTTGTCTGGTTCTTGCCCCTCAATATGGTGCTCACAGACTGCGATCAAACGCTGATTTTTCGTGTCGACAATAATATCGGCAAAGCGAAAAGGTCCTTCAGGACTAACCGGTGAGGGGTTGTTTAAAGACTCTAAGTCGAGCTGATAAATACGTTGATCTAGAGCATTCACAAAATAGAGTTTTTGATTGGCCACTGTGTACGCCATACCGCCGTACTCATGCACTTTACTATTACAACTGAACTGAGTTGGCAAAAGGTCTTTAATCGCCCCTTCGGGAGTCTGACACATAATGACATTGCGGCCAGCTTCCCACGGCCGACTTTCGACCCAAAAAAGTGTATCCGCACTGGAATGAAGGTGATTGAGTCCGGGTGCAGCGCGAGTGATCATTTCTGCACTAATATCAGATGGCCATGTGCCAAATGGTTTTATCACCTTGAGGATTGTTGCTTTAGAACTGTCAATATCCAAAAATCAGCCTCCTGCTAACTTGACATTATGGCCGCGTTTTTCCAGCTCTTTTTTGAGTAAATCACGATGATCACCTTGCACCTCAATAACTCCTGATTTAACGGTGCCACCAGTGCAGCATTTTTGCTTCAACTGTTTGGCTAAGGTCTTCAGATCTGGTTCTGGCAAGTCAATCCCTGAAACAGTAGTGACCCCTTTCCCTTTACGACCTTTGGTTTCGCGCCTAATGCGCACAATACCGTCCGTTAAAGTAACTTGGGATTGTGCGCTTTCCTGAATGCGGCCCACGTCGGTGGAATAGACTAATCGTGAGTCTTTGTTAGCCATTAATTACTCTCATTTATTAGTAGTAATTTACCAATATGTTTATTTGATTCCATTAGTTCGTGAGCTTGGGCCGCATGCGAAAGCGGAAATCTGTTATTAATAACGGGTTTGAATTTTCCCTCGGCAATTAATGGCCAAACCTGAGCTTCAACACCCTGGGCAATTCGTTTCTTGTCTTTCAATGGTTGAGCTCTAAGGGTTGAGCCGGTTAATACGATCTGTTTCAGCATTAGAGGCATGAGATCTATTTCTACTTTGGAACCGCGTAAAAAGGCGATATTGACAATTCGTGCTTTTGGCGCGCAGACAGCAAAATTTTGCTGCACATAGTCACCGCCGACCATGTCCAGCACAACATTAACGCCACCATCGGTCAGTTCGGCACAGATGCTGACAAAATCATGTTCACGGTAGTTAATAGCTTTGACCGCACCTAGTTTTTCACAAACCCTGCATTTTTCATCAGACCCGGCAGTGGCGATAACCTTAATGCCCATTGCGCTGGCCATTTGAATAGCTGTGGTACCAATACCACTGGATCCACCGTGAACTAACAGCCATTCGTTGGGTTTTAATTCTGCTCGTTCAAAAAGATTGTGCCAAACGGTAAAACAGGTTTCCGGCAGTGCCGCGGCATCTTCAAGGCCTAGACCTTCAGGGATGGGAAGGCACAGAGATGCGTCTGCCAAGGCGTACTCAGCATAACCACCGCCGGCTAGCAAGGCGCATACTTGGTCCCCTATTTTCCAGCGGGTGACCTCATTGCCGGCAGCCACTACTGTGCCTGACACCTCAAGGCCAGGAATATCTGATGAGCCAGGGGGCGCAGGATAAAAGCCTAAGCGCTGAAACACGTCGGGCCGGTTAACACCTGCCGCCGCGACTTTTATCAGCACTTGATTGTCATTATGCGAGGGCATTGGACGCGATGTCGGCTGTAAAACTTTTGGACCGCCGGGTTGAGTAATTTCAATACTGATTTGATTGACAGGCAGGCTCATCAATAACCTCTTATTGGTAAAGTGAGAGTTTAGCTGTATATAGCATCACTTCTCAATGGATCAAAAAAGCCATTATATGCTAATGGCGTTTGGTCAGTCTTTTAGCTTTATCCCACAATCGTCCATCAATTGCCGCGAGTCCTAAGCCGATGAATACCATGCCAATAAAATATTCAGCATGTAGCGCTTCACTTAGTACAAGCCAGCCAAGCAGACTGGCGGTAATGGGAACCAGAAATGTAACTAAGACGACATTGGTAGCACCTGAAGAGGCTAATATGCGAAAAAATAAAATATAGGCCAGGGCTGTTGAAAAAACAGCCAGAGATATAACCGCCAACCAAACGTTCAAACTTGGATTTTCCAGTTGGTCAGGTCGTTCTATGAACAACGCTAATGGTAGTAAAATAATGGTTGCGCAAGTAACCTGCCCAACAACTGTGGTAAATGGGCTGATGCCCATGGTCTTGAATCGCCTACCGTAGACGGTAGCAAAGCCATAGGATACGGCAGCTGCCATAATAGCGAGCTGGGCGGTCGTGTTAGCGCCGGCGTTTGTCAGTGATGAGGGGCCAATTAACACTATCACACCTAACAACCCAATCATGACACCAGCAATTTTTGCCGGTGTCATGTGCTCATCAGTCAGTAAGGTACCCGCGATTAGCACTGTAAATAAGGGTGTCGTTGCATTAATAATTGAGGCTAAGCCAGATGTGATATGGGTCTGCCCCCAAACAATAAGGGAGAAGGGGATGGCGTTATTGAGTAACCCCAAAACAAAAAATGATCGCCATAGTTTAAGAGTTCTAGGTATCTCATACCCAGCGATAATGAGAATGGTCCAAAGTGTAATGGACGCCATGCCAACTCTCATTGTAACAATGGTTAATGGCGGTAGTTCTGATACAGCCACGGCGATAAAAAAGAATGAGCCTCCCCATAGAAAGGACAATAGCAGTAACATTAACCAGTCTTTGGGAGACATTCTCTGGTTGATCATTGAGGGGCTTCCGAAATCATTAGTAGTTGGTTTTAATGGATATCAAGACGTAGATGCAATACTAACATTCCCCAGTAGGCTAAACGATCACTAATGTAAGCACCTAATCGTTGTTGCAATTGAATGGGATGGCGATAAGGAATTAGTTTAATTGGAGATTACTGCCTACAATGTGTGCATCTATTCGTACCTAGGCAATCATTATGGTTGAAGCATCCTTAAGAGAGAGAACTTATCGGGTCATCTTTGGCACTGATACGCCCGCGGGCCAGAAATTCGATATAGCCTTGATCTATGTCATTCTGCTTAGTGTGCTAGCCATTGTCCTCGATTCGATCGAGTCCGTTAACAGCCAGTATGGGCTATGGTTGTTTCGATTTGAATGGTTTTTCACTCTCCTATTCTCTGCCGAGTACTTAGTGCGTATTTATTCATCACCAAAACCACTACATTACATTTTTAGTTTTTATGGGCTGGTGGATTTGCTGTCTATTGTACCGACATACTTGGCGCTGATTGTGCCTGGTGCAAGTTATTGGTTAGTGATACGTCTATTAAGGGTGCTTCGAATATTTAGAGTGCTAAAACTAGTTCGTTATCTGTCGGAGGCCAATATATTACTGCGTTCAATGTACGCGGCCCGGCGCAAAGTGCTGGTTTTCTTTATGGTAGTTTTGGTGCTTAGTGTGATTTTTGGTAGTTTAATGTTTTTGGTAGAAGGCCCTGGTAATGGTTTTACCAGTATTCCGCGCAGTATCTACTGGACAATTGTGACTATCACCACGGTTGGCTATGGCGATATTACACCGCAAACGCCAGTAGGACAGATTTTGTCGACCATGATAATGCTGACGGGCTATAGTATTATCGCCATTCCCACGGGTATTTTTACGGCCGAAATCGCTCGCGAGATGCATGCTGAGATTAGCCATCGGCAATGTAATGTTTGCGATCGCAGCGGTCATCATCCCGACGCTCACTACTGTCATCAGTGCGGCGTCACCTTGCCTGACAGGGTTGTCGAAAATTAATCGCCAGTGCGTCTATCCATTGTGGGGCGATAGCTCAATATTAAAGGCCGGAAGACCATTAGAAAGGTGAACTTCGACTGATACTGTGGGTGCTTCGATACCCAATTTAGCTCGGCTTTTGATAACAGCGAGTGACATTCAACATACCTCCTTGTATGTAGCTTGTATTCCCTTGTAATCACATTGATCTATTTTTCTTTAATAATTAGTAGCGCTTCCAGTTCAGTGAGTTGTTGTTCAAGGGCATCAATTTTCTCTCTGGAGCGCAATAGAACTGCCTGTTGTGCATCAAATTCGTCTCGCGATACGATATCTAATCCGGCGATAGTCTTAGTCATTGCGGCGCGGAGTAACTGTTGTAATTCTATGCTAATTGATTGCGCGCCAGACAGGGCACCAGTGACATTTTTTTGAAATTGATTGTATAGATCATCTGCGTTCATTTGGTTGCTCCGCGTTGAAACCCATTATTCAGTGTTTAAATGTTTATGTCAGCTTATTTCTCACCAAAGACAGTGGTTTTTCGCGTCCATTATTTTGGCCATTCTGGTGCGCAGAGAATCATTCACCATGAATTTATGCACCAAAATGACGCGACAACCTTTTAGGCCTTAGTCACTGGCTTTGAAATTACAGTTTCAATAGTTGGCACGCAATGTGCATTATTAATACCTAGAGGAATAATAATGCTAAATCCTTTTTTTAATAACATAACTATCTTGGGAGATAAACAAATGAAAGCAATAAAAACTGCAATATGCGCTGCAACAATGATGACGGCTGTTACTGGAATGGCTGCGGAAGTGTCAGGAAACGTCGCTATTGGATCAGATTATTTTTTCCGTGGATTTGATCAATCACTCGGCGAGGCTCTTTCTGGCGGATTTGATGTTGCCTTTGAGAATGGATTCTACGTCGGCACTTGGGGTTCTTCGGTTGATGATTTTACTTCTACTGGCGGTTTAGAGCTTGATTACTATGCAGGATATGGTGGTTCTATTTCTGAAAGCGTTAGCTACGACCTTGGCTACATAATGTATGGCTATCCAAATGATACTCAGTGGGACTTTGAAGAAGTGTACGGCAGCGTTTCTTTTTCTGATGTGACTATTGGCTTCGCTACGTCTAGCGATTGGTATGGTAGTTCAGGTAACTATGACTATTTTTATGCTGACTATGGAATGGCGCTAAACGAAACATTTAGTTTGGGCGTGCACTATGGAGCAACTCGTGCAGATGCGGGCGACTATGAAGACTATTCGTTGTCTCTTAGCACAGAGGCCATCGGCCTTGGCTTTGACCTGAGCTGGATCTCCACTTCTGAGTCAAGCCAAGATTATTATGCGGATAACGAATTTGTTCTGACTGTTTCAAAGGCACTGTAAATTCTAGAGAACATTAACCTGTTAATCATTATGGGTGGCCCTAGCCACCCATTCGGAGGAAAAAATGAAACTGATAACCGCAATTGTTAAACCGTTCAAGCTGGACGAGGTTCGTGAGGCCTTAGGAGAACTCGGCGTTTCAGGTGTCACAGTGACCGAGGTTAAAGGGTTTGGCCGTCAAAAGGGTCATACCGAGTTATATCGAGGAGCTGAATACGTGGTTGATTTTTTGCCAAAAGTTAAAGTTGAAGTGGCTCTTACCGACGAAATGGTCGAAAGCGCGGTGGAGGCAATTACTAAATCTGCGGCAACCGGGAAAATTGGTGATGGCAAAATTTTCATTAGCCCTCTTGATGACGCAATTCGCATTCGGACCGGTGAGACCGGTTCTGAAGCTATTTAAACCAAGGAGTAAATAATGAACGAGATTTTTGAATTACAGTACGCTTTAGACACCTTCTATTTCTTAATGTGTGGTGCTTTGGTGATGTGGATGGCGGCAGGTTTTTCTATGCTGGAAGCGGGTCTAGTAAGATCTAAGAATACCACCGAAATATTAATGAAGAATATCGCGCTGTTTGCTGTTGCTTGCACGATGTACATGGTTTGTGGATACCACATTATGTACGCTGATTTGGGCGCTTTTTTCTTAAGTGGCATTACTGGTGATGGTGTTGCCGGTGCTGAAGAAGCAGCTACCTACGCACCCTCAGCTGATTTTTACTTTCAGGTGGTATTCGTCGCTACTGCGATGTCTATAGTGTCGGGTGCGGTGGCTGAGCGAATGAAGCTCTGGGCATTTTTGGCATTTGCGGTTGTTATGACCGGTGTTATCTATCCAGTAGAAGGTTCCTGGACATGGGGTGGTAATGCAGTGTTTGGATTGTATACCTTAGGTGATCTTGGTTTCTCTGATTTTGCCGGTTCAGGCATTGTTCATATGGCAGGCGCGTCAGCAGCTCTAGCAGGCGTTTTATTGCTGGGTGCTCGTAAGGGTAAATATGGCTCTAATGGAGTAATCAATGCTATTCCAGGTGCTAATTTACCGATGGCTACACTAGGTACATTTATTCTTTGGTTAGGTTGGTTTGGCTTTAATGGCGGATCTGTTCTTGCGACGGCGTCAGTAGAAAGTGCAAACGCTGTTGCAGTTGTGTTCATGAATACTAACGCGGCCGCTTGCGGTGGTTTAATTGCTGCCATGATTTTGGCAAGAGTGCTGTTCAAGAAGGCTGATTTAACGATGGCCCTTAATGGCGCATTAGCTGGATTGGTGGCGATTACTGCGGAGCCTTCTACGCCAACGGCCCTACAAGCAACATTGTTTGGAGCAATGGGCGGAGTGTTAGTGGTATTTAGTATTGTTGCTCTTGATAAGTTCAAAATTGACGATCCCGTTGGTGCTATCTCTGTTCACGGTGTTGTTGGTCTGTTAGGCCTTATGTTGGTCCCAATCACTAATGATGCCTCTAGCTTCTCTGGTCAGTTAATTGGTGCTGCGACTATCTTTGTTTGGGTGTTTGGCGCCAGTACCGTGGTTTGGTATATTCTAAAGGCAACCATGGGTATCCGTGTCTCAGAAGAAGAAGAGTTAACCGGTGTCGATATTGCCGAGTGCGGCCTGGAAGCTTATCCTGAGTTTGTTAGCTAAAAGGTTAACAATAGTTAGACAAGAAACCGGGGCTATTAGCCCCGGTTTTTTTGTTTAAATATAAAATAAAAACTTAGAAATACTCGGATTTATCAGCATGCAAGGATGCAATTTTAGTCAGAAACAGGTATCTTTGCCCTTGATAACTACCTGTATGGAAATGAGAGATTATGAAACTAATTACTGCAGTGATTAAACCGTTTAAACTTGATGATGTTCGTGAGGCGCTTGCTGATATTGGCGTGCAAGGAATTACTGTGACTGAAGTTAAAGGCTTTGGCCGCCAAAAGGGGCATACTGAACTTTATAGAGGGGCTGAGTATGTTGTGGACTTCCTGCCAAAGATTAAATTAGAAATTGCGATTTCAAGCGAGATGGTTGATAGCGTCGTCGAGGCTGTCACTAAATCAGCGGCAACAGGTAAAATTGGCGATGGGAAAATATTTATTTCCTCGTTGGATGAAGTTGTTCGCATTCGCACGGGTGAAACTGGTGTTGAAGCAATCTAGGTTTTTCTTTTAATGTTCTTGTAGGTCCTATAGTGCAAAGTAAACAATTCAAGGTTGCATCAATGTCGAGGTTATTAGTTGTACTGTTATCATGGGTTGTGACGGGGAGCACATATGGTGCCGAGGGCGACAAAAGCGAGACATTAGAGCTGTCACCATTACGCTGGGATGAAATTAGCGTGATTGACAACCCGATCGTTACGACGATTATTGATACGCTTAATTCAGCACGCTCTGATTTAGAATATGACGTCGTTGGCAAGGCGCCCATAGAAGGTTTTTATGAGGTACAGGTAACAGGCGGGCCTGTTCTCTACGTCTCAGCGGATGGTAATTTCTTCTTTGATGGAAACCTATACCAAGTGAAGAACGGACAGTTTGCTGATGTTCGTAATTTACGCATGGATGTGGCTCGTCGACAAACGTTCGCAACGATGTCAACCGACAGCATGATTATCTTCGAGTCAGAGGGGAAGCCTAAAGCTATTATTAATGTGTTTACAGATGTTGATTGCGGCTATTGTCGAAAGTTACATAAAGAGGTTCCCCAGCTCAATGCCATGGGTGTCGAAGTAAGATACCTTGCTTATCCACGTAGCGGCATTCCTTCCGCTTCTTATGACAAGATAGCCACAGTTTGGTGTTCAGACGATAGGCAGGGCAGTCTTACGCGCTCAAAAAATGGCGAGGATGATGCCATTGCAGTCTGTGAAAATAATCCCGTAGCCGAACACTTCACCCTTGGGGGGAAACTGGGTGTCACTGGCACACCAGCAATAGTCTTAATGGATGGCAGTATGCTCCCTGGTTATCGGACAGCGGCTGACTTTGCCAAACTGCTGGGTCTTAATTCTCAGGCTCAGGGTAGTTAGGCAAAACCCTTTAAATAACACTGAATAATTCTGCAAATAGTATAAAATTACCATCCGTGAAAGGGTGGTTTTTTTTACGTGTTGGATTTAGTCAATAGTCTGAGGGATTAAGGTGAGAGTGGTCAATATAGGTTTGTGTGGTTTAGGCACCGTTGGATCCGGCGTATTTAATGTGCTTGCTCGAAATTCGAGTGATATTAATGCCCGTTCAAACTGTCAAATTAAGGTGGCTCAAGTCGGATGTCGTCGTGATAATCCCAATTGTGACGTGACGGCAGTGAATGTCACACGAGATATATTTGATGTCCCTAACAATCCAGATATTGATGTCGTGGTCGAGCTGATTGGAGGCACCACCGTCGCTTTTGATCTCGTTATGACTGCGCTGAAGAATAACAAACACGTCATCACTGCCAACAAGGCGCTAATAGCCGAGCATGGCGGGGCTATTTTTTCTGAAGCGGAGTCTCGTGGCCTAATTGTTGCTTATGAAGCTGCTGTGGCTGGCGGTATTCCCATTGTAAAGGCTTTGCGTGAAGGCCTGTCTGCGAATCGTATTAATTGGTTGGCTGGCATCATTAATGGAACTACTAACTTCATTCTTTCCGAAATGGATAGTAAGGGAAGAGAATTTTCTGATGTGTTATCTGAAGCTCAGGATAAAGGCTATGCCGAGGCTGACCCAACCTTTGATGTAGAGGGTATTGATGCTGCCCACAAGTTAGTGATTTTAGCGTCGATTGCCTTTGGTATTCCATTGTCTTTGGATGGTATTTTCACCGATGGTATTACCCAATTAGAGCCTCAAGATGTCGCCTATGCGCGAGAGTTAGGTTATTCGATTAAACATCTAGGCATGGCTCGTCAAACAGAGGTAGGCGTCGAACTGCGCGTGCATCCCACGCTAGTACCTGAGAGATCACTGATTGCTGGTGTGAACGGTGTATCAAATGCAGTAATGGTGAATGCTGATGCGGTAGGAACAACATTGTTTTATGGGCCAGGGGCCGGTGCAGAGCCGACAGCATCCTCTGTGATAGCAGATATTGTTGACGTGTCGCGACTAATGGATTCTGATTCTGATTCGCGTGTGGCACCTCTTGGACGAAGCTCTGACCAACTTACAGCACAAAAAATATTAGATATTCAAGACGTCGAAACGGGTTTTTATATACGGTTCTCGGCGTTAGATCAGCCAGGCGTGCTATCCAATATCACCAAAATAATGGGGGATGCTGGGATTAGTATTGAGGCGATTATTCAGCGTGAGCAACCTGCAGGAGAGCGTTACGTCAATGTGATAATCCTGACCAATGTGACCAAGGAGAAATGCTTAGACGAGGCTGTTGCGCATATCGAGCAACTGGAAACGGTTCGAGGGCAGGTCAATTTTATTCGTGTTGAATATTTGGATCAGCACTAAAAACCACATTAAAAATTAAGATAAATTATCGTCAATCGTGACTGGGACCACAGTTTAATGAAATACATTAGTACCCGCGGTGGTGTAGCACCAAAAAGTTTTGAGGACGTTATCTTAACGGGCCTAGCGCCTGACGGTGGACTATTTGTACCTGATCAACTGCCGCAATTTAGTCAGAGTGAAATCAGTTCTTGGGAGGATCTTAGTTATCAGGAGTTGGCTTTAAAAATCATGAGCCCCTTTGTTGATGGCGCGATTCCTCAAGCTGATTTAAAGCGCCTTATTGATAAGTCCTATGTCACCTTTAGGCACTCTGAAATAGCGCCCTTGGTGAAGACGGGAAAAAATGAATGGATTCTTGAATTATTTCATGGGCCAACGTTGGCTTTTAAAGATTTTGCACTACAGTTTTTAGGTAACCTACTCGACTACACGTTAGAAAAGCGTCAAGAAAAAGTGGTCATTATGGGTGCCACGTCTGGGGATACCGGTTCAGCGGCGATAGAGGGCTGCCGCCGCTGTGACAATATTGATATTTTTATTCTCCACCCTCACCAGCGAGTGTCAGAGGTCCAGCGCCGCCAAATGACCACGATTCAGGCTGATAATATTCATAATATCGCTATGCATGGCAATTTTGACGATTGTCAAAATATGGTTAAAGCAAGTTTTGCTGATCAATCATTTTTACCCGATGGGCGACAGTTGGTGGCGGTTAATTCGATCAACTGGGCGCGAATTATGGCGCAAATTGTCTATTATTTTTGGGCGTCGCTGCGACTAGGGGGGCCAGATAAGGCTGTATCCTTTTCGGTACCAACGGGTAATTTTGGTGATATTTTTGCGGGGTATCTCGCCTCCAAGATGGGTTTGCCCATCAAGCAGTTAGTGATTGCCACTAATCAAAACGATATTTTGCATCGCTGTATTTCCGAAAATGACCATACCACACGACCCTTGAAGCAAAGCTTAGCCCCAAGTATGGATATTATGATTTCAAGTAACTTCGAGCGATTGTTGTTTGATCTCTACGATCATGACGGTAAAGCCGTAGCCGATTTGATGGCAGATGCCAAGTCTGGTGATATGCGCCTCAATGAAAGTGTTCTTACTAAAGCGCGGCAACTGTTTTCTAGTTATCGATGTGATGATAAAGGGATGGTTGAGTTGATTCGCGATACTTATCAAGATCATGATTACCTTCTTGATCCACACACCGCTATAGGTTTGGCCGCCGCAAGAGCCTGCCGTGCTGATCTTAAAACCCCCATGGTGACGCTGGCCACAGCACATCCAGCCAAGTTTCCTGATGCTGTGAAACAGGCCGGTTACCCCAGTGACCCCGAATTGCCCTCGCATATGGCAGATCTATTTGAGCGGAATGAGACATTTACTGTGCTGGACAACGATTTATTGGCGGTGCAGCGTTTTATATCCGAGAATATTATTGCGTAGAAACCGTAATGGTGGAGAATACGTAAGACAAGCTGACCCGCCAAAACTATCGAGACGAATTTATGAGTGAAGCAAATAAATTAAGTAAAGAAGATCAAGATCGAGTTGATAAATACCTCAATAGCGGGTTCAACACGACTGAACGAAAGCCCTTTTATGGCCTACGATTACTCGGTGGGATTTGGATTGTGGTGGCGGCTTTGGGTTGGGTCAGTTGGTATATTGGTAAACAGGCTGGATACCTTTAGATTTTGATACTTTAAGTTCACTTTTTGGGAGATAGTTAATGTATTCCGAGCCTATGCCAACAGCGACTATGATTCACACCAATGGTGTTGAACTAGAGGTTTTTCAAGCTGGGCATGGCGGTGTTCCAATTGTTTTGTGCCACGGTTGGCCTGAGCTGGCATACAGTTGGCGGTATCAAATTCCAGCTTTAGTCAGCGCTGGTTATCACTGCATTGTGCCTAACCAGAGAGGTTATGGCGGTTCTAGTAAACCCTCCGACGTAAATTCCTATGATATTCACCACCTAACCGACGATCAAAATGGATTGCTGGATGCCTTGGGTATCGATAGAGCTATTTATGTGGGGCACGACTGGGGCGCCATTATGTTGTGGCAACATGCGCTACTAAACCCAGATCGTGTCATTGGTTTGGCAAATATGTCAGTCCCTTTTAAAGCGAGAGAGCCTTCAGAGCCTGTAGCTTTTTGGGAGAAGGCGCTGGGCGAAGATTTCTATCTGGTCCATTTCAATCGTTATCCTGAGATCGCGGCACGTTCCTTTGACACCGATCCGAAAAGGGTTTTAACCAACCTCTATCGCACTAAGCATTGGCTAAATGACGGGTTACCTCAACCCGATGGATATTCGATTGTGCGGTCTGCAGAAACGGATAATCAGCGCGGGGAATTAATGCTCAGCGAAGAAGACTTAATGGTCTTCGTGGACGCTTTTGAGCAGGGGGGATTTGTTGCTCCTTGTAATTGGTATCGAAATTTCACTCGCAACTGGGAAACTATGGGCCATGTTAAGCAAATTATAGAACTACCATGTCTCATGCTCTATGGCGACTATGACATGGTGCCAAAAGTTGATATGACTCATACCGTACTAGATCTAGAGATTAATAATTTGGCTTGTGGCCATTGGATTCAGCAAGAGGAGCCAGAGCAAACCAATCAGATTTTACTGGACTGGCTACAGCGGAAAATACAACCGCTTTTGAGTTTGTAAAATGCAAATTCAAAGCAGGCCCTATGATTTAAAGAGTTGTGACTTCCCCGATCAGGTAGACCCGCTTTTACAGCGAGTTTATGCTGCCAGAGGAGTGAAAAACCAACTAAGTTTGGATCGACACCTCTCTAGCCTCCCTTCACCCCAGTTGATGCTTGGTATGCCTGCAGCGGTAACCCGTCTTATAATTGCTCTGCGTGACAATCAGAAGATAGTGATTTTGGGTGATTTTGATGCCGATGGAGCCACGAGTTCAGCCTTAATGGTTCTCGCCTTAACCGCTATGGGCTTTAAAAATGTGACATTTCTAGTCCCTAATAGATTTGATTACGGTTATGGGTTAACCCCTGAAATCGTTGATCTAGCGGCGGAGAATAAGCCTCACTTAATCATTACTGTCGACAACGGTATATCCAGTGTTGAGGGGGTGACGCATGCTCTGACCCTGGGTATTGAAGTCATTATTACTGACCATCATCTGCCGGGCCGAGTGCTACCCAATGCGGTCGCTATCGTTAATCCGAATCAACCTGAATGTGAATTTCCAACGAAAAATCTTGCGGGTGTTGGCGTGGCTTTTTATCTGCTAAGTGCGTTGCGTGCAGAACTTCGAAATCAAGGTTGGTTTGCGGAGCGCAGTCTCACCGAGCCCAGTATGGCCACCTGGCTTGATTTAGTGGCGCTGGGGACCGTAGCTGATGTCGTGCCCTTGGATCAGGTCAACAGAGTCTTAGTCCACCAAGGATTGTTGCGTATTCGTGCAGGCCAATGCCGTCCGGGCATTCAGGCTTTACTGCGGATTGCTGGCAAGAATCCTCATCGTTTAGCCTCTGCAGATCTGGGGTTTGCTATTGGTCCACGGCTAAATGCCGCTGGGCGACTAGATGATATATCGCTGGGTATTCAATGCTTGCTAAC
Source organism: Porticoccaceae bacterium (assembly GCA_012960115.1). Taxonomy (GTDB): domain Bacteria; phylum Pseudomonadota; class Gammaproteobacteria; order Pseudomonadales; family Porticoccaceae; genus HTCC2207. Next base: position 39,380 of record DUBX01000040.1, read on the forward strand.
TGATGATCCTCAATTGGCTATGCAAACGGCTCAAGAGTTGGACCAACTTAATAAAGATCGTAGATCCATTGAGCAAAGTATGCAGCGAGAAGCCATGATTGAGATGGATAAACTGTCATTTGAGTCTGACGAAGTTCTCCCTGCCGTTTTATGCCTTTTTCATCCGGACTGGCATCAAGGTGTGGTTGGGTTATTAGCCAGTAGACTCAAGGAAAAATACCATCGCCCAGTTGTTGCTTTTGCGCGAGGCGATGAAGGTACATTGAAGGGTTCGTCTAGATCGATTCCAGGATTACATATCCGCGATGCCTTAGACGCAGTGGCGACCCAAAATTCTGGTCTTATCGATAAGTTCGGCGGTCATGCCATGGCAGCGGGATTGAGTTTATTAGAAAAAAATCTTGAGCAGTTCACTGAGGCTCTGCAACAGCATGTTGCAAAAGCACTTAATGAGGACGATTTGACCGCTAAAGTCATCACCGATGGCAGTCTTGAATCTAAGCAATTAACGATGCACACTGCCGAGGTTCTACGTGAGGCCGGTCCCTGGGGACAGCAATTTCCAGAGCCATGTTTTGAAGGCTGTTTTAAGCTAAAGCAGCAGCGTATCGTTGGGGAGAATCATCTCAAGTTGGTTTTGGCAGATGAAGCGGCACCTGAGATTAATATTGATGCAATTTACTTCAATATAGATGCTAGTTTATGGCCGAACAAGCACGCTCAGCGAGTAAGGTGTGTCTATCGTTTGGACATTAATGAGTATCGGGGTCAAGAAAAGTTACAATTTTTAATCCAATACATGGAAGCCATTTAATAGTAATCACAAGAACAATCACAAGAACATCATTATGAGTTTAAAATCCGATCTTCGTGCAGATCTACTGCTGTTGACGACTGCCTTTATCTGGGGCTTTGCTTTTGTATTCCAAAGTACCGGAATGGACCATGTTGGGCCTTTTACCTTTGTCTTTGGTCGCTTTGTCATCGCTACTCTTGCTATTGTGCCAATCTGGTACATTATGGAAAAACCAAAGAAAGTTTTTGTATTCCAACCAACGGATATCAAAGCATTCCAACTGGGCATTATCATGGCCGTTGGCATGTTAGTTCAGCAGTCAGGACTTATGTACACAACCGTTGCTCGGGCAGGATTTTTAACCGGCGTTTATATTATCTTTGTACCCTTGATAGGGTTATTCATGGGGAGCCGGACTGAATGGCCAACATGGATTGGCGTTTTCCTATCATTGTCGGGCTTGTATTTTCTTGGACAGATCCAAACTGATCAGTTTTTGATTGGCGATGGGTTGATTTTGTTGAGTTCAGTGTTGTGGGCCCTGCATGTTATCTATACCGGGAAAATAGCCAATCAAATATCAGTATTTCGATTAATGTTTCTACAATTTGCCGTCGCGGCAATGCTTAGCTGGCTGGTAATGCTTATCTTTGAGACTTGGGATTGGCAGGCGGTTAAGGGCGCAGTTTTGTCATTATTATTTGTGGGTGTCTTGGCGTCGGGTATCGGCTTTTCATTGCAGGTGGTGAGTATGCGAACAGCTCCCGCATCACATACCGCGCTTATTCTTAGCTTTGAAGCGGTATTTGCCGCGATCGGAGGTTGGTGGTTGCTCGACGAGTACCTCACTGCCCCTGAGCTGATTGGTTGCGCCTTGATCTTGAGTGGTGGGCTAATCTCTCAGTTAAAGGTGCTCCTTAAGGTTTCAGGTGACGCTATCGAGCATCCTCGTGGTGTTAATTAGTGGACATCTCTAGATATTCTCGAGCGACGAGTGAAGTGCTTTTAGGACGACAGCCTTTATTATGGGCTGCGCGAGTTCGGTGGGATGCAGTCCATCTTCCTGAATCATGCCTTCGGTAACGACTAGTTCTTCAAGCTGAAAAGGAATGAGAAGAACGTTCTGTTCTTTGGCGAGTGCGGAATAGACTGCAGAAAAGGCCTGGGTGTACCGGCGGCCATAGTTGGGCGGGATACGCATGCCGAATAATATAGGCATCGCATTTCGCTCACGACACAGCGCGATCATCGCGGTTAAGTTACTTTTCATTAAACTTAAAGGGTGGCCCCGTAGACCATCATTACCGCCGAGTTCGAGCACGACGAAGTCAGGCTGAAATTTCCCTAAAAGTAATGGTAACCGGTCGAGACCTCCGCCAGTCGTGTCACCGCTGATACTTCCATTGACTATTTTGTGCTTGGGGTGCAAATCTTTTTGCAGCAAATTTACCCAGCCCTTGTCAGGGTTTATACCGTACCCCGCGCTCAAGCTGTCGCCTAGCACTAGTATGGTTGATCCATAAGTGTTAGCGGCGAGTAAAAAAAACAGGCAATATAGGCGCTGGAAAAAAAGTCGCATAAATTATTCTCTAGTCTGAATATTTAAATTTGGCCCTAGCAGTGTAAGGGATTACGGTAATAATGGAACAAAACGATGATTGAAGTTCGTAATGTAAGTAAACAAGTGGTCACGACGGAGGGTACGTTACGTATTCTTGATCAGATTAATCTATCAGTTGCTGATGGTGAAACCATAGCCATTGTTGGACCATCGGGTTCAGGTAAGTCGACATTGTTGGGTATATTGGCGGGGTTAGACCTTCCCAGTGAGGGCACAGTATCCCTTAATGGTAAAAATATCACGGCGATGGATGAGGAAGGGCGCGCGGCTGTGCGAGCTAAGGACGTTGGCTTTGTATTCCAGTCTTTTCACCTTCTGCCAGGATTAACCGCATTGGAAAACGTGGCATTACCGCTTGAGCTCAACGGGGATGCAAAGGCTCTGGAAACGGCCCGTTATTATTTGGAGAGGGTAGGTTTAGATCATCGAACAACCCATTATCCACGACAGCTTTCTGGGGGTGAACAACAGCGCGTAGCCGTAGCGCGAGCCTTTGCCTGTCGACCAACTATCTTATTTGCCGATGAACCGACCGGTAATCTTGATACTGGAACTGGCCAGATTATCAACGATTTGTTATTTGATCTTAATCGAGAAGAGGGTACTACGTTGGTACTTGTGACCCACGAAATGAATTTAGCGGCACGATGCAACCGCACACTGCAATTACATGCGGGTCGTGAAGCGTCCGCTGAAAATGCCAGTGAGATGGTGCGTTAATGCTGTCTCTAAGGATGCTGCTGCGCAACTGGCGTGGTGGAGAGTTAGGTTTGATTCTCTGGGCTCTTGTCCTTGCAGTGGCTGTGGTGACTTCAGTGTCTCTGTTAGCAGAGCGCATAGAGCGAGCACTGACCAATGAGTCTAGTAGTTTTCTAGCATCAGATCTGGTGGTGCAAAGTAGCAAAGTTACTAATGCAGACTGGCTTTTAGAAGCTCAGAGCAAAAAGGTTTCTACGGCTCAAATGCTGAGTTTTTCATCAATGGTGTTTAACGGCGATGATATGCATCTGGCTTCAATAAAAGCTGTTGAGCCCAGTTATCCATTACGTGGTTTTATCAAACTGTCTACAACGCCTTTTACCAGTGATGAGAGTCTGATTGAAGAGGTCGATTATGGCCCACCTCAGGGCGAAGTTTGGGTCGATGCAAGATTGCTCCCACTGCTTAATATCGAACTGGGTGATCAGATTGAATTAGGTGATATGTCGCTCAAGGTTAGGCAAATTTTGGTCGAAGAACCAGACAGCGGTGGCTCTTACTCTTTTTTTGGTGCTCGGGTGTTGATGAACTATGCCGACATTCCTAGTGCTGGGATTATTCAGCCAGGTAGTCGCGTTACCTATCGTTACCTCATGGCTGCGGGGGTAGACGCACAGAAGGAGTTTTCCGAATATGTTGACTGGCTAAAGCCCCAGCTGGATATCCATGACCGATTGATCACGCCAGATCAGGCCCAAGCCAGTATTGCTGACACAATGGACAAAGGTAGACGTTTCCTTCTCCTCGCCGGCAGTATTGGTGTTGTTTTAGCAGGCATTGCTCTGGCGCTTGCTAGCCACCACTTTGCTAGCGGGCAAACCAAGCAGGTGGCCTTGTTCAAAAGTTGGGGAATTTCAGCCCATCGAGTGAGAAACATGTATTTTCAGCAAAGCATGTGGATGGGCGTTGGAGGATCGCTGGTCGGACTGGTGATAGGGTTTTTGTTTCATCTATTACTGCTGTTTATCGTCAGTGATTGGTTGCCGATTGTACTGCCAGCGGCGGGCCCAAGACCTTGGATAACGGGTTTGGCGACAGGTCTAATTTGTCTGGTTGGATTCACCTTGCCCGCCCTATGGCACTTGCCTGCCCAATCGCCGCTTGTAGTGCTGCGTCAAGACGCGATACTTAAGCCGCTCAGTTCGGCAGTGCGAGTCGTCCTTGGTGTTAGTGCGATTGCTGGATTATTGCTTTGGTATAGCAATAATCTTTATCTTTCACTAGCTATCTTGGCCGGATTTGGCGTCACCGCCTTGGCTTCAATTTTAGCGGGGTTGTTTTTGCTGCGTCTGGGCAAGCAATATGGCCAGCGTTTAGGCAGTATCTGGCGGTTATCCTTAGCCAATCTCTGGCGTCGTAAGGCGCAAAGTTTAATACAAATGGTCGGTTTTTCCGGTGCAATTGCGTTACTGATGATCATGGTAGTGGTACGTACTTCTCTAATAGATGAGTGGCGATTCCAGCTAGCAGAAGATGCCCCTAACCATTTTTTGGTTAATGTGGCCTCCTATGAGTTAGACGGTGTTAAACAGCTAGTCAACGATCAAGAGTTAGATACGGCGGGCTGGTACTCGATGGTGCGTGGCAGAATGACCGCCATTAATGGGAAGTTGATTACAGAAGTCCAAAGCGACAGTCATGAGTCTTTTCGGCGTGAGCTTAATCTCAGCTGGTCTGAGGAACTGCCCGAAGGTAATAAAGTCACGCAAGGAGAGTGGTGGGACTCTTCCTTAGTCACAAACCTTGCGACTGCAGACGATCCTGAAGGACAGCTAATTGCTCCCTTATCGATTGAGGACGAGTTGGCAGGTGAGCTGGGATTGACGATAGGGGATCGAGTAACCTTTAGTCTTGGTGGGTTGTCGTTTGAAGCACAGGTAACTAGTGCGCGCAGCCTTAATTGGGACAATATGACACCCAATTTCTACTTTTTGTTTCCTGAAGGATTGTTAGAAGATTATCCGCGAACCAGTATGACTAGTTTGTATATTCCACCGCAAAAGAAGTTACTAGTGAATGATCTGTTGCGCAATTACCCCACGGTTCAGGTCATAGAGTTAGATAAGATCATTGAGCGAATTCGCACCATTGTTTCTCAGATCACTCGTGGACTTGAGGTCATGACCTTGCTTATTTTGGGCTGTGGCGTGTTGGTAATGTTTGCTGCTGTGAGCTTGTCGATGACGGAGCGTCTTCAAGAAAGTGCCATATTGCGTACCTTAGGGAGTTCTCGGCGGTTGATACTGGGAATTCAACTCATTGAGTTCAGCGCTTTGGGTGCAATGGCAGGGCTACTAGCGAGTGCCGGGGCTGAGTTTTCTGTCGCAATGTTGCAGCGGTTTATGTTTGACCTGCCATTCTCGCTTCACTCGTGGCTGTGGTACACAGGTCCAAGTATAGGCGGTATTTTGGTTGGCAGCCTAGGCGTCGCATACAGTCGAAAAGCGGTTGTTCAGCCGCCTCTTGAGGTTTTGAGAAGCCTTTAGTTGAATACTGATTACTTAATGGGAAGCCGTATGCTAAAGGTAGTTCCTTGGGCCTCATCTGAGATGACAGCTATTTGACCGTGGTGTTGCTCAGTGATAATGAAGTGCGTGAACGATAAACGCTGATCGGTCTCGTATTGATTGTTAGTTTTTCCCGTTGTCGCGAAAGACTCGAACAAATACTGCTGATCGTCAGCACTGATCATTACCCCATTATGATGAAAGCGAACCCATAGATCGTCATAAAGCTGCGTCACCGCAATACGAATAGCCGGGTTGTGGTTATCGTCTTCGATTCTGCCAAGCGAGTTGCAAGCATGGCGTATTAGGCTTAGAAAAACCTGTTGCAGCTCAGTAGTATAGCAAGCAAAGTCAGGTAGGTTTTCCGCATAGTCGACAGTAACATCTATGTCTTGAAACCTGAGACCCGAGGTGACCGACAATACATCTTCAGCTAGCTCGATACTGTGATCAATAATTTCTGCGATATTTCCTTGAGACTTTGCGTCTCCGCCAGCACTGGAGAACTCCATCAGATTTTCAATGACTGACCTAGCTTGTTGACCTCGAATTACGCTGTCTTCCAATATCTCTTTCAGGGCGACAGGGTCGAAGGGTGCATCGGTGAGACCTTGGCGAACAGTCCTAACAGACTTTAGCATCTCCCTCAGCGGTAAATTGATGTCGTGAGCCATACTTGAGGCCATTTCACCCATTAAGGACATTTTGTCGCGTTGGATAAGCATGGTTTCACTTTTGACTTTTTGCGTCACATCGTCGATCAGGATGACAACGCCAGTATCAGTCTGATCGGTCAGTGGGTAGACGGTAATATCGAAATGATATTGCCCGCGTTGGCTGTATTTTATGGTCACGGCAGACTTTTGTTCTAGGGCCTGTGCAATCTGCCCAGCAGTGACCGTAATGTCGGGGTAAGCCTTCCATAGATCTTTGCCAATGGCATCTGCTGATGCGACACCACTAATTTCCTCGGCACGATGATTCCACTGCGTGATTTTGTTTTTGTTGTTCAAACCAATCAACATTAGTGGCATTGAACTTAAAATTTCTGTGATGTAGGACTCAGATCGGCGTAATGTCGCTGTTCGCTCTTGCACTCTTAATTCTAATTGAGCTTTGATTTCTTCTAGCTCTCGATTATAGCGATGGGATTGTCGGCGACTAAAAAATAATCTTACTATGGTTAATGACAGGGCAATAATAAAAATACCACTGGAAAAATTAGCTATCCATTGCCAGTTGGTCGACCCGTCAGCTTCTCTAAACACCCTAAATATATCAGCCGCGGCCAATTGGGTAAAAAGTAAACAGGAAAGTAAGATGAATTTTTTCATGTAATCCATTGTTTCAACAGCGTTTCAAGTCAATAGAATGCCACATAATTGATCTGAAATCTCTATTCTTATACTTGTATTTCACGGCGTAGTGTTTAATCCTAATAAAACTATTATGGGTTAGTAGGTGCTATCACATTGTGCTAAGGATCCTATTTCCAGCTAATAAACTGTCTTGGCCATACTTAAATCTGGTCACAGTTGTCAGACATAGATTAGACTGAGGTATTATGGAATCCATCCCTTTTATTAACGTCGCTCTCGCCTTTGTGCCAGTCATTGTGGTGTTAATTATTATGTTCCGCTGGTCACTGGCTGTTTCTGACAGCGCAGTTGCTATGGCTCGTATGCTGATACAGCTAATTTTAATTGGCTATGCCCTAAATTGGATTTTTGCAGTTAATACCCCTTGGGTGGCGCTAGGGATTCTCAGTTTTATGTTAGTTGTCGCCAGTTCGATTGCACTTAGGCCGCTTGGTGCAACAAAAGGGTGGAGCGATTATGGTCAGGCCTTATGCGCTATATCTTGCGGTGGAGGTGCGACCCTCGCTTTCATTATCTATTTTGTCTTAGATATACGACCCTGGTACCAAGCGAGTACTATTATCCCATTAGCAGGTATGATTTTTGCCGCCTCAATGAATGCGGTCAGCGTTGCCGCTGAGCGGTTTGTGATGGAAATCAAACATGGGTCTAAGCCTATGATTGCACGCAATGAGGCCTTTAAAGCGGGGTTAATCCCGATTTTTAATAGTTTACTTGCGGTAGGCTTGGTTTCCCTGCCTGGCATGATGACCGGGCAAATATTATCGGGTGTGTCACCGCTGATTGCTGCTCGATATCAAATTGTTGTGATGTGTATGATTACGGGAGCTTCGGGTATTTCTGCGGCGATTTATTTACATTTGGTCAGCAAGAGTAAAGCTACTAGGGCGTTATGAAGAACAGCTGACCGAAATAGTTTCAGCCCAGTCGGGCGGTAAACCCGCGTAGTGACTGGCTTTCGGATGTTCTGCGAAAGGACTTTGTAGTACTTCAAGCAACAAATTAACCTCTGAATAGTCACCTTGCACGGCCTTTTCAATGGCGGCCTGGGCCATGTAATTACGCAGAATATACTTTGGATTGGTTTTTAGCATGGTCTCTGAGCGATCTTGGTCAGAACTTTGCTGCTGACTCAAACGCTGTACGTACAGTGCTGCCCAATCGTCAAATGCTTCACGATCAACAAACATATCGCGTACGTTGCGGTTACTGTTGGAGAAATAGCAGAGCTGCCTAAAAAACAAACTGTAATCGACTTGATTTTCTTCCATCAGTGTCAATAGTTGATTAATGAGACTCTCATCACTGTCACTATACGCCTCCAATCCCAACTTACTCGCCATCAACTGGCGATAATGTTGTAAAAAGGTCGGTTCATAATTTTTTAGCGCAGTCACCAAAGCCTCAGATGGTAGCAGGCTCATAAAAGAGGTAGCCAGCGCATTCAAATTCCAAAGACCTACAGAGGGTTGATTCTTGAAGGAGTAACGGCCATTGGTGTCAGAATGGTTACAAATAAAATCTGGATTGTAGACATCCAAAAAACCAAAGGGGCCATAGTCGATGGTTTCGCCCAATATCGACATATTATCGGTATTCATCACCCCGTGAGCAAAACCCTCCGCCTGCCATTGAGCGATCATTTTGGCCGTCTCGGTCACTGTCTGGGTGATTAGATTGACATATCGCAGGTCATCCTCAATCCACTGAGGAAAATGTCTGGCAATAACATAGTCAGCCATTGCTTTGACGGCTTCAGGCTGACTACGATAATGAAAATGCTCAAAAGAACCGAAACGAATATGGCTACGCGCAACCCGACATACCGTTGCGGCAGACTCTACGTTTTCTCGATAAACGAGTGTTTCACTATTGATCAAACACAAGGCTCTGGTTGTGCCTATCCCCAAGCCATGCATGGCTTCTGAACACAGATATTCACGGATGCTCGAGCGTAATACGGCACGCCCATCGGCGAACCGAGAATAGGGCGTGGCGCCAGCCCCTTTCAGTTGGATGTCCCACAGTTGAGGTTTTCCCGTTTTAATATCATCAACCGACAGTTCGCCCAAGGTCATGGCGCGACCATCCCCCAACTGACCCGCCCAAACACCGAACTGATGGCCCGAATAGACCAGCGCTATGGGTTGTAAATCAGTACCTGTAAGATCTCCCGCCATTAGGCGTAGCATTGCTGAGTCAGTTATATGCTCAGGGTTTAACCCCAACTCCGCAGCCAGCAAGGCATTACTGCTAACCAGCACGGGATTATTTAGTGGGCTGGGCACTACCGCACTGCAATGCAAATCACCCTGATCTTTAAAAGAATCAAAAAAGGTGTTTTGTAAATCTTTACCTAAAGGAGAGTGGGCGCCTGACATGGTTTATTCGACACCCTCAAGGCCGACATCTTGCCAGCTAATTCTGGCCAGATTGTCTGCATGTAGACTGCTAATATAAAGCCAGTCATCGGTTTCTAGAGCGCCCGTGTTAGTGTGATGTTCACCGTCAGGGTCTTGCAATGAAGTCAGCACCTCACCCTCGCCAGTCATAGCAAAAACGTGACTATAAGGCACGGCTTGAGGGCGCATAAAAGGGGGGAAGCGCTGAAAAACCTTTCTTATGAAGGGTGAGCGGGAAAGATCATCGAGGGGTTTACTGCGCGGCGAGACCAATCCCACCCAAAAACGGCCATCTCGGCCCCGTACAATATTATCTGGGAAGCCGGGCAAGTTATCGATTAATACTTCTGACTGGCCAGCCTTGTCTCCCTGCAACCAATACTTGTGAATGCGATATGACCCCGTTTCATTAACCAGAATAAACTGGCTGCCAGCATCGGTTGCGACGCCATTGGCAAAATTCAGCCCCTCCATGAGAATTTTTGTCGACTGATCTGCTGGGTCGTAGACTAACAGTCGACCGTGACCGCCATGTTCCATCGAGTCCAATAGGCTAGCCGCATAGGTACCACCCATGTGGGCCCCAAATTTAGTCGATGCATCACTAAAGTAAATCTTACCATCTGCAGTCACATCCAAATCATCGGCATAATCGATATCAGTGCCATCAACTGTGCGCGTTAATAACGAAATCTCACCGGCAGGCGATACTTTTAACAGACCTTTGTAGGCATCAGCTATCAGGAGGTTATTCTCCGCATCAAATACTATGCCTAGTGGGCTACCCTGAGTGGTTACCCATTTGATTTGTTCACCGCTTTGCTGGTTATAACGTACAATCCAACCCTCTCGAGTTGCTGCGTAGACCTCGTTACCTAATAGGGCCAAGCCCTCTGGGCCATGGGTGTCGGGTAAAGTAATAATTTCAATGGCAGCCAGTTTTTTGTTTTGCTCAAAGTCTCCGGTAAAGCCTTTGTCCAAAGGTGCCGTCCAACTAACAGGTTCCACAGGGACGGGCCATAATAGTAAATACACAGCTAAAATAGCGACAGCGACTAGTATTTTTTTTAACATCTTTAAAGCCTCTTCTGTAGAAATTATATGTCGACAATGGTGCGCTACTAGATCTGGTTAATCAACCTTTGCTGTTTCGCTTGGTGTGCTGTCACGGGTGAGGTAAAATGCGCGCTAATCCTATTCAGATAATATTCATAAGGTAGTCAGTAATCTCATGGAAGTTAGTCCCCTTTATACCGCTTTAGATGACCTGCAAACACGTACCGACGTGCTGAGGGGGTATCTTTGACTACGAAAACCGCAAGGAACGCCTCGCTGAGGTAGAGTTAGAACTTGGTGAACCGGATGTTTGGAATAAACCTGAGCAGGCTCAAGAGTTGGGCCGTGAACGCTCGTCTCTAGAGCTTGTCGTAAAAACCATTGAAGACCTGGATTCTGGAGTTGCTGACGCTCGTGAATTATTGACGATGGCGGTGGAAGAAGATGATGAAGACACCGTTGCAGACGTTGAAACAGACATGGCCGCTCTTGAGGCCCAGTTAGTCAAGCTAGAATTTCGACGTATGTTCTCAGGGACAATGGATCAAAACAGCGCTTTTTTAGAAATACAGTCTGGGTCTGGTGGCACCGAGGCGCAAGACTGGGCAGAAATGTTGCTGCGTATGTATCTTCGTTGGGCTGATGACAAAGGCTTTAAAGCCGATTTAGTGGAATGTTCAGCCGGTGATGTCGCAGGCATTAAGAGCGCCACTGTACAGGTTACAGGTGAATATGCTTTTGGCTGGTTGCGCACTGAAATTGGCGTTCATCGTTTAGTGCGGAAGTCACCCTTTGACTCGGGCAATCGCCGCCATACTTCATTTGCCGCTGTGTTTATCTCGCCAGAAATTGATGACAACATCGAGATCGATATTGATCCCTCTGACGTGCGCACTGACACCTACCGTGCATCAGGTGCTGGTGGTCAGCACATTAACAAAACCGACTCAGCGGTGCGACTGACTCATGCCCCCAGTGGTATAGTAGTGCAAAGCCAAAGTCAGCGGTCGCAGCACCAAAATCGTGATAAGTGTTGGCAGATGTTGCGTGCTAGACTTTACGAATTAGAGGTGAGTAAGCGGCAAGAGGCGGCTCAGGCAACGGAAGATACTAAGTCTGATATTGGTTGGGGCAGCCAGATTCGCTCTTATGTGCTTGATGATGCGCGGATTAAAGACTTACGTACAAACATAGAAACGCGCAATACTCAGGCGGTATTAGATGGAAAGCTAGATCAATTTATCGTTGCTTCGCTGAAAGCGGGCCTTTAAATAGTATAACTAAGACACCCCACAACCAAAACACAGGGTAAACATGACTGATCAACACGACGAAAATAAACTAATTGCTGAACGCCGCGCAAAACTAGATGAACTGCGTAATCAAGAGGGCCCAACGTTCCCCAATCAGTTCCAGCCGGCCCATAGCGCCAATGAATTGCAAGCGGGCTTTGGTGATCAATCCAAAGAGCAGTTAGAGGCCCTTGGAAAGGTAGTCTGCATTGCTGGGCGAGTGATTCGCAATCGTGGAGCCTTTATTGTGGTTCAAGACAGCTCTGGCCAAATTCAGTTGTATGTGACCAAAGATGCACGACCGTTCGCTAAGTCTCTAGACTTGGGCGACATTGTCGGTATTACAGGTGTCTTGCATAAGTCGGGTAAGGGCGACCTGTATGTGCAGATGGATGACTACCTTCTTCTCACCAAAGCACTGCGTCCGCTACCGGATAAGTTCCACGGTCTTGCCGACCAAGAAATGCGTTATCGCCAGCGTTATGTTGACCTCATTGTTAACCCCGATGTGCGCAACACCTTCCGTATTCGCTCTAAGGTAGTGGACTTTATCCGTCGTTATCTCAACGATGCTGATTACTTAGAAGTTGAAACCCCCATGTTGCAGGTGATTCCAGGCGGCGCAGTGGCGAGACCTTTTGTTACTCATCACAATGCGCTGGATATCGACATGTACCTGCGAATCGCCCCTGAGCTTTACCTTAAACGTCTTGTTGTAGGTGGTTTTGAGCGAGTCTATGAGATCAATCGCAACTTCAGAAACGAAGGCCTTTCAACACGCCATAACCCGGAGTTCACGATGCTCGAGTTCTACCAGGCCTACGCTGACTTTAATGATCTGATGGATTTGACAGAAGACATGCTGCGTAAAATGGCTACGGAGGTGCTGGGATCAACGAAAGTTGTGAATACAGTGAAAGATTCTAATGGAGAGATTCAAAGCGAAACACACTATGACTTTGCCGATCCTTTTATTCGCTTATCGGTGTTTGATTCTATTTTGCAGTACAACTCTGATATTAGTGCAGAACAGCTCAGCCATGAGGCCGGTGCGCGCAAAATCGCCACGGATTTGCATATTCCTCTCAAAGACATCTGGGGTTTGGGTAAGGTGCAGATCGAAATATTCGAAAAAACCGTTGAGCATCTGTTAGAGCAGCCGACGTTTATCACTATGTATCCGGCAGAAGTTTCACCCCTGGCGCGTCGTAATGATGATGATCCTTTCGTCACTGATCGATTTGAATTCTTTGTCGGTGGTCGAGAAATCGCCAATGGTTTCTCTGAGCTCAATGACCCTGAGGATCAAGAAGCCCGCTTTAGGCAGCAGGTAGCAGAGAAAGATGCAGGCGATGATGAGGCGATGCACTTTGATGCAGATTATATCCGTGCTTTGGAATATGGAATGCCACCAACTGCGGGTGAGGGTATTGGTATTGATCGTTTAGTTATGCTGTTGACCGACTCGCCATCGATTAGGGATGTTTTGCTGTTCCCGCATATGCGGCCAGAATAATGAGAGTAATTCAGGTTGAATTCCCGTTAAATTAATGGGTTTTATTTAACTGAAGTCATTTACGCACTGTGATCGATATTTTGTTTGAAGTTAACTGAATCTGTCGCTCTGTTGCGAACAACCACAGTGCCGGCCAATTTATCATGCCAGCCTTGTTTTCTCTTATCTATGCCAACCCAGATAATGCCCAGACATAATGGTAAGAAGGCAACTATATATCCGAGATATCTACCTATCGCTTGGCCAAGGCTCAGTTTTTCACCACTGTCAGCATCGACCACTTTCAAATTGAGTATCATTTTTCCTGGTGTGCCCATAAAACGTAGCCAGAACCAGATGGTGCCAACAATGGGCGCCACATTAGATAGAATAAAATCCCAAAAGCCCAGCATCACTCCATCGGTGGAAAAATTAAACCAGTAGTCGTCCCCATAGATTAGGGTCATTGGTATAGATACGACCACCACAAACGCTAGCGTGTCGATGAGTGACGCCCCACACCTTATCTAAAATCCCGCGTACTCAGTATCTTTCATCCTCCAGTTGCTCCGTAATGACTTATTGGCTAGATCCTTGATATTTTCATAATACTATTTACCCGAAGGAATATCTTTAAACGCCAGCCCTTTATCTGCTCGTGGGTCTTGAGGTAATCCCAAGACTCGTTCAGCGATGATGTTTTTCAGGATCTCATCGGTGCCGCCGGCGATTCGCAGTCCTGCCGAACCCAGCCACGCATTATGGAATGCATGAACATCTGAGAGGTCGGTTTTTAACATGCCAGCCATGTCCAGTGAATCGATACCGAAGTTACCAATCGCCTGCAATTTGTTGGCGCTTACCACTTTGGTTATTGAAGCTTCAGGTCCAGGTGTGTCGCCTCTGGAAAGGGCAGACATGGTTCGCAGTTTAGTATTTCTTAAACCGCTAGCCTGACAGTACCAGTCAGCAATAGATTCGCGCACCGCCCGGTTTTGTATCAGTGCTTGGCCATGATCGTCTTGTCCTTGTGCCCATTCAAATGCTTCTGTAGCATCGGCTCCAGTGGCATCTCCCACGGCCAGTCTCTCGTTCATTAAGGTGGTAATGGCGACCCTCCAACCATCGCCAACCGCACCGAGTCTTTGGCTGTCTGGGATACGTACGTCGTTAAAGTACACCTCGTTAAATGACGAGCCGCCGGTAATCTGCTTGATCGGTTTGATGTCAATGCCGGGGGATTTCATATCAACAAAGAAAAAGGTCATTCCGGCATGTTTATCTAAGTTGGCGTCGTGTCTCACTACAATAATACCGTAATCGCAAAACTGTGCCCCGGAGGTCCAAACTTTTTGGCCATTGATAATCCAGTCATCACCGTCCTGTACCGCTTTGCTGCGCAGGCCCGCCACATCAGACCCCGCTGAGGGCTCGGAGAATAGCTGGCACCAAATTTCTTCACCAGCGGCCATAGGGGGCAGGTAGCGTTGCTTTTGTTGCTCAGTGGCGTATTGCATCATGACGGGTCCTGCCATACCTAGACCAATTTCGTAGACACCCTGAGGGACATTAAATTTGGCTTCTTCTTGGCCCCAAATAATTCTCTCAAGCGGTGAGGCTTCTAAGCCACCATAGATTTTTGGCCAATGTAGCATTGCCCAGCCAGCGTCAAACTTCTTTTTTTGCCAGGTTCTCGCGGCGTCTAGAAAGTCCTGCGAACCCGCTTTACCGTGAGGGTTATGATTGCCGGTCTGGGTTTGGAGTTGGGCGTTATCTTTTAACCAAGCGCTGCATTTAGTTCTAAATTGGGCTTGTTGTTCGGTATCATTAAAATTCATATCAGACCCCTTAGTTAGCGTTGGCAGGTTGGGCTTGTTCTAACCCATGGATGAGTTTTTCCTTCCAGGCAGCAAGGGACCCGACATTTAAAGACAGTAATTTAGCGCGCCGATAGAAAAGATGACAGTCGTACTCCCAGGTAAACCCATTACCGCCATGGGTTTGGATATTTTCCTGGGAACAATAGTTGAATGCTTGGGTGGCACTGACTCTAGCGGTAGCAGCGGCCACATCTAACTCGGTGGATTCAGTAGACAGCGCCCAGGCACCATAGTAGCTGTTAGATTTAGCGAGGGTTAGTTTGATATACATGTCTGCGAGCTTGTGTTTAATCGCTTGATAGGAACCAATAGCTCGGCCAAAGGCAAATCGCTGTTGGGCGTAACTGGTTGCCATATCAAGGGTCGCTTGGGCGCCGCCTATTTGTTCAAAGCTGAACATGACAGCCGCTTGGTCGAGCAGATTTTGTAATAGCGCCCAACCTTCTCCGTGATCACCCAGTAACTGACTATTTGCATTATTAAAGTCGATTGAGAAATGACCTCGGCTGTCGTCAATGGTGTCTTGTTTTCGGATATTACAGTCATCACTGACCTCAACCATCCGCAACTCAATACCTTTTTGGCCATTACAGACAACAATAACATGGGTGGCTATACCGGCGTCGGGCACAGCAATCTTGGTGCCCGAAACGGTGTTGTTGGTGACCGTAGTATTAATATTTTGTGCGGTGGGCGCCAGTAATTGCTCGGTTATGGCCAGGGTGCCGACGCATTCACCAGTCACCAGTTTGGGGAGTAAATCTTGTTTTATTTCTTCACTAGCAAACTTAATAATGGCTTCGGTGAACAGGTATACCGATGATGAGAAAGGCACTGGAGCGAGCGATCGACCTAGTTCCTCGGCGACGACGCAAAGTTCGAGATGGCCTAGTCCCAAGCCATCATACTGTTCGGGTATTCTAATCCCGGTCCATCCCATAGCAACTATTTGCTGCCAAAGGTCAGTATCTAATGCTTCCTGTTGGTCCAGAACACTGCGACTTCTTTGCAAGGACTGTTCTTTCTCGAGAAATTTTCGCGCTTCTGATTGAAGAAATTTTTGATCATCTGAAAAGTCTAAGTTCATAGTTGTCTGCTTTTTTTCAGTTATTTTGTTTGGGTTTAGGGCCCCTAGAATATCGCTCTCTTTAGTCTAAATGCAAGACGTGGCCTTTGTTTTGACTCTTAAATTAGTGCGATCAGACTAGCTTATATAAAATATCTCTCTACTTAGGTTTTTCGATTTGACGTCACTTCCTACTTTCCCAAATTATTGGTTACTTCTAATGAATAATAGTAAAACAATTCAAGACTGTTGTTGATTGGAAAAGCAGTGGCTAACAAACAGCGAGACGCTGAATAAGACGACTGCACAGACCTGATGCGCCGCGGCCACGGGTACCGGAATATAAAAGATCAGCGTACTAATCCCCAGAGCAACCTGTATTGCTAAGAGACCAACAAAACAGCAAATGGCAAATTTCAATGGACCTTGAAGATCGGATTTAAGCGCCTTGTACGCGAAGGTGAGTACCAAGCCGACAATAAGGTAGGCAAACATACGATGGTTAAACTGTATGGTCAACATGTCCTCAAAAGCAGAAAGCCATGCTGGCTGAAGGCTATATAAGCCTAGTGGAATAAAGCTGTCGCCCATTAGAGGCCAGGTTGGGTAGGGCACTCCTGCACGTGTACCTGCCACTAAACCACCAGAAAGGATCATTAAAAATATCATTCCGCTTAAGGTGTAGGAAAAGCGCTTCAGATGATTCGGTTGAAACTGCTTAGGTGCAAGGAGGTCTAGGGCAGTCCAGATAATAAACCCGTAGACAAAAACGGCTAGTCCCAGATGCGCGGTCAGGCGGTACTGGCTGACGTGAGGGTTATCGACTAAGCCACTTTTAACCATATACCAACCTAGTAGACCTTGACTGCCGCCTAACACCAGCATGACCAATAGCCTTGGGGTTAAACCTGGAGTGATGCGTTTGGTAACTAGAAAAAACAAGAACGGAAGCACAAAAAGAATCCCAATAAAACGACCTAGTACGCGGTGCAGATACTCGTACATGAAGATGGGCTTGAACTCTTCTAGGGTCATGGTGAAATTGGTTTTTTGGTATTCAGGATATTGCTGGTATTTGAGAAACATTTCTTGCCAGTCAGCCAGAGATAACGGCGGAACAATACCCATTAGAGGTTTCCATTCGACCATCGATAGACCCGAGTTAGTCAGACGCGTCACACCACCGAGCAGAATCATGCCAAAAATAACGGCAGCGCATACTAGCAACCAGTACGCGATATGACGATTGAACCGTGCTTGTTGTTCAGATGATGCTGGTTGTTGAAGCATAACTAGGATCGCTCACTCTTGATAGGATGGCTTTTGAGCCAGGCTTTTTTACGGAAACGCCGCATATTTAGACTTGATTTTATCGAAAAATCCGCCAAAGAGGTAGCGTACAGCCATACGACATCTACACCCATTGTAACCATTATCCAAGGAGCGACAATCCGAGTTAGAGCAATGCTGAATATAGTTACTTTCATAGGGTAGCGGGTATCACCTGCGCCTCTGAGCGCGCCCGCCATACTGAATTCGATAGCCATTAGGGGTAAGCAAGCGCTTAGGATATAAGTAAACTGAACCATGTGATGAATAACGAGGGGGTCGGCAATCATAAAACTGG
>DUBX01000040.1:57269-74687 GCA_012960115.1 Porticoccaceae bacterium
CGTGCATACAAACTCATCAGTACACCGCCAGAAATCATTATGTACAGGCAGGTGCGCATGGTTTTCCAGCCAGCGTCATAAGCTCCTTGGTGGTCACCCGCCCCTAAATACTGACTAACGAGAGTGGCGCTTGAGATAGAAAAGCTAAAAGCAACGACAATAACGATACCCAGTATTGATAGACCTATGCCATAGGCAGCAAAAGGCTCGTTACCATAGCCTGCTAAAAAAACCATAAAGATGAGCAGGCCGCCCTGAAAGAAGGCCTGTTCGAAAGCCGCGGGCATTCCAATATTGACTAGCTTTTTACCATTGGCCAACAAGTCCTGCATTGGATTGGCAGGTTTGAAATTAAAGCCGCCGAAAACCCAGATTAGTAAAAACGCGATGATAGTTATGGACATAGCTATACCCCCACCAATCGCTAAGCCTGAAATGCCCATAACAGGCAAACCAACCCAACCGAAGGTCATAGCGGCACCAAAAATGACGCTCAGGATGACACCAAAGATGGCCGTCCATAGTGGGGTGGTGCTGTCGCCAGTGGCTCGAAACGACATATTGAATACCAGCGTGGATAACATTGCTGGTGCAAAAATTGCAGTCCAGAAAGTGAAATCAACGGCCATTCTATGGGCACTTTCAGATAGACTAAAAATGCCGACTAACTCCTCGCGAAAGGGAATTGCGATCCACGCGAAGAGCAGGCCGTCCAAGAAAAACAACAATATTGAAAGCGACGCAAAACGACCCGCTAAAAGGTGATTGTTGGCTCCCCAATATTTACCTACCATCGCGGTGGTGCCACTACAGAGGCCCATCACTATAGCGTGAAGTACAAAATAAAGACGCTGGCCCGTAGTGGCGGCTGCCACGGCGTCAGTGCCCAAACTACCCGCCATTTTCAGGAATGCGACACCCATCAGCATATAGGTAATATTACTGATAATGGTTGGCCAGGTAAGGCGCCAGATACTAATGGTAGAGATGGGTGACATAGAGTTCTATGATAACATCTACCGTCATTAGGGGTCCTAGCGATTTAAGGGAATTATGAATATTATTGAGCAAGCGCATAATCAAATTGATCCATCTTGGATCGAAGTGCTTGGTCGTGAATTAAATAAGGACTATCTGGCTGACCTTGGTGATTATTTATCTCAGTTACAAGCACTCAATAAAGTTATCTACCCACCGACTGAAACGGTTTTTTCGGCTTTCGAACACGCTAACTTTAAGCATTTAAAAGTGGTGATTTTAGGCCAAGATCCCTATCACGGAGCTGGACAGGCTAACGGTTTGTGCTTTTCAGTCGCCAGCGGCAATAAGATTCCACCTTCGCTGCGTAACATCTTCAAAGAGCTGGACTCTGATTTAGGCATTGTGCCAGCCCATCATGGCTGTCTAGAAAGCTGGGCACGACAGGGCGTATTACTGCTGAACTCAGTATTGACTGTTGAAGCAGGCGATCCGGGCGCCCATGCTAACAAGGGGTGGGAGCGCTTTACCGATCAGGTGATACGCTTAGTCAGCCAGCAATCTGAGGGGGTAGTATTTATGTTGTGGGGTAATTACGCGCAGAAAAAGGCTACCTTGATCGATGGATCTCGGCACTTTATTTTGCGGGCAGCCCATCCTTCGCCGTTCTCTGCATATCGCGGGTTTCTGGGCTGTAAGCATTTTTCATTGGCAAATAATTATCTTAAGAGTGCTGGCGTTCAGTGTGTTGACTGGCAACTTCCCTCGCAGAAAGACGACAGTGGACAAATTACTTTTGAGCTCTAATCAAGGAACCATTTCCGTGCCCCCCAAGCCCTGGCAAACCCCCAAAAACCTATTGATTTTGATGACTGTAGCAATGACTTTTGCCTTTGCATCTTGGACCGCATTACTTAATAATTTTGTGGTTGAAAGAGCATATTTTACGGGTAAAGAAATTGGTCTTTTACAAAGTATTCGCGAAATACCCGGGTTTCTAGCCTTTACAGCAGTGTTTGTGCTGCTGTTAATAAAGGAACAGGTATTTGCCTATCTATCGTTGGCGGTGCTGGGTGTCGGTGTAGCGATTAGCGGATACTTACCTTCTGCAGTGGGGCTTTACCTAACCACTTTTCTGATGTCGGTTGGATTTCATTATTATGAAACGATAAAACAGTCTCTGTCCTTGCAGTGGCTTTCCCTGGATGAAGCGCCAGCAGTATTAGGTAAATTGATCGCTGCAAGTTCGGCAGCATCTTTAATCGTCTTCGGGTTTTTGTGGATTTCCCAGCGATATTTAGGTTTGGATTATAAAGTTATTTATTTGGCGGGTGGTGGTAGTTGTTTAATTCTAACGTTGGTCGTGTGGTTCGCGTTCCCCAGATTCGTCAGTAAAACACCGCAGAGAAAACATCTTTTAATTCGTAAACGCTATTGGCTGTATTACGCATTGACCTTCATGAGTGGTGCTAGACGCCAAATTTTCATGGTCTTTGCTGGTTTTTTAATGGTGGAAAAATTTGCTTATACCGTCAGCGATATAGCAGCACTATTCCTGATTAACCACCTATTTAACTGGGTATTTGCGAGCCGTATTGGCGTCATCGTAGGCAAAGTGGGTGAGCGTCGAGCACTCATCTTTGAGTACTGTGGTTTATTTTGCGTGTTTACGGCCTATGCCTTTGTAAGTAGTGCGAACTGGGCTGGGGCGTTGTATGTCATTGACCATTTGTTTTTTTCACTGGCAATAGCGATTAAAACTTACTTTCAAAAAATTGCTGACCCTGCAGACATAGCGTCTACTGCAGGGGTAGCCTTCACGATTAACCATATCGCCGCGGTGGTTATACCTGTGCTATTTGGTCTAATTTGGCTAATATCGCCTATGTGGGTGTTTCTGGCCGGTTCTGCGATGGCTCTAATTAGCCTAATCTTAGCGCTAAATATTCCGTTATCACCCCGTGCTGGGTATGAGGTTGTTTGGGGCTATTTTGGGTTTCGCAAAGAGACTAAGACCTAACTAACGTCGGCCTAACAGTCTGTTTTTAAGGGTGGTTGATTAGCTTTTTCTCGTAACCAGTTTAGTTTGGAAAGTACCGCTGGTGATAAGGCGATTTTCCGTTCGAGTTGAAATTTACCAGGGTAGTCCATTAACAGCAGGCCCGTTAGCATGGTTAAAATGCCTTGGCCAGGCAGAAACAGCATCAAAAACCCACTAAATAATAATAAATACCCAATCACATTCTTTACCGTAAATATTAGCAACGATACTCCCGAAAAATGATCCTTCCAGGGCGCCCCAGCACGTTTTTTTGGTACAAAATAATCTTCTGGAATTTTAGCAACCAGCAAGGGTAAAGATAACAAACTCACGATGAAAA
This sequence comes from Porticoccaceae bacterium, assembly GCA_012960115.1. Lineage (GTDB taxonomy): Bacteria > Pseudomonadota > Gammaproteobacteria > Pseudomonadales > Porticoccaceae > HTCC2207. Next base: position 60,629 of record DUBX01000040.1, read on the forward strand.
TAATAATAGATGCCAGCCCAGACCATACCAATAGGTTCTGGTGACTGGATATCCAGATATTAATGTCGTTCACGAGCGGTCTAGAACCACATAAGGCAAAGGCAAATGTGTGGCGTTGACGAGCTGCTCTTTATCAAACGTCACTTCAGCCGTTTCTAAATATTTTTCAGGTAATACGGCGAGGGCTTCTATACTGAATTCGCTTGCTCTAGCTGCAGCGGCAACGGTACCTATTACCTTGCCGTTAGAGTCTATCAGCGAGACTCCTACAGGCGGCGTGTTGGCAGTGTCAAGCCGCATGAGATGCATTCGTCTTTTTACTGAGCCTCGATAATGGGCTCTGGCAACAATCTCTTGACCGGTGTAACAACCCTTTTTGAAGCTAATATAGTTTTGTGCATCTAGATTAATCATTTGCACAATAAACTCATCAGAGGTATCAACCGTCACATCTGCATTGCCGCTTCGAACGCGCATTAGATCACTATAGCCTTGGCCTGCCGGCGTTAGAGCCGCAGGTTGCGAGTTAAACTGTTGGATAGAGCTGTCAGCGTCAACGGTGACGAGAAATAATGAAGAATCATATTGTTTGATGTGACATGTCGTTATTTGGTTTACTCGTTCTGAACTATTGGGCCCAGAAATCATAGCGCTGAAAAATTGATCACTGACATCAGTGATGTCAGTCTTGAAGAATACTGAGTATTTCTTAAAACTAGAAATGGCTAACTCAACTACCGAAGGGTGTGTTTCTAATAGTATGTTGTCATCTTGGTCCTTGTGCGCACTAAACATAAAGGTGATGCGGCCCTTAGGGGTCAGATGAGCGCCATTAATCGTTTTTCCCTTTTCCAGCAAACTCATGTCGCAGCTGACTTGGCCCTGCAAGAATTTTTCAGTATCGGGGCCGGATAATTGGATGTAGCCTCTTAAGTCGGTGCTTAATACATTCTGCTTAGACAGGGATCTATAGTCAGATGGTGACTCACCAAAAGATTCTATAATGCTGGGATTTTCAGCATTAATAATGAGATTGTGACTTGGGAAAAGTGACTGCCAGTCCATAGGTTTGCATGACTCTATATGTTTATCGTTAATTGTCTCTTATAATAGCCTTTTTGACACTGATTGATTAGCTATGAATAAGAACCGTCTATTGTGGGCTAGTCGCCGCGGTATGTTAGAACTTGATCTGATTCTCGCGCCCTTTGTGAAAGATGTCTACGATTCCTTAGAAGAAGATGACAAACTTCGGTTCGAGGTTTTGCTAGAGTGTGAAGACCAAACGTTATTTATGTGGTTTATGCAACGCGAACACCCAACTGACCCAAACATGCAAAGGATACTGCAGATAATTCGTGACAGTCGAGAAAAAGCGGCTTCGGTTCACTCTTAAACCATCGAGAATACTTTTTTACGCGAACCTCTGGTTGGTGTTATTACTTAGCGCACTTCTAATATCGAGGCCAATTTTATTTTGGCTTAAATTAGTGACGATGTGTGTCGTGACCGGTTTTTTCATTAGTGTAGCAAAGGCATGGATTCAGGTAGAACCTGAGAAGCTGCTTTTTTCACCTGAGGCAGACTGCTGGCGGTTAAACAGTCAGCCAGAGCAAGACCGGCTTGTTCTCCGAGAGTATCAATTTGTAATAAGCAGTTTGATCATCATTTATTTTAAAACCCCCAGCGGCAGGACTGTCCGTCGTACCCTGCCTCGAGATGCTCTTTCAGAGGCAGAGCATCATCAGTTGCGCATTTTTTGGTGGCTAGAAGATTAGATTAAGTTTAATCACGATTAATAATCACATCTTGAGCTGCATAATTAATCGGCACCATAATCGTGTCTCGGGCAATCGGTGAGAGCTCGGGATAGTCCAGCGTAAAGTGGAGACCGCGACTTTCCTTACGCTGCATTGCACATCGAATAATCAGTTCTGACACGGTCGCTAAGTTGCGCAGTTCCAACAAGTCTCGGGTTACCTTACAGTTGCTGTAGTAGTCTTGTATCTCTTTTTGTAACAACTTGATGCGATGTTGGGCTCTTTGAAGACGTTTGTTAGTTCGAACAATACCAACGTAATCCCACATGAAGCGGCGCAGTTCATCCCAGTTGTGGGAAATGACCACATCTTCGTCAGAATGACTGACGCGTGACTCATCCCACTCAGGAATAAAATCTGGCGGTTCGATCTGATTGATATGTTGATTGATTCTTCCCGCAGCGGCCTGGGCATACACTAGGCATTCTAGGAGCGAGTTACTGGCCATCCGATTAGCACCATGTAAACCGGTAAAGGCATTCTCACCAACAGCATAAAGGTTTTGCAAGTCAGTTTGCCCATCTTTGAATACCAAAATACCTCCGCAGGTGTAGTGTGCAGCGGGGACGATAGGAATAGGGTCGGCGGTTATATCAATGCCAAACTCTAGGCACTGCTGATATACCGTCGGAAAATGCTTGGTAATAAAATCAGCGGACTTATGGCTTATATCCAGATATAAACAGTCACAACCAAGTCGTTTCATTTCATGATCGATAGCCCGAGCTACAACATCCCGAGGCGCTAGTTCAGCATCGGGGTGAAAGTCACTCATAAATGCACTGCCGTTAGGTAAGCGTAACACAGCACCTTCACCACGAAGTGCTTCGGTAATGAGGAATGACTTAGCTTTAGGATGATATAGGCAAGTTGGATGAAATTGATTGAATTCTAAATTGGCGACTCTGCACCCCTTTCGCCATGCCATCGCCATACCATCACCACTGGCTCCATCAGGATTACTGGTGTAAAGATATGCTTTGCTGGCACCTCCCGAGGCTAAAATGACACTTTTGGCTTGAAATAAGGATACAGAACCTGTCGTAATATCTAACAGGTAGGCCCCCGTACAACGAATTTTGCGCGAATCTGCATCAGCTTGGGTGACAAGGTCCACTGCACAATGCTGTTCAAAAATGTCAATATTGGACGCCGCAATAACTTGATCTACTAGCGTTCCGGTGACTTCTTTACCTGTCGCATCGGCGGTATGCAAAATACGACGGTGGCTGTGGCCGCCTTCTTGGGTGAGGTGGTACCCCTGCTGATTATTTTCCCTTGTAAACTGCACGCCCTGGTCTATGAGCCATTTAACCGCGCTGGGGCCGTTTTCAACCACGAATCGAACTGACTCTTCATGGCAAAGCCCTGCGCCAGCAACCAATGTGTCAGCAATGTGCGCGGCGGGACTATCATTCTCGTCAAATACAGCTGCAATACCCCCTTGAGCTAACCATGACGCGCCAGCCCGCAACGATGCTTTACTAATAAGCGCAACGTGCAAGTGTTTGTCTAACTGCAGTGCACTGGTGAGGCCAGCAACTCCGCTGCCAATAATAATAACGTCATAAAGATGAGTTTGTTGCATTGGTGTGCCACACAGATTGGGTCGACCATGATAATATAAGAGCACGAATCACGCGAACTTTACGATCAGTCGGTTGTCTTTAGAATAGTGCCTTCGAATGTTAGATTTCGCTAGCTTCAAAAAATAGGCCATACCATAAGAGCAGCGAGAACGGATTGTTTGATGACGGAAAATAAAAAAGATGCCACTGATCAGCAACTGGTGGTTAGGGTTCAGAAAGGTGATAAGAGAGCATTCGACCTTTTAGTACTCAAATACCAAAGCAGGATGCACGCTATCGTTGGGCGCTTTGTTCGGGATACCGATGAGGTTGCCGATGTAGTGCAAGAATCGTTCATTAAAGCTTATCGAGCGTTACCCAAATTTCGCGGTGAGAGTCAGTTTTATACTTGGCTGTACCGCATCGCCGTCAATACAGCAAAGAACTACCTTGTTGCGCGCAGTCGTCGACCACCAGGTTCTGATATTGAGCCGATGGATGCTGAGTATTATGATGGCAGTGACTATCTTAAGGATTTAGGTACGCCGGAGAATAATCTTTTCCGAGATGAGCTGGCAATTTTGATTCACAAAACAATTTCTGATCTGCCTGAGGATCTAAGAACTGCAGTGACGTTGCGAGAGTTTGAAGGTCTGAGTTATGATGAAATTGCAACGATAATGGATTGCCCTGTTGGAACGGTAAGGTCGCGTATTTTCAGAGCTAGAGAGACGATTGACTTGCAGGTGGTAAAATTGGTCGGTGGTGGTTTAAAAGATGGGTGAACCTTTTTGCTAATGATTGGTCATATAGTCAGTATTTCCAAAAAAATGATTTGTTTTTAACGAGGCAATTAAATGAGCGAGCACGAAAATCGATTGAATGAGTCTTTATCTGCGCTGATGGATAGCGAGGCAAACAATATAGAAATTCGTCGAATTCTAAAAGAATTGGATGCAAACGATAGCCTCTCATCCGTTGAAATTCGGGAAAAATGGCGGCGCTACCATTTGGCATCTGCTGTCATAAGTAAAGACACTGTATCGACTGTGGATCATTCAATAGCGATCGCTGGCGCGATTGATGGCGAAGTTACTCATAAGGTGAATTCGTTGACTAAAATATTTAGTCGCTCAGGCATCTTGGCTGTGGGTGCGTCACTAGGCATAAGCTCGGCTGGCCCTTTCGCAATCGCCGCCTCTGTTGCTTTGGTTGCTGTGCTTGGCGTTCAGAATGTTAGTGGCCCTTTAGGTGGTGCCGATCAAACTTCTCAGTTTGCCCAATCAGATAAGATGATGGGCGAAAATAGTACCGGTCCAGTTAATCAATTTCCAGCGGGTTGGCAGGCGCCTGTTGAGACTCAAGCGCGAACAGTCAGTGCCAGTGGTTTTAATGGAGCTCGACAATATCCTCAGCCGATTGTGGAGGTTAAACAGGTGAGTAAAGCGCAATACTCTGAGCAAGAGGTTAGGCTTTATTTAGCTGAAATTTTGGCTAAACATTCCAGTCATGCTGCACTTAACAGCAATCAAAGCATGTTACCCTTTGCTCGTATTGACTCGGATGAGACTGTTTTTGAATAGGGTGGTTAGAGCGTGCGTGTAATAGATTATATGAGAGAAAAATTTAGAATGGCGGTTATTATGACCGCCATTTTTGCGTGTGAACCTTCGTTTTCTCAGCAGACGGATCCAGCCTATGACTTAATGGTTCAGATGATTAATGCGTCCCAGCGACTTAATTATGAGGGACTTGTGACCTATGAAAAAATGGGGAATCTCAAAAGTGCAAAAGTTCTTCACTTAGTACGGGATGCTGAGATCTTCGAACAGATCGTCAGTTTGAATAGCCCTGGGGGTGAGTTTTCAAGTTTCAGTGGCACAAAAGAGTGCCAAAAAACCTCTGCCTTTCTCGGCGAAATATCGGGACTCAATATCAATGACTCTACCTATGTGCAGCTAAAACGATCATATTCAATAGAGACTGCTGGTACCCAACGGATTGCGGGTCGTGAAGCCACATTATTAATGTTACGTCCCAACGATGCATGGCGTTATGGTTATGTTGTTGCAATTGACAAACAATCCGGTCTGATGCTGCAGTCCGTACTGATTAGTCTTGCTGGTAAACCTATAGAGCGGTTTCAGTTTATTGAGATTTTCGTGGGGGGTGACCTTGATTCAGTGGAGTTTCCGTCAGGGTCTATTAATCTAGAGGCCAATGAGAGGGCTGATTGTAAAAAGAATAACTCGCTGCTTCAGCAAGACGCACCTGAGTGGCAAGTAGATTGGATGCCGACAGGCTTTGTGATGACTGACTCTCAATTAGATGAGGATAGTGGTCAATATGCTATGGTGTTCACTGATGGTTTAGCGGTTCTCTCGGTGTTTATTGAATCGTCAGAAGCCAGCATTAAGATGCCGTCGTTTGCAGCCACATCAGGAGCGACGGTTGCCTTGGTGTCTAAAGTTCAGGTGGAGGGTTCGTTTTTCACGGTTTCTGTGGTGGGCGAAATCCCCAGTGATACGGCGAAAAGAATTATAGAATCGGTAACTAGGGCATCTGATACGGCCAAAAATTCGTAACCTGTTTAGGCTTTTAAACATGATCTTCGAAACTGGAATAGTGGTGAGTAATGAGCACGGTAGCCTTTGGGTTGAAACTATACAAAGGACCGCCTGCGACACCTGTATCGCTGAAAAAGGTTGTGGGCAGAGCTTGCTGTCTAAACTAACCGGTAAAACGAATCGAATTAGAGTGCTGCCAGGGGATTATGCTGCTGAAAGTATCGAGTTAGGGCAGAGTGTAACCATAGGGATCCCAGAGAATGTCATAGTAAAGGGTTCACTGTTGGTCTACATATTGCCTGTTTTAATGGCTGTTGTTGGTGCTTGGCTTTTGGGCTCGGGAATAAAAACAATGGAACAGGATTTATTCAGTATTTTGGGTGCTACCCTTGGGCTGTTCTTGGGAGGATTATTAGTCAAACTCCGAAGTAAGCAAACTAATTCTGATCCTAAACTAAATCCAGTGTTATCAGGCATCCCTCTTGATTTTAGCCAGCCGGTAAATACCTTAACCGTAATTTGATAGTACAGCCCAAAGGAGTTTTTAGTGCTAAACAGAGTCTTTTTTATCACATGTTTTTTTACAATAGCAGTATCCTCAGCGAGTGCCAATTTGCCAGATTTCACTCAATTGGTTGAAAAAGCCGCGCCGGCAGTGGTCAAAATCAATACTGTGGGTAAAGCAGTTTCTCAAAAAGAGCAGTCGCGAAGGCAGGGTCAGACGCCGGATATGTTCCGTGATCTATTCGAGCAAAGGCGTAGGCCTTCACAGCCATCAAGAACCATGGGCTCCGGGTTTGTTATTTCTGCCGATGGTTATATTCTCACAAACCACCACGTGGTAGATAATGCAGACGAGATTGAGGTGCAGCTTGCTGATAGGAGTCAGTATTCAGCGACTGTTATTGGTTCTGATCGACTCTCTGATCTCGCATTACTAAAGATAGAGGCGGATAACCTGCCGACCTTGGATTTTGCTGACCCAGATAACCTGAAAGTAGGCGCATGGGTACTGGCAATAGGTTCACCATTTGGTCTCGATTACTCTGTTACAGCAGGTATTGTGAGCGCTATTGGCCGTAGTTTACCCACTGCAGACTCGACTAACTATGTCCCATTTATCCAGACTGACGTCGCTATTAACCCTGGTAATTCAGGCGGCCCTCTATTTAATCTCGATGGAGAGGTGGTCGGGATTAATTCCCAGATATATTCTCGATCTGGGGGTTCTATTGGTTTGTCCTTTGCCATCCCGGTGAGCGTAGCTAACAATGTGGTCAAACAACTTAAGAGTAATGGAAAGGTGCAGCGAGGGTGGCTGGGCGTTGGCATTCAAAGTGTCAACAAAAAATTGGCTGAAGCATTGGATTTGCCTGGACCTCAAGGCGCTCTGGTAACAGCGGTAGTGCCTGATAGCCCGGCAGAGAAGAGTGATATTAAACCTGGGGACGTAATTGTTAGTTTTGATGCTCAATCGATCCTTGATTCTGAGGATCTGCCACATATTGTTGGTTTAATTACGCCAGGAGAGGAGGTTAAAGTTGAAATCTTTCGAGAGGGAAGACGAAAAAAGATGTTGGTTGAGATTGGTGCGTTGGATCGAGGTGAAGACGACGTAGAAACTGCCAATGACGGAAGTGACCGATTGGGCCTGTTAATCGAAGAGCTTAGTGAAGATGAATTGCGGTCGCTCAGACTGCGGGGTGGCGTTAAAGTGGCAAGAGTATCCGCAGAATCTCCATCTGAAATCGCCGGGTTAATAGAAGACGATGTTATTGTGCAGCTGGGCTATAGTCGTATTGATGATGGTAAAGGGTACGAGCGAGTTATTGATGGCTTGCCCAATGACACACCAATACCAATTCGATTTTATCGGCGAGGACAGGCTATTTTCAGAACGATTCAGCTTAATGATTGATAACTTATTACGCCGTTTGATTATGACCTCTTTACATCAAGGGGTTGATGGCGTCAGAGGTGCAAATAGGCTAGACTGCGCTCGCATTTTTGAACGGCAGTGAAAACCCTTTGACAGATCTTAGCCACATACGAAATTTCTCCATTATTGCTCATATCGATCATGGTAAATCGACTATTGCTGACCGCTTTATTCAAATCTGTGGTGGTCTCAGTGAACGTGAGATGGAATCTCAAGTCTTGGATTCTATGGATATCGAACGTGAGCGCGGCATTACTATCAAGGCGCAAAGCGTAACCTTGCCATATACAGCGCTAAACGGTAACACCTATCAACTCAATTTCATCGATACGCCAGGTCACGTTGATTTTTCATATGAAGTGTCTCGATCCTTGGCAGCCTGTGAAGGTGCACTGCTAATCGTCGATGCCGCTCAAGGTGTTGAGGCGCAATCGGTTGCTAATTGTTATACCGCTATTGCTCAGGGGTTAGAGGTTATTCCTGTGTTGAATAAGATGGATTTACCACAGGCAGAACCAGAAAAAGTTATTAACGAGATAGAAAATATTATTGGTATTCAGGCTGACGAAGCAGTGCGTTGTAGTGCTAAAACGGGTGAAGGAATCGAGAGTATATTAGAGGAGCTAGTGAAGTATGTTCCAGCACCTGTAGGAGATGTTGACGCTCCCCTCCAGGCCTTAATTATTGATTCCTGGTTTGATAATTATTTAGGTGTGGTTTCTTTACTACGGGTAATGCAGGGCACTCTCCAAGTCAAAAGTAAGATTATTGCTAAGTCGATTGGCAAAGCACATGTGGTTGATAGTGTGGGTATTTTTACCCCGAAACGAAAAGAGACAGGCATCCTTAGAGCGGGAGAGGTTGGCTTTATGGTGGCCGGCATCAAAGACATAATGGGTGCGCCCGTTGGGGATACCGTGACGACACTAGCGACTTCAGATGTAGACGCTTTGCCCGGATTCCAACGTGTTAAGCCGCAGGTCTATGCTGGTATGTTCCCAGTAGACTCAGACGATTTTGAAGAGTTTCGTGAAGCCCTAAGTAAGTTGGCGGTCAACGATGCCTCTCTATTTTATGAGCCTGAAAGTTCAGACGCATTAGGCTTTGGGTTCCGTTGTGGGTTTCTTGGTATGTTGCATATGGAAATCATACAAGAGCGACTTGAACGAGAATATAATCTTGACTTGATTACTACCGCACCAACCGTAGTTTATGAAATTATTACCTCTAAAGGGGAGACTTTGTACATGTCCAACCCCTCTGATTTACCTGATCCCGGTCAAATCGAGGAGATGCGAGAGCCGATTTGTGAGGCCAATATTTTGGTGCCCAAAGATTATGTGGGTAATGTTATTACTCTGTGTGTTCAAAAACGCGGCATCCAAAAAGATATGCAGTTTGTGGGTGGTCAGGTGTCAATTCGCTATGAGCTACCTATGAGCGAGGTGGTGATGGACTTTTTTGATCGATTAAAATCGGTTAGTCGCGGGTTTGCATCTCTGGACTATAATTTTGTTCGTTTTGAAGCAGCCGCTTTGGTAAAGCTAGATATTTTAATCAATGGCGACAGGGTTGATGCTCTCGCTGCGATTACTCATCGCGATCATTCGATTCAAAAAGGGCGTAAGCTAGCGGATAAGATGAAAGAATTGATTCCGCGGCAAATGTTTGATGTTGCTATTCAAGCGGCTATTGGCGGAAGTGTGATAGCACGCACAACGGTGAAAGCTTTGCGCAAAAATGTTACTGCGAAATGCTATGGTGGTGATGTGTCGCGCAAAAAGAAGTTACTTGAGAAGCAAAAAGCGGGCAAGAAGCGTATGAAACAAGTGGGTAACGTCGAAATCCCGCAGGATGCATTCTTGGCCGTCCTGAAAACTTAAATAGCTGTCAGTAAAGGAATGAATTGTGGATTTTAATTTTGAATTAATACTAACGGTCGTATTTTTAATTTCGTTGGTATTTTGGCTCATGAACAAGTTTCTGGTTAAACAGGAAGAAGGCCTAATCGAATTTGCAGCTTCTCTAGCATCAGTGCTGGGTCTGGTGCTGGTATTACGCTCTTTTCTCATTGAGCCGTTTCAAATTCCCTCTAAATCTATGGTGCCAACTTTAAAAGTTGGCGATTTCATTTTAGTGAACAAATGGAGTTACGGATTAAGGCTACCCGTTTTACGGACTAAAATATTCGATGTTGCCAGTCCAAAGCGCGGTGATGTTGTTGTGTTTTTCCCACCACATGAAGATCGCTATTTTATTAAGCGATTGGTTGGTCTGCCGGGCGATAAGATCCAGGTCATCAATGGTAAGCTGTATGTGAACAATACAACTATGACTCAAACTGATACGGCCATACAGGCTGGAGCTCCTAGGTCGGTGGTAATGACGGAGGATCTCGATGGTGTTGAACATAGTATCCAAAAACGTGTTCCGCCCACGCGAATAAGCCTGAATTTTTCTGCAGTGGTTCCGCAGGGCCATTATTTTATGATGGGTGATAGTAGAGATAACTCTAGCGATAGCCGGGTCTGGGGTCCAGTGCCAGAAGAGCGTATTGTGGGGAAAGCATTTGCCCGCTGGATGTTTTGGGACGATTTCCTTAGTGTACCTAGCTTCTCCAGGGCTGGTAAAATTCAGTAGCTGTCTGTTATTTGGTGTTTTTCTCCATCCTAGGCCTTGAGAAATGCCTGGCGATGTTACAATGGTGATCAGAGATCTTTTACGGACTTTATTCCTAATGAATTTGAGTGTTCACGGTGGCAAATAATATCGGCCAGCTTCAAAAGCGGTTAGGTTACCAATTTATCGATCCGGATCTGTTAATTCTGGCACTTTCACACCGAAGTGTGGCAACGGAAAATAACGAACGACTTGAATTTCTAGGCGATTCAATTTTAGGTTTAGTGGTAACAGATTTTCTTTATCGTGAATTTCCACAGGCCCGTGAGGGTGACTTAAGCCGTATGCGGTCTCATATCGTGCGAGGGGAGTCCCTTGCAGAAGTGGCAAAGCAATTAGCGCTTGGACCTGACCTATTACTTGGCTCAGGAGAAATGAAAAGTGGCGGTCACCGACGAGATTCGATCCTCGGCGATACTGTAGAAGCGCTGATTGGCGCTGTTTATTTAGATCGAGGGGTTGAGGCGGCTCGTGAGATTGTCACCGCTTGGTTTCAATCTTTTTTCGATAGTGCATTACAAGCTCAGCCAGTTAAGGATGCAAAAACCACTCTTCAAGAATGGTTGCAACATCGAAATAAGCCGTTACCGGACTATCAGTTGGTCAGCACCGGAGGGGAGGCCCATAGCCGCCTGTTTACAGTGAGTTGTAAGATTGGTGCGGTTGAAACTGCGATGACCGCCACCGCCAGTAGTCGCAGACGGGCAGAGCAAATGGTTGCCGAACAATTATTAGAGGAAGTGGAGAAATCTAAGTGACATCAGAACAGAAGTATTGTGGTTATGTGGCCATTGTGGGTCGTCCTAACGTTGGCAAGTCGACCTTGCTTAATCATCTGTTGGGGCAAAAGCTGTGTATCACTTCACGAAAGCCTCAGACTACCCGGCATACATTACTTGGGATAAAGACTGAGGGTGAGTTCCAGATGATCTTCGTTGATACTCCAGGCATTCATACGAATCAAGAGCGTGCTATTAATCGAGTAATGAACCGCTCCGCGGCTAGCGTTATTGCAGACGTGGACGTTGTGATTTTTGTGGTTGATCGTTTTGAGTGGAGTGAAGCTGATGAATATGTTGCTAAATATCTCTCAAACAATGATGTGCCTCTTATTGTAGCTGTTAATAAAGTTGATATGATTGAAGATAAAGAGGCGTTGTTACCTCATCTAAAATTCCTATCCAGCAAAGTTAATGCGAAAGAATTCATACCTTTATCCGCTCTGCGCAGAACTAATCTAGACGAGCTTGAGATAAAAATTCAGGGTTATATTCCACAAAAAATGCATTTATATCCGGAAGATCAAATTACGGATCGAAGCGAAAAATTTTTGGCGGCTGAAATAGTCCGTGAAAAAATCACGCGTCAATTGGGTGCCGAGGTTCCCTATCAGGTCACTGTAGAAATCGAAGAGTTTCGTGCTGAGAAAAAGATAACACACATTAGTGCGTTAATCCTTGTGGAGCGCGATGGGCAGAAGAAGATCATCATAGGAACCAATGGTGAACGTTTAAAAAAGATAGGTGAACAAGCGCGCGCTGATATCGAAAGTTTACTAGGCTGTAAAGTAATGCTTCGAACCTGGGTGAAGGTTCGTAGCGGTTGGTCGGATGACGAAAGAGCACTGCGTAGTTTGGGCTACATGGATGAGTAAATTGTCGTGAAGGTTGATTCCGAATTGGGTTTTGTTTTACACACCATGCCCTATCGTGAAACCAGTCTTTTAGTCGACCTGTTCAGTAAAAACTATGGTCGGATACGATGTGTTGCAAAGGGCTACCGACGACCCAACAAAAAGGGTATTACAAGAGCACTTTTTCCCTATACAGAGCACCAGTTTAGCTGGCAGGGTCGCGGGGAACTAAAGACTCTCACCCAAGCTGATGCTATGCAAGCACCGGCATTTCTGCAAAGTGAAAGCCTATTTACTGGGTTGTATGTCAACGAGCTTTTCTATCGACTACTCCATGAGCATGATCCTCATGAATATCTTTATCAGCAATATAGTCAGTTTTTATCCGGACTGGTGATTAATTCCTTTGATCAAATTATGCTTCGACATCTTGAGATAAGTCTACTTGAAGAGTTGGGGTATGGGTTGGCGTTAGATTCCGAGGCGTTGCATGGTTCTGCGCTGATAGCAGACAAACTTTATAACTATGTGCCTGAGCGAGGTTTGATCGAGATGGCTAGTCATGTAAAGGCGGCTTCTGGAGCGTACCTTGGAGCCGATTTAATCGCCCTAAATGAAGGGAATTTTGAGAAGATATCAGTAACACGAACAGCTAAACAGTTATTGCGAGGCGTGATAGACTTTTACCTCGATGGGCGTCCGTTACACAGCCGAGAATTGTATCGGCAGCACTTAGAAACCATTGACAACAAGAACAATAATTTGCCTGCGGAATCTAGATAATGGTAGTGAATATAGGAACCGATATTGTTGAAATCGCTCGAATGACAGATATTCTTGAGCGCCAGAGTGATAGTTTTGCAAAGCGAGTTTTAACGAGCGATGAATTACAGCGATATCAGGCTAGTCAAAATAAAGCAGCGTATCTGGCCAAGCGCTTCGCAGCGAAAGAGGCTATTGCTAAGGCCTTAGGAACCGGCATTGGGCACGGCGTTAGCTTTCAGGATATGAACATAACTAATAATGCTAAGGGTGCGCCTGAGGTTGTTCTATGTGGCGGTGCGGCACGCATTATGGCTGAACAAGGCGCTCATAAAGTCCTTTTGAGTCTGGCCGATGAGCGGCATTATGCCATCGCCTATGCTATTTTATTGGGTAGTTAATTTATCCTCTTTCCTGATCTTACATTCAGATATTTTTTCGCGTAGAGCAGGCTATGGAATATCCCACCATTGATGAGTGTATTGGTAATACTCGATTGGTTAGGCTCCAGAGAATGCCTGGCAATACCTCCAATATTATCTTGGCTAAGCTTGAGGGTGACAATCCGGCTGGGAGCGTTAAGGATCGTCCAGCGATGAGTATGATAGTTAATGCGCAAGCCCGCGGAGACATCAAGCCCGGAGATCGACTGATTGAGGCTACTAGCGGTAATACCGGAATAGCGCTTGCCATGGCAGCTGTGATGATGGGTTATCAGATGACCTTAATAATGCCCGATAGTGCAACGACGGAACGAAAAATGGCCATGCGTGCCTATGGCGCTGAGTTAATTGAGGTAAGTCGTGAGCAGGGAATGGAAGGCGCCCGCGACCTTGCTATGCAAATGCAATCTGAAGGCCAGGGCGTGGTACTGGACCAATTTAACAATACCGATAACTCACTATCTCATTTTCAGGGTACGGGCCCAGAAATTTGGAGAGATACCGAGGGTAAGGTTACACATTTTGTCAGCTCGATGGGTACAACGGGGACTATTATGGGAGTTTCTGCCTATCTGAAAAGCAAAAACCAAAATGTTCAAATTCCACAAGTCATCCTCCAAAATACAAGAATAATCAAACACCTCAAAA
>DUBX01000041.1 GCA_012960115.1 Porticoccaceae bacterium
CCGCACATTGTTAGGTGCAACACAAAAAATTCCACATATTGGCTGGAGTGCCCTGCAAGCATCAAATGAAGCAGATGACTGGCAAAAAACTTTGCTACAAGATAACCGCCTAGGTGAAGCAGTCTACTTTGTACATAGTTTCATGGCAGTTCCCAAAAATGCATCCCACCGTATTGCCGATTGTTTATATGGTGGCCATAGGATTGCTGCAATGATAAGCAGGGGCCATATTACTGGTTGTCAGTTTCATCCAGAAAAAAGTGGTGAAGTGGGCTTAAAGATTTTGAGAAGGTTTTGCGCTGATTAATCGCATCCTGATTGTCGGTCTTGGAAGTATTGGCAAGCGTCATTTACGGTTGGCAAGAGAGCTTCTACCTAACGCCGATATACGTGTATTGCGACATCAGGGCACAAATGAGGAGCATGAATACTCAAATGGCTGTTTTTCTAGCATTGAAGAAGCTGTTGTCTTTGCACCCCAGATAGCTGTTATTAGTAGTCCTGCAACGTTTCATATTACTACTGCGCAGGCGTTGGCAGAGGTTGGCGTACATCTTTTTATAGAAAAACCTTTGTCAGCATCGCTGAGAGGTGTTACGAAATTGCTTGATACCTGCCAGAAGCAGGGTTCGGTTTTGTTAATTGGTTACAATCTTCGTTTTTTGCCGTCACTTCAACGCTTCCGTGATCTGTTGGGAGTTGGTGTTATTGGCAAAGTTTTTTCGATACGCTGTGAGAGTGGTCAGTATTTGCCCTCTTGGCGACCAGATAGTAATTATCGGCAAGGTGTATCAGCAAGGCGTGAGTTAGGTGGCGGTGCTTTGTTGGAACTCAGTCATGAGCTTGATTACCTGCGTTGGATATTCGGTGAAGTTGACTGGGTGAAAGCCACGTTCAGTCGGCAGAGTAACTTAGAGATTGATGTTGAAGATACCGCACACCTAACATTAGGTTTTGCACCGGTATTAGATGGAAGTCAGCTAATAGGTACAGTTAATCTGGACTTTATTCGCCACGACACAACAAGGCTTTGTACTGTCATTGGTGAAAAAGGTAGCCTACGTTGGAATGGCTTAACGGGTGAGGTCGATCTGTATGAAGCAGGTACAAAAGAATGGGGAGAGCTATTTAGTCATCGACATCAACGTGATGACAGCTATATGGCAGAGTGGGAAAATTTTATCGCATGTATTGAAATAGAGCATCAAGAACCATTCGTTGCTGGCGAAGATGGCTTAAAAGTGATACATATTATTGAAGCGGCACGGCGCTCAGCAGCATCCGATGGGCAAATGATTAAAGTAGAGAAAATGCAAGTAAAGAAGGTTAGCCTATGAAAGCAGTTGCTTTTATTTTCGCCCGTGGAGGATCTAAGGGTTTGCCCGGCAAAAATATCCGCCCATTAGGGGGCAAGCCATTAATCGCATGGTCTATTGAGCATGCACTTAGTGTTAAGAGGGTTGAGCGAGTCATTGTTTCTACAGACTCGGAGGAGATTGCGGCAGTGGCGCGTGACTTTGGCGCAGAGGTGCCATTTATGCGGCCCTCTGAGCTTGCACAGGACACTAGTCCCGAATGGTTGGCTTGGCGGCATGCGCTCAATTACCTGCGTGAAAGTACGGGGGTATTGCCAGAGGTGATGGTGTCAGTACCCACCACAGCGCCGTTACGTTTGACGGTAGATATTGAAAACTGTCTTGATGAGTACGAAAAAGGTAATGTCGATATGGTGATTACCGTCACTGAGGCGCATCGTAGCCCGTATTTTAATATGGTCAAAACTAAAGCAGACGGGACAGTGGGGCTGGTTAACCCGCCTCAGTCAGCCATAGCCCATCGCCAAGATGTGCCGCTAGTTTACGATATGGCAACCGTCTGCTATGTAGCCAACCCCGAGTTTGTGATGACCCATAATGCGACCTTTGAAGGTAAGGTAAAGGCCGTACATGTGCCAATTGAGCGGGCGATTGATATTGATACTTTGCTAGACTTTCAAATTGCTGAAAGTCTTTTAAATATAAGGGAGCACAAGCTGTGACTACCATAAAAGAATTGAGTAATCTAACAGGTCGGCGTGCACTGATTACCGGTGCAACTGGGGGGTTAGGTAAAGTGTTGGCTGATACCTTGGCCGAACTTGGTGCTGATTTGATTTTGGTTGACCGTCCGGGTTCAGCTTTTGACGGTCTGAGAGAAAATCTAATTGAGCGCTGGGGTGTTAAAGTAGAATGTCAGCTCTGTGATTTGG
>DUBX01000042.1:0-23353 GCA_012960115.1 Porticoccaceae bacterium
TCAAACAATGTACCAAAAATCTAGCCAAAATGAGAACAAATCACCAAAAATCGACCCAAAATCGTCCCGAAAACGCCTCCGGCGCCCAAAATGGCCCCCGAGAGCGCCCTAGAGGTACAAAAAGCTTGCAACCAAAAATTTTGGAGCAATTTTGGTTATCACAATTATAGTCATTATTTAATGGATGATAAAATAGATGATGATTCATTTCTTGAGCATGCCGAAGTCTTCGGCAACCATTATGGCACCTCCGAGAGCTGGGTAAGAATGACGCTCGAACTGGGCATTGATGTCATTCTAGAAATTGACTGGCAGGGCGCGGAACAGGCGCGAAAGCACTTTCCGAGCAACCAAAGTATTTTTATACTGCCCCCTTCTAAGCAAGCATTGCAAGAGCGGCTAACCCTCAGAGGTCAGGATAATAAGGAGGTAATAGATCGTCGCATTGCCGCAGCAACACAAGAAATGAGTCATTATATCGACGCAGACTATCTAATAATTAACGACGATTTCGAAACGGCACGAACGCAACTTGAGTCAATTATAACCGCGCAACGATGCCGACTCCCAGCAACCGATCACCAAGATCTGTTAAATGACCTATTAACCTAAGAACTTCGTTACTCCCTTTTTATTGCAATCAGCCCTTCAAACTGAGCCTCCTAATGAAAAACTTAACGATTGATTTATTGTCGTATCGCCTCGGTTTAGGTAAACTAGGGGGTCTGGGCAACACAATGTTGCAAACACTGTTTGAATTACTTTATTAATTACCAAGGTCGGCACATAAGATGGCTCGTATTACAGTAGAAGATTGTTTAGATCACGTTGATAACCGCTTTGAGTTAGTCATGGTTGGTTCCAAACGTGCCCGTCAAATCGCGATAGAAGGTCGACCCGCATTAGTCGATGAAGAGAATGATAAGCCTACGGTTATCGCGCTCCGTGAAATCGAGCAGGGGCTAGTGACTGCCGCTATCCTAACGGAAATTCCGCAAGACTATGAAATTGTCGATGCCGTGCCAGAAACAGAAGAAGCTTCAACCGAAGCTCCTCAAGAACCCGCTATTTAACGCTCAACTCAGGTGTTGGGGAGGGCTGTAATACGGTGCTACATGGACTGACAGACAAGCTCTCCTCTTACCTCGACCCAAAAGAGGTCGATAGGGTAACCCGTTCGTATTACTTCTCTGAGAAATGTCATCTTGGCCAAGTGCGTCAAAGTGGTGACCCGTATATTACCCACCCTTTAGCCGTTGCGAACATTCTTGCCGACATGCGCATGGATCATGAAAGCGTTATGGCTGGATTGCTGCATGATGTTATTGAAGATTGTGGTGTTACCAAGAGGCAAATCAGTCGCCGATTTGGTCGCACTGTTGCAGATTTAGTTGATGGTGTCAGCAAGCTAAGTGAAATCGAGTCCGCTTCAAGGGCCGAACAACAAGCGGAAAGCTTTCAAAAAATGACTCTGGCAATGTCCAGAGATATTCGGGTTATGTTGGTTAAACTCGCAGATCGACTGCACAACATGCGCACCCTAGGTGTCTTGTCACCTGAAAAACGCCGCCGTATCGCTCGGGAAACCTTAGAGATATATGCGCCCATAGCTCAGCGCCTTGGTATTAACGATATTCGCTTAGAGTTTGAAGATTTGGGCTTTGCCGCTATGTACCCTCTCCGCCATCGGCGCTTGCGTGAAGCCATGAAGGCCGCACGAAAGAACCGCAAAGAAGTGGTTACCGAAATCCACCAATCAATTGAACTGCGCCTTGAACGAGAGGCAGTTCCCGCGAAAGTTAAAGGTAGAGAAAAACACCTTTGGAGCATCTATTTAAAGATGCGCGAAAAAAAGAAGTCCTTTCGCGATATTATGGACGTATTTGCGTTTAGGGTAGTCGTTGATAACGTTGATGACTGCTATCGAACCTTAGGCATAATGCACAATATCTATAAGCCTATACCGAGTGAATTTAAAGACTATATTGCCATTCCCAAGGCCAATGGATATCAATCATTGCATACTCTTTTAGTCGGGATGCACGGGGTGATAATTGAGGTCCAAATTCGCACAAGAGAAATGGAGGCGATGGCTAATTTCGGCATTGCTGCCCATTGGGAATATAAATCGAGTAGCACGCATACTGAAGTCAGTCATCGAAGAGCTGCACGCTGGGTACAAGGGCTGCTTGAAATGCAAAAACAAGCAGGTGATTCTTTAGAATTTCTAGAACATGTTAAAGCCGATTTATTTCCTGACGAAGTCTACGTTTTTTCACCGATGGGACAGATTGTTGAACTTCCTTCTGGCGCTACACCTATAGATTTCGCATACTCTGTCCACACAGGCCTTGGCGACAGTTGCATTGCCTGCCATGTGGATGGAGAGCTAACACCGCTTTCAGAGCCGCTACAAAGCGGCCAGAAGGTTGAGATCGTCAGTGCCGATGGTGCGCAGCCTAATCCCAATTGGTTAAACTTTGTGGTCACAGCTAAGGCTAGAAGTGCTATTCGCCATTTCTTGAAAAATCAGCAGCACGATGAATCAGTAGATCTAGGCAAACGCTTGCTAGATCAAGCGCTTGGCAACTTGGGCGCTAGCTACAAACAGCTGAAAAAATCTCAGATTAAACGATTGCTGAAGGAGACTGGTGCCGCTACCTTCGAGTATGTACTCCAACAGATAGGATTAGGTAATCGAGTCCCCTTTGCTGTCGCAAATCTCTTAGTACCCGCCAGTAAACGTCAGATTTCCGAAGAAAAGAAAAACTCGAATCTTCCGGTAGTAATAGATGCTTCGGAGGGGCTTATTGTTCAGTATGCTCGGTGCTGTCACCCTATTCTCGGCGACCCTATACTTGGGCACATGACCCCCGGCAAAGGACTGGTCATACACCTCGAATCTTGCCGTAATTTAAAAGAAATTCGCTTGAATCCAGAAAAGTGTATGCCGCTCATATGGTCCTCGGTCGTCAAGGGCGAATTCGCGGTTGAATTAAAAGTCGAGCTCACCCCCGAACGAGGGTTTATTGCTGCACTAGCATCAAGGATGACAGAGGAAGATGCCACAATTGAGCATATCAGCGTCAATGAGAAAGATGCCTTTACCTCAATAGTAGATGTCGTCCTAACGGTAAGGGATAGAATTCATCTAGCCGATATTATGCGTAGAGTACGAAGCCTGAAGCCAGTGCGCCGCGTCTATCGGGTCAGAAATAAATAACTCATATATTAGTAAGGAGTCAATAATGACTAATAAAGCTATTATTCATACCGAAAATGCACCGGCGGCGATCGGAACATACTCTCAGGCAGTCAAGGTTAACAACACGGTGTATTTGTCCGGGCAAATCCCTTTGGACCCTAAGACTATGGCGTTAGTAGATGGGGGTATTAGACCTCAAATTCAGCAGGTATTTGAAAACATTACTGCCGTCTGCGAAGCCTCGGGCGGTGGCCTGAATAATATCGTAAAACTCAATATATTTCTGACTGATCTCAGTCAGTTCCCCGTCGTCAATGAAATTATGAGTGAGTATTTTCAAGAGCCATATCCCGCAAGAGCGGCGATTGGAGTGAGCGCTCTGCCGAAAGGAGCTAGCGTCGAGATGGATGGCATTGTAGTTATCTAATGTTATCTTTCTACGGCTGATATGCGCCTTTATTAATTAACAGCCTAGAGGTATTTCAGCAACCGTGTGCCCTATATTCATACGCCAGGCTTATCTTTCTCAAAGCCAAAAACCTTTCATTATTGGCATAGTATATGTGCGCCTCTGCACTAGGGTGCCTGCAGAGTGATAGGACTAATTGGGTTCTATCTTATACAATGCATGCTCATATGGAATACAATATAGTCTTTGAGTATTTAAAAATAAGGTTTAATTATGGAAATGGAAAGTCTTAATTCAAAAAATATCTGCAATATACTTAATGAAGTAATGGAATATGAATTAGCTGGCGTTGTTAGATATACCCACTCTTCTTTTATGGTTAGCGGGCCATACAGAATACCAATCGTGACATTCTTAAAAGAACAAGCGACTGAGTCATTATTACACGCTCAACAAGCTGGAGAACTTATCGCAGGTCTCGATGGTCATCCTAGTCAAAAAATCGCTAAAATTGAAGAAACTAATAGGCACTCTATTAAAGATATTCTTGAAGAAGGTTTGCAGCACGAGCTTCATGCGTTGAGCTTGTATAAGAAACTATTGGCGAGCGTTGATAATGCATCAGTATATCTTGAGGAATACGCTAGAGGGATGATTAGTGAAGAAGAGCAGCACTCTCTTGAGCTAAAAGCTATGCTAAAAGATTTCGGTTAGCATCAATTTGATTCGACCACTGATGTTGATGATCAAGTTAGCCAAATGATAAATTTATTCTTTTAATTGTTCGATCAATGCTAAATAACCCTCACGGTAGGTAGGAAATATGAACCTATAACCGGAATCTAACAGTTTTTTATTACTACAACGCCTTGATGATCGCTGTTTGGTGTACTTCTCCACTAAACTGACATCGAGGTGTGCAGCCAACCAACCTCGCAATTCATACTGTGTCACTGGCTCGCAATCTGTTGCTAAATAAAGGGTCGATAAAGGTACCTGTTGCTCATTAAGTCTAATAAAGTGAGCAATAACACCAGCACAATCTTCACTATGAATTCGATTGCTCCACTGTTTAGGCTGAGCTGGTCGCCCGACTCCCGCCAACACTTGGTCGAGCAGTCGAGTACGCCCGGGACCATAGATCCCAGAGAATCTAATCACTACCGTGGTGCAAGGCAGAGCGACCATATGCTGTTCTGCCTTAAGTAAGGCTCGGCCAGAAAAACGCACTGGCTTAGCCGAAGAATCCTCGTCTACCCAAGATCCTGCACTCTGGCCATAGACGCTAGTACTAGATACCCAAATAACTAATTTTGGCTTATGATCTGCATTTTTGATAGCTAGGGATAGGGTTGCGGCGGCATCAACATAAGCCTTCTGATACCCCTCCTCGGTGGCACTATCGGGTGTCAGCGTGGCAACCACCACATCAAAACCCTCACGAAAGAGCAGATCTAAACAGTCAACATCAGTCAGATCACCTATGAGGGGAATAATGTCATTAGGAAGTTTTTTTGGATGGCGTTTTAAACCAAAAAACTGTTCCTGACTAGTCATTTTTGACGGAATTCGTTGAGCAATATCACCGCTTCCTGCTAATAATATTTTCAATTAAAATTCTCTCTTTAATAAAAGTTCGCTATTATTAATTCACTAGAAGTAGAGTTTACCCATGACCCTCACTGAACTTAAATATGTCCTTAGCCTAGCGCACTCCAAGCATTTTGGGGAGGCTGTTGCAAACTGTAATGTTAGTCAGCCGGCGCTGAGTATAGCGCTTAAAAAGCTTGAAAGTGAGCTTGGTCTTGATTTGCTCGAACGATCGAAAAGTTCCGTGTGGGTGACGCCACTGGGAGAGAAGCTTATTCAACAGGCGCAACGTGTTCTTAATGCGGAGTCTGCCATTACCGATATCGCTAAGTCCGGCGAAAATCGGCTCAATAGCCCGCTAAACCTAGGTGTGATCTTCACCATCGGCTCCTATCTGTTTCCACCTTTTATTCCTTCACTGCACTCTGCCTGGGATAACTAAGACCTGATGCCTAAATCATCTTTAGATAGGTTAACCATTGAGACTCTGCGTGGCGTCGGTCCACAGCTGGCGATCAAACTACAAAAAATTGGGCTTTATAAAATCCAAGATTTGCTTTTTCATCTGCCCTTGCGTTACATCGACAGAACGCAAATCACACCAATAGGTGCTGTTCAACCGCAAACAGAAGTGGTTATTGAAGGGGAGATACGAGCCTGTGACACAGTGTTCGGCCGAAGACGAAGTCTTGTCTGCCGTATTCAAGATCATAGTGGTACCACGACACTACGCTTTTTCCATTTTAATCGAGCACAGCAAGATCGATTGCAACCCGGTGTCCTTTTACGATGCTTCGGCGAGGCGAGGCGAGGAAAAGCGGGGATCGAATTTTATCATCCCGAATACCAGCACCTTGACCAAACCAAAGCTAATAAACTCGAGGATACCTTAACGCCTATTTACCCTGCGACCGAAGGTATTACTCAAAGTCGTATCAGAGACCTCTGCGCCCAGGCTCTAACGTTACTCGACCAACAACCTATTGTTGAGCTGCTCCCCAGCAAACTAAATAGCGACCTAAGCAGACAGCTTTCTTACTCTCTGCTCGATGCATTGCGGCTATTACACAACCCACCCCCAGGAACAGCATTGCATTTGTTGGCTGCTGGCGAGCATCCAGCCCAACAGCGGCTAGCCGCTGAAGAGTTAATTGCTCACAATCTCAGTTTGTTGCGTCTGCGACAAAAAATCCAACGCCAACAGGCTCCCAGTTTACTTGAAGATCACAAAACCAAGACACTTTTTCTAAAACAGCTTGGCTTTCAGCTAACTACGGCCCAACAAAGAGTGTCAGCAGAGATATCTACCGATATTAGCTCCTCAGTTCCAATGCTTCGTTTAGTTCAAGGTGATGTGGGTTCGGGCAAAACCGTCGTTGCAGCACTCGCCGCCTTGCAAGCTATCGCCAATGGTAAGCAAGCCGCTCTAATGGCACCAACTGAAATCCTCGCAGAGCAGCATAGAGTTAACTTCGAACAGTGGCTCCAACCCCTAGGTATCAGAATCGCCTGGTTGACCGGAAAAATCAAAGGCAAAGCCCGTGACGTTCAACTGGGGGCTATTGCAGATGGCACCGCTCAAATGGTTATTGGTACCCACGCATTATTTCAGGAAAGCGTCAGCTTTAAGGATCTAGGCCTTAGCATTATTGATGAGCAGCACCGTTTTGGCGTACATCAAAGATTGGCCTTGCGCAGTAAAGGTTTTAGTGAGGATCCTTTGGCCAACATAGATGGTTCGGCGCCTCATCAATTGATCATGACCGCCACGCCCATACCTAGAACATTAGCCATGAGTGCCTATGCTGATTTAGATTGCTCAGTGATCGATGAGCTGCCGCCGGGTCGCACACCGGTTGATACGCTAGTGCTAAGTAATTTGCGTCGTCCGGATGTTATTGAGCGCGTCAGAGCTTCTTGTGTCAACGGACGACAAGCCTACTGGGTCTGCACACTGATAGAAGAATCAGATGTTTTGGAGGCTCAGGCTGCAGAGGTGACAGCCAGTGAACTAAAGCTACTGCTCCCAGAATTATCAATTGGCCTGATCCATGGTCGACTTAAGCCTCGAGAAAAATTGACTCTCATGGATGACTTTAAAGCAGATAAAATAAATTTACTGGTCGCCACTACCGTCATTGAGGTCGGTGTTGATGTACCCAACGCCAGCTTAATGATTATCGAAAACTCTGAGCGGCTGGGGCTTTCACAATTACACCAATTGCGAGGCAGGGTAGGCCGTGGCTCACAAGCAAGTCACTGTGTTCTGCTATATAGCCCCCCACTTTCAGGTAATGGTAATGCTCGGCTAAAAATTATGCGTGAAACAACGGACGGTTTTAAAATTTCCGAAAAAGACCTTGAGCTTAGAGGTCCGGGCGAGGTCCTTGGGACTCGTCAAACAGGTGATATGCGTTTACATATCGCTGACCTGCAAAGAGATGCTCATATGCTCCCACAGATCAAGGCTATCGCTGAGGAGATGCTTATCAACCATCCTAACAGCGTTGATCCTTTGATTCGTCGCTGGCTGGGGCACAATCAACAATATGCACAGGCATGACGTAGAAAATAGCGTTCGAAATTAAATAAAGTACTTTCATTTTTGTCATAAGCTTTTACAATGCCTAAAACCGGAGAATGACCATGGTGTTTAGTAATTCAATCTCAAATTTGTTTGGCAAGTCTCCCATCAGGCCTTTACAAGAACACATGTCACTCGTTGTTGCCTGCGCCTCTCAATTAGAACCCTTCTTTGAAGCAGTCCTTGCCGATAACTGGCAAAGTGCTAGCGATATTTTTGATAAAATTGTCGACGATGAAAATCGTGCTGACGAGCTCAAAAAGCAATTTCGCCTAAACATGCCTAAAAGTTTATTTATGCCAATGTCGCGCGGCGACCTGCTTGGCATCCTCGCTCAACAAGACAATATTGCAAATGCGACTAAAGATGTTTGCGGTATTGTGCTTGGCAGAGAAATGGATATCCCGTCTGTATTGCAATCAGATTTCATTGCCTATGTTAAAAGTGCTATTGAGACTTGCGAAAAAGCACTCAAGGCTATCGATGAATTAGATGAGCTTCTAGAAACCGGCTTTACCGGGCAAGAAGTTAAATTCGTCAAAAAGTTGATTCGTGATCTTGATGCACAAGAACTAAAAGTAGATAAACGAGAACGAAAATTACGCCATCGCTTGTTTAAAATTGAAGCTGAAATGCCGCCCGTCCATGTCATGTTTCTCTACAATGTTATTGATAATATTGGTGGGATTGCAGACACCGCCGAGCAAGTTGGAAATCAACTTGAACTCCTACTAGCTAAATAAAAAAACTCGAGATCAATGGCGATGGAATTATTCACTACCTACGGCACACTGCTCATTATTCTTGCCGCTGCGTTTGGCTTCTTTATGGCATGGGGTGTAGGTGCTAACGATGTAGCCAATGCCATGGGTACCTCAGTTGGCTCAAAAGCACTAACGATCAAGCAGGCTATTTTAATTGCAATGGTGTTTGAATTTGCCGGTGCCTACCTTGCTGGGGGCGAAGTCACTTCAACCATTCGCAAAGGTATCGTTGATGCTGAAGTGTTCAATGACTCGCCGGATCTGCTCGTCTTCGGGATGCTTTCAGCGCTCCTTGCGGCTGGCACCTGGTTAATGATCGCCAGTTTTATGGGCTGGCCAGTATCAACAACCCACTCTATTGTTGGCGCCATCGTTGGCTTTGCTGCGGTGGGGGTCTCCACTGACGCAGTGAATTGGTCTAAGGTGTCCACTATCGTTGCTAGCTGGGTGGTCTCTCCTGTTATTGCCGGCACTATATCGTTTGCTATTTTTCGCAGTGTACAACACCTTATATTGATCCAAGACGACCCCTTTGCAAAGGCCAAACAATACGCCCCCATGTATATGTTTGCTGTAGGCTTTTTGATGGCAATGGTGACAATACTTAAAGGTTTGAAACATGTCTTTAAAGATATTGGTATCAGTATGACCTTTGGTGAATCTATCGTTTGGGCGATGATGTTTGGTATTTTTCTGGCCATTCTCGGCTCCTATCTTCTCTCAAAGGTGGAGCGAAACGAAGCTCTTGAAGCTTCCAATCGATTTGCAAATGTCGAACGGGTATTTGCTGTTCTTATGATATTTACTGCCTGTAGTATGGCCTTTGCACACGGATCAAACGATGTCGCTAATGCCGTTGGCCCTCTTGCAGCTGTAGTTAATGTGGTTAGCTCTGGTGGCGATATAGCCGCAAAAAGCGTAATGCCAACTTGGATTCTTTTACTCGGCGGTGCTGGTATCGTGTTTGGTCTGGCGACGTATGGCTATAAGGTAATGGGCACTATTGGACGAAAAATTACCGAACTAACCCCTAGTCGAGGCTTTGCTGCTGAGTTAGGCGCTGCGGCCACTGTCGTTTTTGCTTCGGGAACTGGACTGCCAATTTCTACAACTCATACGCTAGTGGGTGCAGTTCTAGGCGTTGGGCTTGCTCGTGGTATCGGCGCTTTGAACCTGCGTATGATTGGCGCAATCTTCCTATCTTGGGTGGTTACCTTACCTGCTGGTGCCGGACTGGCGATTTTATTCTTCTTCTTCTTTAAAGGTGTGTTCAGCTAAACTTGAAGAGAGTATTAAAATCCCTAAAAAAGCCCTGTAGATATAAAACTGCGGGGCTTTTTAGTGGCCCTACTTATTGTTCTTTGCAGGCTTCGAGAAAAATACAAATGGAATGGCCAAAGGCCCTAACAGCACACCCGCCCAAACCCAAAAACGCACATTAGCATGCCGCTTTTTCGCTATGGTATAGCAAATGTACGCGCTCGCGAGAGTTCCTAGGATTACTACTGCAGGTAAAGGCATATCAAAATCTCTATTTCACTATGACTGTTCAAAATTACTATAGTCCTAAGCGCAGACCGGTACTAGCAATATTAAAGCCTTGGGCTCGCACGGCTTTTGATTGCTCACTGTTTAGATTAAGTAATGGATTAGTATGGTTCATATGAATGAACCATACTTTCGCTCGCTGCTGCGTGGATAGCGCTGATAAAGCAGCGATGGTTTCGGTGACAAAAGGATGAGGTATTTTAGACATGTCTCGCCCTGGTAGCTCTCCATTATCATAAAATGTAGCGTCTATTAGAGCGTAATCTGAGGCCTGTATTTGCGATGCAATATCTTTTTCCCATTGGGACCATTTGTTAATATCAGGTATGAAAAGTGCCGTTTTGTTAGGTCCTTTTATTGAGAACCCTACTGTTTCTGAAAACTCATCTCGGTGAGGCACTATAAAAGGCGTTACTGTAACATTATTTAAAGGAACCTGTGCATGATTACGAAGCGACGGTAAGGTTATATTATTTAAACTGACTAGTTGACTCCATGGACCATTATTCATCAGATATTGCTTCATCTTTGGCATCACGTAGACAGGCACTTGATTGGCTCCGATGACTTCTCGCCCCAAATACATGAGTCCCGTGTAATGACCAATATGAGCATGCGTGATAAAAATTCCATCTAAATTAAATTCACCTGTAGGCGCCTCTCTCTCTAACATGAAAAGCTGTTCTGGAAAGTTGGGCGTGGCCTCAAACATGTATTTCTTTTTACTTGCAGGGTCAATTAGGGCTAGTGATGTAGCGCCAATTTTTGTCTCGGGATTGTTCCACCCCGGCATGCAGTGAGATTTGTAACAACCTGCCTGAGGGAAACCAGCATCTTGAGCAACACCAAGAACGTAGAGATAAGGCGCCTCGTCAGTAGCCGTTGAAAAAGTGGCTGCTGAAACCAGTAAAACGATAAGTACTTTTAATAATATGGTCATTAGATTGTCCCGTAAGTGGGTAATAAGGGATCATTCAAAGATCTGGGACTTGTTGCTAGCCGTCATTTTTCTTCTAGGTAACCAGTCTGGTGGTCCAAAAATATACCCTATGATTTCGTAAAACGACTGAGCTTGTTGAATATCTCTAGCCATTGCAACCCACGTGTGAAAGGTTATTTTAAACGGATTATTAGTGTTTAGGTTTTTTACTAGCCCAAAGGCAACAGGTGCCTGCTCTTTAGCGTAGGTGCCAAAAAGGCGATCCCAAATTATAAATAAATTGCCGTAATTACGGTCTATGTACTCAAGGTTGGTGCCGTGATGGACTCGATGTGTCGAAGGAGTATTAAAAATTCTGTCCAGCCACCCAAGCTTACCAATCCATTGCGTATGGCCAGCTACTCCCCAGAACCTTGAGCATATCGCCGCGACTACAGTAATACTAGGATCAAACCCAACCAACGGCATGACCAGGAAAAAAGGAACTTTTGAAATAGGCCCGAACCAAGCTTGACGGAAAGCGACAGAAAAATTCATTTCGATACTGGAGTGGTGATTCATGTGGATCGCCCACAAGATTCTTACTCTGTGAGAAGCACGATGATACCAATAAAAGATAAAATCTATTACTACAAAAGTGATGGCCCAAACCTGCCAAGGCGCTAAGACCTCGTTAAGGGTAAAAAGTCTAAAGTGATAAAGGTAAAAAGAAAAGCCAAGGGTAGTGCTTTGTATTGCAACCGAGGTAAGTATATTACCGAAAAGCAGGCCAATTGTTCCCCCAGTATCCCCAAGTTCATAGAAGCCGAGACTTTTTCGCGCTGAAGCCATAGCCTCAATAAAAATAAGAGATAACATAATTGGTACCCCTACGGCATAGACTGTTGTTGGCATCAACATTAATTATTTCCTCCCTAGAGTTTAAGCCGTGCGTTTAAGTCTAAACGACTAGGGATACATTATCTAATGGGGGAGATTTTTTCCGGTCCTTTCAAATGTAGGCGATCAAGCACTAAAAGCATGAGATTACATCAAGAGTAAACCCTTAAATATACTTTATTGGTGCGACTTATTATTCATCATCCTAAGGTTCCTCACAATACACTAACTAGAAAGGCACCTCATACTGATCTGGCTGAATACTTATCAGATTCAACACACGCTATGCCGGCTTCCTAAGATTCTTTTTACTTTATTATTATGCTATTATGAATAGATATTCATGTTATCTGCACTAACGAGCGTGCCATTAACCAGGGATAATTTATTCCAAGTACTCCTAATAGTCCCTGCCACATAGTAGGCAATGTCGAACCCAAACCCCAAAATTAGTTAATCTTAGGGTCTAGCTCGCCGCTTTGATAACGCGTGGTCATAGCATCTAAACTAAGTGCTCGAATTTTCGAAGCATTACCCGCGGTTGAAAATGCCTCGTAGCGTGCAGTCGCTATATCCTGCATGGCAGTAATAGTTTCTTTTAGATAAGCGCGAGGATCAAAGTCGCTAGGATTTTCCACTAAGAAACGGCGGACTGCACCAGTCGATGCCAAACGCAGGTCAGTGTCGATATTGATCTTTCGCACGCCGTGCTTAATACCTTCGCAAATTTGATCCACTGGAACGCCATAGGTTTCAGGAATCTCTCCACCGTACTGATTGATTATCGCCAGCCATTCTTGAGGGACTGAAGAAGACCCATGCATAACCAAGTGAGTGTCTGGGATACGCTGATGAATTGCCCTTATTCGATCAATAGCAAGAATATCTCCAGTGGGTGGTCGACTGAATTTGTAGGCTCCATGGGACGTGCCGCAGGCAATAGCCAAAGTGTCAACCTGAGTTTTGGCGACAAAATCCGCAGCCTCTTCGGGGTCGGTTAACATCTGCTCTTGGGACAGCGCTCCTTCAGCTCCGACACCGTCTTCTTCGCCCGCTTGCCCTGTTTCTAATGAACCCAGACAACCTAGCTCACCCTCGACAGAAACACCGCAGGCATGCGCCATCTCAACGGTGCGACGTGTTACATCAACATTGTAGTCATAACTTGAGGGCGTTTTACCATCCTCTTCAAGAGATCCATCCATCATTACCGAGGTAAATCCAAGCTGAATAGAGCGCTGACAAATAGCAGGGCTAGTGCCGTGGTCTTGGTGCATGCACACAGGGATATGCGGCCATTCTTCCACGGCGGCCTGAATTAAATGACGTAAAAAAGGTGCTCCCGCATATTTACGCGCCCCTGCGGAGGCTTGCACAATGACTGGGCTATCTGTCTGATCTGCGGCCATCATAATGGCTCGCATCTGCTCAAGATTATTAACGTTAAATGCTGGTACGCCGTAGTTATATTCTGCTGCGTGATCAAGCATCTGTCGTAGTGAAATAAGTGCCATAGCTAATGTCCTTTTTAACTTGTTGGTCTAATATAGTTATAGATGTAAATCCGGTAATGTAAAAGCTAACCTTTGGCCCGCTGCTCAAGAATAGTGACCGCTGGCAGCTCCTTGCCTTCAACATACTCTAAAAATGCTCCTCCGCCAGTTGAAATATACGATATTTTATCGGCTATAGCATATTTATCTACTGCAGCTAGAGTATCTCCACCGCCAGCAATGGAGAATCCGTTACTTGCTGCAATAGCATTAGCTAAGGTTTCCGTACCTCCACCGAATTGCGAAAATTCAAAAACACCTACCGGCCCATTCCAAATAATAGTCCCCATCGACGCCATCAACTTTGCATACTGGCCTGCGGTTTGAGGCCCTATATCAAAAATCATGTCATCGTCGGCCACCTCATCAACTAACTTCACGACGGCCTCCGCAGACTCGGAGAATACTTTACCAACAACCACATCTGTCGGCAGTGGAATGCTTGTATTTGCCATTAAGGCTTGAGCCGCCGGTATTAAATCTGGCTCATAGAGGGACTTACCAACCGGTTTCCCCGCTGCTGCCAAAAATGTGTTGGCGATACCTCCGCCAACAATTAACTGGTCGACTTTATCTGCTAAATTCTCTAACACCATTAGTTTGGTAGACACTTTAGATCCGCCAACAATGGCCGCAATCGGCTTTTTAGGCGTCGCAAGTGCATGGGCTAAAGCGTCAAGTTCCTTAGCCAGCAGTGGACCAGCGCAGGCAATCGGCGCATATTTAGCAACACCATGAGTTGATGCCTGTGCCCGGTGCGCTGTACCAAAGGCGTCCATGACGAAAATGTCACATAGCTCGGCGTAGGCCTTGGCTAGATCGTCGTCATTATCTTTTTCACCCTTATTAAAGCGAACATTTTCTAGCATAACCACATCGCTGCCTGTCAGGTCGATACCTTCACGCCAATGTTCCACCAGATTAACTGACTTCCCCAGTTGCTCACTCATAAATTGGGCAACTGACTCTAGACTATGCTCTGAGGTTACGGATCCTTCACTGGGCCTACCTAAGTGAGACATTAAGATAACCTTAGCGCCTCCCTGCAGGGCAAATCTAATCGTTGGTAAGCTTGCTTTTATTCGGGCCGCGCTAGTCACTTGACCATCTTTGATTGGCACATTTAGGTCTTGGCGGATCAACACTCGACGATCAGTTAGATCTAAGTCCGTCATTAACTTCAAGGTCATTCCCCTATTTCCTTTTGGGTGGATTCAATTTCACGGATCTCTAATTAAAGGTGTCTTACACACCAATAGTGCAACGTATCCAGCATACGATTAGCATAACCCCACTCGTTATCAAACCAAATGAGCACCTTAACCAATTTTTGCTGACTAACTCGCGTTTGGCTCGCATCGACAACGCCGCTGTGTGGGTCGTGGTTAAAATCGCAGGAAGCCAAAGGCTCTTCAGTATAACCAAGCACTCCTTTCAGCCCCCCCATCGCCGCTTCAGCTAAAGCAGCATTGACGGTCGCTGTATCAACTGGGGTGTTTAACATCACCGACAAATCAATGGCCGACACATTAGCGGTTGGAACACGCATAGCCTGAGCTTGAAAGCGGCCCGTTAGCTCCGGTAGCAGGCGATCAATACCCAGCGCTAACTCTGTCTCAACTGGAATGATTGACTGCATTGATCCTCGAGTTTTACGTAGATCTGTGTGGTGATAGGCGTCAATAACTGGCTGATCATTCATCGCAGAATGGATGGTCGTGATGACCCCGCCATCCACGCCAAAGTAATCGTTAAGTACCTTTATTACTGGCACAACACAGTTAGTGGAGCAAGAGGCATTAGAAATTATCGTTTCCAAGCCATCGAGTATTTGGTGATTAACGCCATAAACAATAGTTGCATCGACACTAGTCTCGGCAGGTTGCGAGAACAATACGCGCTTAGCCCCACTTGTTATATGTTGTTGGGCGGTCGGACGGTCAGAGAAACTGCCGCTACATTCAAGAACCGCATCAATACCCTGTTCGTGCCAAGGCAGTTGCCGCAAATCTTTATGATTAACTATCTGTATAGCATCGCCATTTACGGTCAGGGTCTGCTGATCTAATTCAACCGTGCCAGGAAACCTACCATGAGTCGAATCATAGCGGGTCAAATGAGCTATGGTTTTAGTTTCAGTCGGCTCATTGATGGCAACTACCTGAGCCCAATCACGGGCGCCAGACTCATAGAGTGCACGCAATACCGAACGCCCTATGCGGCCATAACCATTAATAGCAATGCGTAACATTAGCCAAGTGACTCCAATACATTAGCGACCACATTCTCAACCGTGAAGCCAAACTCTTTCATAAGCACTCCGCCTGGCGCAGATTCGCCAAAGCTTCGCATGCCAACAATCCGGCCATCAATGCCAACGAACTTATGCCAATAGTCTGCATGCAGAGCTTCAACGGCGACTCTTGCCCTAACCGCAGGGATCAATACTGACTCACGATAGTCCACATCTTGAGCTGAAAAAATCTCCGCGCAGGGCATGGATACTACCCGCACTCGAACACCTTGCTTGGCCAATTGATCAGCTGCAGAGACTGCCAATTCAACTTCTGAGCCGGTCCCAATAATAATAGCTTGAGGATCAGTACAATCTTGTAAAACGTAGCCGCCTTTGGCTATCGCCGCGACCTGTTGGCGTGTTCTTGGCATCGGCGCTAAACCCTGCCGACTAAATACTAACGCGCTGGGTCCCTGACGATTCTCAATGGCACTTTTCCAACATACCGCCGACTCTACCGTGTCACAAGGTCTCCACGTATTTAAGTTAGGCGTCGATCGAAGGGAACTCAGCTGCTCAACAGGTTGGTGCGTCGGGCCGTCTTCTCCTAAACCAATAGAATCGTGTGTATAAACAAAAATACTCTGCTGTTTCATTATCGCGGCCATACGCACGGCATTGCGCGCATATTCCATAAACATCAAGAAAGTGGCGCCATAATTAATGAATCCCCCATGCAAGGCGATACCATTCATCATCGCGCTCATACCAAATTCACGAACACCGTAGTAAATGTAATTGCCGTCGGCATTTTCACTGCTGATGTCTTTTGATCCTGACCATATAGTGAGATTTGACCCAGCCAAATCTGCCGAACCACCCAGCAATTCAGGCAACATTGGACCATAAGCATTTAGGCAATTCTGCGATGCTTTTCGAGAGGCCACTTTTTCCATTTTGTCTTGGCACTGCTGAATATAAGCATCAGCTTTAGTGCTAAAGTCTGCTGGAAGCTCTCCACTTGTTCGTCGCTCAAATTCAGCAGCTAAGTCAGGGTGTGCATCTCGATAAGCGTCTAACGAAGATCTCCAAACGCTCTGAGCGACAGCGCCTTTATCAATGGCATCCCATCCAGCGTAGTGATCTGCAGGTATATCAAACGGCTCGTGATCCCAACCTAACTGCTTCCGAGCTAAGATAATTTCGTCCGGACCAAGAGGTGCACCATGACAATCCTCTTTGCCCTGTTTGTTAGGCGACCCAAACCCAATAATGGTTTTACAACAGATCAGTGTCGGTTTGGTTTTTTCGGCTCGAGCAAGCTCTATTGCCGCTTTAATAGCATTGCTGTCATGACCATCGACATCAGCAACCACATGCCAGCCATAGGCTTCAAACCGAGCAGGCGTGTCATCACTAAACCAGCCCTCAACCTCACCGTCGATTGAAATTCCATTGTCATCATAGAATGCTGTTAATTTACCCAGCCCTAAAGTACCCGCCAGAGAACAAACCTCATGGGAAATGCCTTCCATCAGACAACCATCACCTAGAAAGGTGTAGGTCTGATGATCGACCACGTCATGCCCGGGTCGATTAAATTGCGCAGCCAGCACCTTCTCAGCTAAGGCCATGCCAATGGCATTAGCTATGCCTTGACCAAGAGGCCCAGTTGTTGTCTCTACCCCAGGCGCGTAACCATACTCGGGGTGTCCTGGCGTCTTTGAATGTAGCTGCCGAAAATTTTTCAATTCTTCAATAGGCAATTCATATCCCGTGAGATGAAGTAGAGAATAGAGCAACATAGAGCCATGTCCATTGGACAATACAAATCGATCTCGATTAACCCACGCAGGGTCAGATGGGTTATGTATTAAATAGTCATTCCACAGTACTTCGGCAATATCCGCCATGCCCATTGGCGCACCCGGGTGCCCACTGTTGGCTTGTTGTACAGCATCCATACTGAGCGCTCGAATAGCATTGGCAAGGTCTCTGCGTGAGGCCATGGTGTGTCACTCCTAAAAGGGGAAATTTGAACGAGACATTGTCTCTCAGACAAGCTTTCCAGTAAACCAATATTCGCTATTCATCAGGTTCTCATAGCCAATAAAACAGCCGCACTTTAACTCTAATTGTTATATTAAAATATCTTGATATATACAAGATCCGTGATATAGTGCGTACATGTTGTTACCAAACCAGTTTAGCAGTGAAACTCGGTCAGCTACTGACACCAGCGCTATTACAGCACTGTGCAAAGCGGCAGGCGATCCTCTGCGCATGCAAATTTTAAAAGTGCTGCAACAAAATGCCTATGGTGTCCTCGAAATGTGTCAGGTTTTTGATATTCGACAGCCGGCCATGAGCCACCACCTTAAAATTCTCGCCAACGCTGGCTTAGTAGCAACTCGGCGCGAAGGAACGACTATTTTTTACCGTCGCAATGAAATGCATCCTGATACTGACCTACAAGCATTACAGTATAGTCTTTTCCATGCCATTGATGAGGCGGCGCTTGATCCAAATCTACGGAATCGACTGGCTGAAATAAATGGCACCCGCGCGGCAGCATCTGTTGCATTTTTTAATCAAAATGCTGTCCACTTTGAAGAAAACCAAGACTTGATTGCTAGCTGGTCTGACTATGGTGATAGTGTCGAAAGTTTTCTGCCTGATAATACAACGGGCAATCAGTCAGCTCTGGAAATTGGTCCAGGTTATGGCCAGTTCTTATCTCGCTTATCGGCTGGTTTTGATCGAGTGACTGCACTAGATAATTCCGCGGAAATGCTGGAGCAGTGTCGAAGTCGCTCTGCTGCTCAAAGCTTAACTAACGTAAGCTTTATGCTTGGCGATACCGATAGTGCGATCAGTTATGGGGTTAAAGCTGACTTTATTTCACTGAATATGGTACTGCATCACAATCCAACACCAGCAGAGATAATTGCCGATTGCGCACAACTCTTGAACAAAAACGGTACGTTATTAATCACTGAACTTTGTGCCCATGATCAAGAGTGGGTAAAAGAAGTATGCGGAGATCTGTGGTTGGGGTTTGAACCGAAAGCGCTATCTCAGTGGTGCTTTGCGGCTAATTTAGCCGAAGGGAACAGCCAGTACCTCACGCAACGCAATGGTTTTCGCATTCAGTTAAGACAATTTAATTTAGACGCCAATTAACAAAGGGAAAACTTATGTCTACTTACAATTTATTTACATCTGAGTCCGTATCAGAAGGGCACCCAGATAAAATGGCCGATCAAATCTCTGATGCCGTCCTTGACGCCATCATCAAGGACGACCCCAACTCAAGGGTTGCCGTAGAGACGATGGTAAAAACTGGAATGACTATCATCGCTGGAGAAGTAAGAACCAACACCTATGTTGATTTAGAAGAAGTGGTTCGAAAAGTCATTAATGATATCGGCTACGACAATTCAGCTGTTGGTTTTGACGGCAATACTTGTGCCGTTTTGAATGCCATAGGCAAGCAGTCAAACGATATTGCTCAGGGCGTTGATGCTGGCGATAACAAAGACATTGGTGCCGGAGACCAAGGCTTAATGTTTGGCTATGCGACTAATGAAACCGTTGTGCTTATGCCTGCTCCCATCTACTACTCCCACCTGTTGGTCAAACGACAAGCAGAAGTTCGCAAGAATGGCACACTGCCATGGTTGCGCCCCGACGCTAAAAGCCAGGTCACGCTTAGATATGATCAAGGCAAGCCAGTCGCTATCGATGCGGTGGTCCTGTCCACTCAGCATTCACCCGATATCGCTTTGGCCGATCTGCAAGAAGCGGTACGCTCTGAAATTATTGCGCCGATCCTGCCAGAAGAGTGGCTGCATGCAGGTACCAAATATCACATCAACCCTACTGGCCAGTTTATTATTGGTGGCCCTGTGGGCGACTGCGGGCTAACTGGACGTAAAATCATTGTCGATACCTATGGCGGCATGGCCCATCATGGCGGTGGTGCGTTCTCTGGAAAAGATCCCACTAAGGTTGATCGCTCTGCAGCCTACGCTGGCCGGTACGTGGCAAAAAATATTGTCGCAGCAGGTCTTGCGGATCGCTGTGAAATTCAAATTTCCTATGCAATCGGTGTTTCTGAGCCTACGTCGATCAGTATCGACACCTACGGCACGGGAAAACTTTCTGATCGTGAGATCTCTAATTTAGTTCGTGAACATTTTGATCTCCGTCCGAGTGGGCTCATGGACATGCTAGACCTGCGTCGGCCGATTTATCAAGCTACCGCAGCCTACGGCCACTTCGGCCGAGAGGAAGAAAATTTTACATGGGAAAATACAGACAAAGTGACGTTGCTTAAGAAAGCGCTGTAACAACAAAACCGTTTTCTAGCGTTAATATAAAAAAAGAAGGAATTAATCATGACTGCAGTTGTACAAAACGTTGATAGTAATAAAGGATTCGATGACTATAAAGTTGCCGATATATCGCTCGCCGATTGGGGTAAAAAAGAAATCTCCATTGCCGAATCTGAAATGCCAGCATTGATGGCTTTGCGTGAAAAATACCGCGTCGAGCAGCCGTTGGCTGACGCTCGAATACTCGGTTGTATTCACATGACTATTCAAACCGCCGTGCTCATCGAAACCCTGGAGACACTGGGCGCGGAAGTGCGCTGGACATCTTGTAATATTTTTTCTACTCAAGATCATGCCGCAGCTGCGGTTGCAGCTAATGGCACCCCCGTTTTCGCCTGGAAAGGTGAGACCGAAGAAGAGTACGAGTGGTGCCTAGAGCAACAAGTCTTAAAAGACGGACAGCCCTGGAATGCCAATATGATTCTAGATGATGGCGGTGATCTAACCTCGTTGCTGCATGAGAAATATCCTCAGGTGCTTGACGCTGTCCACGGCGTTACCGAAGAGACGACTACCGGTGTGCACCGTCTTTATGAGATGCTTAAAGCAGGCGAGCTAAAGGTTCCCGCCATCAATGTTAACGATTCTGTTACAAAGTCAAAGTGTGATAATAAATATGGCTGTCGTCACAGCTTAAACGATGCGATTAAACGCGCCACTGACCACCTGCTATCTGGCAAAAAAGCGATTGTGGTTGGTTATGGTGACGTAGGCAAGGGATCAGCTCAATCATTGCGTCAAGAAGGAATGATTGTGAAGGTTACTGAAGTTGACCCAATCTGTGCCATGCAGGCCTGCTTGGACGGCTTTGAAATCGTATCGACTTATAACGTAGGTGACTCGAGCAAGGGGGTCAATAGCCAATTACTGGCTAATACCGACATGCTAGTGACCAGCACTGGTAACTACAACGTCTGTGGTTCTGATGTTCTACGCGCGCTTAAAAGTGGCTGCGTTGTATGTAATATTGGTCATTTTGACAATGAAATTGATACTGCTTTCATGCGCAAAAATTGGGAATGGGATGAAATCAAGCCTCAGGTACACAAGGTCTACCGTGATCGTGATAGCAACGACCATCTATTGCTACTAGCTGAAGGTCGTCTAGTCAATTTAGGTAATGCAACGGGTCACCCCAGTCGAATTATGGATGGTTCTTTTGCCAATCAGGTACTCGCTCAGATTGATTTATATAAGAAACAGTTTGCCGCTCAGGACGATGCGACAAAAGCTGAAATGCTCCGCGTTGAAGTTTTACCAAAGCATCTTGATGAAGAAGTTGCTCGCCATATGGTTGCTGGATTCGGAGGCGTTTTAACCCAGTTGACCCAAGAGCAAGCAGACTACATTAACGTTTCTGTGGAAGGACCGTTCAAAGGCGACAGCTACAAGTACTAACCTTAAGCTTAGTATCTTCACAGCCTCTGGCGATGGACGTCAGAGGCTTTACAAAGGAAAAAATTTCATGACGGACACTCCTCATCTCAGCTTTGAATTCTTTCCCGCAAAAACGCAGCAAGGAGCCGAAAATCTGAACGTGACCGCCAGCGAGTTAAATAAGTTTAATCCCGAATTGTTTTCAGTAACCTATGGTGCAGGTGGTTCCACCCGCGATACCACCAAAGACTTAGTCCTTAATCTTCAAAATCAAGGCTATCAGACCGCTCCTCACCTCTCTATTGGGGGAGGCTCTAAGTCAGACGTGCTAGTCCTCATAGACTCATACCAGAAGGCCGGAATAACAAATTTAGTCGCTCTTCGCGGTGACCTTCCTTCCGGTGTCGGCGCTACTAAGAAGTTGGTTCATGCCAATGAATTAGTTTCTCTCATCAGGGAACATAGCGGTGATCATTTCAATATTAATGTTGGCGCTTATCCTGAAATTCATCCTGAATCTGAAAGCTATAGCAATGATATCTATTGGTTAGGCGAGAAATTTAGGGCCGGCGCTGATCGAGCGATTACCCAATATTTTTACAATCCAGACGCTTATTTTACATTTATCGAGTCCTGTGCCAAAACGGGAATAGACAAGCCTATTATCCCTGGCATCATGCCCCTGACTAATTATGAGAACCTACTACGTTTTTCTGATAACTGTGGCGCAGACATACCTCGATGGTTGCGCTGGCAACTTAAAGAGCGCAGCCATAACAGTGCTGATCTCATTAGTTATGGCATCGAAATGGTTAGTGAGCTTTGCGAGAAATTATTGGCAGGCGGCGCACCAGGCTTTCATTTTTATACGATGAATAAATGGCAGATTTCTGAGCAAATTTGCCGTAACCTTGGCTTTTCAGCCAAGGATTAAAGAAACATGCGGATTCCGCGAATCTATACTACCAGTGCTTTATCATGCGACACTCTCGTCGATTTAGATGAAAACTCATCGCGCCACCTAATTTCTGTGTTGCGGATGTCTGCTGGACAAGCAGTCTTATTATTTAATGGGCAGGGTGGGGAGTACTCCGGGGAATTAACCAATGTGCAGAAAAATCGCGTATCGGTATCGATCTCGACCTTTATCGACTGCAATAGAGAATCTCCATTAAAGATTCATTTAGCAATAGGTGTTTCCCGTGGGGACAGAATGGATTGGGTTATTCAAAAAGCCACCGAACTCGGCGTCACGGCCATTACACCCCTATTCACGGAGCGAACAGAAGTTAAACTGAACGCAGAACGGCTTGAGAAGAAAACTCGCCATTGGCAACATATCGCTATTGGCGCATGTGAGCAATGCCAAAGAACTCTAGTACCGCACGTTAGTCTAGCTATACCACTTGAGCAATGGGTCGTTACTGATAATCATAGTCTTAAGCTAGTGTTGCACCACCGCACTGATAAACGCCTGGGTGAGTTTTGCGCCACTAACGATTTGGTCTCTTTATTAGTAGGGCCCGAGGGCGGATTAAGCGATAGCGAAATTGATTTCGCCTTAAATAATGGTTTTGATCCATTGACACTCGGCCCTAGAGTTTTACGAACCGAGACCGCCCCCTTGGCAGCAATTAGTATCCTGCAGTCACTCTGGGGCGATATGGGGTAGGCAGAGTAATGGCTGTATTACTGAGGTTATCCGTTTGGACAGGTCAGTCCGCAATGCATCTTAGAATTTTTGTCTTCTTACTATTTAGTTGGCACGCTCAGGGCGCGGTATTTGGCGACGGGGATCACAGCAATGGTGTCGAAGACCAAAGGCGACCAGCGACCCGAGAACACATTAAACCGATTGGAACGATCTTTTG
>DUBX01000042.1:23363-214797 GCA_012960115.1 Porticoccaceae bacterium
TGGCTGAAATAGCCCCAGGCTATCATCTTTTGTGACGGTAGGCTCAGAGGCACAGCTATACATGTGTTCACCCCCTTACATAACTCTCTGACGTCCGGGTCAATTATCGTAACGGCGGCGCATGTTTTGTATGACCAAAAAACTGCTAAACCCTTCAATAAATGCGTCTATCGGCCAGAGAACAAGCGTCTCACAAAGGTCGGTTTTGCCAATATTTCGCTTCACCAATTCAACCCAAAATCAGGGGACAAACTGCAGCAGGCAGAAGATGATATTGTTTTTATTAGACTGAAAAAGATATTAATACAGCCGACTTTAACCTTTCGCGCGGGTAATGCAATAGGCCGTGAACTGCTACTAATAGGTTACAACAGTGACGAAAACAACATTAGCCAAAGTGAGGGTTGTTATCAATTTCGCTCGCATTATTTTGTCAGTGAAAAACTTCTGCTACATGACTGCGATGCCAATAGTGGCGCCTCAGGCGGAGCTGTGTTAGACGCTCTTACCGGCGGGCTAGTGGGAGTTCATGGGGGCACATTATTGGTTAATAAATCACAGTCAGGGGGGGGTGGCATACTAAAGGGGTCGAAATCCGACCCAGAAATGTTAATCAATCAAGCCCGAAAAATAGATCACAAGGTAATAGAGTCTCTCAATCAGTTTTCTGCATATCCTTCCAAGAATTTTCAAGATTAAACTGAACCTCGCGCTCAAACCCCGGGATGGACATGCCTGTCTCTGACATCTGAACCCCAGCCTCATCGATTAGAGATTCTCCGAAACGATAAATAACGTTAAGTTCTGCTGCATCTGCTCGAGCCGAATATTTAGTAGCTTCGGAGCGAGTGGTTTCTCTCTTTTTAAGGTAGTCTGAAAAATCATTACTGTGCCGATTGGCAAGCATAGCGCTGGCTTTTTCTGCCGACAAAACTACCGCTGTCGCATTGTTCCCCCCAAATCCTTTTGAGTTAATAAAGGCAACTTCCATTGATTTTGAGCTCACATCAAGGTCAGTCAGCGGAAAATTAAGGCCGTCTTGAAATACATCTGAGGCGACGGTGGAAATGGTTTTAATACCGGGAATCAACCCATGTTTAAACGTTCCTAAGGCGGCGATTAACTGGTCCCCACTGGCAGCACTAAGACTGTGTCCAACATAAGCTTTTACGGCGGTAACTGGCCAATCTTCTATTCCAAAGGTTTGAGCAACTCGGCTGATTAATTCTGACTCGGTCACTCTATTAGCTGGCGTGCTAGACCCGTGGGCATGAACAAAACTGCGCTTTTGAACACCCTCTTTACCAACGATATTAACGGCAGCAGCAACAGCTTTAGCAAAGGAAATATAGTTTCCAACGCCAGGAGCAGAAATTGATTTTTTAACGCCATCAGCATTAATGAACACTTCCGGTACAGCTCCATGAACATCCGCTCCTAGTTCTAGGGCTAAACGATCCTCCATCAAAACAATGTACTGGGTGCCTTCGGACAGCGTGAAGCCACAGTTCTCGCCAAAGGGTCTGCTGGCTTTGCGCCAGTTAGGACTGTCAGAGTTGTCTAGTTTACAAAGGTTTTCATCGCTGGCAAGAGCACTCATATTTGAAAATCCTTCCGAACATTCCGGCGTGACCGGCGCTTCCGCATTACCCACGATGGCTACTCGGCGACGGCCGCTACGGATGTCTCTCACTGCAGCTTGCAGCACATAGAGAAAACTTGCGCAGGCTCCAGTAATAGCCTCCGTATGGCCAACACTACCTAAAATATAGGCGTTGATGAAATCAGCGGGCATAGTGTTCAGCCCTAATGCCAACTGCTTAGCCGTCGTTCTGTCGCCCCTTAATCGAGCCTGCAGAAGACCACCATTCCCCTCTTCAGTTACCTGACCAAAAACACTCGATGAATAGACACCAACCTGATCAGGATTTACCTTTGCCGCTACTACCTCCCAAGGAATCCCCATTGAATGTATGGCGTCACTCGCACCCAGCAAGGTCATTTGCAATCCACGAGGGTGAAATCTAGCGTTATAGTGGTCTGCTGGATTAAACCCTGTTGGCAATTGTCCCGCCGCTTTTGCGGCCAATTCATAATTAGAAGTCACCAAATATTCGCTAGCAGAAGATGTTTTGACCTCGACCAGGCCGTCTTTAGCATCACTGACGAGCCAGTCCGCTGGTAGCACTTTAGGCAAGTCTCGCTTAATCATTGTAAAGTGGGGGGACTGGTCACCATCAAATGAAATCTTTTTATTTCCGGGTATCTGAGACGGATCAAAATGCTCAATCTTACGGACTAAGGTTCCCTCAATCACAGCTGTTCTATACTGCTCGACAACCCTAGATAGACTCAGACCGGTATTATCAGCGTCACTAAACTCTTCGCCCTCTGCTTTCACATAACCCATCAGGCAAGCCAGGCTAGCAATAGTCTTATTCTGCTCATCCACGGGTAAAGATTCCAGCACCATGCGTCGGAAGGCCTGATGAGAGGAGCTGCGGCCAGCGGCATTAAATCCACCAAATCCAACGATAAGGGGCAGAGCTTCAGACATAAGGACTTCCTTCGTTATATGATCATATTTAGTCACACAGTGTAAAATAGCATAGAACACTATTCTTTAGTATTTACGCCATTTAATAGTGCAATTTAGCCATATTATGGTAAATTTACCTTATTATGGCGTTTAATCTTACTCTAATGCTTTGCGATAACATGCTTGTGTCTAGCAGCACCTTAGCGGCCGAAATATTTTATTTTGCGGAAGCTATGGCTCGGGCCAATAAAACCCCAATGCCCGAAGTTGAAATTCGTAGAGTTAGCTCAAACGGTTTACCGGTGCACACGTCCGCGGGCTTTGAATTGACGCCGACTCATTCCATCAATGAAGACTTTACTAGCGACTTAATACACATTCCCGCACTGTGGCGAAACCCACGCCCTGCCGTCAAAAAGCATCAAGCGTACATTCCATGGCTTCAACAGCAACATCATCGTAACTGCGCCATCACCGCCGTTGGTACCGGTGTTTGTTTTTTAGCTGAGGCGGGTCTTTTAGACGGAAAACCAGCAACGACACACTGGCATTATTTCGATCAATTACAAAAATATTACCCAGCAGTGCACTTAGATCGTCAGCACTTTACGACACAGACAGGCAACATCTATTGTGCGGCCAGCATAAATGCGATGGCTGAATTAATCATGTATCAAGTGGAGCGGCATTTTGGTCGGATAATCGCGCATCAGGCGCAACGTAATTTTTTCCATGAAATTCGCAATATTACCAGTCCTGTTGGCTTTAGCGATCAGCACGACCGCGCGCACCACGATGAATCAATTGCTCAATCCCAAATATGGATCCAAGATCATTTAAGTAAATCACTCTCTATGCCAGATTTAGCTGCACAATTTGGCATGTCTACACGCACATTCAATCGACGATTCATAGCCGCGACGGGTAGCACGCCTAATAGTTATCTTACCGAGACCCGCATGGCTTTTGCCTGTGACTTACTTAAGAATACTGACTTGTCCATTGTCGACGTAGCCAGTTATAGCGGCTACCCAGAACCGAGCTGGTTTTCTTCACGCTTCAGTCAATGGTCGGGGAATAGCCCCAGCGCTTACCGCAAAACAGTTCGCGCCAAACTATTTAATTAAACCTTTACTAACTTAGAATTCGCACTCGCATCACACCCTCAACATCGCAAATATTTTGGTGCACATCACCGCTGATATCCCCCTCGAGGTCAATAATGTTGTAAGCAATCTCCCCACGGCTTTTATTCACCATATCAACCACATTAAGTTCTGCATCGGCTAATATTGACAGTACACTACCTAAAACTTTAGGCACATTGTTGTTGCTAAATGTTACTCGGGTTCCACCATTGCGACCCATTTTGGTCGGCGGATAATTGACAGAATTATGGATATTGCCATTTTCAAGGAAATCCATCAGCTGATTGGCTGCCATAACTGCGCAGTTTTCTTCCGCTTCTTCTGTACTCGCTCCAATGTGAGGCATCAACAGCACATCTTTACGACCGAGTAATGCGGGCGCCGGGAAATCACTAATATAGCCCGCAATAATCCCTTTATCTAAGGCTGCTACCATATCTTCAGTACACACGATTTCTTCTCGAGCAAAATTAAGAATCTTAGCGGTACTTTTCATTCCGGATAAGGTTTGAGCGTTAATGAGATGTTTGGTGGCCGGAATCGCGGGAACGTGCAAAGTCAGAAAGTCTACCTCTGCTAGCAACGCCTCTATACTATCCATGCGTTTAACTCGGCTGGACAACTGCCATGCCGCTTCTACCGAGATGGCAGGATCATACCCGATGACATCCATGCCGAGATCCAAAGCCAAATTAGCGATAATAGAACCGATGGCGCCAAGACCAACCACGCCCAAGGTTTTACCAACAATTTCAGTGCCCGCAAAACGTTTTTT
This sequence comes from Porticoccaceae bacterium, assembly GCA_012960115.1. Classification (GTDB taxonomy): domain Bacteria; phylum Pseudomonadota; class Gammaproteobacteria; order Pseudomonadales; family Porticoccaceae; genus HTCC2207. The sequence goes on from DUBX01000042.1 coordinate 27,826, forward strand.
CTCTTTTTCCAGCAGCTTTCCCATCTCAGTAGGATCATTCATATGACCAAGCTCTTGGACATAGCTCATACCACCAAAGATATCGCGGGAACCCAACAGCAACCCAGCGACGATTAATTCTTTTACCGCATTGGCATTGGCTCCAGGCGTATTAAAGACAACAATACCTTGTTTGGTGTAATCTACCACTGGAATGTTATTAACACCTGCACCGGCGCGAGCTACTGCCAGTAAACTCTCAGGGACGGGCTCAGTATGCAGTTTTTGACTACGCAAGATGAACCCCTCTGGAGCAGAACAGTCGTCGCTGACGTTATAACTATCAGCAGAAAATCGCTCCAATCCTTTGGAGGAGATAGCGTTATAGGTGCGTATGTTATGCATGGTCTGGTCTCAGTAATAAAATCTATTTAAGGTAATTATTGTGTCTTTTAACTATTTGCTAACTTGGCCGTAGGCCCAGTCAATCCATGGCATCAAGGCGTCCAAATCAGATTGCTCAACTGTGGCACCGCACCAAATTCGCAACCCTGCTGGCGCATCGCGATAGGCTCCAATATCAAAAGCGACCGCCTCTGTATCAAGTAACTTAACGATCTTCTTTACTTGCTCCGCCTCTAAATCCAAGGTCAAGCAAACACTGGTATTAGAAATTTGATCTGGTTCTTGAGCGAGAAAGTGAATCCAAGACCGCTGGGCGACAAAGGATTTAATCACCTCCAGGTTAGCTTCGGACTTAGCAATCGCTGCGTCTAGACCACCTATCGAACCAACCCAATCTAAAGCATCAAGGTAATCAGCAACACAAAGCATAGACGGCGTGTTGATGGTTTCCCCACGGAAAATACCCTCTATTAACTTACCGCCCTTAATCATACGAAAAATCTTAGGCATCGGCCAGCTGGGCGTGTAAGACTCTAATCTCTCCACTGCTCTCGGACTCAAAATCAACATGCCGTGTGCGCCCTCACCACCAAGTACTTTCTGCCAGCTGTAAGTCACAACATCAAGTTTTTCCCACGGTAATTGCATAGCAAAAACGGCCGAGGTCGCATCACAAATAGTGAGGCCGTTACGATCATCGCTGATCCAGTCAGCGTTAGGCACCTTAACACCAGACGTTGTTCCATTCCAAGTAAACACAATATCGTGATTTGGATTAGTCTTTGTCAGATCCGGTAGCAAACCATAGTCAGCAACATGTGTACTAACATCGCTAAGTTTTAATTGCTTAACGACATCAGTCAACCAACCGCTGCCAAAAGATTCCCACGCACACACATCGACCGGGCGTGCTCCTAACACTGACCACATAATCATTTCCACTGCGCCTGTATCCGAAGCGGGAACCACACCAACGCGATAGCCTTCAGGCAGCCCTAAAAGCTTAGCGGTATCAGAGCAGGCGCGCGCCAGCGCGAGCTTCCCAATTGATGATCGGTGGGAGCGACCAAGCGTCGTTATGTCGAGATGAGTCACATCGTAGCCAGGCCGTTTTGCACAAGGGCCAGAAGAGAAATTGGGATTAGCCGGTTTCAAGCTGGGTTTCACAGTAATGCTCATAGTTGTTATCAGTTTAAATCGTGTCTAGAAAGGTCGCACATTTTACTGTTTGGGTCGCATTAAAGAAAGTGGTTTCACAGTATGACTGTATAGCTTAAAGTTATAGTGAACACATAGCCCTAAATCATAGACAAAAAAATACGCGGTTATCTCCGCGTATTCATCAGTGTCTTACAAAAGTCGCTAGACTAAAGGGCTGCCTTGCGCTCTTTTTCTATCAAAAATGTTGCAACTTTTAACATGCCATCAAAATTTTTGCTCATCCGTGTGGTCACCCTATATTTGCCATTCACAACCAGCTCTGGAGTGCCCTGAGTTCTATAGCCGATGGCTCGAGCCTTAGCCTGGCCTATCATACTGTTTACGCCAAAAGAGTTATAAACCTTAGCAAATTTAGCCTCGTCCACACCTTGCTGACCGAAGAACGCAACCAGATCTTGCTCTGACCGAATTGGTTGCCTGTTAACATGAATTGCTTCAAATAGAGGCACATGCGTCTTATCTAAAACCTTTAATAATTTTGCCGTGTAGTAGGCTCTTGCATAAGGCTCCAAGGCAGACTGCCAAATAGCCGGGGTACGCTGAAAATCAACGTCATCAGCCAATTTTTCTGTCCAAGGATGAATTGTCTTCTCAAAATTAAAGCAGTGTATGCAGCCGTAATGGAACACTTCATTGACTTCAATTTTACTTGGATTTGCTGTTCTTATGGCCTGAGGTAAAACCTCATAGTCGATACCGGCTTGGTACTGCTCAGTCTGCGCCTGGCACATAGCCATCGGGGCTACTAAGGCAATAAACATGAGTCGTTTAATCCACTTTGACATTTCCATCTCCTGCTTTTCCCAACCCACAAATGACATAGACTATCATTAATTTAGGCCTGCAATGTAGTTGGCCACGGCTTTAATTTCTTTATCACTTAAATGAGCAGCAACACCTCGCATTATGAGCGCATTCGCCCCGCTAGTTCTCTCTCCACGCCGATAACTAAAGAGCTGTTTTTCGGTGTATCCAGCGTACTGCCCACCAAGCGCTGGATAACCAGCAGGATTATTGCCACTACCCGAAGGTGAGTGACATCCAATACAGGCAGCTACACCGGTCTTCATATTACCGGCGCGATAGATATTTTCACCATAGGCAAGAGCTTCCTCGGGGCCACTAACTCCTATCAAGTCGATATTTGAAGCCCCTGAAATCAGCCTAGTTTGGCTGTCATAATAAGCTGCCATGTCCTGCAGATCTTGGTCTGAGGAAAAGCTTAAGATACCCGTCATTTCAAGAATAACCCGCTCCCCTGATTTAACATTACGTAGCTGCTCAGTCATATATTTTTCGCCCAAGCCAGCCAGCTTCGGGAAGGACGGCACCATACTATTGCCGTCTGTTCCGTGACATCCAGCACATACAGCAACCTTAGCTTTTCCTGCTTCCGGATCACCTGCCGCAAGCGCATGAGTTGCGACCAAACTCGCTAGAATACAGAGAATACTTAAAAAAGATTTTTTCATGGTTAATACGGTTCTCGCAATACGTTAGAATAAGCCCCTGGGCGTTCTTGTGGCCCCCGAGCATTAGCCTTATTGAGTAAGGCCGTGCATTATATACCAATAAATTCAGTTTTTAAGCCAGTAGTGTCGATTTTCCTATGCATATACAGACAATTAAATTTCAATCAGCCGAATTCACCACGAGTGCGCCCTCACTGAAACAGTGTCCCGAGGATACGGGTTGTGAGGTAGCCTTTGCGGGAAGATCCAACGCGGGTAAGTCAAGTGCCATTAACACGCTCACCAAAAATAAGGGTTTAGCGCGGACAAGTAAGACGCCAGGCAGAACTCAGCTAATTAATTTTTTCCAGCTTAGCCCAGGGAAAAGATTAGTGGATTTACCAGGTTACGGCTACGCAAAAGTCCCCAAGGCCATGAAGGTAGAGTGGGATAAGCACCTAGCCGAATACCTTCGTTTGCGTAAAAGTTTAGGCGGCTTGATTCTACTCATGGATATCCGTCACCCGCTCCAAGACTACGACCAGCAGATGCTGAACTGGGCAGCAGAAGCAGGGTTACCAGTACATATTCTACTGACAAAGTCTGACAAACTAAAACGTGGGCCAGCACAAAGCACGCTATTGAAAGTAGATAAATTGCTCCGTGAAATGGATCCCCAGGCGACTTTATTTACAGCTCAAACATTTTCCGCTTTGAAGAAACAGGGCTTGACCGAACTTGAGGAGCAGCTGAGTCATTGGCTCAGTGCAGGCTTTAGCGTTGCTGAAGTGTCAACGGTAAGTGACGACATCTCTTAAGCAAAAAAACCTAATCCAGTTTCTGGATTAGGTTTTCCTTTACTACTTGGGAGTCTTACCTTTACTTCTTTATCTCGGGGGAGATTATATGCAATCATCACTTGCCTAGTCTTTGACAGGGTTTAAACAAGAAGTTCAATTTATTTTTCATAATTTAGTATTTTGCAATTTTTAATTTCCTTAGCTATTGTTAATACCTACAAATTAACAGCTATTCTCGAATTAGAGAGGGGTAAATATGCTCGGTAGCTGCCTATGTGGCCAGATAAAATACGAAGTTGCTTGTTTTGATCCTGAAATCTCTAATTGCCACTGTGCTATGTGTCGAAAATTTCATGGTGCCGCCTTCGCAACCTACGGCAAAGTGCAGAGGCAAGATTTTAGATGGCTTCAGGGTCAGGCCCTAATACTCACTTATCAATCATCAATTACAGCCGAACGGGGCTTCTGTAGATGCTGTGGATCAAGCCTTTACTATAAATTCGTAGGACAAGATGATCAAATTTCCATCGCCATTGGCACGCTAGACGAAGAGCCGTCTCGTTCGGTAGACAACAGTATTTTTTGTTCATCAAAGCCACTCTGGTCAGTTTGCAACACGGATATTCCTGAGTATCAAGAGTGGCGAAACCCTGCTTAGTGCGCTTCATCCCAGTTATCGCCAACGCCCACATCAACCACTAAGGGTACTTTTAGGCTAGTCGCTTGCTCCATTCGCTGGGCAAGCCCAGCCGAGACTATTTCCAACTCTTGCTCTGGCACTTCGAGAACCAATTCATCATGCACTTGCATGATTATGACGCTCTCCAAATCGCTGTTCTGCAGCCAATCATCTACGGAGATCATGGCTAGCTTAATAATATCTGCCGCTGTTCCCTGCATCGGCGCATTAATCGCTGTACGCTCAGCAGCTTGACGACGCATACCATTGGAAGAACTAATTTCTGGCAAGTAAAGCCTGCGTCCAAAATAGGTTTCGACATAGCCGAATTCGGCCGCGTTGTGCCGAATATTGTTCATATAATGTTGTACACCGGGGTAGCGTTGAAAATAGAGCCCAATATAGTCAGCTGCTTGCTTACGGCCAATATTCAATTGCCTTGCCAACCCAAAAGCCGACATACCATAAATCAGCCCAAAGTTAATCGCCTTGGCACTACGCCGTTGATCTACTGTTACCGAATCAGTGTCTGTGCCAAAGATCTCTGCAGCGGTTTCGCGATGAATATCTTGTCCGGCGGCAAAAGCCGCTAGCAGGCTTGGATCCTCAGACAAATGAGCCATAATACGCAACTCAATCTGAGAGTAATCCGCAGCAACTATCTTGCATCCAGGAGCAGCAATAAATGCTTGTCGTACTCGCCGGCCTTCGGCGGTCCGTACTGGAATATTTTGCAAATTGGGATCTGAAGACGAGAGTCGACCTGTGGCTGTGCCAGCCTGATGGTAAGAGGTATGTATACGCTTCGTCGTAGGATTAATCATGGTTGGCAGCTTATCGGTATAGGTCGACTTGAGCTTTGCCAGTCCACGATGCTCCAATAACACCTTAGGCAGAGGATAATCGAGAGCTAGCTCCTGAAGTACCTCTTCTTTGGTTGAAGGCGCTCCCTTGGCGGTTTTCTTCAACACCGGAAGCTCTAACTTGGTAAACAAAATTTCCCCAAGTTGCTTTGGTGAAGCCAAGTTAAATTCTTGCTCGGCCAATGTCCATGCCTGGCGCTCGAGCTCTGCAATACGCTCAGAAAGTTCTTGGCTTTGATGAAACAATAGCGTGTCATCCACAAGTGCGCCAGTACGCTCGATTCGTGATAAGACAGGGATTAGTGGCAACTCAATATCTGTGAGTACGCTTGCCAACGTCGCCTCAGCGGAAACCTTAGGCCACAGCGCTTGATGCAGCCGCAAGGTAATATCAGCATCTTCAGCGGCATAGGGCCCAGCTTCTTCTAGAGCAACTTGATTAAATGTCAGCTGCCCGGCTCCTTTGCCCGCAATGTCGGTGAATTTAATAGTCTGCTCACCAAGGTATTTGTCTGCCAAGCTATCCATGTCGTGCCGTGTCGCGACCGAGTCCAAAACATAAGACTCAAGCATGGTGTCAAATTCAATACCTTTTAACGCAATACCATGCTGCGCAAAGATGCTCATATCATATTTTAAATTCTGTCCTACTTTTTTAATGCTGGGATTTTCTAATAGCGGCTTTAAATGTGCCATTACCCTGTCACGTGATAATTGCTCAGGGACGCCTAGATAGTCATGCCCAAATGGGATATAAGCAGCCTGACCAGCAACAACGGCTATGGAAATACCCACCAAATCGGCGACCATGTAGTTCAAGCTGGTTGTTTCTGTGTCCACAGCAACCAAATCTGCGGCTTTTATTCTTTCTACCCAGGCAGACAACTGGACTTCTGTTAAGACCGTTTCATAATCCTTGACGATATCAACTGGGGCAATTTCAACTTCTGGTAATGTTAGTTTGGCTTGAGCTGAACTTGCAGGCCCAGCGACTTTAGGACTGTTGCTTTTGTCGCTCTCTGCAACCCATGTCTTAAATTCCATATCCGCAAACAGCGCAGCTAATCCTTGCTCATCGGCGGGACTATTATGAAGTTGGCTAATGTTTAACGGCATTTCAACATCAGTTTTAATCGTTGCCAACTGATAAGACAAATAGGCTAGATCTCTATGCTCTTCTAATTTAGGTGCCATGTTTTTGGCCCCCCGAAACTCCAACCCAGATACCTCGTCCAATCGGGAGTAAATAGCGTCAAGCCCGCCAATCCCTTGCAACAACCCAAGGGCTGTCTTTTCGCCGACTCCCGGCACGCCCGGGATATTGTCAGATTTGTCACCCAGCAAGGCTAAGTAATCAATGATTAATTCTGGGGGAATTCCAAACTTTTCAATCACCCCCTCTCTGTCAAGAACCGTGTTAGTCATGGTATTCACTAAGGTGATGTACTCATTGACCAATTGAGCAATATCTTTGTCCCCCGTGGAGACAACCACTGGCTGTTTAGCGAGCGTAGCCTGAACAGCTAGGGTGCCAATGACGTCGTCAGCTTCAACACCATCGATAATTAGCATAGGCAAGCCCATGGCCTGAATGATTTGATGAATAGGCTCAATTTGCAGCCGAAGGTCATCCGGCATCGGTGGCCGATTGGCTTTGTACTCACTGTACATGTCATCACGAAATGTTTTTCCTTTGGCATCAAACACCACCACTAATGTGCTTTGAGGGTAATCTTTTTGTAGCCGACGCATCATGTTAATGACGCCTTTAACCGCACCCGTGGGCATGCCTTTGTTATTGGTCAGTGGCGGCAACGCATGATAGGCTCGGTAAAGATAAGAAGATCCGTCAACTAAGACTAGCGGATGTTGTTCAGTCATAATTTCGCTACTTTTTAAACGCTATAGAGTTCAACAGAGAATACAGTATTTAGCTGAAACAGGCTTTAAATTGCGCGACTATTCGCTGCATAAATTGTTCATAACCCTCATCTATTAGTGACTGAGTCATTCCCTGAGGATCAATACTAATAATGGGTAAATTAAGCGTCTCAGCAATGCCTTGTGCGTCTTTATTGCCATATTGTGGCTCAACAAAAACACACTGAACACGACTTTGTAATGCATCCTTGCGAAGAAGATATTGGCTTCTAGCGCCTTTTTGGCCGCCACTCGCATCCCTAATCGAGAGCCCTGAGTACAGCCCAAACCCGCGGGAAAAATGGCTAAAGGCATCGTGATGGGTCAAATAACGGCTGTTAGCATAGGGCGCAAGCATGTTGCGCAACCTCTTGATTTCTAGTTCACTAATAATGTTGTGAGACTTTACTCCAAGCTGGTCTTGGATTGCGCGGCCAATTACGTTGCCATTGTGCGGGTCAAGCCAAACATGGGGATCACGCTGATGATCGTGACTAAGCTGGTCAGACTCTGCATGAAACCTTAGAGCCGGCAGGTCTAGGACTCTAATGACGCGATTTTGGGGCAGGGCCGACACCGCTTTGGCGACTCGGGGCTCAACTTGGTCACCGAGCAGAACAACTAATTGGGCTTTTTGGATTTTCCCCAAGGCCGAGATCGAGAGCGTCAGATCATGAGACGATTTACTAGTAGACTGCAAGAATTCCACCTTTACGTTATCGCCTAGCGCGGCTCTTGCAATAATGGCTAACGGCTTATTAGTAGTCACCACTAAGGGCCCAGATGCAATTACAGCCTTGCTGTATTTAGGACTGTCAATGCTGGCCCCAGCGACATTTAAAGCAAAGAAGAGCATTAAAATGCCAAAAATGTTATAATGTATCTTTTTCAAACCAGCACCCAACAAAAGAAGAGAAGGAAATATTTTATTTATATGTTATATTATAACATAACATAATGAAAAAGACCGCTTATGCTAACTAATTCTCGTTTAGTGCACCAACCTCATGATCACGGACGCTGCATCAATGCCGCCTTGTCTAGAGCCAACAACCTTTGCTTAGAAAAAGGCGTGCGGTTAACGCCTACTCGCGAATCCGTTTTGCGACTACTATGGCAAAGTCACCAGCCTCTGGGCGCATACCAGGTCCAGGACCAACTATCCAAGCTTACAGGGAAATCAATCGCTCCCCCGACGGTTTATCGCGCTATCGAGTTCCTCTCTGATCTTGGCTTGGTACACCGACTGGCATCCTTAAATGCTTATATTGGTTGTCCTTTCCCGAACAGCGAACACAGCAATCTATTTATGATATGTAATGGTTGCGGCAGTGCCGCCGAGGTCGCACACAGTGCTCTAAATGATGTGTTGCAAAATGCTAGTGAGAAGGCCCAATTTAAGCTCGAGTCGCAGAGTATCGAGCTTTTTGGTCGCTGCCCTCAATGCTCCCAAGACTCGATCCAAGCTTCGGAGCCTACGACACATGGCTAAACTAATAGTATCACTGGATAAAATCAACAAAAGGTTCGCAGGCAAATTGGTGTTAGAAGACGTCAGCCTACAGCTTAAACAAGGCGAGATAACCACCTTGATCGGGCCCAACGGGGCGGGTAAATCAACCCTAGTGAGAATTGTTCTTGGATTGCTAAAGCCCGACTCGGGAGATATCAAGCGGACGTCTGATCTTAAAGTCGGATACATGCCGCAAAAGCTAGCTATTGACCCAACACTACCCATTTCAACATGCCGGTTTTTACAATTGGCCAACACATCTCATCAGGCGTGCCATGAAGCACTGGAATCAGTAGGGATTGCACACTTAGCCGCTACGCCCATTCAAGAGCTGTCTGGAGGGGAGGTGCAGCGCGCCCTGCTGGCAAGAGCTGTGTTACGAAAACCAAACCTGTTGGTCCTAGATGAGCCAGTGCAAGGAGTGGATGTAAATGGTCAAAACACCCTCTATCGAATGATTAACGACTTGGCCAAAACCCTTAACTGCGGCGTATTAATGGTCTCCCATGACCTACATCTAGTCATGTCTGCCACAGACCAAGTGGTCTGTTTAAATCGGCATATTTGCTGCCAGGGCCACCCAGAGCATGTTACCCAAGACCCTGCCTATATTGATATTTTTGGCCAAACCACGGCCCCTTATTCACACCATCACGACCATGATCATAGCTTACATGGTGATGTTCTGGATGATGGGCATGGGGAGCATTGTGACCATGGCTGATTTCTTGATTTATGCTTTGTTGGCAGGACTTGGCGTTGCCCTTGTGGCAGGGCCCTTAGGTTGCTTTGTGGTTTGGCGGCGTATGGCATACTTTGGCGACACTCTAGCTCACAGCGCCCTGCTTGGCGTTTCGCTTGGCGTCATGCTCGACATTAATCTCAATATAACCGTCACAGCAGTGCCATTGGTTATGGCACTCGGCCTTGTCTACCTAGAGCAACGAGGATTTTTGGCATTAGATACCGTGCTAGGGATTTTGTCTCACTCTGCCCTAGCAGCAGGTCTAGTCATTATCTCTTTGTTGCCTGATGTGCGAGTTGACTTGATGTCTCTGCTATTTGGCGACTTACTGGCCGTCACTAAAAACGATCTATGGGTTATTTATGGATTGTCAGCAGTAGTTTTGACCCTCCTGACATTGCTATGGCAACAGCTTATTAATATTACCGTGGACCCTGAACTAGCTACGGTAGAGGGAACAAATGTCGCCCTAGTGCGGACCGCACTCATGTTAATCACCGCGTTGGTCATCGCGCTGGCTATGAAAGTAGTTGGAGTTTTGTTGATTACTGCTCTATTAATTATTCCTGCCGCGACTGCCCGACGACTGACAAAAACGCCAGAGCAAATGGCGGTGATGGCCAGCATTATTGCCATGCTGACTGTGGTTATGGGCCTTGTAATGTCTTGGTATAGCGACGCACCGGCGGGGCCATCAGTGGTGATCTGTGCGGCATTTCTATTTAGCGTGTCGCTTTGTCGCCGTCAGAGAACATAAACTCAAAAAGTGCCGTAGATTGAACGCCAGGTCTTGCGCAGCATAATCGCGCTGTGGGGCGATTTAAAAAAGCCATGATAGTGGCCATTGGGGTTAACTAATACAATCTGGGAGCTGTGATCAACCGTGTAATCATCCCCATCCAAAGGCACCTGGTTATAGGCGATGTTGATCTCAGTAGTAAAGCGCTTAATAAAGTGTTTATTGCCTGTAACACCAACAAATTCAGTATTAAAATAAGGCATGTATTGGCCTAATTTATCTACCGTGTCTCGCTCAGGATCGAGAGACACCATGATAATCTGGAGATTCTCCTTCTCACTGTCTTTTAGCTTGCTATACGTTTCATTAAGCGTGGCGAGTGTAGTTGGGCAAACATCAGGACAATTGGTAAAGCCAAAGAAAATCATACTCCACTGGCCTTTCAATCTCTGTAGAGTAAAGGCATCCCCACGGTGATCTACAAGATCAAAATCACTAAATTTTCGTGGCGTGTTTAGAACAATCGCGCCATTAATTCGAAGATCTTGCACACTCATGATAACCGGCTGGTTCATACGCCAAATGAATCCGAAAATCACCAAGACAATAAAGCAAACAATAATAATAATAGTACGGCGAATGCCAACCTGCTGATCTGCCATCAAGTAACTCCCTATGTGGCTGGTAAATAAGTCACTGGTTCTATGAGGTAATGGTCTATCAACATAAGACCAAATAACACCATCAAATAAAAAATCGAGTACTGAAACGTTTTCATACCTGAATTTCCGCCCTCACTAAGCAACATGACCACCGCCCAATATAAAAACCCCGCCCCTAAAAGCAACGAGCCCGCTAGGTATAACCAGCCAAACATGCCGGTGAGATATGGCAGGGTGGTTACTACCACTAGCAACAAGGTGTACAAAAGGATATTGATTTTCGTGTATTTTTCACCATGCGTCACTGGTAGCATAGGAATTTTCGCCTTTGCGTACTCGTCTTTACGGTGCACCGCTAAAGCCCAAAAGTGCGGCGGCGTCCAAGCAAAGATAACTAGCACTAAAAGCAATGCGTTGTAGTGAACCTCTCCCGTCACCGCGGTCCACCCTAGCAGCGGGGGTGCCGCTCCAGCAAGACCACCAATAACAATATTCTGCGGCGTTGCACGTTTTAAAAACATGGTATAGACGAAGGCATAGCCCACTAGAGCCGCCAAGGTTAGCCAAGCCGTTAGGACGTTAGTAAAAATAAGAAGGAACGCCATACCAAATATGCCGGTGACTAAAGCAAAAATAGTTGCTTGCTGCGGCTTTAGCCTGCCCTGCACGAGCGGTCGGTTAAGTGTACGCGCCATTTTATCGTCAACATGACGATCCACAATGTGGTTAACCGCGGCGGCTGAACCGGCGACAAGAGCTATACCTAGATTACCAAAAATAAAAACGCTTAGAGGTATTGATTGATCGGTGGCTAACAACATGCCGATCACCGAGGTGAGCATCATCAGCGCCACGACATTGGGCTTGCACAACTCAAGGTAGTCACGCCAGCTAACGGCAGGGTTATTGAGTTCGGTGTTAGGCATGAACATTCACTCCAGAATTTTCCGGGTAACTATAATTTAACTCGCCGTTCATTATCGGTCTGGAGAATATTTTAGCAGATGTTTAAGGTCATGGAGTAATCCGCTGCCATCATGATCTTTGGTGTAATAGAGAATTGCCCGATGGTCTGGTGTCACCACGAAATATCTGGGTTCTTGCATGTCCCAATCAGAAGAGCTTCCTGAGATTATCTGAGTAACCAACTTAGGGGCTGTCGGTATAATAGTAAGAAATGGATGAACAACCTTAAGTGCATCTATCTGCTGGGGATCGACAGAACCCACATCTGGCAGATAGACTCTTTCAACGCGACCTGTCAGCTTACCCATCAGCATATGCACCTGCCGACTATTAAACAACATATCTTCACAGATCCGATCGCAGCCAATACCACCGACCGTAACTACCTTCCACTTTGCTTTATCAGTTGCAGGCAAATCAACTAGGACTGGCGAAAAGTCCAGCGTAGGCTTAACCAGCTCCCCAAGATTGGTGGTTCCAAGCAACTCAATCATCTGCTGTCGCTGCTCTTCCGTCTTAGGCACCATAATAAAACCAGCCAAAATAACGCCCCCGACGATAAATAGCATCAACCAAATTTGATACCTAAACCCGCGCTGCTTAACGGTTATTGCGCTGCTATCAGTCATACACTTCTATCCTTTTATGCGGACCCTTAGGGCCTTCTAAACTGTTTCATCCAACTGCCAACGTTAGAGTTGGCGATCAATGTCATAATCAATACTACCGCAGCCATCATAAACCACTGAACAGCATAGGCTGTATGCTTTTCAGGCTGCACAGCAACGGTCACCCAGCCGGTTTCTAAGGCTCCTATAGAGTCACTATCGAGCCGTAATTGGTACTCATAAAAAGACTCTCCAAATAACTCTTCGGCACGCTCTACCGAAATCCACCCGACCCGACTCGGCCATTGCGTCACCACTGTGATTTGGTCGTCTAATCGATAACCACCACGTAGGTTATGATACAAAAACCCACGCAATTGAACCTCACCAGTAACTGGCTCTACCTCAGGCAGCTGACTTCTGTCTAATGAGGCTGGCACCCAACCACGATTTACTAACACCGCTTGTGATTGGCCAGCCACCTCTAACCCTTCAATGCTCATCGGCTCTAGTATCTCGTAGCCAGGCCGGCCATTTTTAACACGATTATCCAACACTATCTGGCGCGACGAATCGAGGGTCCCCGTCAGCCAAGCTGGCCTGTATTGTTGATTGCCACCTTCTAACAGCGCATTTACGTCAGCTGGTGCCGCTTGTTGATTGGCACTAAAAGCAGTAACAATAGCGCTTTTTTCATCGGCTCGGTCCAACTGCCAAAACCCCAAGAAAATCAGCAATGGCAACAAAAAAAACACTAGTACCAACAGTTTTTTATTGGGCTGCCAGTGAAATTGTTGCACAGAAGATTGGGTGTCTTGGTCCATTTGTGTTTAAATTCACCTTTGTTGAAGAGCAGTTAATCCCATGGTGTTAAAAGTAATAATCATTGTTCTATTTATTGCTGTTGTCGTTAGTCTTTTTGGCGGGCTTCGATTTTTGGTCAAAGACCTCGGAGACTCTCAGCGCCGGCTGTTCAACAGCTTGGGGGTGAGAGTTACATTAGCGACGATGTTATTAGGCACAATTGTTTATGGTGCCTATACCGGACAGATTACCAGCAAGGCCCCTTGGGATCGACAATTACATCCAGAAGCGACAGTGCCAATACAACAACCCTCCAACCCCGCCGACGACTAAAATAATACTCCTAAGATAAAAACGGCCAGGAGTTACCTAGCCGTTTACGTGCCTGACTCAATCCCTAACCAAGCACATATACGATAAGAAATAAGCCGATCCAAATAACATCTACAAAGTGCCAGTACCAAGCTGCCATTTCAAATCCGAAGTGATCTTGATGGGTGAACTGGCCCTTAGCCCCACGAAGAAAAGCGATCAAGAGCATGATGGTGCCCAACGTTACGTGAGCACCATGGAATCCGGTTAACAAAAAGAAGGTCGTGCCATAGATACCCGACTCTAAGGTAAGCCCTAATTCCTGATAAGCGTGAATATACTCTTCTGCCTGCAGGAACAAAAAGATAACGCCTAACAAGACGGTCAAACCCAACCATGTTACGAATTTTTTTCGGTTGCCCTCTTTTAAGGCGTGATGGGCGATATGCACCGTTCCGCTGGATGTCAGTAGAACAATCGTATTCCAAAGCGGTAACCATCCCAATAACTGACTAAAGCTCCACCCCGGAAAACTCATCGCATGCTCAGGGCCTTTAAATTGAAACTCAGTCGCATCTGGATTAGCAGCCAAGGTAACCACCTGATCAGGAGTCACTAATGGAGGCCAGGTCGCATCATAACCAGGCCATAAATGTGTTGCATTAGCTATAGCCGCATCGGTGGCCGTATCATCAAACCATCCAACAGCTGCTTCACCATCAAGCCAAGGACCGACCAAGACTCGAACGTAAAATAAGGACCCAAAGAAGCAAACGAAGAACATTAGCTCAGAAAAAATAAACCAGTACATCCCCAATACGTAAGAGTGCTTTAACTGATCACTCACGATGCCCTGTGTGTTTTCTTCGATAACTAGGCTCCACCACCTATACATGACCACAGCCATGATAAGCGAACCGATCAAAAATATCGTTGATGTGCCGCCATCGATTACCCAGCTAGCCGCTCCGTAGCCCATCACGCCCATACCCGTCGCCGCCGCAAGGGGCAGTTTACTTTGCTCGGGTACGTAATAAGAACCTTCAGATGACATAATTAATCTCCATTTACTGTATTTGTGAAACCTGCATCGGCATGCGGTCGGTTATATCAAAAAGTGTGTATGACAAAGTAACGGTATTGACGCTGACGGGTAAGTCAGGATCAAGAACAAACACAACGGCTAGTTCGGCCTGCTCACCAGCGCTCAGCGGCTGATTGTTAAAACAAAAACATTCTGTCTTGTGAAAGTAGTCTGCAGCATTATTGGGCAACACATTAGGTATTGCCTGCGCAACCATGTCATTACCCGTTTTATTACGCGCATAAAATGTGATCTCGCGTGACTCACCGGGATGAACAAACACCTTGTGCTCTGTGGGATAAAAGTCCCAAGGCATGGTGGCATTGTTGGTCGCCACAAACTGTACTTCCACCTTGCGAGAAGTATCTATCGTTACTTCATTGACAGTGTAGGCGCCGCCAGTCTTGCCTCCAATCCCTGTGATCTCACAAAAAAGGTCATAGATCGGAGGCAACACAAATATTGCAAAGGCAAACATTGCCCCAGCACCCATCAACAGCTTAATTAGTAAGCCACGATGTATTGATGTTCTACTCATCTTTACCCTTAACCTCTACTACTTGACAACAGGTGGTGTTGAGAAAGTATGAAATGGTGCCGGAGTAGGTACTGTCCATTCCAAACCTTCGGCGCCTTCCCAAACTTGAGGGTCGTCAATTGGCTTACCCCAACCGATGGTTCGGATAACGTTGTACAAGAACAACAACTGGGCTCCGCCATACAAAAAAGCACCAATGCTTGACACCATATTCCAATCCGCAAATTGCAGGCCATAATCAGAATATCGGCGCGGCATGCCAGCTAAGCCCAAAAAGTGCTGAGGCATAAAGGTAATATTAAACGCGATAAAGGCAATCCAAAACTGCACTTTGCCCATGGTTTCATCGTACATTCTGCCGCACCATTTAGGCAGCCAATAATAGACTGCAGCCGTGCCACTAAACACCGCGCCGGCTACCATAACGTAGTGGAAATGAGCCACGACGAAGTAGGTGTCATGGTACTGAGTATCAGCAGCCGCAATCGACAGCATCACCCCGGTAAATCCACCGAAGGTAAACAAAATCACAAAAGCAATACTAAACAGCATCGGTGTTTCAAAAGTCAGAGCACCTTTGTACATGGTGGTGATCCAATTAAACACTTTGACGCCTGTTGGAACCGCAATCAGCATCGTCGCGTACATAAAGTACAGCTCGCCAGCAATCGGCATGCCCACAGTAAACATGTGGTGAGCCCAAACTATAAATGACAGAAAGGCGATGGAGGCTGTGGCATAAACCATTGAAGAATAACCAAACAGCGGCTTGCGGCTAAAGGTTGGAATGATCTGCGAAACCACACCAAAAGCAGGCAAGATAATAATATAGACTTCAGGGTGACCAAAGAACCAGAACACATGCTGGAACAGAACCGGATCGCCGCCGCCAGCAGCGTCGAAGAAGCTAGTGCCAAAGTTGATATCCATCAGCATCATAGTGACAGCGCCTGCCAACACGGGCATTACCGCGACTAACAAAAACGCAGTGATCACCCAAGTCCAAACAAACAACGGCATCTTCATATACGTCATACCCGGTGCGCGCATATTCATCACGGTAGCAATAATATTAATCGAGCCCATGATTGAAGAAGCACCCATCATATGAACACCAAAAATGAAATAATTAACCGTGTCGGGTGCGTAGGTTGTCGATAGCGGGGCGTAGAACGTCCAACCAAAGTTGGGCCCACCGCCTTCCATAAACAATGTAGAGGTCAGCATGGCAAACGCAAAAGGTAAAATCCAAAAGCTTAGGTTATTCATCCGCGGCAAAGCCATATCCGGAGCGCCGATCATCATCGGAATCATCCAGTTAGCTAATCCAACAAAGGCCGGCATAATCGCGCCAAAAACCATCACCAGCCCATGCATGGTGGTCATTTGAACGAAAAACTCTGGCTTAATCAACTGCATTCCTGGCTGGAATAATTCCGCCCGAATAACCATTGCAAAAAACCCGCCAAGCAGAAACATGGCAAAACTAAACCACAGGTATAGGGTGCCTATATCTTTATGATTGGTACTGAAAAGCCAGCGACTAAAAAAGTTTTGTGAGGGACCGTGAGCCATTTAAGTTACTCCCTATTGGCTTTGTTTGAAGTTAAGAACGTCGATTGGCTGAACGATATCACCGACATCGTTACCCCAAGCATTACGCTCATAATGCACAACAGCGGCAATCTCAACTTCTGAGAGCTGCTCTGCAAAAGACTGCATGGCAGAACCGGCGACACCGTCAATAAGAATACCGATATGTCCTTCTGCTAGCCCTAATGCGATAGGACTATCTTTCAGTGCGGGGAATACTCCCTCAATGCCTTCGCCGTTGGCTTGGTGACAGCCTGCACAGGAGCGGCCATAAACTTCTTCGCCTTTGACCATTAGCTCGTCAAAAGTCCATTGCTTACCAATAGTAGAAGCGTAGAGCGCTGCCTCTTCTTTCTTCCCTGCCAGCCATGCCTCATATTCAGCTTCTTCTTTGACCTCAACGACTACGGGCATGAAAGCGTGGCCCAAGCCACACAGCTCGGTGCACTCACCAACATAGGTTCCGGGTTGGTCAGTCTTAGCCCAGGCCGCGGTAAAAAGACCTGGCACAGCGTCTCTCTTGACGCCAAAATCAGGCACCCACCAGCTATGGATAACATCGTTACCCGTGATTAAAAAGCGAACTTTTTTATTGGTAGGAATAACTAGGGGCTGGGTTACTTCACGGAGATAATGCTCACCCTTTGGAGCGCGCCCATAAATCTCGTCCTGCGATGTGCGAAGCTCACTCATGAACTTAACGCCCTCACCGATATACTCATACTGCCATTTCCACTGATATCCAGTCACTTTTATGTCAATATCAGGATTTTCAGTGTCATAAACTTTGAGGAGCGCCGTCGTAGCTGGCACTGCCATCACAATCAGAATGAGCGCAGGTATGACGGTCCAAAGTACCTCAACCACCAGATTCTCATGGAAATTTGCGGCCGTGACGCCTCTGGATTTGCGGTGGGCATACATAACATAGAACATAAAGCCAAACACAAGAACACCGATGACCGTACAGATCCATATCATGATCATGTGAATGTCATAAGCCGCCTGGCTAACTTCGGTAACTCCTCGGGGCATATTAAGTTGCCGCGTCGCGCTCTCTGCGCTAACGCTTCCCGCGAGTAACAAACTCGAGGGACTCAGCAAACCCAAGAAAAGCGCTTTCGCTCTTTTCATCATCACTTCATTCTCCATGGTAATTCACAAAATACGGTTATTTCATACTTTTAACGCAGGCCTTCCATCTAACCCATCTGCTCGCGCGGCGCGATTGTACCAAACAAAGGTACGTTTCACTAGCGTGAATGGGGTCAAATTTAATAGAACGTGACTGCGTCGTATTACTCTTCAACTTGGGATTGATTATCCGCCGCCTCACTCCTTAAGGTCGAGAATTTTTACCGGACTAATCTGTTGGTCAATTTCATCTTTACTGAGATTAACTCGCGTTTGAATTTCTCTTGGCGACGACGAAATCCGCATTTCATCTTTAAAGCCGCAGCTAACACACTCCCGAAAATTGACTCCGCCCTCAGAAAAAGCCTGAAGTTTATCCATAACAGCGCACTTGGGGCAGGTAACACCGGCAATAAATCTTTTTTTAGTTGAAAAAACCATCACATTATCTTCACAATAGGGAACTCTATTATATATGGCATTGTTCAATATGGATCACTCTATTCGCTCTCACAGGGGAATTTCTCCTAATCTCGGCCTTCGAGTTTATGTCGACCCCGCTGCAACTGTTATTGGTAACGTTTGTTTGGGAGACGACGTGTCTGTTTGGCCTGGGGCAGTTATTCGTGGCGACATGCACTCTATTAGTGTTGGCGCACGATCCAATATTCAAGACAATGCGGTGCTACATATTACGCATGCCTCTGATTTCAATCCTGCAGGCTGGCCGCTAAGTATTGGTGAGGACGTTGTTGTCGGTCATCGAGCAATCCTTCATGGCTGCACTTTAGGTAACCGGATTTTGGTGGGTAACGGCGCTATTGTAAATGATGGGGCAATCGTAGAAGACGAAGTAATCATTGGCGCTGGATGCATGGTGCCGCCAGGAAAAACACTCACTAGTGGTTTCGTCTATGTTGGCAATCCTTGCAAACCGCTACGTGAGATCAACGAAAAAGAGAAGTCCTTTTTTAGCTACTCTCCCTCCAATTACGTGAAATTAAAAAACCAGTATTTACTAGAGCGTGAGCAAGGCTAAATGTCAAAGCGTGTTTCGTAAAGCCTTAAGCACCTCGGTGGTGCTCGGTCGCACTCCCCGCCATGAGTAGAACGACTCAGCGGCCTGCCCAACTAACATTCCCAAACCGTCTGACGCTATCGCGCCGCCGTTTAACGCCCACTGAACAAAGGGCGTTGGCGAAGAACCGTACATCATGTCATAGCAGGCAGAACCTTCAGCCCCAATTAAACTCTTCGGCAAACTAAGCTCCGATCCATGAAGGCTCGCGCTGGTGCCATTAATAATCAGATCAAACTCTTGCCCATCTAGCATCTCCAGACTACAGCCCAATAAATAGCCCAACTCGGCAAAATCTTGGGACAGCTTAAGCGCCTTGCTCAGCGTTCTATTTGCAATCACAACATGCTGGGGCTGCTGCGCTAAAAGTGGCTCCAAAATACCTTTAACGGCACCTCCGGCGCCTAACACCAGAACTCGCTTAGCTTTTATTGGCCAGTTCAGCTGATTTACAATATCTCCCACTAGGCCAACACCATCAGTGTTATCTCCAAGCACAGTGCCACCAGGTTGCATGGTCAGCGTATTTACCGCACCCGCTAATGACGCTCTTTTGGTTTTATTGGGCGCATAATCAAAGGCGTCCAGCTTGAACGGAACCGTAACATTTAAGCCCTTGCCGCCATTAAGAAAAAAATCGTCTGCTGCTACAGTGAAATTATTTTCCTCGACCAACTGAGAAGCATACTCCATCTGTTGGCCAGCCTGCTCAGCAAACATTTGATGAATCATAGGCGATCGAGTGTGGGCAATAGGGTTTCCAAAAACCGCGTATTTATCTATCATCAAACCCATTCCTGCTGAATTAAATATTTATCATAAAGCTCCGCTTCATCGGAGCCCGGCTCTGGTGACCAGTCATAATCCCAGCGCACCAATGGCGGTAGGGACATTAAAATTGACTCTGTGCGGCCGTCACTTTGAAGACCAAACAAGGTGCCCCGATCATGAACCAGATTAAACTCCACGTACCTGCCACGGCGATAAAGTTGAAATTTTCGCTCTCTTTCCCCATAAGCCTCCTTTCGTCGACGTTGGAAAATAGGCATGTAAGCGGATGAAAAGCTGTCGCCAACGCTACGCATAAGAGCAAAGCTCTGATCAAATCCAAGCTCGTTAAAATCATCAAAGAATAAGCCGCCAATCCCCCGCGGCTCCCTTCGGTGAGGCAAGTAAAAGTAATCGTCACACCATCTCTTTAACCGAGGATAGAGCTCCATCGAAAATGGATCACAGGCTTTCTTGGCTGTGCTGTGCCAATGCCGACAATCCTCATCGTTTCCATAATAGGGGGTAAGGTCGTAACCCCCGCCAAACCACCATACCGGATCAGCGCCCTCTTTCTCTGCAATAAAAAACCGGACATTAGCATGCGCGGTCGGGACGTAGGGGTTTTGTGGGTGTATGACTAAAGAGACGCCCATGGCCTGCCAGCTTCGCCCCGCTAGTTCGGGCCTGCTCTGGCTGGCTGTAGGAGGTAATTGATCACCATACACATGAGAAAAGTTCACCCCTACTTTCTCAAAATCAGTGCCATCCGCAGCGACCCTGCTCCGGCCACCGCCACCCTGGTCACGTGTCCAGTTATCTTCACGCCAGGCAACACTATCCTCAGCCTGCAATGCCGAACAAATGTCGTCTTGCAACCCGAGTAAATAGTCCTTCACTTTTTGTTTGTCGATTGTGTCCATTCTATCCTAGCCGAATTACCCCTCCAGTTAGTAAGTCTCTGATCTCACTTTCTTTCGTTGCCAATCCAATCTCGCCGGCAGTCTGAAAATCTATGTCTTTGCCAAAATAATCTTGTACTTTATGCCCTGTGGCGGCCGCCGGCAAACTTTGCGGGTTTGCCGAGGTTGAGACAATCGGCCCACCAAATAAATCACAAAGTGCCGCCGCCAGTGGGTGCTTAGTCACGCGCAGAGCAATGGTATTATGTCGGCCAACAATCCAACGCGGGGCGGAGCCATTATGAGGTACTAGCCATGTCGTCGGCTTAACTCGGTTGTCGCTGAAACGATCGAGCTGGTGTTGGTTCAGTCCCTGGAGTAGAGACTCAAACTGAGGGGCCTCGCTGGCGATCAAGATCAGTCCTTTATCGACATGACGGTTCTTTAAACGAAGGATTTTTTCTACGGCTACTTCAGACCAAGGGTCACACCCCAAGCCCCAGACAGCTTCCGTAGGATAGGCAACTACACCCCCTTTTTTAAGGACCTGTGTCGCCTGGACGATTTGAGCGTGGTCGCTCCATTCACTCACAAGGTAATCAACTGTTTTTCAGCTTTTCCTGAAGGGCGACATCTTTTGCGATAATCGCCGCAGCGTTAGCTGCACGTTCATCAATCAATTTTTGATGCATTTCAGGATCAGAAGCGCCGATAATTTGAGCTGCCAAGTAGGCTGCGTTTTTTGCCCCCGCCTTACCAATAGCTACCGTTGCTACAGGTATGCCACCCGGCATTTGCACCGTTGAGAGGAGCGCGTCGAGGCCATCTAGCGACCCGTTAATAGGAACACCAATAACTGGCTTTAATGTCGTCGCGGAAACCGCTCCAGCTAAATGTGCGGCCATTCCCGCCGCACATATAAAGGCAACACATCCTCGAGCATCAGCGTCTGTTACAAAGCTGTGGGTGGCTTCGGGCGTACGATGCGCGGAAGTCACTTTAACCTCAAAAGGAATATCAAACTTTTTCAAAATCTCAAAGCTAGCTTCCATAACCGGCAAGTCGGAATCAGAGCCCATTAAAATCGCAACAAAAGGTTTGTTCATAACGTTATTCACTTTACTAATAATTCCGCAGACTACCGCAACCACTGGCGATGTGCAACCATATGAGGCGCGCTATTCTGCTGTAGGTGACTGAAATTTTGGCAACCTCGAGCTCTGGTGAATCCAATTGCCCTAGGAATTAAACTAGCCTCTGGTAAAACCCATTTTCATTGGCTATTGTATTTTTCAATTCCAGGGCAACCAAAATTTGAGAGAGCTTTGCTACCGACCACGGGCTAAAATGCATAAGCTCATCCAAAACAATAGGCTCGTACCCTAAAATTTCAAGGGCTTGATGCTCCTCATCTGTCAATATTTTGGACGCAACCGGAGGCGCAGCTATGGGGCTTTGAATTGAAGTCATGCCCAAAGATTTAGTCTTCTGGACTTTTCAAGATGTCTCCTGCCTGAACTGGACTTACCGCTTTCATTACTATGGCATAGGCCATTTTTTTGTAAATAGAAAGTATGACGGCAAGGCCAATGCGCCTATCAAGTAACTGAACAGTTAGAGATCCTTGATCATCCTGCACTGCTTTCCCTGGACTAAATATATTCAAGATATCTCCAACTTGGACTCCCGACTGCTTGCTCTTATTAATCGCAATAATGTCCATTTGCCCGGCAAACAGCGTCATGTTTTCAACGGCTACAACGTGCCCTTCAATGCTTTGAACAGGCGCTTTAGGAGAAATCTTTTCCAGCAGGATGGTTTGTTGCGTCCCCAGAATTTTATCTCCCCGGGGGAAAGCTTGTTTTGCTGAAATGGCCTTTAAAGTCGCGATCCCCTCATCTTGTCTGGCCAGATGAGCCTCACCGAGATGCGACAGCCTCACTCCAAGAACATCTCTGGTAATAGGGTCTAGGTAGTCATCCTCTTGGCGAAAGACGCCATATTCGGCGTCCTGCATCGTGGCCAAAGTATAAAATTCGTCATTCAAGCCAATCAACATTTGATCTTCAGCACCTGACAAAATAGAAGGCGCGGTGTTTACTTCAGAAAATGACCTAAACTGAGCGTAAGTTAAGAAACGGTTGATTACTGCTAAGGGCACTACCTCGTTAGCAGACACGTGCGGCAGATATTTAATTTCAGGCGAAAGCTTACGGTTGCGCACCAGCGTAAGGCGAGGGGCGCCACCCACAAATTGAAGGATAATTAAATCCCCTGGATAGATCAGGTGGGGGTTCTCGATTTGTGCGTTTTCATGCCATATTTCTGGCCACTTCCATGGGTGCTTTAAAAATTGACCCGATATGTCCCACAGAGTATCCCCCTTAACAACAGTGTATTGTTGCCGTGCAGTCTCTTTTATCAAATCACTTTCTAGTTTTGCCGCGACTACATCTTGTCCAACCGCTGTCACCAAGGATGAAAGGAAAAGGAAATATATAAATAAACTTCGATGAGCCTTCACAGTTGTGGCCTTAGGATTTAATGAGTACGTTAGACGGTTTCCGAAACGGTAGCATTAATAACGCTTTATTTTTGTGAACTGCGTCACTTCCCAGATCTAAGCGTTTTCAGCCCTACAGCACATGGATCCGCGAGCCCCTTTCCAACCAACCGCCCCAGGTATTAGTACCCTCGCAATAGATTTTCAATGTGCTTTCATCTTCATTTTAGTGCTAATCATGTATACTAACGGCGGTAACCCTATCAACAAATGTAGTGGCACTCAGAATAGTGAATTCATGGCTATACTAGACATTCTTCAGTATCCAAATCCACGATTGCGCATTAAGGCCTCGCCGGTAAAAGGGGTAGATGACTCGATCCGTTGTCTGGTGGACGATATGCTGGAAACGATGATCGCTTCTGATGGTATTGGCTTAGCAGCCTCTCAGGTAGACGTGCATCAGCGTGTCATCGTCATGGACTTGACTGAAGACCGCTCTCAACCTAGAGTCTTCATTAATCCTGAAATCGAGGTCCTAGATGAAAGTACAGGATCGTATGACGAAGGCTGCCTCTCTGTTCCAGGCTTTTATGAAACTGTAGACCGTCCAATTCATGTCATGATTTCTGCTTTGGATCGTGACGGGAATGCCTTCAAAGAAGAGGCTTCCGGACTTTTAGCCATTTGTATACAGCACGAAATTGATCACCTAGAGGGAAAATTGTTCGTCGACTATCTTTCCCCTTTGAAGCGACAAATGATCCGTAAAAAGATGAAGAAACAGCTGGCATAGGATGTATGTAAAGTGAGAATTATTTTCGCTGGAACACCAGATTTTGCTGCATCTCATCTCCAGTCTATTATCAATGATAATAGGCATCAGATCTTAGCAGTCTATACCCAACCAGATCGTCCTGCGGGTCGAGGGAAAAAGCTTTCAGCAAGTCCAGTAAAAAAACTAGCTGAGGCTAATGGTCTTAAGGTATTGCAACCCGCTTCTCTCCGAGAACATGGACAACAAGAATTGATGGCCGATCTGCAAGCAGATCTCATGGTGGTTGTAGCCTATGGCCTAATGCTTCCACAGGCTATCTTAGACACTCCGCGGCTCGGCTGCATTAATGTTCATGGGTCAATACTTCCACGATGGCGCGGGGCCGCTCCCATCCAGAGAGCCATTGAAGCAGGCGATACCGCGAGTGGTGTCACCATCATGCAAATGGATTCAGGTCTAGACACCGGTTCGATTCTCTCAACCTCTAGGTGCTCTCTAGCTAACGGAGAAACTAGCGGGACTTTATATCAGAGGCTCGCAGTCTTAGGTTCTTCGTCACTAACTGCCATGCTTGTCAAACTTGAAGCGGGCAATGCGGTTAGCATCGAACAGGATAATAGTCAGAGTACCTACGCTGCCAAAATTGACAAAGCTGAAGCGCTTATTAATTGGAGTCTACCAGCGACTACTATAGATCGTTGCGTTCGGGCTTTTAATCCTTCGCCAACCGCTTTTTCATTAATTGAAGGGCAACGATTTAAAGTCTGGGATGCAACTGTTATAGCGGGGTCTAATAGCGCGGCGGCGGGACACATAAACTCCTTTGATGCCAATGGCCTATTAGTTGGCTGTGGCCAAGATGCATTATTGCTAAAGGAAATTCAGTTGGCCGGGAAACCACGAATGCCGATTGGAGAACTACTGAAGTCACGTTCAGAGTTGTTTGCTAGCGGGAAATTACTTGGCCTATAAACCAAAAAATACGAGGCAACTGCCTATTCGCGTCGCGGCCGCAGAAGTTGTCGCTCAGGTGCTTCGGGGCCAGTCGCTATCAATGCTACTCCCCGAATATGCCGCTCGCGTTGATGAAAAGGATCGCGCGCTATTTAAAGAAATATGCTTTGGCTCTCTGCGCTGGTACCCACAGATTTCAATATTGCTAAAGCAGCTGATCCAAAAGCCGCTGCGTGAAAAAGATTTGGAAGTTCAAGGTCTGATCACCTGTGGTATTTATCAGCTGTTGTATATGCGAATATCAGAGCATGCTGTGGTCAATGAAACTGTTTCCGCCGTCAATGGTCTTAATCGCAAATGGGCAAAAGGATTAGTTAATGCTGTATTAAGGAGTTTTCAACGGCAAAAAACGGATTTGCTAGCAGAGCACGCTAACAATACAACATTTCAATCTGCTCATCCAAAATGGCTAGTGACCAAGCTCGTTCACGCTTGGACTCAAACCACAGCTGACGATATTATCGCGGCCAATAATGATCGTGGCCCAATGACTTTGCGGGTTAATCGGCGGCATGGTTCACGCAGCGACTATATACAGCGCCTAGAAAAAGCGGGTATTAGTGCAGTTAAAACAAGGCATAGCGCAGACGGCGTCATCCTAGATTCACCCGTCGATGTTACCTCTCTGCCTGGCTTTGCTGAAGGCGATTCAAGCGTGCAAGACGAGGCAGCACAGCTTGCTGCTGGGTTGCTGTGTTTAAAACCAGGCCTGTCCATATTAGATGCCTGCTCTGCACCGGGAGGCAAAACTTGTCATATTCTTGAGGCGGAGTCCAATCTCGGCTCTGTTTTAGCACTCGATTCTGAATCTCGACGTATGCCCAGAGTAGAAGAGAATCTATCAAGGCTGAAGCTCGGCGCGGAGCTAAAAGTTGCTGATGCTGGCGATCTCGATAGCTGGTGGGATAAACAACCTTTTGACCGCATTTTATTGGATGCTCCCTGTTCTGCAACTGGCGTTATCCGGCGCCACCCAGACATCAAAATACTGCGCAAACCCGCAGATATTGATAAGCTAGCAATTATTCAGGCAAGGCTATTAGAAATACTCTGGCAAACTCTGAGCAATGAGGGTATTTTAGTCTACGCAACCTGCTCAATCTTGCCGGAGGAGAACGATCAGGTAGTAAAGGCTTTTGTGGCTGGCCACAAAGACGCAGAAATAATGACCATTAAGGCTAGTTGGGGGGTGGCTACAGATTGCGGCCGACAATTGTTCCCAACCATAAATGGCTCTGATGGGTTTTACTATGCAAGACTTCGTAAAAAACCATCTGTCGGCAAAGGCGCCGATAAAGGCCCGGAATAACGATGAAAATAATCATAGTGGGTGCTGGTCAAGTTGGTGGAACGCTCGCCGAAACTCTAGCTCGTGAATACAACGATGTAACCTTGATCGATATTGATGAAGGTGTGTTACGTGGTCTGCAAGATCGCCTCGACGTTCGAACGGTAGTAGGCATAGGCAGCTACCCAGATGTGCTGGTGCAAGCCGGAATCGAAGACGCCGATATGCTGGTTGCGGTCACGAGCAGCGATGAAATTAACATTACCGCCTGCCAAGTTGCCTACTCTTTATTCCAAACGCCGACTAAAATAGCGCGTGTGCGAGCACATAATTACACTAACCCAAAATATAAAAGCATTCTTTTTAATGATAAGAATATGCCCGTGGATGTGATGATCGCTCCGGAGCAGGCCGTCACTCATTACATTCGTAGACTGATTGAACAACCTGGGGCTCTGCAGGTCTTGGATTTTGCGGATGGCGTTCTTCAGTTAGTGGGCTTGCGTGCGGTCAAAGACAGCCCCCTGGTCGGACAAGAGTTACGGACCCTAAAAGAGCATATACCTAAAGCCGATGCGCGCGTTGCCGCACTCTACCGAAAAGATCGAGCCATTTTCCCGGTCGGTGATACAGTCATCGAAGATGGCGACGAAGTGTTTTTTATAGCGGCCAAGAAAAATATCCGTAAGGTCATGAGCGAGCTTCGCCGTCTTGAAAAGCCTTATCACAGGCTAGTGATTGCGGGTGGTGGCAACATTGGCTTTAGGCTGACCAAAGCCCTTGAAGAAGATTACAGTATTAAAATCATCGAGTTTTCTCCCAAACGAGCGGAGTATCTATCTGAAAAGCTAAATCGCGCCGTGGTTTTAAACGGCTCAGCAACAGACCAAGAACTGCTGTTGGATGAAAATATTGATAAAACCGACGTATTCTTAGCCTTAACCAATGATGATGAGGTTAATATCATGGCCTCTCTTCTAGCCAAGCGACTTGGTGCAAAGAAAGTCATGACACTTATAAGCAACCCAGTTTATGCCGATCTAATGCAGGGTGGGGAAATTGATATCGCCATCTCTCCACAACAGGCGACAATAAGTTCGTTGCTGACCCATGTTCGCCAAGGCGATACAGTTAGTGTGCACTCGCTGCGCCGCGGGGCTGCTGAAGCTCTGGAATTCATTGTTCATGGTGATGCAAAATCTTCCAAAGTGGTGGGTCGCGCCATTGGCGATATTAAGTCGCCCCCAGGATCTACACTAGCGGCCTTAGTCCGCAACGGAGAGGTGCTTATTGCCCATCATGACACCGTCATAGAGACCGACGATCACGTGATAGTGTTCGTCGTCGACAAAGAAAACACTAAGGCCGTTGAAAAACTCTTTGCGGTCGGATTCACTTTTTTCTAGGACACGGGCCTTTATGCATATTGCTGTTATAGCGCGAGTTTTAGGCATGCTGATGATGATTTTCAGCCTGACCATGCTCTCGCCAATCATAGTCGCATCCATCTACGAAGAAAATACGACCCCGATGTTCTTGCTGGCTTTTGCCATCACACAGTTCGTTGGTCTAGCATTTTGGCTACCCTCTAGAGGGCGCATCGGGGAGCTAAGGACTCGCGATGGTTTTTTTGTGACAGTGTTTTTCTGGCTGGTCCTTAGTACTTTTGGCACCTTACCGCTAATTTTTTCCGAAGCAACGAACCTATCATTTGTTGATGCTTTGTTTGAGTCAGTCTCAGGATTAACCACCACCGGGGCAACCGTTTTGTCGAGTCTCGATGAATTACCCAAGTCAATCCTCTATTATCGACAGCAACTACAATGGCTCGGTGGCATCGGCATTGTGGTCATTGCAGTCGCGATTTTACCGATGTTAGGTATCGGTGGCATGCAAATATATCGCGCTGAAACGCCTGGGCCGATAAAAGATGCCAAGCTAACCCCCCGTATTGCTGAAACAGCTAATGTATTATTTAAAATTTATCTCACTCTCACCATCGTCTGCGCCCTAGCGTACTGGTTCGCGGGAATGAGCGGCTTTGATGCCATCGGCCATAGCTTTTCAACCGTTGCTATTGGTGGATTTTCTACTCATGACGCCAGCATTGGTTTCTTCGATAGCGATTTAATTATGGCCATCTGTACTTTTTTTATGATCATCTCAGGGCTGAACTTTGCACTGCATTACCACGTATGGCATAACCGCCGGCTCAATTTCTACTGGAAAGACCCAGAAGCTCGGATGTACATTTATCTCCTGTTATTCGGAATATTGGTGACATGTTCTTACCTCTATTTTAGCGGCACTTATGGCTGGGAGAACAGCTTCAGTATCGGTGTGTTTCAGTTAGTCTCAATGCTAACCACCACTGGATTTACCACCACTGAATTTAATAGCTGGCCAACCTTTTTGCCCTTTTTCTTAATCTTCTTAAGCTTTTTCGGCGCTTGTGCTGGGTCTACGGGTGGTGGCATCAAGATTGGTCGAATGTTAATTATGGCTCAGCAAGGCATTCGTGAGGTTTATAGGTTGGTGCACCCTAATGCGCTGCTACCGATTAAAATTCGCAATCGTCGCGTTCCCGAACGGGTGGTTGATGCGATCTGGGCGTTCTTTGGAGTTTACCTAGCCATTTTTTATCTAATGGTGCTACTACTGTTGGCGTCAGGGTTGGACTATGTAACTGCCTGGTCAGCCACTGCAGCTGCACTAAACAACCTTGGTCCTGGCTTGGGAGGCGTTGCAACTAACTACGCAGACATTAGCAGTTTTGCCAAGGTGGTGCTGAGTTGGGGCATGCTCTTAGGGCGACTGGAAATATTTACACTACTAGTATTATTTACACCCACCTTTTGGAGAAATTAAATAGCGGCCCTCACCCTCGGAGCCGCTTTAGTTTGCAGTAACTACTCCTTACGGGCTTGGTAATAGGCTTCTTCAGAAATAGTGTGGTAGGCCGTTGCCTGCCGCTGGAAAGCTTTAACTGACTCGGCAATACGTCGAGAAATGTCTGAATCATCAGCCAACTCTTCAAGCATCTCTGCAGAGATACTACGCAGCTCAGTAATCACTTCATCGGGAAGCTTTCTCAACTGCACTCCATGGGTTTCCACTAAACTAATTAATGCCTCGTTATTTCGCGCCGTGTATTCATCGAGCATGTCTTGATTAACGGCCCTAGCCGCTGTTTCGACAATTGCCTGCAAATCATCCGGCAAAGTCGCTAAAGCGTCTTTGTTAACAATTAACTCCAAGGTCGGACCTGGTTCATGCCAACCAGGGTAATAGTAATATTTGGCCACCTGATGAAAACCAAGCGCGATGTCGTTGTAGGGGCTCACCCATTCAAGAGCATCAATAACCCCGGTCTGCATGGCGGTATAAAGCTCACCTCCGGCGATGGTCACCGATACCCCCCCAGCGCGCGTAATAACATCTCCGCCCATGCCCGGGATCCGCATTTTTAATCCCTTTATATCATCCATGGAGTTTATTTCTCGATTGAACCATCCAGCCATTTGCACGCCTGTATTGCCCGCGGCAAAGGGAACTAAGTTAAAATCGCTGTAGAGCTCTCGCCACAACTCCAACCCACCTCCATAGTGCAGCCATCCGTTCATCTCTTGAGCGTTA
This sequence comes from Porticoccaceae bacterium, assembly GCA_012960115.1. Taxonomy (GTDB): domain Bacteria; phylum Pseudomonadota; class Gammaproteobacteria; order Pseudomonadales; family Porticoccaceae; genus HTCC2207. The sequence continues at coordinate 57,809 of DUBX01000042.1, forward strand.
AGCCCAAAGGGGATCGAGGTAAAAAATGCAGCGGCCTTCGACTTTCCCGTCCAGTAATAGGAAGCGCCGTGTCCCATCTCGGCAGTGCCTTGAGACACGGCATCAAACACTTCAAATGCCGGAACTAATTGGCCTGCACCGAACACCTTAATTTGCAGTCTGCCGTTGCTCATTGCATCGATTTTTTTAGCAAAATTTTCGGGCGCCGTACCTAATCCGGGATAATTTTTGGGCCATGTGGTGACCAGCTTCCATTTAAAGTATTGCTGTTTCTCCACTACGCCAGAGGCGACCGTCTTATCGTCGCCCCCGCTGCAGCTAACCAAAAACAAAGCTAACAGTACCGTTACTATAATGCGCATTTTTTTCCCTCTTTGATGGTGCTTTCTGTTCTTTTTATATAGCGGCCAAATTGGCAGACGCCAAAATTAAAATTTTAGTTCCAGCCATCTCAAAGCTCACATGTACTCTTGCTCTTGGGCCATTACCTTCAAAATTCAAAATCACGCCTTCGCCATAAACATTGTGATTGACCGACTGACCCAACTGAAAACCGGTTTCTTCTCCCTGATCGCTGCGCATAGCACCCGCAGCATAGCTTGTCGGTCGCGCTATGGTGTTTTGCAGTCGAACCTCTTCTATTACCTCTTTTGGAATATCCCGCACAAACCTAGAAATTAAATTAAATGATTCGCTTCCATAAATAGATCGACTCTCTGCAAAAGTTATATAGAGTTTTTGCTTCGCTCTAGTTATGCCCACATACGCCAGCCGCCGCTCTTCCTCTAGTCTTCCAGGTTCATCCAGCGACATTTTGTGGGGAAATAGATTCTCTTCCATTCCTGCAATAAACACCAGCGGAAATTCCAAACCCTTAGCACTGTGTAAGGTCATCAACTGCACCGCGTCTTGGTCTTCGTCCGCTTGGCGATCGCCAGAATCTAACGCGACCTGATCTAGAAATTGTGGCAGTACAGGCAAGTCTCTATCTTCCGCTTCAAAGTTTCGGCAGGCACCAACCAGTTCCTCGAGATTCTCAACGCGAGCCTGCCCTCGTTCGCCTTTTTCCCTCCGATGCATTTCTATCAGCCCGCTATGTTGTATCGCGTTTTCTGCCTGTTCAGCTAATGGTAACTCATCGAACTGCCCACTCATTTCATTGACTAGCTCAATAAAAGCAGCAACAGCGTTCGTTGCCCGTGCCGCCATGCGCTTCTCACTGACCACCGAAACTGAGGCTGTCCACAGAGAGGTTTTGTTGTCTCGGGCTAATTCTCGCACTATCTCTAAGGTACGGTCACCAATGCCACGCGGCGGTACATTGACCACTCGCTCAAAGGCCACATCGTCATGGCAGTTCAACATGAGTCGCAGATAGGACAGAGCGTTTTTAATTTCCATTCGCTCATAAAAGCGCTGCCCACCATAGATACGGTACGGGATTTCAGCCTGTAATAACGCGGCCTCTAGCACCCTTGATTGCGCGTTAGAACGATAAAGAATTGCCGCGTCCTCACGCCGATTCCCATCCGTGCTCCAGCTATGTAATCGATCTGCAATATAACGGGCTTCGTCGTGTTCATTGAAAGCTGAGTACAGCGCTATGGCTTCTCCTTCTCCCGCATCGGTCCAAAGATTTTTCCCAAGGCGGCCGGAATTCTTTGCGATCACCGCATTAGCAGCCTGTAGAATATTTGAGGTCGAGCGATAGTTTTGCTCTAGTTTTACTGTTTCAGTAGCAGGAAAGTCGCGCTCATAACTAAGAATATTTTCTACCTTCGCTCCGCGCCAACCATAAATTGATTGGTCGTCATCGCCTACCGCAGTTACGGCACTCACTTTCCCGGCAAGCAATCTCAACCAGGCATATTGAACCGCGTTAGTATCTTGAAACTCATCCACTAAAATGTGCTTAAAACGCTGTTGATAATGCTCTAGTACCGACGGGTTATGCTTCCACAGCTCTAGCGCTCGAAGCAGCAGTTCGGCAAAATCAATCACGCCTACACGTTCGCAGGTTTCTTCATAACCTCGGTAGATCCGTAACATGGTGGCCAAATAAGGATCTCCACCTTCTTGAATGTGGGCAGACCGCAAGCCCTCATCTTTTTGGCCGTTTATCCACCATTGAGCCTGCTTTGGCGGCCATCTTTGCTCATCCAAATCCATACTACGCATAACGCGCTTAACTAAGCGCAGTTGATCATCAGAATCTAGAATTTGAAAATTTTCTGGCAATTTGGCATCGCGCCAGTGCGCCTTTAATAGCCGATGCGCCAAGCCATGAAACGTTCCGACCCACATGCCTCTCAATGACATGCCCAGCAACTCATTAATTCTCTCTCGCATTTCGCGAGCCGCTCTATTAGTGAAGGTGACCGCAAGGATTCCGTAAGGGGACACATTATCTACCTGAATTTTCCAGGCGATACGATGCACCAGAACTCGCGTTTTCCCGCTGCCAGCACCAGCTAACACTAAAAGGTGCTGTTTATCGCTAGTAATTGCCTGTTCTTGAGGTGCGTTGAGATTATGTAATATTGAGGTAACGTCCATAGGTGTGCAGTCTAGCAATTTAACAGGCAAAAATCGGGATCAACTGAATTTCTTTTTAGTTTTAACCGAGATCTAAGACCTTAACGCTCATCCCTCGCTAAAATAGTCACAATAACCCCCAAATGACTCTTTTTTTACTACAAAACTGGCAATGTAGACCGTTTTCTTGTAAATTTTTTACATAACTTACTTTGGACGACTCATGAAACCTGCTCAATTGACCCAAACCATCAGTGACACCTTGCCAGCGCTTCGAAAATCGGAGCGCAAAGTAGCTGATTTTGTTCTCAAATCACCGCTGAATGTAATCAGGATGCGCATCGTGGATTTAGCCCAACAGGCTGGAGTGAGCGAGCCTACCGTTGTCCGGTTTTGTCGCGCTGTCGGTTGTCGTGGTTTTCAGGACTTTAAAATGGCGCTAGCTCAACAACTGGCCTCCAGCCCAAGCTATGGGCAAATCGCCGTGACTGATACTGACTCCACAAAGGAGTATACCTACAAGGTTTTCGACTCAACCGTTGATGCGCTACTTAAAGTTCGCGACAGTTTGGTCCTAGCAAATCTCGAGGCTGCTGTGGCTGCAATTTGCGCTGCCGGCCGCGTTGAGTTCTATGGTTTTGGCGCCTCGGCCGCGGTGGCCTTTGACGCGCAGCACAAATTCTTTAGACTTCAAATAACCTCTGCAGCGTACTCTGACCCCCACCTTCAAAATATGTCTGCAACCTCTCTAAGTGCTGGCGATGTGGTCATTGCTATTTCTCAGTCAGGGCGTTCTCAGGCGCTGCTCGATTCTATGGATCTCGTTAAGCAAGCAGGTGGGTTGGTCATTGGCTTAGCCCCCAGCGGTTCTCCGGTTGCTCTTCGCGCATCAATCCCTATTGAGGTAGACGCTAAAGAAGATATTCAAATTTATACCCCTTTATCGTCCCGAATTGCTCATCTTGCTGTAATTGATGTTCTCGCGATTGGTATTGCGCAAAAGAAAGGCCCTAAACTCCATGAGCACTTGCAACAATTACAAGCTGGCCTGTCGTCTTTACGCAGCCAATGACGGTTAGGATAGTCTTGGGTCTGCCACCAATCAGTCTATCTGACTGTCAGCAAACACCCTCATTATTTTCCCTTCTGCGCCATCAGTGGCGAGAATCAAGCTTCCGTCTGGGGCGGTAATGACATTTCGAATCCTGCCCAGCTCAGAAAATAAGATTTCTTCGCCAACTACTTTTTCACCGTTAAGCTCAAGCCGCCTTAAATCGCCGGGGACCAGAGCTGATATAAATAAATTACCCTTCCAGCTTGGAAACATATCTCCCTGATAGAGGGCCATGCTTGAAGGGGCTATTGAAGGCACCCAATATTTTATCGGTTGCTCCATACCCGCTTGCTGAGTAAACGGTGAAATGACTGCGCCACTGTAATCAATCCCATAAGTGATGGCCGGCCATCCATAGTTGTTGCCCGGCTCTATGATGTTAAGTTCATCGCCACCCTTCGGGCCATGCTCGTGCTCAAAAACAGTACCGTCCTCTTTAATAACCAACCCCTGTAAATTGCGATGCCCATAAGACCAAATTTCAGGCAGCGCTCCCGGGGAGGTAACAAAGGGATTATCCGTTGGTATGCTACCGTCGTCATTAACCCGCAGGATTTTGCCAAAGTGGTTATCTAGCTGCTGGGCTTTTTCTCGGTAGTTGAAGCCATCACCAGATGTGATCAGCAAACTTCCGTCAGCCATAAAGGCTAGCCGCGCGCCGTAGTGAGCCGCAGCCTTACGTGGCGGATTCGACTTGAAAATCGTTTTATGCTCAACAAGCGCCTCGCCCTCTAATCGTGCTCGAACAACATTTAAGCGATTTAGCTTGGGTTCATCAGCGTCGGGAGCTGAAAAGGACAGGTAAATAAAGCCATTCTCTTCAAAATTTGGGTGCACAAGTACTTCAGACAACCCTCCTTGACCAGCAAACAAAACCTCGGGCACACCCTTTATGGCTGTTGCGCTCAACTCTCCATCGGTAACCAATCGTAGGTTGCCGGACAGTTCTGTCACCAACATTTGACTGCTAGAAATAAAGACCATGCTCCACGGGTGGTCTAAGCCCTCGACCATGGTCTCAGTTTTATACTGAACTTCGGCGCTAGAAAGTGAACTTAGAGCGAGGAGCCCGCTCAGTAGGGTTAAACACTTAGCGACTTTCATCTGTACTATTCTCCGTTTGACGAGTGCCAAAGTAGTAGCCGGCAATCATGCCTGTAAAAATTAAATAGCCCTTGCCGCCAAAGGTTCTAGCGCCTGCAATAAGCTCAAGGTTGTAAAAGGCCAAAGGCATCAACCCTACAATGGCAAAGATCGCCATTCCCCCAGCCAAGGCATAAAGATACCTTTTATCGATGTTCACCCAAATAAGTACAATTCGCGTGACAATAAAAGCTATGAGCATTCCCACTAAAACAAGTCCACCCACCGGGAACGCGCCATTGACATTCATGCCAATCAGATCACCCACTATCATCGAAATAACAACCGGGGCATCAACCGGCATGTCCATGCTGAATAACCAAACTATATTGGTGACTGTTGTTTGTGTAATTAATAAAACAGTTGCGATGATCACCGCGGCTAAAAATGAGATGCTTTGCTTAATCATGCTTTCCGACCCTTTTATTATTTTGAGGCAACGACCTAGATGGTGTTCTTTTTATACAGCACTTTCAACCTGTTTTCCTTAAGATCCAAAATCCCAGCCAGGTGCTAACCAGAGCCTTAAAAGCTTGAGCAAAAATTAGCGGAAGACCAAAAATAAAATCAAGGTAAGGGGACCAAATCCAAACATATAGCCAATTGATGACCACCATAAAAACAGGCATGTAGTCGACGAAAAATGCTTTATGCGTGAGCGTCAAAACCCCGTAATCAGTTGTAAGGACAATAAAGCTGCCCCAGATCACCAATAATAATTGGATTGGCGTTGTCAATATTAATGTATACGCAAAAATACGCAGCCCAGTTTGCATGATTCACTCCCAGACAGAACAGTGTTAGCTTACCCCCTCATTAACGGCTAATGTGAATAAAATCTGACAAAACCTGTGTAAGCTCCTTGGCTTTGGTCCATTGGAAAAAGTGGCCACCGCCAATCATTTGATGGGGCTGATCTTTTGTTCCCGGCACCTTAGCTAGAAAAAGCTTTTCAAACCCATTGGTCACTGGGTCATCGCCAGCACCAACACACAAAAAGGGGTTTTCAAATGCAGAGAAGAACTCCCAAGCTTTCGCTTGCGCATCTAACGACTGATCAGGGATGGACGGCACCTGGCTGGGCATCGCTCGTACTGCCATTTTAAAGGCTGGGCTTGGAAAGGGCGCCTCGAATGCTTTGCTAACCGCCGATCGAAATGGAGAAATACTTCGCATGCCCAACTTCCCCATCAGTAACTCTAATGCCACAACTAGTTTATGGCGTTTTTCCATCATAGATGAGGCAATAACCCCCGCTGGAACATCGACAGTGTCCCAGGTGTATTTCTGCCAATAGGCAAATTTACGCACTCCCTCATAAGCGTCTTTATTGCCTCCAAAGCCTTCCATTTTACTAACTTGTTGCATCATCGATGCCATAGTAACCCTCTGTGAACTGGCTCTAAACGCTAAAATTTCTTCAACAACGCTGTCTGGAACATCTGGGCTATAAGGTAATCCAGTATTGCCCATCGCTACGCGATCAAAGCGATCGCCATTGTCGGCGACCATGCGAAGGCCAATTAACCCGCCCCAATCTTGACCGAAAAAAGTTAGGTTTGAAAAATCATTTTTCACTAGCCATTGGTTCATCCAATCTACTTGGCGCTGATAGCTGTAGTCTTCTCTTGCGGCCGGCTTATCAGATTTACCATACCCCGGCAGATCTGGCGCAATTACACGTATCCCAGCTTTTACTAGGAGGGGAATCATTCTGGCGTACAAATAACTCCACACTGGCTGGCCATGCATGGCTAATAAAATTGGACCATCTGCTGGGCCCTCATCGAGGTGATGAATACGTAAATCAGAACCATCGTGAGTTTTGATCACGGTATAATGCGGCTCAAATGGGTAGTCTTTGATACCCTCAAAACAGTGATCTGGCGTTCTTAAGATTTTCATATTGGTCTTATTCTCATAATTAGGCGCTGTATATATTGGCATTATAGCTGCCAATATATAGCTCATGCAATAGCGCCGCTTCTCAGACCAGCACAACCGTTTTCCCCGCCAAGGTTTTTAATCCTTAGGAATTATCTCGCAACGCGTTAGGCGCGCGGCATTTGACTCGCCCTAGCAGCGCGTGCTTTTTCGCTGAAAACAAAAAGTTTTATTGCCTTTTCCATGTCCAGTTCGAATTAATTAGATAATTTACGATCGCCGCCGCGCCAATACCTAACAAATTAGCAAAAATATCATTAATCATTAAGTATTTATACGCTAGGAAAAATATAGCGTAATTGATGATGCCGGACATGCCCGCCACCAGGTGGAACTGCAATAAACGGGATAAAACTCCGGTGCGAGTCGACCTCCGTTTAAAGGTCCAAAAGTTATTAAACCAGAAGTTTGAAAGTAGAGCCGCTTCGATAGACAAAAGTGGCGCAACCTCCTGCGCCATTCCTAAATATCGCGTCAGAAAAACATATCCTCCCAAATTAATAAGCACACCAGAAAACCCAACAATTGAGTACTTAATAAAATCTTTATTACTATGAAAGCCTAGTTTAGGTATATTCAACAAAAACTCTATCTGGTCTTTAAGCGATAATTTTGATTCGCCGGCATTTCTTGGTGTAAACACAATTGGGATTTCTTTGCTCTTTGCACCCTGTGCGACAAGCTCACATATGAGCGAAGACTGAAATGAGTAGCCCCGAGTTGAAAGGAAGTCGAGATTGCATTTCTCTACATAAGAAGCAGCGACGCACCTGTAGCCAGAGGTACAGTCTTTGATATGTCGGACCCCCCCAACATAGCGAACCAAGAAGTTGCCGAGCTTACTTATCATCTTTCTTCGCAAAGAAAACTCTGGCGTAGAGCCGCCTTTTACAAATCGAGAACCAACCACAAGGGAAAAACCTTGCTGTATCTGTTGGATAAAGTCAGGGATTAAAGTAGGGTCATGTTGCCCATCTGAGTCCATTTGGAAAATTACATCTGGCTTGAACATAGTTAAAGCATGATGGAAGCCGCGCTTGTAAGCATCGCCAAGGCCAACCTTATTGCCTGTTATCATGTGTAAAAAGTCATGGTGCTCAATCAATTTATTAACTGTTTCTTGAGTTCCATCAGATGAATTGTCGTCAACAACCAGAATCCTAAATTTGTAACCAGAGACCCGAGTTTGTTGCTCAAATATTGCTTCAATGGTGCCCTGTATATTTGCCTGCTCATTGTAAGTTGGCAAAATGAAGCATGCCTCGGCCTGAGTTGCGTTTTCGCACTCATATTTATCGGTTAAATCCAAGACTGACTCCACATCATTTGATAAAAACGCTCTCTCTCAATGTCCAGGCCCAGTTGAAAGGGAAGCCAATAAATTGAAGCGGCTATAATCAAGATAAGAGCACCCCTGTATAAAACCTCAAATTTTTTCCCTTGCCTTTGGCTAGTTTTATACAAAACAAAGCCTAAAGCCATGAATGCAAACCCTGACGCTGGCTGGTAGTGGTACAAAAATGCCGATCTAGAAACCAGGGCCCAAGGCAAAAAGTTGGCGTAAAATCCGATTAGAACAAAAGAAATCACTAAGAATTCTGATTTATAGGTTTTGGTTACTATGGCCTCATATGCTCTTATCATCCAAGTCAAACTCACCACAAATATCGCCAAAAATGAGAATAAATAAAGCGCAGGGTTAGGAAATAGATGTACATTGGTGAAAATGGTTTGTTTCGCTCCACCCGGAAGAAGAACATCATGTGAAGCAAAGTAATAGCCTATCGGCTTTATCATTATCGGCCATGTATACCAGTCCGAGCGATAAGGGTGAGGAGTTTCCTCAATACTATTTGAATGGAAAGAAACCATTTGCTGGTGTTTTTCAAAATATGAAAATTGATCCATAAAGACAAAATCTGGAATCCAAACTAAGGCATAAACTAAAAATGGTACAACCAATAAAGCCCATAGAGAACCACTATTTAATAGACCCTCAGGGTCAAACAAACCCGTCTTTTGTTGCATCCTTGAATTTATTTTGGACAATAGAAAGATGAGTATCATACTCGCAAGACAAACACCCCAAAAGCCCAAGCCATTCCATTTAACCGAAACTGTTAGCCCCAAGAAAATTAGTGCCCACGCGATATTTTGCTGCTGATTGTTCTTGTTTTTAAATGCCTTCACGATGAATAACATTGCTATGAAACCGAACAAGCTGAGATAAATGTTGATTAACCCAAATCTTGAATCAACAAGTAATGACCCGTCTAAGCAGAAAAAAAGTGCGACCAAAAGAGCAAACCCCTTTTGGTTAAGAAGTTGCATGCTAAGCTTGTAAGCAACCAAAATAAGCGTCGATCCCGCAACAGCGTTAAGCCAGCGGTAACTTATTGGATCTAAATTAGCTATTTCAAAGGCAGTTGAAGCTAACGTATCGGTCCAAGGCATCAGGTAGTATAAATATATGCTTAAAGAAATAAGATAGGTGCCAAGAGGAGGGTGGACTGAAAAGAACTTTACGCCCGAAAGATAATTCAACCCATAAAGGGGGTAAAAAATTTCATCAAAGGTCTCTCCTGGGATCACGCCCAAATTATAAAATCTTAGCGCTATCCCCAAGATCAAAATCAAAAGAATTGGATAATGTGAAAGTACTCTTTTCATTAAAAGTGTCTTATAAAGATATGATTAGCTCAATTCTACCGAGACTGTTCGAAGTTGACCGGTGCGACACTCTTCTTTGTTATTCTCTTTTAGAATGCCTTTTTCTTTTAGGGTAGTTGTTACCTTTTCTACTCTCACAAATACTGCTAACCCTTCCATTATTTTCTCCTTTTAAATCACTGTTCAGATTTAGTTCCCCGTAACGGAGTGTCCGTAGCAAGGTTATAAACTAACCTTCTTTTTATCCATTTTATTAATCAAAATATAATAAAGCGGCATCAAGATAAGCGTATATGCTGTTACTTCTGGTCCAATTAACTCAAACAAAGAAAATGTGATAATTCCTGCTACACATAGCAAGAATAACTCAAGAAAACTTTTCAAAACTCCTTCATTAAATGCTGCTCTAATAATTAAATAATTAATAGGGAGATACAGCAGAACTGCAGTGATGGCGCCTGGACTGAAAGCATAAAAATAAAAACTAAAGAATATATGAAAGAACGCGTTTACAACTTGAGTAGTCATTAAGAAAAATAAAACAATATGGGCGCTGCCTCTGTTATTTTTAACCAGATGAACACAGACAGTTATTAATAGAATAGCGATAAGTCTTATCAACACTTCTTCTGTTGGAATAGGGTTATTGTCAGAAAAATAACTTAGTCGCCATTCTCTAAAATTAAAAATTATATGCTCTTCAAAGTGATGAATTGCATATATTAATGGCCCTAAAACGATAAGATTTCTAAATTCTTTCAATGTTTCCTCCACTGTGACTGACTGAGTTCGAGCAGCGAATTAGATTTTCTCCTTCGTTTGAATATTAAGGGTGTTCGGAAGGCGCTATCAAACCACCCCAATATTCAATACCCATTGATACTCCAGAAAAGAAGTTATACACCCCTAATATAAAAATATCGACAACATAGTTATGTGGGTAATAAGTAAAAACTTTTGACATGTTATTTTTTTATGCCCTGTTTTGCTCTACTCCACCGTAAGTGAGCGGGTTGGATCATCGAGGTATATTTGCTTTTGAATGTAATAGTTTTTCTCATTTTTTTAGTCTTTGGTAAAGAGTTATTATTCCACCAAAAAACCATACAACTACTACACCCCACCATAATGCAAAGAACCAATCATTCTTCATTGTTCCGTTCCATTCCAACCATTCAAAAACAATTCCCTCCATGAACAAGTCGAAGGACAAAAGTAAAAAAAACCCAAAAACCCATAAAAGAAAAAAATGAAGTGTTTTCATAACTTTTCTCCTTTTCAATTCACTACTGTAAGTTACTCCACAGTGACTGACTTCGCTAAGTTCCTTGGCTGATCAACATCGGTACCTTTCAATAAAGCCACATGATATGAAAGCATCTGAAGGGGCAGGGTATAGATAATGGCCTCAAGACTTTTGGGAACCGGCGGCATATCGATCACGGTAATACCCGGCTCATTGCTAAAGTTCGCGTTGCAGTCAGCAAATACAAATAATTCACCGCCTCGAGCACGCACCTCGTGAAGATTAGACTTGAGCTTATCCAGCAATTCATTATTTGGGGCAATCGTTACCACCGGCATATCTTCGTCCACCAGCGCCAACGGCCCGTGCTTTAGCTCTCCAGAAGGGTATGCCTCGGCATGAATATAAGAAATCTCTTTAAGCTTAAGAGCCCCTTCTAACGCAATAGGGTAGTGCTCACCACGGCCTAAGAAAAGTGCATGGTCCTTATTGGCGAAGGCCTCTGACATCTTTCTAATGACCGGGTCGAGGGCTAACACGCGCTCACAAAGCCCCGGAAGTTGATGTAGATTTTTAACCAACTCGGCCTCCATGTGTGGCGGCAAACCAGTGTGCCTGCCCAAAGATAGTGTCAAGAGCTGCAAAGCCACTAACTGTGTTGTAAATGCTTTGGTCGAGGCTACTCCGATCTCAGAGCCCGCCATTGTCAGCAACGCAATATCAGACTCTCGGACAAGAGAGCTGTTAGCCGAGTTGCAAATAGCCACAAAGCCAAGGTAACCACTTTCTTTGGCCTTGTGAAGTGCGGCCAGAGTATCTGCAGTCTCTCCTGATTGGGAGATAGTGACAAATAAGGTTCCTTCGGGCACTGCAACTTTGCGATAACGGTACTCACTAGCGACTTCAACCTGGCAGGGTACGCCAGCCATATCCTCAAGCCAATACTTTGCCACTAATCCAGAATGAAAACTGGTTCCGCAAGCAATAATATGCATATTTTTAGTCTGAGCAAAAAGGCCCTCAGCTTGGTGCCCGAACACGGCCTCGAGAATATGGTCAGTGCCAATACGGCCGGCGAAAGTATCCGCCAACACGGTTGCCTGTTCGAATATTTCTTTTTGCATGAAGTGGCGATATTGCCCTTTATCGGCGATCTGGTCCGTTTCACTTAGCTGATGTAGTTCTCGCTTTACCGCTTTACCGTTAGCGTTAAATACGGTGTACGCCTCGCTGGAAAGCTCTACCACATCACCTTCTTCAAGATAGACAAAACGATCAGTGACTTGGCGTAACGCCATTTGGTCTGAAGCGATAAAGTGCTCATCTACACCAACACCAATCACTAAAGGGCTGCCGCGCCGAGCGCCTACGATCAGGCCAGGGTACTCGTCAGACATTACTCCCAAAGCATAGGCGCCCTCAAGACGAGCAATGGTTTTATGTACTGCGTCTCTAAGGTCCGTGCAGGTCTCAAGCTGTTGATGGACAAGGTGCGCGATGACTTCGCTGTCAGTATCAGACTGAATATCATAATTCGCTGCTCGCAGCTCCTCTCGCAGGGCTTCGTGATTTTCAATGATGCCGTTGTGTACGATCGATATGCCCATCGATACATGTGGATGCGCGTTTATGCTACTTGGTGCTCCGTGGGTCGCCCATCGCGTATGAGATATTCCGGTATTGCCAGACACAAAGTTGCCTTTGCAGACAGCCTCTAGGTCAGCAACCTTTCCAATAGTTTTACGTGTCTGCAACACGTTATCGCTGTCTAAAATCGACAGCCCCGCAGAATCATAGCCTCGATATTCAAGACGACGCAGCCCTTCAATAAGAATTTTATGCACATTACGCTGAGCAGTAGCGCCGACTATTCCACACATTCTTTAATCTTCCTTTTTGCTTTTGGTTGGCCGCTTCCAGCCGTCAATATTTCGTTGCTTGGCTCGACTTACCGCTAAGGCATCTTTGGGGACGTCGCCGGTGAGGGTGGAGCCGGCACCAACAAACCCGCCGTCAGCGACCGTTATTGGCGCCACTAGCGTGCTGTTAGAACCAACAAATACATTGTCCCCTAAATTAGTCTTATGTTTGTTAACACTATCGTAGTTGCAGGTAATGGTGCCCGCACCAATATTCACGTTTTCTCCCAGCTCGGCGTCTCCGACATAACTGAGATGATTAATTTTGCTTCCTTTGCCAATCTGTACTTTTTTAGTCTCTACAAAGTTACCAACCTTTGTGTCGCTGGCAAGAACAGTACCCGGGCGGAGTCGCGCGAAAGGTCCCACTATGGCGCGGTCTCCGACGATAGATCCTTCAACGATCGTGTTCGCCTTAATGTTAACCCCGTCACCGATCGTGCTATCAGTGATAATACAATTGGGTCCAATGGATACTCCGCTACCCATCACAACACTACCTTCAAACACGCAGTTAATGTCAATAAAGTTGTCGGTGCCCGCGGTTAACTCACCACGCTGGTCGAAGCGCTGTGGATCAGCAAGGCTGGTACCAGACGCCATTAATGTTTCGGCTTGCTGCTTCTGGTGTGCTCGCTCTAACTGGCTCAATTGAATTCTATTATTCACGCCTTCTACCTCAGTGGCCGACTTAGGATGAATGCTGCAAACCTCAACGTCGTTGTCTCGAGCAATGGCGATTAGGTCTGTCAGATAATACTCTCCCTGAGCATTATTATTAGTTATTTTTGGTAGCCAGGCTCTTAATTGGCTCGCCCGCAACGCTATGACTCCCGTATTGACTTCGGTAATCTCTAGCTGTTCTGCTGTCGCATCTTTTTGTTCAATTATAGACGCTATTGCCCCGTCTTGATCGCGAACAACCCTGCCATAGCCGTCTGGCTTATCTAAATTGATGGTTAAAAGACCCATAGACCGGTCAGTGACTGCTTTGAGAATATCGGCGATAGTAGATGACAATATGAGGGGAACATCGCCGTATACAATCAACACATTCGCTTGCTCACAAACATGTGGCACCGCCATTTGGACAGCATGAGCAGTACCCAGCTGTTCCTTTTGTTGAACAAAAACATGTCCAGCATTGGCAAAGGCTTGCTCTACCATTTCCGCGTGGTGCCCAGTGACGATGATCCTTTTTGCCTCAGCGATTGTCTCTGTCGCGGCCACCACATGGCTCAGCATTGAACGGCCGGCCAGTTTGTGCAGTACTTTCGGCAGCGAAGAACGCATTCGCGTTCCCTTTCCTGCGGCCAAAATAATGATGTTGGTGTTTTTCATAGCGGTGTCACTTTCCAAAAGATTTAATCAGCGCTCCTATGCGGTCACGGTACTGTGAACGAGGCTTTAACTCAAGAGCGGCGGGCTTATTGTGTATGCCTTTTCGTATTTCTCCGCCTTTAATCCTATTTTCTGTACCTAGAAACCATGGCATATCGTTTTTTTACTCGTCTCGTGTCGCGTTGCGCTGCGCCTGAGGACTACTGCCGAAATGATTTTTAAAGGCCCTAGAAAACGCTGCTGGACTTGAAAACCCACAGCGCACGGAAATATCTACGATTGAAATGCTGTCGCTTAATAACAGTCGTCTCCCAACTTGCAGCCGCAACCTAAGATAATAATTGCCGGGGCTAAGGCCTAAATATTTTTTGCTTAGGAGTTCCAGAGATCGTGTCGATAAATTAATGGCGTCGGCTATGTCTACTATCTTTCTCGGCTCTTCAATGCTCAGCTCCATTAAGCTAATTGCTTTTGCAAGTCGAGGCTCCGCCTGTCGTATTCGACCCAGTGAAATGATGGCTTGGGCGTCGCTGGCGGTGGCGTTTTCGTGATAGATAAACGCGCTTGCTACATCCAGGGCGAGGGAGCGAGTTTGCGAAATTCTTAGGTAGTGTAGCATCATGTCCAGCGTCGGGGACGCGCCACCGCTACTCCAGATACGCCCATCAATAACATAGCGCTGTCCAAGCACCTGAAGCTGTGGATAAGCAAAACTTAAATTTTCTAAGTCTTCCCAATGGGTGGTGACTCGGCTGTTTTTAATAACGCTCGCTTCGGCAAGAATCCAGGTGCCTGCTTCAACGGAGATCACAAGATCATGTAAAGCAGCGGCTCTGCGCAAGCTGGCCTCCCCCATCACTGGAACGTGCTTTTGATGATTAAAGCCCGCCACAACGCAAATGATGTCGCCGGCATCACACTGACTTAGCGCACTATCCACTGCGATTTTTATCCCGCAGGTTAATTCAATAGCCTCCCCGCTAAACGAGTAAATGGTCCATTCGAACAAGGGAAGTCGAGATAGTCTATTGGCGGCTCGCAAAGGATCGATGACCGACGACAAGCTCATCATTGATGATTCAGGCAGTACAAGGATTGATACTTTAGTCGTTTCTTTGTTTTGCGCCATTACGTATATTGTTCGTTGTATTTCGTATATTGTAGTGCATTACTTGCTGGTTTTGCCAAGCTATTAACCTACAAACAATCACTGAGATCTCGGAGGCCATTCATGCCATTAACTATCAATACTAACGTTTTTATTACCTGCGCTGTTACTGGTTCGGGCAGCAGTCAAGATCGCAGCTCCGAGGTGCCTCGCTCGCCGAAACAAATTGCAGACAGTGCTATCAAGGCGGCTAAGGCTGGAGCCGCTGTTGTGCACTGCCATGTGCGTGACCCAGAAACTGGTGTTGGGTCCAGAGACCCTAAACTCTACAGAGAGCTTACTGAGCGAATCCGTGACTCAGCTACGGATGTGGTATTAAACCTGACGGCGGGAATGGGGGGTGATGTCGTTTTTGGTCCTTCGTCCGCACCGCTGCCGTTGCAAGAAGGCACTGACATGGGCAGCGCTGAAAGCAGGATAGAACCTATGGCTGATTGCTTGCCTGAAATCTGCACCCTGGATTGTGGCACAATGAATTTTGCAGAAGCTGACTATGTCATGACCAATACTCCCGGTATGTTACGGGCTATGGGCAGCATGATGACTGAACTGGGTATTAAGCCTGAAATTGAGGCCTTTGATACCGGGCACCTTTGGTTTGCAAAGCAGTTAGTGGAAGAGGGAGTTCTCGATAGCCCCGCTTTAGTGCAGCTTTGTATGGGTATCCCTTGGGGGGCTCCTAATGATCTGAACACTTACATGGCGATGGTGAATAATGTCCCTAGTGATTGGAACTGGTCTTCGTTTTCTATCGGCCGCCATCAAATGCCGTACGTTGCCGCTTCAGTTTTAGCTGGCGGCAATGTGCGCGTCGGCTTAGAAGATAATATCTGGCTAGAGAAAGGCGTACTTGCGACTAACGAAGCTCTAGTTCAAAGGGCTGTTACTATTGTCGACGCCATGGGCTCTAGCATTATGACACCACAGCAGGTCCGAGATCAGCTAGACTTAACTAAACGAGCCCCACGATGATTGAGGCGCTTGACGCCTCAAAGACTCCCATTAACAAGAAGATGCAGTTTGCCGTCATTGGTGGCGGCGTTATCGGTGGTGGTTGGGTTGCTCGGTTTTTACTGATGGGTTGTGATGTTAATGTTTTTGACACAGCCCCTGAGGCAAGTAGGAAAATAAACGAGGTGCTCGACAATGCCCGCCGGTCACTGCCTGGTTTGTACGAGCATCTATTGCCGAAAGAGGGACGGCTTGTATTTTGTTCGAGCATTGCTGAGGCTGTGAGCCGCGCTGATTGGATAAGCGAAAGCATTCCTGAACGGCTAGACATTAAACAAGCCGCATATGCAGAAATACAAGGCCACTGCCCAGAGGGTGCAATTATCGCCTCCTCCACGTCTGGCTTTAAGCCCTCAGAATTACAAGAAGATGCCTCTAGGCCACAACAAATTATTGTTGCTCACCCATTTAATCCAGTTTACTTGCTTCCCTTGGTCGAGCTAGTAGGAGACCCGCAAACCACTGAGCATGCCGCAATGATTTTGTCTCAACTAGGGATGCACCCACTAAGGGTTCGTAAAGAAATTGATGCTCATATAGCTGATCGTTTATTGGAGGCGGTTTGGCGGGAGGGCCTGTGGTTGATCAGTGATGGTGTTGCTACAACCCAGGAGATTGATGATGCTATTCGTTATGGCTTTGGCCTGCGTTGGGCACAGATGGGGATGTTTGAGACCTATCGAATAGCTGGCGGTGAAGCTGGCATGGCACACTTTATTCAGCAGTTTGGCCCCGCCCTAGAATGGCCTTGGACCAAGCTTATGGACGTGCCTGAACTCACCGATGAGCTCATCAACAAGATAGCCAGTCAATCAGATCAGCAGTCTGGGCAATATTCGATCAGAGAGCTGGAGCGTATTCGCGACGACAATTTGGTGGCGATGATGCGGGCCTTAAAAGGCAAGGATTGGGGGGCAGGTAGCTTACTTAACCAGGTTGACCAAACGCTAACCCTAAAATCGGATATGCCCTCCACACCTACCGCGCTAGGTGACTCTGTTCGCACCACACACCGTGTTGTTCCGTCTAGCTGGGTGGATTTCAACGGGCATATGAATGACAGCCACTATGGCGAGGTGTTTTCTACAGCCAGCGATGTTTTGTTGCATGGTATCGGTGCTGATCAGGCCTATATTGCTCAAGGGTGTAGTTATTTTACGGTTGATCTGCAAATTAGTTACCTTGCGGAATGCCTAGCCGGAGAGCAAATTAACGTTTTTACATCGATCACGCTAGCCGAGGGTAAAAAACTTCAGCTGTCTCATGAGATGAAAAATGCCCAAGGTGATGTTTGTGCAACCTGTTCGCAGTTCCTACTGCACGTTGATTTGAAGTCTCGAAAATCTTGTCCGCCCTTGGCGGCCGTTGCTGAGGCTTTAGCGAGGTTGAACTAGACAGTTTGCCAACAAAGGGGATCAAAATGAACGCATCTAATCTCATTCCGACGCCAGACAATTGGTACTGGCCGCCAAGTCAGAGTATTACGTCCGCTATGGTCATCAACAATGCGGTGATGCTACAGTGGGACAATGACAAGCGCTCTAAACTACATCCTTTGTGGTTGAGAGATAACTGCTGCTGTGCTCTTTGTCTGCATCAGGTTACTCGAGAAAATTTATTAGATTTGCGTGATATTCCTGAAGATATTCAAGCGACCTCTGTTGAGGTTGATGCTGAAGGCGCACTTTGTATAACCTGGTCAGACAGCAACCATGTGAGCCGCTTTAATCCCGCTTGGCTTTATGCCAATAGTGGCCATCAGCCATCAGCCCCTCTTAGTCCTGAGTTTTGGGGTACTGCACAGCTCTCTGAGCCGCCGAGTTTTTATGCCAATGATGGCCTAATCAGTGACGAAATTTTATATGAGGTCCTTCTGTCTGTTAGCCGTCACGGTATAGCTCGCTTGAGAGACCTGCCAACGGATATAGAGCTTGTTGAAGCCTTTGCTCTGCGTATCGGCGCTATTCGCGAAACTCATTTTGATCGAATTTTCGACGTGATCTCAAAGGCCGACGGCGACAGCAACGCCTATACCAGCGAACACCTAGCCGCTCATACTGACATACCGACCAGAGAATCTCCCCCGGGCATCCAAATACTCCACTCGCGGGTTGCCGACGCCGAGGGCGGCGAAAGCTTGATGACCGATGGCTTCAAGGTGGCACAAGATATTGAGCGAGAATTTCCTGAGTACTATAACACGCTCACTACCACAAAGTGGTGTTATGCAAACCGCGCAGGCCCCAAAGACTACCGCTGGGAAGCCCCAACCATTGGTTTAGATGATGAAGGGAAGTTGCTGGAAATACGAATGCTTCCGTTTTCTCGCGCGCCATTGCAAGGAAGCTTCGAGGACATTGAAAAGGCCTATGCCGCTTTGAGAAGCTACATGGAAAAAGCCAACTCCCCAGAATATCAAATGCGCTTTTCTTTTAAAGCGGGTGATCTCATCATTTTTGACAATCGCCGTATCTTGCATGGCCGTGCAGCATTTTTCCCAAGCACGGGAGACCGAGCGCTGCGCGGTACATACCTTGACCGCGATGATGTTTTTTCTAAAATTCGACAGCTCCAACACCAATTTTTATTAAATCGTTAGCCGCCCGTATTGCGGGCAAAAAAAGGGCGCTTTAAAGCGCCCTTTTCCCCACTCAACTAAGCTATTAGAACTTAAAGCTTACCCGAGTACCTATTGTGCGAGGTCTATTGGTCATAACACGGTCATCCCAATTAACCGCATTACGGAACACTTCTCCTCGTTCGTCAGTAAGGTTGCGCACATACATTTCAGCAACCCAGGAATCACGATCAACGCCAATTGAGGCGTTTAAAATCTGATAGTCTTCCTGCTTGTACCTTCTGGTTGGAACGCTGCCGCCATCAAACAGATTGTTATACGATGAGCCCGTATAAATATAGCTTGCCTGTACAAACCAGTCTGTGTTGAAACCGTATCGAGTCGATAAGTTCCACTTTACCTCTGGCACTCGAGGTAACTGGGTGCCGTTTACAGCAGTAGGTGCAGCGAGGCCGTCGCTCGCGTAGTAATCTTGACTCAACTCAGCCTGGATATAAGAGCCGGCACCGGTAAGACTCCACGTCTCCGACAGCATCACGCTAAAATCAACTTCAAAGCCGTCACTCTTAGCTTGGCCAATATTATAGGTTAAGGTCACCGGCGATATTGACGTGTCTAACCGCGAAAATTGGAAATTATCCCAGTCTTGCAGAAAGGCTGCCGCATTAACCTGCATACGCCCATCCATTAGGGTCGCCTTTATGCCGACCTCATATGAGGTTAAGAAGTCTGGAGTAAAGTCACATTGAGCCCCTGTCGTGTCGTCTCGACCCTGTCCACCATAATCCGCAGTGTTCCCAACAGAGCAGAACCGATTAAGACCTCCAGGGCGATAACCCTCTCCCCAGGCGCCATAGACCATTAGGTCTTCGTTCACCGTCCACTCGGCAGTCACACGATACACTTCATCCTTTGACGCCGTTATACGATTTGAATCCGCACAGTCAGCTCCGTAGTTATTAAGTGGCCGATAGACTCCTGAGGCCTCTTGTGCTGCAGCACTAGGTCCGCCTCCGCAAGGCCACCAGACCGTGCCAGAGAAACCATCCAAATAGCTCTCAGCATCGAATTGCCGCATGCTGCCCGAGACCGTTAGATTGTCTGCGATATCATAGGTGATCTCACCAAAAATGGCAGTCTCTTCATAGCTACGACGGAAATCTGTTGTCCAATAGATATCAGGCGCATCGATGGCAGTGACCATGCCCAAATCAGCAAGTCCTAAAACATGCCATTCTGCGTCATCTCTGTTTTTCACGTCAACCGAGTAGTATCCCAGCTGCCAGCGCAAGGGCTTACTTGGATCAGAAGCAAAGCGCACTTCCATTGTTTCACGCTGATAATTGGCATGATCCTCATACAGTTCACGCGGATCAGAACAGCCGTAATAGGCCGCATAGCAAGAATAATATGGCTGTACGTAACCATAAGAAACGTAGTAGTCGCTATACAGTGAGTAGTCTGCATCCACCTCATAATCACGGTCGAGGTCGCCATAGTTGAAGGTAAAAGTACCCCCAGCTATTTCACCTTCTACCTTAAGAGAATACTGAGTCCACTCATCATCCAGACTGTCCGGCATCATACGGAAAACCTGTAAGTCACCTACCTCTGGATCGTGGTCCCAAACACCATTAGCCTCTAGATCTTGATGCATAATTCCTGCTGTGGCTGTCCAGCTGTCATTCAAGTCAACCCGCAAAGCGGCTCGAAACCCTAGTGTCGTGGCCTCGTTGAAGTTATCGCCGGCCACATTACCAATGTCGCCCTCAGTATAGTTGTTATAGGTAAAATCAGGCGCCATTACTGCGGCCTGCTCTGCTGTCGCACCACCGGCTACTAGCCCATCTCGAATATAACCATGAGAGAAGGTATGCTCGCCGCGCACATTATCAATAAAGCCAGCGTCACGCTTCGAATAACCAACAAGCCTTAGCGCCACAGAATCTGATATTGGGAGGTTTATAAAGCCTTCAATGGTGTTACCAATGTCTCCGCTTTTCGGAGAATTGATATCCAAATCAAGTCCTGCTGAAAATTCACTAGTATCGGGCTGATTTGTAATAATCCGCATAGCACCCGACTGTGCATTAGCGCCAAACAGTGTTCCTTGAGGACCCGCAAGGACCTCAATGCGTGATACATCGTAGATGTGTGGATTCAAATAGGCGCCGGTAGCTGTAACAGGTTGGTCATCCAAATAAACGGCTACACTGGGGTTTGCGCCCAGAGAGCTCTCGCCACCAGAGGAAATGCCGCGAATATAAACGTTGCCGCTGCCTGGCCCTAATCCGATGTAACTGACGTTGGGTAGCATAGTCACATAATCTTCAAGATCAGTGATATTTAGGTTTCCAAGGGTTTCTTCCCCAAGAACAGAAATGGCCATAGGAATGTCTTGCGCGCTTTCTGCTCGCTTCGTCGCAGTTACTATTATCTCTTCTAGTTGCTGCGCGGCGGCGGCGGGCGCAAGGCCTACTGTCAGCGCCGCAATGATTGCTGCAAGTGGTTTTGGCGAGTATCGCCGTGCTTGTGTGGCTTTTAAATTACCGGAAAATCGGGTCATAATCTCAATCCTCTAATCGACAAGTGATGTTTTATTCTTTGTTTTTATGTCTTTCTCGGCGTCCCTCCTCTGCCACAAAATCGGCAGCAAGAAATGCCCTATAGACATCCCTCCAATCCAGCGAGGTTTAAGTCGCTTTTACCTTACCATAGCTTGGTGGGGTTTTGTATGGGTTATTCAAAAACAATGTGTGTGTAAAATAGAGCCGGTAAGACTAAAATAAACCGCGTCCTTATCACTGCCTGCCTACACAAAAGACGGCCACACCTATACTTGGCGCTTTCAGCCTATGTTCAGGCCGCGACTGTTAAGCGTGTTTTTGAGCGCCCCTAATTTGTCTTCATAATGTCGCCACTGCTCTAAGCCGCCTCGAAAAATTGGCTGACGAACCTGCTCGGAGCTTGCCGAACGCACAGCTCTATCGTTCTCATGAAATTTTATACAGGCGTCTTCAAAAGGCAGGCCGCAGTGCTCAAGTAGCCGTGCTACTTGTCCCTCTAGGTCTGTAACAATATTTTCATAATGTACGGTAAGACTTTGCTCTGGGATAACCCTCTGCCAATGCCCCATCAAGCGATGGTAATCGGCATAGTAATGGCCAATGTCCTCTAGGCTGTAGGTGAACGGTTGGCCCTCGGCAAATAGCTGCTTGAAATTGGCAAAACATGCCGCCATTGGCGCTCTTCGTGCGTCAATGATCGTGGCATTAGGCAAAATTGCACGGATGAGTCCAATATGCATAAAATTATTAGGCAGCTTATCAATGAAGTATTTCCCACTGTTTCTGTAGACCGCGCAGGCATCGAGATATTGCTGGCCTAGTGCAAATCGCTCTTCATTGCTTAAGTCAGTTAAAAGCCTTGGATACCGCCGGGTCTCACCACGCTTGCGGCTACCCTCAAGTTGGGCTGCAATACGGCTAATAAAATGCAGCTCTGCGGTTGCCTCTACCTGTGAATGGCTTGCCAGTATCTGCTCAAGCAACGTTGACCCGGATCGCGGCAGCCCGACAATAAAAATTGGGCTCTTATCTGGATGCCCTCCAGACGTAAACTTACCCATAAATTTATCATCACATACAGCAATGGCGTCATTAATTCTCTGCGTGTTATCGTCCGCATCATAGCCGCTATAGCGCCGCTTTATTTCATTGCCCATCTTGTAGGCCTCATAGGACCCAGAGTAATCCTTCAAATCTTCGCGCGCTTTGCCTACAGCAAAAGCAAGATGATATTTATCAGGACTATCGGCATCTAAGGTCTCTAGCTGATTGGACATATCCTGAACTTCAGCAGGCGTAAACTTAACCGTTTTTAGATTGGCCAAACTCCAATAAGCATCGCCGTGGCCAGAGTCAATGGCGATAGCTCGACGGTAAATAGTCGCGGCTTTTTCTCCCTGCCCAGAATAACGCAAAGAGTGCCCGTAGCTAGTCAAAATGGTGACGGCATCTGGTACCCGCGTTAGCACATCTTCATAAACAACATGTGCTTCATCGAAGTGACCGGCGCTTGAGGCCACAGCAGCATGTAATGTTTTATAGGCGATATTGTCAGGGTCAACTTTAATCAGGCGGCTAACTTCAGCCATTGAGGCATCAAATTTATCCTGCCGAGAGAGTGCCAGCGCGTATTTGTGTCGTGCCATATGATAGTCAGGCGCCAGCTCTAAGCATCTCTTATAGAGCTGCACGGCTTCTTCCATAATGCCAAGCTTGTAGCCAATATCTGCTAGCAGCCTAATACCATTCACATCGGTAGGGTGCCCTCGTAAATATTCTCGGCAAATCCCCTCGGCCACCCCAACTCTACCCGTAGCAAATAATTCCGTGGCTTGTCGCAACGCAGGATCTACCTCCCGAGTTAGTCCGGCTCTGGCATGCGCTTTAGCCGCCGCGCTCTCATCTCCTTGGACTAAAAGAACCTCACTTAGTGTTCGCCAGGCCGCCGCGAACCCAGGATCTATCTCCACCGCTTTCTGTAATTCCGCAACAGCAGGCGATATTTGTCCACTAGAATACCAAGCCAATCCTAGCTCATACCGCCCTTGTGCAACATTTGGCGCCAATAGCAAAAATTCAGACAATCTTTGAATAGCCTCGCCTAGAGACCCGGTAAGCCTCAATGCAACACCAAGTAAAAACAACGCCGGAGGATGGCTTGAATCCGCGCTCACTGCCTGTGTCGCCTCTTGGAGTGCTTGCTGTTTATTGCCTGCCTGTAAGTTAACTCGAGCGGCCTCAACAAGCGTTTTAACATTACCTTCATTGTTCATATTTACAATCGCCTTACTGTTCACAAGAGCACAGTGCCTACCTAAATTTCTGCCGCCGATTAACCGTCATCTTAATAAGCATTAATGTTGCTCTTGTTCTGCCAGAATAGCGCGATGCCTTTTGTGGCATCTTGCCTGTTAAGTAATTAAGTATACACATGAACCTTTTTACAAGTATATGCCGAACGGAGGAGGGGATTAGAAAACGTTGGCTTTTTATTGCGAGCAAAAAAAAGAGCAGCTAGACTGCTCTTTTTTGTGTTTGATAATCTTAACCACCCAGCTTTTTACGCAGTGTCTGTACTGTCCTTAACTGAGCTGTCGCCTCTGCTAGCATTGCTGCCGCCTTAGCATATTCAATCTCACCAGTTTGGTTGGCGATAGCCTGTTCGGCTGCCTTGACTGCCTCAGCAGCGGCAGCCTCATCTATGTCCCCAGCGCGCACAGCGGTGTCTGCTAGAATCGCAATGCTGCCCGGTTGTGCTTCTAAATAGCCGCCGGAAAGGTAGTAAACTTCCTCTTCGCCGTTTTCTTTGACCAGCCTTACTGGTCCAGGCCTCAAATCACTGAGCAATGGTGCATGGCCAGGAGTGATTCCCAACTCCCCCAATGATCCTGTGGCAACGACCATTGCAACCGCCCCTGAAAACAAGGATTCGTTTGCACTTACGATGTCACAATGAACGGTTATAGCCATTTTTACAGCCCTTGCTTACTCAATGTTAAAGGTTTTTGCTTTTCTCAACAGCTTCATCAATAGAACCAACCATGTAAAATGCCTGCTCCGACAGATGATCATATTCGCCATCTAAGATCCCTTGGAATCCAGTAATAGTGTCTTTCAAAGAAACATATTTACCAGGAGAACCGGTGAAAATTTCTGCAACATGGAACGGCTGCGACAAGAAGCGTTCAATTTTCCGCGCCCTTGATACAGCTAGCTTATCTTCTTCAGAAAGCTCATCCATACCCAAGATGGCAATAATATCTTTCAACTCTTTGTAACGCTGCAATACGGATTGAACGCCACGAGCGCATTCATAATGCGCTTGCCCAATAATCAAAGGATCGAGCTGCCGAGAGGTTGAGTCCAGAGGATCAACCGCAGGATAAATACCTTTGGATGCAATGTCTCGACTCAATACAACAGTGGAGTCTAAGTGCGCGAAAGTCGTTGCAGGTGATGGATCAGTCAAATCATCTGCTGGCACGTATACCGCTTGAACCGATGTAATCGACCCCGTTTTGGTAGAAGTGATTCGCTCCTGAAGAACACCCATTTCCTCAGCTAAGGTTGGCTGATAGCCAACTGCTGAAGGCATGCGACCTAGCAGTGCAGATACTTCGGTTCCCGCCAGCGTGTATCGATAGATATTATCAATAAACAGCAGTACGTCTTTACCTTCATCCCGAAACTTTTCGGCCATGGTTAAGCCCGTCAGCGCTACACGGAGTCTGTTTCCGGGGGGCTCATTCATCTGACCATAGACCATCGCTACTTTTGACTCGCTGGGTGTTTCAATATTAACAACACCGGATTCCTGCATCTCGTAGTAAAAGTCGTTTCCCTCTCGAGTCCTCTCGCCAACACCCGCAAAGACTGAAAGCCCTGAGTGTTCGGTCGCAATATTATTGATCAGCTCCATCATGTTTACAGTCTTACCAACACCTGCACCACCGAATAGACCAACCTTTCCGCCTTTAGCAAAAGGACATACTAGATCAATAACTTTAATGCCGGTCTCAAGCAATTCATCAGAGGCGGCCAATTCATCATAAGCCGGTGGCTTGCGGTGAATGGCCATTGTTTCTTTAGCGCCAATGGGCCCTTTCTCATCGATTGGGTTGCCTAAAACATCCATGATCCGACCAAGGGTTTCGACACCTACCGGCACAGAGATCGGCGCCTTGGTGTTGTCTACACCTAGACCACGACTAATGCCTTCTGAAGAGCCCATGGCAATAGTCCGCACCACTCCATCGCCTAGCTGCTGCTGAACTTCCAAAGTTAGGCCCTTGCCATCAACCTCTAGTGCGTCATACACGCTGGGCACTTGATCCCGTGGGAATTCCACATCGACCACAGCACCAATAATTTGTACGATTCTTCCACTGCTCATTTCCGGTTCCTCTTCACTAAACCTTTTAAAATTCGTTTGGCTTTATACTGCCGCCGCGCCGCTAACAATTTCCGACAGCTCTTGGGTAATCGCTGCTTGGCGCGCTTTGTTATAAAGCAGTTGCAATTCATCTATCATGTCACCGGCATTCTCGGTGGCATTTTTCATTGCGAGCATTCTCGCTGCTTGCTCACAGGCCTTGTTTTCAACAACACCTTGGTAAACTTGGGACTCGATGTATCTAATCAAAAGACCGTCTAACAATTCCTGAGCATCTGGCTCATAAATGTAATCCCAATGATGAGACAGTCTTTCCTCACCAGCTGGTGCGAGAGGCAATAACTGATTAATACACGGATTTTGGGTCATTGTGTTAACAAATTCGTTGCTAACGACAAATAATTTGTCGATGCGGCCCTGATCGAAGGAGTCGAGCATCACTTTGACACCACCAATCAAATCCTGAGCAAGAGGTTCATCACCAACGTCTTTAATCGCCGCAACCACGTTACCACCAACAGCACCAAAAAAACTCGTCGCTTTGTTTCCTACCACACAGATATCAACTTCGACATCCTGATCAGACCACTCTTTCATCGATCGCAGGGCCGTCTTAAATAAGTTAACATTTAGGCCTCCACAAAGTCCGCGGTCAGTCGATACAATAATGTAAGCAACCCGCTTAACGTCTCTTTGTTCTAAGTACTGATGTTTGTACTCGGACACAGCATTGGCGATATGGCTAACAACATCTCGGATGCGCTCAGCATAAGGCTTTCCCAATGACATGCGTTCTTGGGCTCGGCGCATTTTACTCGCCGCAACCATTTCCATGGCGCTGGTGATTTTTTGCGTGCTACCAATGCTAGCAATTTTGGTTTTAACTTCTTTGCCAATCGCCATCTCTTATGCCTATTTACCCTAGCCGACTTACCACGTTTGAGTTGAGACGAACTTTTCCAATGCCGCTTTAAATCCCGCAGCTACATCGTCGTTGTAGTCGCCAGACTGATTAATCTGATCCATGAGATCACCATGCTCAGCTTTCATATAAGAGAGCAGGGCAGATTCAAAATCACCAATCTTATTAACTTCAATCTCTTTCAAAAAACCCTGATCAGCAGCAAATATCATGACTCCCATTTCCGCAATGCTCTGAGGAGAGTACTGCTTCTGCTTCATCAGCTCGGTTACGCGCTCACCATGATCTAGCTGTGCTTTAGTCGCCTCATCAAGATCAGATGCAAACTGGGAGAAGGCCGCTAATTCACGATACTGTGCCAATGCGGTACGAATACCGCCAGAAAGCTTCTTAATAATTTTAGTTTGCGCTGCTCCACCTACACGTGAAACGGAAATGCCCGCGTTCATCGCTGGTCGAACACCGGCATTAAACATGTCTGCCTCAAGGAAGATCTGCCCGTCAGTAATCGAAATTACGTTGGTTGGAACAAACGCAGAGACGTCACCAGCCTGAGTTTCAATAACAGGTAATGCTGTCAGAGAGCCCGTTTGCCCCTTGACTTCCCCGCCAGTAAATTTCTCAACATAGTCAGCATTCACTCGCGCTGCTCGCTCTAAGAGCCGCGAGTGCAAATAAAACACATCACCCGGATAAGCTTCTCGTCCTGGAGGGCGCTTCAAAAGCAGGGAAATTTGGCGATAAGCCCAAGCTTGCTTGGTCAAGTCGTCATAGATAATGAGTGCATCTTGTCCGCGGTCTCGGTAGTACTCACCCATTGAGCACCCCGCAAAGGGTGCCAAATATTGCATGGCTGCCGGATCAGCAGCTGTAGCCGCTACGACAATCGTGTGCTCCATAGCACCATGCTCTTCAAGCTTTCGAACAACAGCTGCCACAGAGGCGGCTTTCTGTCCGATCGCCACATAGACACACTTAATGCCCGAGCCTTTCTGATTAATAATGGCGTCAACGGCAATCGCCGTCTTGCCGATCTGGCGGTCACCAATGATTAGCTCTCGCTGACCACGACCAATCGGCACCATAGCGTCAACCGCTTTCAAACCAATTTGCACAGGTTGATCAACGGACTGCCTCTCAATAACACCTGGTGCCACTTTTTCAAGGGCGTCGGTAAGCGCGGCGTTAATCGGCCCTTTACCATCGATAGGGTTACCCAAGGCATCAACTACACGACCTTCAAGTTCTGGGCCAACAGGGACTTCCAGTACTCGCCCAGTGCACCGTGCTTTTTGGCCTTCAGCCAGTGACTGGTAATCGCCCAAAACAACAGCGCCGACAGAGTCGCGCTCGAGGTTAAGTGCCATACCGTAAACTCCGCCATCGAACTCAATCATTTCGCCATACATTACATCGGCTAAACCGTGTATGCGAATGATCCCGTCCGATACGGAAACAATGGTGCCCTCATTTTGGGCTTCTGATGAAACATCAAGGTTGTCAATACGACTCTTGATAATTTCACTGATCTCTGATGGATTCAGTTGCTGCATGCTTAGGCCTCAATCCTTAGGAATTTAGTGACTCGGCGAGTTTGGTCAAACGACCGCGAATGGAACCGTCTATAACGGTGTCCCCGGCACGGATAACCGCACCACCCAACAGGCTCTTATCTAAACTAACCTGCATATTTACTTTGCGTTCTAATTTTTCACTCAGCGCCCCAGACAACATCTGCTGCTGAGCAGCATCCAATGTCTGAGCTGAAGTTACTTCCACATCAATCGCTTTGTCACGATTGGCTTTCATAATTTCAAACTGATGCGAAATTTGCGGCAATAATGTTAAACGTCTATTTTCAGACAAAATAACCACAAAGTTCTGCCCTGCTACATTAAGGGTATCACCGCAAATTTCAATAACGGTTGCCGCCTGTAATGTCGTTGTTGAGCTAGGTGAACCCAACAGCTTAACGACCGCGGACTGTTGCGTTACAACTGCCGCAGTGGCTAGGCTTTGTGCCCAACCTTGTAGATCCTTAGTATCCACAGCAAATTCAAACGCTGCTTTGGCATAGGGTCTAGCTAGGGTGCTCAATTCTGCCATGGTAAACCTCGGTTAGAGTTGCGTAGCCAGCTTATCGACCAACGCACGATTAGCTTTATCATCAATCGACGCCTCGAGAATCTTTTCGGCTCCTGCAAGCGCTAATCCAGCCACTTTAGAGCGAAGCTCTTCTTTGGCACGATTAATTTCTTGCTCGATCTCTGCTTCCGCCGCAACCTTGAGTCTGTCGCCTTCTGCCACAGCCTGCTGTTTTGCTTCATCAACAATTTGATTCGCGCGCTTGTTGGCCTGATCAACGATGCCAGCAGCTTCCTGCTTGGCTTCCTTCATCTGGTCCGTAGCTTCGTTCTTAGCTGCCTCAAGATCACGCATGGCGCGGTCAGCTGCATCAAGTCCGTCAGCGATTTTTTGCTGGCGCTCTTCCATGGCCCCAATAATGACTGGCCACACAAACTTCATGCAAAACCACACAAAGATTGCGAACGTCACCATCTGACCAAAAAGCGTTAGATTAATATTCACGCCATCACCTCATTAATTAAGGTTGGTTTAAAAAACTAATTGTTGTTAAGCGCCTACACTTGGAGCAACAACAAAGATCAAGTACATAGCGATACCAACACCAATAATAGGCACAGCATCAATTAGACCTGCTAACAGGAACATTTTCCCCTGTAACATAGGACCCAACTCTGGCTGACGAGCGGTTCCTTCGATCAGCTTTCCACCCAACAACCCCATACCAATAGCTGCGCCCAACGCGCCCAATCCGAGCATAATTGCCGCTGCAATAATTACAAGTTCCATCGTAGACTCCCGATTTCAATAGTTATAAATAAAAACAAAGTTAATGGTCTTCTTCATGCGCCATACTAAGATAGACGATCGTAAGCACCATAAAAATAAATGCCTGTAGGGTAATAACCAAAATATGGAAAATTGCCCAGCCCCACTGCATTAACCCGCCACCCAGAGCAAACACACCACCACCGATCGTCAACAAGCCTAACGTCAGTAATACTGTTCTACCCGTAGAGATTTTTCCTTTGAGGTTCATCCAACAGACCCCACAAACCAAGACAAAAATAACCAACCAAAAAGCACCATTAGTTTCAGCACCAAATAATTGTGCATTCAAGCCGCCGAAGACCAGCCCAGTTCCTGCGCCTGCAGCAAACATCATGGCAATAAGAATAAAGATCATCTCGCCGGCGTACATGTTACCAAACAACCGCAACCCTAGAGAGAAGGGCTTGGCCAGCAGGCCAACCAGCTCCATAAATAAATTAATCGGGATAAAAGCCCAATGATTAAAAGGATGCATAGTCAATTCTTTAATAAAACCCGTGCCTTTAATCTTAATGTTGTAATAAATCATCAAGATGAAAACACCTAACGCCATACCCATGGTGATATTAGGGTCAGTTGAAGGGACGATTTTCTGATACCCCACACCAGCCAAGCCCATCAACTTAGGCACTAAATCAACCGGAAGAAGATCCATCAAATTCATCAAGAAGATCCAGACAAAAATGGTGAGGGCCAAGGGTGCCACCATCTTGTTACGGCCATGAAAACTATCCTTAACCGAACCATCAATAAACTCGACGATCATCTCAATAAAGTTAAGCATGCCAGAAGGGACACCAGTCGTCGCCCGCACCGCCGCTCTTCTAAACAACCAACAAAACAAAACACCAAGACCGATAGACCAAGCCATAGAGTCAACATGAACAGCCATGAACCCCATCGCGGCTGCTTCACTTGCCCCGTGCGCCATAGTCCAAGTGTCCGCCCCCAAAACTTCCAATCCGTTTTCGGTGTGCCGCTCAAAGCCGGCCGGCAATTTTCCATAGACCAAATTTTGAAGGTGGTGCTGGATATATTCAGTTGTGCTTGCGGGATTCTCGCCTGACATCTACTTATCTCAACTCATCTTAAACCTAAAGGTCGCACCAAGTAACATCACTCGCGTGCCATTTATTTTTTATTTTAATGCTTTTGCAATTAGTGCTAATTGCAACGGGATCATGGCAACAAAAGCAACCGAAAACCCAAAAATATTCACGCTATCAAACAGTACAAAGGTTGCAATACACCCCGAAGCGGTCAGCAACACCTTGCCAGCTTCACCTCGGTACATTGAACTCAAAACCTTGTCCGCTTGGTTTGCTCCGGCATATTTAAATGCCTGGAAGGTAAACCACGCCTGTGGGAGAACCTGACACAACCCGCCAAAAAAAACCGATAACGCCACATTTAAACTAAACCAAAACGCTCCAACCGTTAGCGCCAGTAACACCAACAACTGAATAAGCGAAACCTTAAAAACCGGCGGTCTTGGAATGGTCGTCATCAAAGGGTCTTGCCACCTTGTCCCCAACATCTTTACCGAGCCATCTTAACCCACTCGTAAGCGGGGGCATTATAGGTTTACTCGGAGTGTTATTCAACTCAAACATGCGGGTTATATAGTAGTAATTCATCTTCCTGATAATGCTTACCGATCTATTTTATGTGGGCAAGAATTCCCTCTAGCTCATCAACACTGTTGTATTTAACCGTTAGGGTTCCTGAGCCTTTTGCGCTGTGCTTAATTAGCACCGCAGCGCCGATTTTTTCAGACAGGTCTTCCTGTACTCTAATAATGTCAGCATCAACTGTATAGGACTTAGCTACACCTGGCCCGGCAGTCCCAAGCTGCATCCTCTTCACCAAAGCCTCAGTTTGCCGAACCGTCATTGAGTTAGCCCCTACTTCTCGCCCGGCCTTTACTTGCTGTCCTCCCTCTAGGGCGAGCAAGCACTTAGCATGACCCAACTCAATCTCCCCTAATTCCAGTTGCCGCTGAACAGCAATATCAAGCGATGCTAGACGCATTAAGTTAGCCACGGCAGTTCTCGACTTACCCACCGCTTCAGCAACCTGCTGCTGTGTTAATTTAAACTCATCTTGGAGCCTTATTAAGGCCTGGCTTTCCTCTATGGCGTTGAGGTCTTCGCGCTGTATATTTTCAATTAACGCCATCGCGATCGCAGTTTTATCACTAATATCACGAACAATAGCTGGGATTTTATCAATTCCGGCTTGCTGGGTTGCCCTCCAGCGACGCTCGCCGGCTATTATTTCATATTTGTTTTCACCCAGCTTACGTACAACAATGGGTTGCATAACCCCTTGCTGAGAGATGGAGTTTGCCAGCTCTTGTAAGGCCTGAGGATTCAAATCTCTACGCGGTTGATACTTACCTCGCTGCAAAAATTCAACGGGTATTTCAGCTAACGCTCCATCACCAAAGACTTGCTTTGCGCCTTCTTCGCCCGCGTCGACTTGATCTTCGTTAAAACCAAGAAGCGCATCTAATCCTTTTCCCAAGCTTTGTCGTTTTGCCAGCATCTTATTGCGCCTTCAAGGTGTCTTTATTTGTTGTTTGTTCTTTCTCTAGCCGAAGTATTTCTCCAGCCAAAGCAAGATAGGCTAAAGAGCCTTTTGAGTTGCGGTCATATGCCAACGCAGGCAACCCATGACTTGGTGCTTCCGCTAGCCTTACATTGCGTGGAATACTAATACGATAGACCCTGTCGCCAAAATACTTTCTAAGTTGCGCTGACACCGCATTAGTGAGACTGCTACGAGGATCATACATAGTTCTTAAAATACCCTGAATCCGTAACTTTGGGTTAATAAGCTTGGCAATTTGCCGAATGGTGTTATTTAAATCAGACAGTCCCTCTAAGGCATAGTATTCGCATTGCATGGGTATTATAACTCCATCGCTAGCAACCAACGCATTCACCGTCATCATATTCAGTGAAGGCGGACAATCAATTACAATAAAATCGTAATTACTGGCGATCCTATTCAGCGCGTGGCGTAATCGCGTTTCTCGACCAATTTCCTGCATTAATTCCACTTCCGCCGCCACCAAGTCTCTGTTGGCTGGCAATAAATCATAGCCACCAGCTTCAGTGGTCACAATAACCTCTTCTATTGGGTTCTTCTCGGTTAAAACGTGATAGACGCTCAGTTGACAGTTTTGTTTATCAACGCCCGACCCCATAGTAGCGTTACCTTGGGGGTCAATGTCAACGAGTAAAACACGCTGCTTATAAGCATGAAGACAGGCGGCCAAGTTGACGCTAGTTGTGGTTTTACCAACGCCGCCTTTTTGGTTTGCTATCGAAATAATCTTCGCCAATGTTCTATTTCCCGCTCAATATAATTTATGTTTTTACTATTTTTATTAAATGCCGTTGGCCTTCAACGCCAGGAACATTTATCGAGTTCAACATTTCGACCTTATAGTTTTTCGGTAGTTCGCTCAACTCTGTTTGTGGTAATTTACCTTTCATTGCTAAAAAATAACCGTTTTGATTGAGAAGATGTTGACAGTTTTTAACCATATCACCTAAAGAGCTAAACGCTCTACTTAAAACACAATCATAAGTTTGTTTTGGATGAAAATCCTGCACGCGCTGGTTCACTTCCGAAATATTATCTAACCCTAACTCTAGTTTTGTTTGGAATAAAAAGCGCGTTTTCTTACCGTTACTGTCAAGCAAGGTAAAGTTTTTATTTTGATTGATAATGGCTAGAGGAATACCTGGTAGACCTGGTCCAGTGCCAACATCAATGAAGCGATCACCCTGGAGCTCTGCTGAAATTGCCAGGCTGTCTAAAAGATGCAGGTTGATCATATCAAATGGATCGCGAATAGCCGTCAGGTTGTAAGCTTTATTCCAACGCTCCAAAAGACCTAGATAGTTTAACAGTTGGTTTATCTGTTTTTCGCTACAAGTCAGGTGCAGCAACTCTAAGCCCAGTTTAAGTTGATCCTGTTTTTGACTTTTAGACCCACCCGAGGAGTGTTTTGAATTCATCATATTATCTTTTTGTTAGGCAGCGCGTTTTTTTAGCTGCACCAGCAACAGTGAAATAGCAGCGGGTGTTACACCGGCAACGCGAGACGCTCGAGCCAAGGTTTCAGGAAGTGCGTCACCTAGCTTTTGTTTTACTTCATTAGATAAGCCTTTGACTTGTTCGTAATCGAAATCAGCGGGTATAGCCGTATTTTCATGTCTTTGTAGTCGGTCTATTTCCGCTTGTTGTCGACTGATATACCCTGAATACTTAGCATCAACCTCTATTTGTTGAGCAATATCTTGGTTAGGTTTGTTATCTGGAAATAACTCTCCAATAATCTTGTGATTTAGTTCTGGCCTTTTTAATAGGTCAAACAAAGAGTATTCATGCGAAATAGGGTGGTCTATGTGCTTAGATAGTTTTTCCGCGCTTTCGCTGCCTGGTTGTATCCAGGTGTTTTTCAGCCGCTGACTTTCAGTTTCAATAGCGTCCTGCTTTTCACAAAAACTTTTCCATCTATCGTCAGTGACCAACCCAAGTTCCCGTCCCTTTTCGGTAAGTCTGGCATCTGCGTTATCTTCTCGAAGCAGTAATCGATATTCGGCACGACTGGTGAACATTCGATAGGGCTCATCGGTTCCCATGGTAATTAAGTCGTCAACCAACACCCCCATATAAGCAGTATTTCGGGTAGGGCACCAACTGTCTTTTTCCTGCACTTTTAATGCTGCGTTGATTCCGGCCAGCATGCCTTGTGCCGCAGCTTCCTCATAACCAGTAGTGCCATTAATTTGGCCTGCAAAGAATAATCCCTCTATCGACTTTGTTTCTAAGGAATATTTGAGATCTTGAGGGTTGAAATAGTCATATTCTATGGCATACCCTGGTCTTGTTATGTGCGCTTTTTCAAACCCGGTTATAGACCGAACCAACTCCAACTGCACGTCAAATGGTAAACTGGTTGAAATGCCGTTAGGGTAAAGCTCGTAGGTATCAAGGCCTTCTGGTTCTATAAAAATTTGGTGCTGGTCTTTGTCAGCGAATCTAACTACTTTATCTTCAATAGACGGGCAATATCTCGGGCCAACACCATCAATAACACCCGTGTATAGAGGCGACCTATCCATACCTCCTTTGATTATTGAGTGTGTTGTAGGGTTGGTGTAAGTGATCCAACAACAGGTTTGTTTTGGATGTTGATTAATATTACCTAGGTAGGACATCACCGGTTCTGGCTTATCGCCCCACTGCTCCTGGAGAGATTTAAAGCTTACGCTTCTGGCGTCAATTCTTGGTGGGGTGCCTGTTTTTAAGCGTTCAACCCTAAATGGTAGTTCTCTCAAGCGTCTTGCTAGGTTTTCAGCGGGCGGGTCTCCAGCTCTACCAGCTGAATGGTTTTCTAATCCTATGTGGACCTTACCGGCGAGAAAGGTTCCTGCTGTAACGACGACTGTTTTCGCCTTAAATTTCAAGCCCATCTGGGTAATAACGCCAACAATTCTATCCTGCTCGATAATTAAATCATCGACGGCTTGCTGGAAGATTGTTAAGTTTTCCTGATTCTCAAGGATTCTTCTAATAGCAGCTTTATACCTAACCCGGTCTGCCTGAGCTCTTGTCGCTCTTACCGCTGGACCTTTTCTTGCGTTTAAAACCCTAAAGTGAATTCCACTAAGATCCGTTGCTAAGGCCATTGCACCGCCTAAGGCATCCACCTCCTTCACTAAATGGCTCTTACCAATCCCGCCGATAGCCGGATTGCAAGACATTTGCCCTAAGGTTTCAATATTATGTGTTAGCAATAAGGTTTGGGCGCCCATGCGCGCAGCAGCAAGACATGCCTCAGTTCCGGCATGGCCTCCACCAACAACAATAACGTCAAAATCGCTTGGGTACTGCATAGTCTTCGCTGTTACTTATTCCACGGCTGAGCATTATACGTTATTCAAAGGGTTTTAATGGATTTCGTTTTTGTGATCGTTTTAAACCGTTCAACTGTTATTTAATGATATAAGTAATATTAATATATTTAAGGTATTAGTTTATTGTTATTGTTATTAGGGAGGCGTTTAATTGTGGATTATATTAATTTTATTATGCTTTTCATGTAGTTACATAGAGATTTTAGCTGTATAACATGGCTTTTTTTCTGTTTTTATAATGCGCACACTTATGTTTGGTTTTGTATTAATAAACACACTTTAGCGGTTATAGAAAGAAAAGTAGTAATTTTGTGGGTAACTTTTTTATCTCAATGGTAGTTCTTAACAGGTTGTTGCCGGTTTTAGTGAAGTGTTAGTTGTTGATGTATTAACTATGAGTAAGTTGTGGGTTTTTCTTATCGACGGAAGCGTTGGTCTGCTGGTCGTTATTTTGCATATTTACTGAATAAATCATTGAACTATGAGGTTAATTTCTTTAGAATCGCCGACCCTGAAACAGTAGCTCAAAGAAAAGTGGACATAACGTCATGAAAAGAACATTTCAACCTAGCAACCTGAAGCGCAAGCGCACTCACGGCTTTAGAGCTCGCATGGCGACACCAGGTGGCCGCGCAGTGTTAAACCGTCGGCGTGCAAAAGGCCGCAAGCGTCTTTCAGCGTAAGGTTTGGGCTCAGTGCCCAGCTTAAGGTTTAATAAAGAAAAGCGATTACTCAAGGCCTCTGAATTTCAAGAGGTCTTCGATACCAATACATTCAAGATTGCACACCCAAAGCTTTTAATGCTCGCAAAGTTTAACTGCCGCGACAATTCAAGGTTGGGTTTAGTGGTGGGCAAAAAAAACATCTCGACGGCTGTTGGTCGTAATAGCGTTAAGAGAATAGTGCGTGAAACATTTAGGCTTGAGCAGTTCAGTCAGCCGATAGATGTTGTTTTTTTTGCTAGAAGAGACGCCCACAAGCTGAGCTCTGATGAGATGACCTTGTTGTTACAACAATCTTGGTGCAGACTTCGGCAGCGCTGCGATAAACAAGAGGAAAAAAATGCGTAAACTGGCCCTTGCATGCATTCGTTTTTACCAGCGAGCCATTAGCCCGCTGCTTGGCAGTAATTGCCGATTCCACCCTACCTGTTCTTGTTATGCAGAGGAGGCCTTTGATCGATTTGGGTTTATTAAAGGCAGTTATTTAACAATATTGAGGATAGTGAAGTGTCATCCTTTTCACCCCGGAGGCTTTGATCCTGTTGGGGACGACAAAGCAGTTCAAGTGACCTCGCATAAAAACCAAAAAGAGTTATAAATAATATGGATTGGCAAAAGACAGTTTTAATCGCGGGCATGGCTATTGTGGCGTGGTTGTTAGTTATTCAGTGGAATCAATTTCAAGACGACCGAATAGAGCTTTCGCAGGCGAGCTTGGCTCAGGGGCCGACCTATTTCTCTGACAATGAGCCTTCAGCGCCCTTTGAAAATGGCAATCTAGATTCAGAGTTGCCGCTATTACAGCAGCCAATATCGATTCCACAAGAAACGCCTGAAAGGAATCTTATTGTAGTCAAAAACAATGTTGTTGAGTTCACCATTGATACTCTTGGGGGCGATATTGTAGGCGCTAAATTGTTAAAACACTTAGATAAAATGCCCAACCTAGGCGGACAGCCGCTAGCTATTTTACAACAAAACAATACGGCAACTTATATTGCGAAAAGCGGGCTTATTGGTCCAAACGCCACAGATAAGAATAACAGCAGGCCCCAATTTGCATCGTCGAGCAACCGCTATCAAATACAAGACAACCAAGAAATACTGAACGTTGATCTAACTTTAAATGTGGACGGCGTAAAAATTGTTAAGCGGTTTCAGTTGAGCCAAGAGGGTTATGGTGTCAGTGTTCAATATCTAATTAACAACCTAACTAGCTCAGAATTTAATGCCAATTTTTATGGCCAAATAAAGAGAGATTCAAAGCCGCCAGGAGGAAGCGCTAGCGGACTTGGAGCGCAACCCTATTTGGGGGCGGCTCTCCGTGAGCCTGAGACCAACTATGCCAAATATGATTTTAGTGAGATCGCAGAAAGCAGCGTAAAAACGGTGATTACCGGTGGTTGGATAACGATGATACAGCATTATTTTATTGGCGCCTGGATACCACCGACAGACGACCAAAATAGGTATGAGCTCCGGAAAGTTAAAGACGAAGACGTGTACTTAATGAGTTTTATCGGAGAGCCTATTGTTGTCGACGCGGGGCAGTTTGGTAGCTATGAAGCGATTTTTTACGTTGGCCCCAAAGACCAAGAAGAGCTCTCTAAGCTCGCGGAGTATCTTGATTTGACTGTTGACTATGGGTTTTTGTGGATGATCGGAAAGCCTATCTTTTTTACGATGAAAGCGATTCATGGTGTTATCGGTAATTGGGGTTGGTCGATTATATTATTAACGCTTCTGATAAAATTACTGTTGTTCCCTCTCTCAGCGGCAAGCCTTAAGTCAATGGCCAAAATGCGCAACTTGCAACCGGAAATGACTCGCCTTAAAGAACTTTATGGTGATGACCGGCAAAAGATGTCACAAGAGACTATGAGCCTGTATAAGAAAGAGAAAGTGAATCCAGCGGGGGGTTGTTTTCCGATGCTGCTGCAAATGCCGGTGTTCTTATCACTTTATTGGGTGTTGCTAGAGTCCGTAGAAATACGCCATGCGCCTTGGGTGTTTTGGATTCAAGATTTATCCGCCAAAGACCCCTATTTCATTTTACCGATTGTGATGGGCGCGAGCATGTTGCTGATGCAAAAAATGCAACCAATGCCCACCGATCCAATGCAAGCCAAAATAATGCAGTTTATGCCCATTGGCTTCACGTTTTTGTTTATGACCTTCCCGTCTGGACTAGTGCTTTACTGGACAGTTAATAATTTATTATCAATGGCCCAGCAGTGGTATGTTAATAGCCATTTGATCAGTAAGAAGAAATAGCAAAAGATTCACAAGGCCCCGGCGGGGCCCCTTTGAATCTGGCATACTTTTAATATGTTTCAAAATAGCAAAGACACTATTGTCGCTATTGCCACCGCCGCTGGCCGAGGTGGGGTGGGCGTCGTTCGCCTTTCTGGTTCAGATGTTTTACCGTTTATGAATAGCCTGATAGGTAAACCTTTACTCCCCAGAAGAGCAACCTACAGTGGGTTTTTCGATGCGGAAGGAGAAGCCATAGATGAAGGTGTGGCGCTGTATTTCCCTGGGCCATCTTCATTTACCGGTGAAAGCATACTCGAACTCCAAGGGCACGGCGGTATGGTGGTCCTCGATCGGTTAGTGCAGCGCTGTGTGGAGTTGGGGGCTAGGGTGGCTCGTCCCGGAGAGTTTAGCGAGCGCGCT
Organism: Porticoccaceae bacterium; assembly: GCA_012960115.1. Classification (GTDB taxonomy): domain Bacteria; phylum Pseudomonadota; class Gammaproteobacteria; order Pseudomonadales; family Porticoccaceae; genus HTCC2207. The sequence goes on from DUBX01000042.1 coordinate 96,610, forward strand.
TTTTTTAATGACAAAATGGATTTAGCTCAAGCGGAAGCTATTGCTGATTTAATTGATGCGTCTTCTATCGAGGCCGCTAGGTCAGCAGTCCGGTCAATGCAGGGCGAATTTTCGCAGTTAGTAAACGAGTTGGTAGAGACAATGATTCAAGTGCGAATATTTGTCGAAGCGGCCATCGATTTCCCTGAAGAGGAGATAGACTTTCTCCAAGATAAGACGCTGGCGGTAAACCTCGACCTTCTTTGTAATGATTTAACAGAGGTGTTAGCGCAGGCTCAGCAGGGTGCAATACTGAGAGATGGCCTGACAGTGGTGTTAGCGGGTAAACCCAATGCCGGAAAGTCTAGCTTGTTAAATGCGCTGGCAGGCAATGATGCAGCCATAGTGACTTCTGTCCCGGGCACTACAAGAGATGTGTTGAGAGAGCGGATCACCCTAGGCGGATTACCGCTTAATATTATCGACACCGCCGGCCTTCGCGAGAGCGATAACGAGATAGAGCAGGAGGGCGTGCGCCGAGCTTGGAAGGAAATAACTAGTGCTGATCAAGTACTATTTGTAGCTGACGCCACAGACACTAGTAACCCCAAGTTGAAGGATTTGTGGCCTGAGTATTTTCAGCGAAACCTAGGCTCTACTCAGTCTGTTACCTTACTGCTAAATAAAATTGATTTATCCGGCCATCGACCCGGCGTGATCGACGAGGCCACGCTCGCTATTTCAGTAAAAGATAAGAGTGGTTTTGACGCCCTCGCGTCACATCTTCAAGCAAAGGCGGGCTACCTAGGCCATGGGGAAGGGTTATTCTCTGCCCGGCGGCGCCATTTGGTCGCTCTTACCAATGCTCTAGCTTTTGTCCAAAATGGTATAGAGCAACTCAAAGGCGCCGGCGCCGGCGAATTACTGGCGGAAGACTTACGTCAGGCACAAAATGAATTGTCTGAGATTACCGGGCAATTTACGTCAGATGACCTTCTTGGCCGAATTTTTTCTTCTTTTTGCATAGGAAAGTGACTAGCAAACCACTTTAAGTCACGATAATTTTTTTGCAGGGTCCGGCTTCTCCTCGAATGGGAGGAAATAGGATATAAACACTGTTTTTTAACTGTATATCCACAGGTTATCCACAATTATTGGTCAATAAACAACCAAATTTTATTTTTTTATTGTTGGTAGAAAAAAATATTGCATTTACTTAAGCTGTTGTTTTTTAATGTTTTATTTAGTTTTAGAAAATTCGTTTAGGTTTTTTTGGTTGTGGATAATCGTCGTTTTGTCATATACACTAAAGTTAGAACATCAAATAAATTTAATTGTTAAAGATCGACGGTCTTTTAACTTTGGTTGGGATAAATTGATACCTAAATTACTCAAGAGACCCGCTGTTTTTTTTGTTGGGGTAACCTATGAAAACAGCCTTTCCGTTGTCTGCGTCACTACGGGTTTCAATCATGGAATCTAATGTCGACACTATGGTGTGGGCCGAATGCCAGGCCATGCTCCGCAGCGAATTGCCAGAACAGCAATACAACACCTGGATACGTCCCCTCACCATTCAGTCTGCAGAGGGAGCGGTTGATGTGCATTTATTGGCGCCGAATCGATTTATTGAAGATTGGGTTAAGAGTAAATTTCTATCTAGGATTGAGGAGTTGTTAGCTCAGTTGGGCGGCGGCAGATCGGTTAAAGTTGAGATAAAGGTGAGTAGAACAGATTTCAATGGTTTTCGTGGGGGCGCGGTGTTGGACCGAGTGTCGATTCCTGTAGCTGCGACAGCCCCAATAGAGCCTTATCGTGATAGTGTTGTAGCGGCGCCTGCGATCATTAAGTCTGCTGCTGAGAGGAGCTTAAAGACCAACCTAAATCCAAATTTTACCTTTGACAGCTTTGTTGAAGGGAAGTCAAATCAGTTAGCATTTGCTGCGGCACGCCAGGTTTCTGAGAACCCAGGCGGTTCCTACAATCCACTTTTCATTTATGGTGGGGTTGGGCTTGGTAAAACGCATTTAATGCATGCGGTAGGCCATGCCATGAGAGCAAACAACCCAGAGGCAAAGATCGTCTATTTGCATTCTGAGCGATTTGTTGCGGACATGGTTAAGGCACTACAGCTAAAGGCTATCGATGAGTTTAAGCAGTTCTACCGCTCGGTGGATGCGTTGTTAATTGATGATATTCAGTTTTTTTCTGGCAAAGAGCGCTCTCAAGAGGAGTTTTTCCATACGTACAATGCTTTATTGGAGGGCGGGCAGCAGATGATTTTGACCTGTGACCGATACCCCAAAGAGATAGATGGTGTGGAGGAGCGCTTGAAGTCTAGGTTTGGTTGGGGCCTAACTGTTGCTGTCGAGCCCCCAGAGCTTGAGACCCGTGCTGCTATTTTGATTAACAAGGCGGAGCAGACAGGTATGGCGTTGTCTAAGGATGCTGCGTTCTTTATAGCCCAGAGGATTCGCTCGAATGTGAGAGAGTTGGAGGGTGCTTTAAAGCGAGTCATGGCGCATGCGCAGTTTACTGGCCGAGCAATAGATATTGATTTAATTCGTGAATCCCTGAAAGACTTATTGGCACTTCAGGATAAGCTCGTTACCATAGATAATATCCAACGGGTGGTGGCGGATTACTACAAGCTTAAAATGTCGGACATGCTCTCGAAGAGGCGCAGTCGTTCGGTAGCGCGGCCTAGGCAGGTTGCCATGGCGCTTGCGAAAGAATTGACGAGTCATAGCTTGCCTGAAATTGGCGAGTCATTTGGCGGTAGAGACCACACAACGGTATTGCATGCTTGTCGCAAGGTTAGAGAATTGGAGAGCGTGGACAGAGAGGTGCAGAGAGACCTGAAAAATCTGTACAGAGCCTTATCCACTTAAACCTTAGCAAAGAACATAAATAAAGTTGGAGATAGTACAATATTATGAAATTTAGCTTATCGCGTGAAGCTTTCCTTAAGCCTTTGCAGCTTGTAGTGGGTGTTGTCGAGCGACGACAGACATTACCGATCTTATCTAACGTGCTGTTAAGCTTAGAAAATGGTCGGTTGTCAATGACGGGCACTGATCTTGAGGTCGAAGTCATCGGCTTTAGCGATAGCGGCCCCGAGGGTGAGGATGGCGAGGTAACAGTATCTGCTCGTAAGTTGGTTGATATTTGCCGGTCACTCCCGGATGGAGCGCAACTTAACTTTTCTAGTGGCGAAGGCAAGGCGACGCTTATAAGTGGAAGAAGTAAATTCACCCTAGCCACGCTGCCGGCCAATGAGTTTCCGTCAGTGGATGAAGGAGAAAAGAGAATAGAGTTTGTGGTGAAGGGCTCTGTTCTTAAGAGCTTAATCGAAGCGACCTCGTTTTCTATGGCTCAACAAGATGTCCGGTATTATCTAAATGGGATGCTCTGGGAGCTAACCAACAACAATCTTAGAGCTGTGGCGACAGATGGCCACCGAATGGCGCTTTGCGATGGCGCTTGCGACGTCTCGGTTGAAGAGACAATCTCAGCTATTCTGCCGCGCAAAGGAATTATAGAGCTATCTCGGCTGCTGGGTGAACATGAAGTTAGCGTTGCTATGGGATCAAACCATATTCGGGTTACCGGCGAGGACTATTGCTTCACGTCTAAGCTAGTCGATGGCGCCTACCCTGACTATGATCGCGTGCTACCTAAGGGTGGGGATAAAGAGGTCGTCGGCGATAGGGCTGAACTTAAGCAAGCGTTTGGGCGCGCGGCTATCCTGTCGAATGAGAAGTACCGTGGGGTTCGTATTTCACTGTCGAGTGGTTCGATTAAGATGGTTGCCAATAACCCTGAGCAGGAAGAAGCCGAAGAAGAGGTTTCTGTGAATTACTCCGGAGAAGATCTTGAGATTGGGTTTAATGTTAGCTATCTCCTTGATGTGCTGAATGTTATTTCAAGTCCTGAGGTGCGCATTACACTGTCTGATTCCAATAGTAGCGCCCTTGTTAGTGGCGCAGCAGGCAGTCGCGCTGTTTATGTCGTTATGCCAATGCGTCTCTAGTTCGGGATCATGTGGTCGAAAATGAGCACTCATGTATCTCTCAAGCATTGACATACTCCAAGTACGAAACCTCAAAAGCCTTCAGTTGGAGTGTCATCCGACTATCAACGTCATTTATGGCGCTAACGGTAGTGGCAAGACTAGCATTCTAGAGGCTATTTATCTTTTGGGTCGTGGTCGCTCCTTTAAGCATCGCGATTTGCGCTTGGTGGTAAATCATGAGTCTGAAGAGTTGGTGGTCTCAGCGCAGCTGGAGCGTCAGACATCTAGCGGCAGCCACCGGTTAGGAGTAAGGCGCACGTCTAAGGGTCTTTTTGAAGCTCGTCTTGACGGTAGGGCGCTACAGTCGGCAGTTCAGCTTGTCGAGGAGCTTCCTTTGCAGCTAATAGATGCCCACAGCTTTAACTTGTTAGAAGGCGGCGCCCTTCAAAGAAGGCAATTTTTAGATTGGGGAGTGTTCCACGTGGAACATTCGTACACTGATCTGTGGCGGCGTTTTCAAAAAGCATTAAAACAGCGAAATCAACTACTTCGTCATGGTAGAATAGACGAAGACTCGTTGCGTGCCTGGACGGCCGAGCTGATACCGCTGAGTGAGGAGATTACGCGTCATCGCAGAGCCTATCTCGAAGGGTTGGTGGGGCATGTTGAGGCTGTTTCGAAAGAGCTTGATGGTCTAGGAGAGCTAAGTTTTGATTATTATCAGGGGTGGTCTGATGAGTCAGAGCTTGCAGATGTGATGGTGGCAGATCAGGCGAGGGACTTTGCATTGGGGACTACGAGCCACGGAGCCCACAAGGCTGATATGAAGATCAAGGTAGATGGGGTGTTGGCATCAGAACGCCTGTCCCGAGGCCAGATCAAGCTGCTTGTTTATGCGTTAAAGCTAGCTCAGGCTACCTTTTATCGGGAGAAGACGGGGGAGTCGTGCTTGTTTTTGCTGGACGATTTGCCGGCGGAGCTGGATTACCTTCACCGTCAGCAGGTTGTGGGGTTTTTAAAAGGTTTGGATTGTCAGGTATTTATGACGGGCGTCGATAAGAGAGATTTTCAGGTGTTGGTTGAAGGGACGGCGCACCATATGTTCCATGTGGAACATGGGGTTACTACAAAAAGCGAGATAACGGGAAGCTAAAAGGTTATGGCTGAAGAAGCAAATTATGATTCGTCGAGCATTAAAGTGCTAAAGGGGCTGGACGCGGTTCGAAAGCGACCTGGCATGTATATTGGTGATACTGATGATGGCACTGGTCTTCACCATATGGTGTTTGAGGTGGTTGATAACTCTATCGACGAGGCTCTAGCGGGGCACTGTTCGGAAATTCGTATCGTTATCCACCCCAATGAGTCAATATCTGTATCAGACAACGGCCGCGGCATTCCGACAGAAATGCACGATGAAGGTGTATCTGCTGCTGAAGTTATTATGACAGTGCTTCATGCTGGCGGAAAGTTTGATGACAACAGCTATAAGGTGTCTGGCGGCCTTCATGGCGTGGGAGTGTCTGTTGTTAATGCGCTTTCAAAAACAATGCGCCTTACCATCCGCCGCAATGGCAAGGTTCATGAGCAAGCCTATAGTCATGGTGTTCCTGATGGGCCTCTTGAGGTAGTGGGGGACACTGAAGAGACCGGAACAGAGATCTTCTTTACGCCTTCGGAAGGCACGTTTACCAATATTCAGTTTCATTTCGAGCAGTTAGCCAAGAGACTCCGTGAATTATCGTTTCTAAATTCCGGGGTGCGTATTGTGCTGCATGACGAAAGATCCGGCAAAGAGGAGGTTTATGCGTATGAAGGCGGCTTAAATGCCTTTGTTACGTTTCTCAACACTAACAAAACGACCGTTAACCAGATAATGCACTTCAACAGCGAGCGTGAGGATGGAACTAGTGTTGAAGTGGCGCTGCAGTGGAATGATGGGTTTCAGGAAAATATCCTCTGTTATACCAATAATATTCCTCAGCGTGACGGCGGAACCCACCTTGCGGGATTTCGGTCGGCACTGACGCGTGGCTTGAACACCTATATTGAAAAAGAAGGTATTAACGGAAAATCAAAGGTTAATACCACAGGCGATGATGCCCGTGAAGGCCTAACGGCGATTGTCTCGGTGAAAGTGCCTGACCCTAAATTTTCTTCCCAAACAAAAGATAAGCTGGTTAGTTCAGAGGTAAAAACAGCTGTTGAGCAAGAGATGGGGGAAAAGTTTAGCGACTACCTCCTGGAGTTTCCCCAAGAGGCCCGGGCTGTTGTTAATAAGATGATAGATGCAGCGCGAGCTCGAGAGGCGGCGCGAAAAGCGAGGGAGATGACTCGCCGCAAGGGCGCGCTTGATATTGCTGGGTTGCCAGGAAAGTTGGCTGATTGCCAAGAAAAAGATCCTGCGTTGTCCGAAATTTATCTAGTGGAGGGCGATTCTGCTGGAGGCTCAGCTAAGCAGGGTCGGGCGCGAAAGACACAGGCCATTCTTCCCCTAAAGGGAAAGATTTTAAATGTTGAAAAAGCGCGATTTGACAAAATGCTTTCTAGCGTTGAGGTAGGTACCTTAATCACCGCTCTTGGGTGTGGCATCGGGAACGAGGAATTTAACCTTGAAAAGCTCCGTTATCACACCATCGTTATTATGACTGACGCAGACGTAGACGGGTCGCACATCCGAACATTATTGCTGACGTTCTTTTTCCGGCAGATGCGTGAATTGGTAGACAACGGGCACATCTTTATCGCGCAACCCCCGCTTTATAAGGTCAGCAAAGGGAAAAATGAGCAATATCTGAAAGATGACGCCGCATTGCTAGTATATTTAACTCAAAAAGCACTCGAGAGCGCCAGCCTTCACGTTAATTCGGAGGCTCCTGCTATTCAGGGTGAGGCCCTAGAGGAGCTGGTTGGGAAGTTTCGGCGGGTGAGCGGCTTAATTGAGAGAATGTCTTTAGTTTACCCGCTTAGCGTCCTTGAAGCCTTAGTTTATGTTAGTGGGCTCGATTCAAAACTTCTTCAAACGTGTAGCGAAGTGGAGGCCTGGTGCGTCGAACTACAGGAAAAGCTCAGTGAAGTTGATAGTGGGACTCATCGTTATCACGTTGCAGTGAAAGAGGACAAAGAGCACAAAGTCTTCTTGCCCAATATTGAGATTACAGCTCATGGCGTGCCGCACTACCACACCCTAAGTCGAGATTTCTTTGGTTCTGCAGAATATGCGGCGATCGTTGAGTTGGGTGGCACATTGCAAGGCTTAATTGAGGAGGGCGCCTATGTTAAGCGCGGAGAGCGAGATCACCCCGTTGCCGGGTTTAAAGAAGCCTTAGACTGGCTAATGACCGAATCTCGCCGCGGCATCAATACCCAGCGCTACAAAGGGCTAGGGGAAATGAATCCAGAGCAGCTTTGGGAAACCACTATGGACCCAGAGGCACGTAGAATGCTGGTAGTGACTATAGAAGACGCTATTGCAGCGGACCAAATGTTCACGACTTTGATGGGCGATCAGGTAGAGCCTAGACGAGAGTTCATTGAAAAAAATGCGCTGTCAGTCGTTAATCTCGACATTTAATGCCGTCTTGGGATGAAAAGTGAGGCCGCTGTGCTATTTAAGTGAGCGGTCAATCCAGGAGTGCGCCATTTCAGTCACTTCGCGCGCGCTATTGTTAGAGGTGCTAAGTGCTGGCCCAATGTTTAAGCGTATGATCCCGGGATATTTGAGGAAACCGTGTAAAGTCCAGTGCTCACCTGCATTGTGAGACACCGGGATAACGGGCACTCCAGCTCGCGCGGCTAGAGCCGCGCCGCCAGTTTTAAACTTCCCTAATGCCCCTGGCGGCATTCGAGTACCCTCTGGATAAATAACAACTTTGACCCCTTCTTCTAGCATCAGCGCGCCCTGCTTAAAGATGTGGCGAATGGCAGAAGCGGGGTTGGATCTTTTGATAGCAATGGGACGCAAAAGGGCTAAAGACCAGCCGAAAACGGGAATCCAAAGCAGCTCGCGCTTCAATACAAAGTTCACTGGTTGTAGTAACCATTGCAGGTAGTATGATTCCCAGGAACTTTGATGGTTACATAAAATAACGCAGGGCCCGGGAGGGATGTTTTCACGGCCGGTGATCCTAACCTTAATATCACAGGTTACGCGGAGCCAAAATAGCAACAAAACATTGCCAGTTGCTGCCACTGCCTGCAGCTGCTTAGCTGGAAGGAAGCAGGCTGCGCAGCAGGCCAAGCCGAAGATCAGAGCAACGACAATAAACCCTATATAGAACACGCATGCACGCAGAAGAAGCAAAATCCTTTGGAGGGCGCCTAGAATCTCGCGCATACCGATCATTTGCCGGTGACTAGCTGTGAAATATCAGCGACGTTAAGAAATAAATCTCGCAGTCTTTTGAGTAGGCTTAGGCGATTTTCACGCAGGGTGGTGTCATCTGACATCACCAAAACCTCATCAAAAAAGCGATCGACGGGCGCCCGCAGTGAAGAAAGATCCTGCAGCAACGTATTGTAATCTCGGGACGCCAATAGAGGCTTGCAGCTCTTTTCAAGCGCTCTGATCGTATGGGCCAGACTTTTTTCAGCTGACTCAACGAGCAAAGCTTGGGTTAGAGGCTCCGGCATGCGCGTGCCGAGCTGCTTTGCCAAAATATTAGACACTCTTTTGTTGGCTGAAGAGAGAGCGTCAGCCTCCGGCAGTAGACAGAATTGAGCGACGGCTTTTATTCGAGCATCAATGTCCAGTGGGTTAGTAAAGCCGAGAGTGGAAACGGACAAAAAAACCTCGGCGCTGACGCCCTCATCACGGTACCAGGATCTAAAGCGCTCTAATACGTATGTAAGTACTTGCTTGCATGTTTTGTCTAGGCTGGATGGTTCTAAGCTAAAGTTCGCTGCAGCAAGAGAGATTGCCACTGGGAGATCAATGTTAATTTTTCTATCTAAAATAATACGTAAAATTCCGAGACTAGCGCGTCTTAGCGCAAAAGGGTCCCGAGATCCGGAAGGTGGTTGCCCTATGCTAAAGATACCAACCAGGGTATCTAGTTTGTCAGCAAGGGACAAAGTCGTCCCGAGGGTATTAGTTGGAATTTTGTCGCCAGAAAAGCGCGGTAAATACTGTTGCAGTAGAGCTTCCGCTACATCCTGCTCTTCGCCATCATGAACAGCGTAATAACGGCCCATTACGCCTTGCAGGTCGGCAAATTCACCCACCATGTCTGTTACTAAATCGGACTTACACAGTTCGCCCGCTCGGCCCGCTAACGTAGCATCTGCACCAGTAAAGGAGGCCAATTGTGAGCAAAGGCACGACACCCGGACTGTTTTATCGAAGACAGAACCCAGCTTATCTTGAAAAACTACCTTTTTTAAGGATTCTCTGCGTTGCTCAAGCGACACAAGCCGATCGTTCCGGTAAAAGAATGCCGCGTCGGCCAACCGCGGACGAATGACACGCTCATTTCCAGCGATCACTTGCGATGTATCGCTACTTTCAATATTGGCCACCGTGATAAACGCAGGTAACAACTGATCATTATCATCAATCAGGTGGAAATACTTTTGATGCTCTCTCATCGAAGAGATAAGCGCCTCGGAGGGAACCTCCAAAAAATGCTCATCAAAACGCCCCATCAAAGGCACGGGCCACTCGACCAAAGCACACACTTCATCTAATAAGGCATCGTCAAGGACCGCGGATCCATTAATCGTTTTAGCTAAACTCGCGACACCCTTGCGAATAATATCCCGCCGATCAGCGAAGCAAGCGATCACAAAATTATCCTTTAACTGTTGCTCATAGCTCCGAGGTGTCTTGATCGTGATATCGCCTGAACCATGGAAGCGGTGACCCTGACTCACATTGCTTGACGTAATTCCCAAAATTGATTCTTCGCAGGTTTTCCCGTCAAACAGCAAGACGGCCCACTGTACCGGGCGGACAAACAGCTCTTTACTGCTTCCCCAGCTCATCCGCTTTGCGATGGGCAGCCCTAGCAAGGCAGCATTAATAAGTTCCGAAAGAAGGGAGGCGGTTGATTTTCCCGCTTCGGTTTTGCGAACACAAAGCTTTTCTTGTTTACCGTCATGTTCGACATTGCTTGCGAGCTCAGATAGAGCCAAATTATTTTTTGTGGCGAAAGCTTGTGCAGCCTTCGTCGGCGACCCATTGCTATCAAAAGCAACTTTAGTAGGCGGCCCCCAATTTACGACGTCATTATCCGGAGCCTTTACATCTAAGTTTCGCACCAGCACAGCAAGCCGGCGAGGCGCGGCAAAAGAAGAGACTTCACCGAACGCAAGGTTAGCACTATCAAAGCCTTTTAAGAGCCCGGAGGTTAGCGCATCCGATAGACTTAGCAGTGCCTTTGGTGGTAACTCTTCGGTACCTAGCTCAAATAGGAAATCGCTACTCACTTTGGCCCTCCTGCATGACGAGCTAGAACTTCGGCTGCAATTGAGGGTTCTGCCAATGGAAAGCCTGCCGCTAGCCGAGACTCAAAGTAACCCTGTGCTACGCCTCTTGCCAGGGTGCGAACGCGCAAAATAAAGCGCTGACGTTCTGTTACTGAAATGGCCTTGCGAGCATCAAGCAGGTTAAATGTATGGGACGCCTTCATCACCATTTCATAAGCGGGCAGAGGCAGGCCCTTCTTAGTTATACGCTGACAGTCCTTTTCATACTGATCAAAGCTCTCAAACAGAAACGGAACGTCCGCATGCTCAAAATTATAGGTCGACATCTCAATTTCACTTTGTAAGAAAACATCTCCATAGCTAACGTCGCCCTGCGGGCCATGCGCCCAAACTAGATCATAAATACTATCAACCCCCTGTAGGTACATAGCAATACGCTCTAGACCATAGGTGATTTCGCCAGTGACTGGATAGCACTCAAGACCACCAACCTGTTGAAAATAGGTAAACTGAGACACCTCCATTCCATTCAGCCAGACCTCCCAACCTAAGCCCCAAGCCCCAAGCGTTGGCGATTCCCAGTTGTCTTCAACAAAGCGAACGTCATGGACTAAGGTATCCAACCCAAGCTCTCTCAGGGACCCCAGATAGAGTTCTTGAAAGTCTTTAGGAGAAGGCTTCATTACCACTTGAAACTGGTAATAGTGCTGAAGCCGATTTGGATTTTCACCATAACGGCCATCGGTAGGCCGCCTTGATGGCTGAACATAGGCGCTATTCCAGTTTTCCGGCCCGATCGAGCGCAAAAATGTTGCGGGATGAAAGGTACCCGCACCAACTTCCATATCAAGAGGCTGCATAACCAAACAGCCTTTTCCTGCCCAGTAACTTTGGAGTCTGGAAATTAAATCCTGAAAAGTATCAGGCGGCGCACTGAGTTTGGCCACAACATTCACCCACGGTAATAAAATGTTCAATCAAGCCGCAATTATAAAGCCGCACCACGATAAAGATAGGGGATAAGTGCCGCAAAGGGATTAATAAGGTGGCTTGCATCATCAGGCAGTAGATATAATGCAGGTAACAATGGTTAAATATATCAAGGGTATTGTCGTAATAGATGGATAAAAGAGTGCACCCCAAACTACAGGAACCGGCGGTATTGTCTGTTCTTGGCGTGCGTTGCGGTTACCACCACCCGTGAAAACAACTAAAGATAGGAAATAATGAGAAATAAGTTAATTTTATATGTTCTTAAGAGCATCGCCTGGCTTCCGCTTAGGGTAGCGCGAGTCTTGGGGAAAGCCCTTGGCGCACTAATAGTTATTTTGAACCTTCAACCGATTAGAACCGCCAAAATTAATTTAGCTCTCTGTTACCCCGAGATGTCAAAGCAAGATATTCAGCGCCTTAGTGCTAAGCGCATGTCACATTTAGCGCAGGCTCTTTTTGAAACCCCCAAAGTTTGGCGAGCCGGCAATGCCGGAGTGGGGGACAAAATACTAGCCATTACGGGGCTAGAGTTGTTCGAGACGTCGTTGTTAGAGGGCTTGGGCACTATCTTAGTTATCCCTCATCAAGGCAACTGGGAGGTGCTTGGGTTGTGGGCTTCTCAACAGGCTGCAATGACGTCTTTGTATGATCCGCCAAGAATGGTGGAGCTAGAAACGTGGATCAAAACATCTCGCGAACAAGCTGGCGCAACCTTAGTCCCGACTAATTTACGCGGAGTCGCTGCCCTCATCAAGGCTCTACAAAGAGGCGAGATTACAGGAATCTTGCCAGACCAACAGCCACCGCCGAACAGTGGTGATTTTGCGCCCTTCTTAGGGATACAAACGCAGACTATGACCCTTATTCATAAACTGCTCCAGCGATCGGGGAGCTGCGCGTTAATGTGTACTGCACTTCGTGTTCCTGGAGGCTGGGAGATACACTTTCTACCCGTTGCGAGACAAATCTATAGTGACGACCAACAGACCAGCTTAGCCGCGCTTAATCAGGGGGTTGAATCCATTATCGCGTTAGCTCCCGAGCAGTACCAATGGGAATACAAGCGTTTTAGGGCCCGGCCGGATGGTGAGCCTCCCGTTTATCCTTAGAGTACAGCTGCTGTTCTACCTATACCTATTAAAGAGACAATTTTGACTATATTACAAGACGCACAATTGATTCTACCCCCCACCTTCATCTGGCAGGCGCTTGCGGCGGTGCCGGACAAAATAATACCACCCTATTGGAATGACTGGCTGTCTGACCCAGGATCCTTAACCCAGCGCTTGATTGAGGCCAGCGCAAATCGCTTTGCGGTTGAAGTCATCGATCAGGTTGAAACCACGCCGACCGCCAGTGAAGCGCAAGCGCTCAACATAGGCTGCGATACTCCGGTGTATTCGAGGCAGGTCCTACTTCATGGTAATGGCGAACCTTGGGTTTTTGCTAGAAGCATTATGCCATTATCGACTTTGACGGGACGGCTGGAATTTTTGCGGGATATCGACACACAGCCTCTAGGTGCTCTATTGTTCAGAGATCCCAGCATGACGAGAGAGCCTGTCGAAGCCGCTTTTTTGTCTATTGAAAGAGCACACTTGCCAGACAGATTAAGCCACATTAAAGGACCTCTTTGGGGGCGTAGATCAGTATTTAGGCTTGACCAAAAACCGCTATTGGTCAGCGAAATATTTTTGCCCAAATTTAAACCGTATAATCAACACCCTTCTTTAGGATTCTCAACATAACATGAGCACATCAGGCGAAGCCCCTACCGCAAGCGCGTCAAACCCTTGGTTGCGATTAATGCGAATGGACAGGCCAATAGGCATTTATTTACTGTTGTGGCCGACGCTCTGGGGACTTTGGTTTGCCGCAGAGGGCGTGCCGTCGTCGAGCAATTTAGCAATATTTGTCGGTGGCTTGCTTGTTATGCGGGCAGCGGGTTGTGTCATTAATGATTATGCAGACCGCCATGTGGACGGGCTAGTGGAACGCACCAAGACGCGGCCCTTGCCTGCTGGAGAAATAAAGCCAAAGCATGCCTTGATTTTATGCGCTAGCCTACTTATAGCGGCCCTGATTTTGGTACTACAGACGAATCAATTAACTATCTTATTGTCTTTTGGCGGAGTCGCGGTGACGGCGGTGTATCCGTTTATGAAGCGCTTTACTAACCTACCTCAAATAGGTCTTGGTGTGGCCTGGGCCTGGGCGATCCCAATGGGGTTTGCCGCTGAGCGGGAGGGGCTGCCAAACGAACTTTGGCTTTTATTCGCTGCAGTGGTGGTTTGGACAATCGCTTTTGATACGTACTATGCGATGGTTGATCGTGATGATGATGTGCAAATTGATATTAAGTCGACAGCTATTCTGTTTGGGTCACATGACCGAACAATTATTGCTATTTTACAGATCGCAACGCTTGGGTTGTTAGTGTTGGTGGGAATTGAATTTGGCCGCGGCTGGATTTATTGTGCGGGGTTGGCAGCAGCAGCAGGCTATTTCTATCATCAGTACCGCACAACGCAGCAGCGAGATAGGCAGGCTTGTTTTGCTGCTTTTTTAAATAACCATCGAGTGGGCATGGTGGTGTTTATGGGTATCGCTCTGGACTATTTACTACTTGGTTAGCAAGCCGAGGTGTTGTTATTGCTCTTTTGCCAGACTAATAGTCGATTATTAGCCGGCATGGGGTTGTCCTCGCGCAAAACCATTCCTTGGCTGGCGGCCAAGGCATTCAAGTCGTTGAATTCTCTAATGCCCTGCTGTTGATTTTGAGCCTTAAGCCGGGCATTAAACGCGCGATTACTTTCAGCCTCAATCACCCCAGAATATTGCATTGGCCCGTATAGGCCGAATATGCCGCCATCAGCTAGCACCGAGGCAACGCCACACACCATCTGCTGGGCCTCAGGCCAAGACATGATGTGAGCGGTGTTCGCTGAGAATACGCCATCATATTCGTCTTGTGGCCAGTCAAATTGGGAAACGTCAAGAGTCACTGGAGCGACTAGATTGTTGAGATCGGCCTCGGCTAACCACTCATTGATAGCTGGGTGATTCTGTATTCTATCGCTAGTTTGCCAGCGTAGATGCGGCATCTTTTTGGCGAACCAAGCCGCATGCTGACCAGTACCGCTCCCTATCTCGAGAATAGTACTTTTGTCAGCAAACACGCGCTCTAGGATCTGGCAGATAGGATCGCGATTATTCTCGCAAGCTTGAGAAAACGGTCTAGGCATAGTTAAAAATCAACCGCGAGTGAAAACCCATTTGTCGCCCTCACTCATAGCTTCGTTAAAAGCGTAGCCAGTCGAATTAAAGTCTTTGATGCCTTCTACGCAGGTGATTTTATTTTTAATAATAAAGGCGGACATCAAGCCCCGCGCTTTTTTTGCAAAAAAGCTAACAATCTTATATTTGTCCGTTTTATAGTCCATGAATATTGGGGTGACGATGCGGGCATGAATGTTTTTGTGCTTGACGGCCTTAAAGTATTCGTTGGAGGCGAGGTTTAAAAGTACGGCCTCAGACCCTGTTAGCAGATCATTAAGCTCCGCGGTAATAATACCATCCCAAAAGGAGTAGAGGTCGCTACCGCGCAGGGTGGCAAATTTGGTTCCCATCTCAAGGCGATAGGCTTGCATTAAATCGAGGGGACGAAGAATCCCGTAAAGTCCAGACAAAATGCGCAGATGGTCTTGCGCCCACTGGAGTTCAGCCCCACTCATGCTATCGGCACCTAATCCTTGATAAACATCGCCTTTAAAAGCCAGCACGGCCTGACGAGCGTTCCCTTCATTAAACGGCGCGCTCCATTCTTGAAAGCGCTCATAGTTCAGAGCACCTAATTTGTCGCTCAAGCCCATCAGCCTGCAGATATCCTGAGGCGACAATTGTTTCAGGCCTTCTAACAATTCCTGTGAATGCTTTAAAAGAGCCGGTTGTGTATGAGCCGTGGCGCTTACAGAGCTGCTGTAATCGAGTTTCTTGGCCGGCGAAATAACGGCGAGCATCATTTTTAGTTACCTGATGAAAAGGTTAATTTTACAATTGGCTTTAGTATATCAAGCCTGCTGACAACTGTTTAGCTAATTAAAAGACGGAAACTGTCGATATGTGTTGGTATGAAGCACCTGCAAAAGAATCAACCAACAGATAAGTTGCCCTGCGCGCTGTGTAGGCGCGCTCATAATTGCTGCTGCGATACTAGCGGCAAAGGGAGAATTGCCTTTTATTCACGGCGTTTCTCTGTCGCGAATAGTGGCGGACTTAGTGGGCGCAGGTCTCATTACTTTGCTAGTATCGAAGAGCTACCAAGAGTATTGGAAACCAAACAATGCCCGAACCGACAAAAGGTCCTAATTGTTTCGAATGCACGCATTTGACGATCACCCATGATCGTCGTCGCCCTTATAGGTGTTCGCTAATGGGGTTTAAATCTAGGGGCCTCCCCGCTTACGACGTCTTACGTATTCAAGGGCATGGCTGCCTTGCCTTCTGTTTAAAGAAAAGGCCTTCGCGCTAAGGCCAGCTATAACAATTTTTCGGTGTCTTGAACCAGCAAAAAGGGATTCTTAAACTTTGTGAGTTGCTTGCAAGAGTGCGCGCCATTGTAGGGATAGATCGCGCACCTGAAGTCATTGCTATGCAGGCTGCGCCGACTGGACGGCCAGATGCTTATCGGCTCCAACGAGGGGAACACGTTGAGATTAACCGCGGGGCCAAAGCCGCTAGGGGAGATAATCGACCTAACCTCAGGCAGAGTTGCAAGACGCCAGTGAATGCCGGAAATCTCAGACAACTCTGCTGCATAGGCTTCGGCATCACCACAACTCAACTTTAGCGCCTCCCCCTAGCAAGTATCCTGTGAAAAATATGACCCTCAGGCCATCTGTACCATATAGTGCCCGTTCTGCAGCCCCGCTAGGGCCATAGCTAAAGGCAGAGGTTTTTTGCCAATGGCACTAGAGCATAAGGGCTTAAGGCTGTAGCGATAGCACCCGTTAATTAGCAGGCAGCAGAGGACGGCAGAGCACAATCGAAAGAAGGGGGGTGGCCGCGCGCCTTAGATACTGTGTGTTTTTCAGTATAATTCCTTAACGACCTTATTCTATGGATTGCCTGTTGAGAAAACGTGGTAAAGCTATCTCGGTCTAGGTTATATCGGCAACCGTCCTCACCTATTACATCGACACCATGCTCAAGGCCTTTAATCCTCTGCGAGACTATTTTTACACGCCTAAACTGCAGAGTGGTATCGGCCTTGTTATTCAGTCGGTATACTATCAACCGCTCGTCATTAGGAATCCTAATCCCCTTGAAGCCACTAATAATAGTACTTAATGCTATTGAGAAATTTACCGAGATCACTGGGCGCCTTATTGCATGGCTGACGATGGTCATGGTGGCGCTGGTCGTGCTGGTGGTCGTTACACGGTATTTTTTAGAGGTCGGTTCGATTGCTCTTCAAGAGTCGGTTACTTATTTGCACTGCCTGGTATTCTTGATGGGGCTGGCTTTTACGCTAAAGCATGATGGTCATGTGCGAGTAGATATTTTCTATAGAGGATTTTCGCCAAAGTCGAAAGCCATGGTTAATCTGGCAGGTGGGCTTTTATTTTTAGTGCCGGTCTGCCTGTTGATATTTTTCACTAGCTGGGACTATGTTTTGGCCAGCTGGGCAATTCACGAAACGTCAGCAGAGAACAATGGACTTCCATTTGTTTATTTGCTGAAAACTCTCATGTTGCTCATGCCTGTTACCTTGTTATTGCAGGGTATTGCTGAAATTATTAAAAGTGGTTTGGTTGTCAGTGGCGTGAACATTTCAGTGACTCAAATAGTTGAAAACAACGAGCCTATAATCTGATGGCTGAGTTTATTCCCTTTTTAATGTTTTTAGCCGCTTGCCTGGTCTTAATGGCCGGTTATCCAGTGGCTTTTTCACTGGCGGGCACGGCGCTCCTTTTTGCCATGGTGGGTGCTTTTACGGGCCACTTTGACATGGCGTTTATACAAGCCCTACCTAATCGTTTGTTTGGCACTATGGAAAATACCACGTTGATTGCAGTGCCTTTGTTCATATTGATGGGGGTGATGCTTGAGAAATCGAAGTTATCAGAAGATCTGCTTGAGAGTATGGCCGACCTCTTTGGTGAATTTCGCAGCGGCCTAGGTATTTCGGTGGTGTTGGTTGGCGCATTGTTAGCGGCCAGCACTGGTATTGTCGGCGCAACAGTGGTGACAATGGGGCTGATGTCGTTACCCACTTTGCTCAAACGAGGTTATTCTCCCTCTCAAGCAACTGGGCTCATTGCGGCCACGGGGACGCTGGGGCAAATCATTCCGCCGTCTATTGCGTTGGTTTTACTTGGCGATACTCTCTCTAGCGCCTATCAACAGGCGCAATTAAATATGGGGATCTTTGCTCCTAAAACGATCTCTATTGGTGATTTATTTGTGGGTGCTCTTATTCCCGGGTTATTACTGGTAATATTTTATTGTGTCTATCTGGTCCTTTTTTCTCGTCCAGCGGCAATTGAACATGAGCCGCAAAATGGAGGCAGGGCTAGCCTATCAAGGGCGATGAAAAACTTACTGCCGCCGGTGTTTTTAATTGTGACAGTGTTGGGCTCGATTCTTACAGGGATTGCTACCCCAACAGAAGCTGCCGGCGTAGGTGCTTTTGGTGCCACAGCACTTGCCGCGATTAAAGGCCAATTGAATTTCACCAAGCTCCGCGAAGTCGCCATTAGTACCACTCAAATTACGTCTATGGTGTTTTTGATACTCATCGGTGCAGCAGTGTTTTCGTTGGTCTTTCGAGGCTTTGGTGGCGAAGAAATAGTCGAGAATTTTTTCACTAATTTGCCAGGTGGGCTGTTTGGCGCAACTCTGCTAGTCATGGTGGTGATTTTTTTACTGGGCTTTATCCTAGATTTTATCGAGATTACCTTTGTGGTCGTACCGATTGTCGGCCCTGTTTTGTTGGCCATGGGCCTTGACCCTGTATGGTTAGGTGTGATGATCGCGATCAACCTACAGACCTCCTTCCTAACCCCGCCATTTGGCTTTGCACTGTTTTATTTGCGCGGTGTGGCTCCCGACTCGGTTGAGACCTCTGACATGTATCGCGGCGTGGTGCCCTTTATCATAATGCAACTATTCTTAATGTTGCTGCTGTCATTGTGGCCAGCATTGGCTACTTGGCTACCTAGCTATATTTATAACTAGTTAGATTTTTAGTGCGTTAAAAATGAGTGCTCTAAGTGCCTCTTTTTCATTGACCAGATGATGATTGCCGTCTGCGATCATCGTGACAGACAGGGTGTTAAATTTTTGTCTAAAGGCCTTGAGGTTATACACCCAGTCTAGTGTTTTGTCGCTGTCTCCCTGAATAATGTTGATGGCAAAATCGTTGGCCGGAGCACGTTCAAATTCTGACACCCAGTGATTCATTGCACCCACCCATTTAAGAGGCACCGACTTTGGTTGCAGAGGATCCTGAGTGCGTAAAAAATGTAGAAAATCACGGTCGTGAGAGCTGGGGCGAAAAACACGCTTAATAGATTTAATAAATAGCCGGGAGAGAAAATACATACGACGGCTTTGTTTCCATGCCCACGGCTGTAATAGGGGTGCGAATAAGTTAAGGCTGGTGAAAGGATATTGCTGGTGATCGGTTTGGTTGATCAGGTGTTTGAGCAAAATGGCCCCGCCCATACTTTGGCCAATGCCATGAGTTGGCCCCGGAAAGTGTTCATTAGAGAGGGCGATTACCTGTTCAAGTTGTTCCACATACTGGCTGAAATTATTGACAGAGCCCGGCTGACCACTGGACAAGCCGTGACCCATTAAGTCAAAACAGACAACGTTGAGCTGTTGTTGCAAAAGATATTCAATAAGATGGTTGTATAATCCAATATGATCCATATAACCATGCACAACTACGACTGTACCCCTACTGATAGTGGGCTTCCAAGCCACGATGAGGGTTTGTCGATCAGGGGACTTCCCGGCGATAAGTTGAACGTCGTTAGAGGCTTTAGGTAGTTGATAAAATGTCAGATACTGGGTCAGTTCGGCGCTTGGGCTGTCTGAGCTAGAGTCCTCACTGCCAAAGTCGGGTAATTCGCTTCGCAACCAGTCAATCTCTGTTTGAGTAAAATTTCCGCGCGAATCTTCCATAGAACAGTCCAAAAGTGTGTGCGTTGCGAGTCACTATATTGTCAGAATATTGATGGAATACAAGTAAGGCGTTGGGGCTAGGTTAACAAGCAGGGAAGTCGAAAGAGAGGCAATAATAGCAAGCCACCTGCGTTGAAGGCGCAGGTGGAGTATTTAGGACGGTGAGAGCTTTCTTGTAGGACGGTGAGAGCTTTCTTGGCTTATTCGTCGGTCGACAGAGATATGTCGTACACACCCGCTTCGCGCGCTTGATCTGAAATCTCAACGAAGATCTGTGTTTTAGCTTTTGGATGTGAACTAATGACTACTTTGGCTTCGGGCTTCTCGGCATGCATTCGTTCGACGTTGGCGCGTACTGCACGGATATCGATGCGGCGACCTTCAAAAGTCAATTCATTGCTTTCAGAGACCCGAAATACGATATTAGTATTTTCAGAGTCTGGTGGTGGCTGATCAGACGTTGGTGGACGGCTAACGCCCAAACCTGACTCGTTTACAAACGACGCAGTTACAATAAAGAAAATAAGCATGATAAAAACAACGTCCAACATTGGCGTCATATCAATTTCATTTTCGTCTTCTGATCTACGTCTTTTTCCTAGAGCCATGCTCGCCTATTTCCTTTTAGAAGCTTTTTTTAAACAGGAATCGGCATTTTACTGATTTTTTTGTAAAATGCTAGTTTTTGATCTAACCGTTTAACACACAATATATACTATTATCGATGTTAAAAATGGAGTAAGAGCGCATTATTGTTGCCAACCCGCGACACAACCAAAGCTAGAGTTAACCGATGCCTGAATTACCTGAAGTTGAAACTACTCTAAAAGGTATAGAGCCTTTTATAAAAGAGCAAAAAATAAATCAATTAATCGTTCGTCAAGGCTCTTTACGATGGCCAGTGACCGAGGGAATCGAATCTATTGTAGAGGGTCAAACCGTAATAGCGGTTTCTCGGCGAGCTAAATATCTGATTATGCAATTAGAGCGTGGGTCGATGCTGGTCCATCTTGGTATGAGTGGTAGCTTAAGAGTTGTCAGTGCGGACACTGAGTGGCGGAAGCATGATCATATAGAATTACAGTTAGTTAATGGCGCCTGCCTGCGCTATCACGATCCGCGACGCTTTGGGTCTTGGCTTTGGTCTTTGGGCGAACATCAACAGTTAGCCCACTTGGGGCCAGAGCCATTATCAACGGACTTCGATGGTGCTTTGCTCTGGCGCAAAGCAAAAGCCAGAAAGATGTCCGTTAAACCTTTTATTATGGATAATAAAATCGTTGTTGGGGTCGGCAATATTTATGCATCCGAGGCGCTGTTTCGCAGTGGCATTCGGCCAGATAGGCCAGCAGGTAAGATTTCAAAGCAACGCTATGAGTCTCTAGGGACTCATATAAAGGATGTACTCGCGGCCGCCATAGAGCAAGGAGGAACCACTTTGCGTGATTTTGTTAATAGCAATGGGAAATCGGGATATTTCCAGCAAACCTTGGCGGTCTACGGCCGTGCCGGCAAAGGCTGTATAACCTGTACTGGGGTTCTTAAGGACATTCGGCTTGGCCAGCGGAGCTCGGTTTTTTGCCCCCAGTGCCAACGTTAAGGCACGCAGGGGGGGGTAAGGTTGTTATTTGAATTTTTCCAGCAGCGCTGCGGCAACGTGAGGTGGGACAAAGTTACCCGCATCACCTTTGAGTGCAGAAATCTCTCGAATGAGGGATGAGGAAATATAAGAAAATTTCTCCGAGGGTGTCAAAAATATGCTCTCAAGCTCAGGGCTTAAAGCACGGTTCATGTTTGCCAGCTGAAACTCGTACTCGAAGTCAGAAACCGCCCTAAGACCCCGCATCACTGCTTCTGCATTACAGTCCTTGACGAAATTAACAAGCAAATAATCAAACCCTTTAATTTCTACGTTATCTAAGTGTGCCACCGCGACTGTTGCTAGGTGAATGCGTTCATCAATCGTAAACAGGGGGCTTTTTTTCTGATTACTAGCGATGCCTATGACAATTTTGTCAAACAGTTTGGACGCGCGCTCAATGAGGTCAACGTGACCATTGGTAATGGGGTCAAATGTGCCAGGATATACGATCGTCTTCATAGCTATATTCCATTTCCGGATTTTCTTTGAGGCTGCATATTACTTAATTTAGTTGCTAGGCTCAATACGAGTGAACAAACAGTATCTCACCTCGCCTGCATACTTGTCCTGCACTTGTTGCCAATTTAATGGCGGTACGAAAGTGTTGTCACTTAAGCTTAGCTCGCAGTAGATCATTGCACTGGTAGCCAACCAACCATTTTCCTCCAATAAGGAGCAGCTTTGATTGAGTAATTCAGCTTCGAAAGGCGGGTCTATAAACACGATATCGAATACTTGTCCTTCCGATGGCTGAGCCAGAAATTTGAGGCTGTTGATATTAATTATGTTGATATCGGCTGACAGTGCTACCTTGGTTGACTGTAGCTTTTTAGTCGCCGCCGGATGACTCTCTAAGGCCGTGCAGTGAGCCGCGCCGCGAGATAAAGCTTCAAACCCGAGCACGCCTGAACCAGCAAAAAGGTCTAGACATCGGGCCTCTGAGATATGAGCAGCCAGCCAATTAAAAAGAGTCTCTCGGATACGGTCGCCGGTGGGCCGCAAACCGGGAGCCTCGGCAAATAAAATCTTCCGGCCACGCCAAGTGCCGCCAATAATTCTGACACTGCTATCCGCTTTTGATGTGGCCTTTAGTTTTTTTGTTGCCAATTTGGCGCCTCATTTGAACTACTTTTAACTACTTTTTCCCCTGTAAATGGTAGAATACACCAAATCCCACCAACCTAAGTATACCGATTAAAATGGATTCAAAATCAACGAACAGCGATGACGAGAAGATGCCTAAGCGATCTTTTCTCGATCGCTTTAAGCACAGTCAGGCGCGCCCCGAAGAATCTAGTGAAGAGTCACCAGAGACTCAGGCTCCTATTGCCAAGCCAAATTTTACGCAGCGTATGCGCTCCGCCCTGTCTAGAACGGGAGAGGGCCTCGGCAGTATTTTTCTGGGCAGTAAAGTTATTGACGAGGAGCTACTTGAGGAGCTTGAAACCTCTTTACTAATAGCTGATGTAGGTATTGAAACGACCGCCAAAATTATTGCTGATTTAACAGCGCAGTCTGACCGTCAATCGCTTAAAGATGGCGCCGCACTGAAGGCCGCGCTAGAAAAAATATTGATCGACCGATTAAGTATCAGTGAAAAAGCTATTGATTTTGAGAGACAGGGCAAGCCCTTTGTAATGTTGGTGGTTGGAGTGAATGGGGTTGGTAAAACGACAACGATTGGAAAGCTTGCTCAGCAAATAAAAGGACAAGGCCGGTCAGTGATGCTGGCGGCAGGCGACACTTTTAGGGCGGCAGCGGTAGAACAGTTGCAGGTTTGGGGTGAGCGCAATCAGCTACCGGTCGTGGCGCAGCATACTGGGGCAGATAGTGCTTCGGTCATTTTTGATGCCATCCAAGCAGCTAAATCAAGAGACGTCGATGTCATTATTGCCGATACGGCGGGCCGCTTGCATAATAAAAGTAATCTAATGGAAGAGCTGAAAAAGGTGAAGCGAGTAGCCAGCAAGCTAGATGAAACAGCGCCCCATGAAGTTCTACTAGTGCTTGATGCGGGCACTGGACAAAATGCCTTGGCGCAGATGGCCGAGTTCAATCAGGTGGTTGGTGTTACCGGGTTAGCTCTTACCAAGCTTGATGGCACTGCCAAAGGAGGCATTGTTTTTGCGCTAGCAGATAAATTCGCGGTACCAATTCGTTATATTGGTGTGGGAGAAGGGCCGGATGACCTGCAACCTTTTATTGTGGAAGATTTCGTTCAGGCATTGTTAAATACTAAGACTTAACGAGTATAGTTATGATTCGCTTTGATAATCTGAGTAAACGTTACCCGGGTGGTTTGGAGGCTTTAAGTAACGTTAATTTTGAGCTAGATGCGGGCGAAATGGCCTTCCTCACCGGCCCCTCAGGCGCGGGTAAAAGTACGCTTCTCAAATTGTTGATGTTGATAGAAAGGCCTACTTCTGGCACTTTGTTGATTAATGGTAAAAACCTAAATCGGTTATCCAGATCGGCAATTCCAACCTACAGGCGACAGATCGGAGTGGTTTTTCAAAATCATCAGCTACTCACTGATCGAACTGTTTTTGATAATGTAGCGCTACCTCTTCAAATCTCAGGATACCCTGCCTCTGAGACGGGACGTCGTGTCCGGGCTGCTCTTGACGGGGTTGGCTTGCTCGATAAAGAGACGCACAACCCACTGACTCTGTCCGGAGGCGAACAGCAAAGGGTGGGTATAGCTAGGGCGGTGGTGCATAAGCCCAAGATCTTGATAGCAGACGAGCCCACAGGAAACCTAGACCCTAAATTGTCTGCCGAAATAATGGCCATGTTTAGGCGGTTTCAAAGTGTTGGCGTTACTGTGTTGATTGCAACCCATGATATTAATTTGATCAACACTATGGATGAAAGAATTATGCATATAGAAAACGGCATGATCGCCGATGATGGTGTGCACCATGACCATCACTGAGAAATCGAGCCGAGAAACGCAACAGCGCGGAGCGACGGGACAAAAATTTCGTCTTGGTGATCATTGGCGCGGATATAGAGCACATCATCGTGCAACACTAAGCAGTAGTGTCAGGAAAATGCTCCGCGAGCCTGTTCAAACATTGATGACGGTTTTGGTAATTGCGATAGCACTAGCGTTGCCCTCGGCAATGTTGTTGGCGCTCAATAATGTGCAAACAATAGGTGGAAATCTGGAGTCTTCCTCGCAGATTACCGTATTTGTAGCAAAGCCTGCTAATAGTGCGGCGGTCGATGGTCTTGCTTTGCAATTAGAGGGTTTAGAGGGAGTGATCTCAGTAACCTATGTATCGGCTGAGCAAGCTCTGGAAGAATTTAAAGCGTTATCGGGATTTGGTATGGCACTACGGTATTTGGACGAAAATCCGTTGCCAGCGGTTTTTTTGGTGCAACCATTGCCATCTGGGGAGGCTGGCGTAAGTCAGGTTGGAAAATTAATTACGAGTATTGAAGAGCTTGAGTCTGTTGAAGATGTTCAGGTTGATATGCTCTGGATACAGCGATTAAATGCGATAACCCAAATTGGCGAAAAGTTAGTACTAGCTATTAGCATTGCTCTTGGCATTGGGGTGTTATTGATTGTCGGAAATACTATCCGCTTGGCCATTCAAGGCCGACAAGAAGAAATTATCGTGGTTAAGTTGGTGGGTGGCACAGATGCTTATGTGCGCCGACCATTTCTTTATACTGGGACACTCTTAGGTCTATTTGGCGCCATTATCGCGTCCTTGATACTGATTGCTTGTGTTATTTGGGTTGGCCGCTCAGTAGAGGTTCTGGCCAGTCTATATCAGAGTCAATTTGAGCTTGTAGGGCCTGGTCTATCTGGGATATTGGCGCTCTGTGCTATTGGTGCTATGACCGGTTTGATCGGTGCATGGGTCGCGGTAATGCAACATTTGCGTAAAATAGAGCCAAAATAGGGCATTTTACCCTCCAAAGCCTTGTAAATAAGCGCTTTGAAGGCAATTTAAGGTGCTTTTTAGGGCTAGGAACTACTCAGCAATTAGTGTTATTATTGCCAACCGACGATATTAAGAGAAAATTATGAGTAAAGCGCTCCAAACAATGGAATGGATGACTCCCGGTGCAAACCTGAATGCTTACATTCAGGGGACTGCTACTGTGCCCATCTTATCTATCGATGAGGAGAAGGCTTTGGGCGAAGCTTTATATTATCAAGATGATCTTGATGCGGCTCGTAAACTCGTTATGTCACACCTTAGATTCGTTGTACATATTGCCCGATCTTACAACGGTTATGGACTGCCTCTGGCTGACCTCATCCAAGAAGGCAATGTTGGTCTGATGAAGGCAGTGCGTCGATTCAATCCTGAAAAAGGTGTTCGAGTCGTATCTTTCGCCGTTCATTGGATCAAAGCTGAGATCCATGAGTTTATTTTGCGTAACTGGCGTATTGTGAAGGTTGCGACGACTAAGTCTCAGCGCAAGTTGTTCTTCAATTTACGCAGTGCTAAAAAAGAGCTAGATTGGCTTTCCGCTGACGAGGCAAAAGCCGTCGCAGACGACCTTGGTGTTCCGGTCAAAGACGTGATGGAAATGGAAATGCGTTTGACGTCAAGGGATGCCACTTTCGATGCTCCGGTAGATGACGAAGAGAGCACTTACTACTCACCATCTCTGTATTTAGAATCTAAGGGTGCAGATCCTGCCGAACAAGTTGAAAATGAGAATTATGAAGGTGATAACAATTCCCGTCTTAGCCAGGCTGTAAAAACTCTTGATGAGCGTAGTCGTTCAATACTGCAGCGCCGGTGGTTGGATGACAAAAAATCAACCTTACACGAGCTAGCTGCTGAGTACGGTATTTCTGCTGAGCGTATTCGTCAGTTAGAGAAGAACGCAATGAAGAAAGTCCGCGTATTAATGGAAGCTTAACTTAATAGACTACTACGATAAGCCGCACTATATCAACGTGCGGCTTTTTTATTGCTATGAATAAACTACTTTGGCTTAGGCTTATAGGAATTAGCGGTGCAGTGTGCGTAATGCTCGGTGCATTTGCCGCACATGGCCTAGAAGCACGTTTAACTGGGCGCCACATGGACATTTTCCAGACGGCCGTATTTTATCAATTTTTGCACACATTGGCGCTTTTTGGCCTTGTCTGCTTGCCAGACCAGCTAGTAAATCCCAAAGTTCGAGATTGGGCGGCAATAAGTTTTGCCCTTGGTATTCTCATATTTTCTGGTTCATTATATCTTCTGGTTGTCACTCAAATAGGCGCACTTCACATGATCACCCCCATTGGCGGTAGCGCTTTCATCATTGGATGGCTACTACTCATCTTTGTCGTTAAGCGAGCTCAGTAAATGGAGATGAGGCCGGAGTATAGGAAGAAGTCTATTCGCAGCTATGTGGTGCGAGCGGGACGCATGACTGATGGTCAGCGCAAGGCATTTGAAACCAGCTGGCCTATCTATGGTCTGAAATTAGCCGACGGCGCTATCAATACAGATGAGGTGTTTGGCCGCTCAGGTCCCAAGGTATTAGAAATCGGTTTTGGTATGGGTGATTCTTTATTGCAAATGGCCGCTGCTGAACCTGATACTGACTTTATTGGTATTGAGGTGCACCCCCCTGGGGTTGGTACTATTATTAATTCTGCTCGTATAGAAGGCTTAGCCAATTTGCGCGTTTATCTCGCCGATGCAAATGATGTGCTTGAAGAATGCTTTGCGCCAGAGAGTATTGATCGCTTGCAGTTATACTTTCCCGATCCGTGGCACAAGAAAAAGCACAACAAACGACGTATTGTCCAACCGTCGTTTTTGCAACAAGTCAGAGAAAAGTTGCGGCCCAAGGGGGTATTACACATGGCTACAGACTGGCAGCCTTATGCTGAACAAATGCTGGAGACGCTGAGTGAGGCTGAAGGGTTTGAAAATTGTGCCGGACCTGGACAATACTCACCTAGGCCCGCTTATCGACCGCTCACTAAATTTGAAAAGCGAGGTGAACGATTAGGTCATGGAGTTTGGGATTTAATCTTCAAAAAAACCAGCTAGTGTTGTCAGACACTGGATGAAGACACAAAATGAAGTGAATAACATAGTTGATGCCGTCACTTACATGGCTTAAATTAAATAATTACTCACTAACAGAAGAATACTTAATAAAGGAAATAAAATGAATCTAGTAAAAATTCTCCCCCTTACCGCCCTGTTGGCACTGAGTGCCTGTGATTCTGGGGCCAAAAAAGAGGTCGCGTTGGATACGCAAGAGCAAAAAATTAGTTATTTGATGGGATTAGATAGTGGTAAGAATATTCTAAGTATGGACATGGGTTTTGATCAAGATGCCTTTCTTAGTGGCCAAGACGCGGGTTTAACTGATGCGCTGCCGAGCTTATCAGAAGAGAAAATTGATGAAGCAGTCGCCGTTTTTAGAAATCAAATGATGGCGAAAGAGCAGGCAATGCAAAAAGAACAAGAGGGAGTGGTCGCACTCCAGGCGGATACTAATGCGATTGAAGGAACCGAATTTTTAGCCCTAAATGGTGCCAAAGAAGGTGTTACCACGACAGCTAGCGGCCTCCAGTATAGGGTGCTAACAGCAGGCTCAGGCCCGACACCAACAGCAGAGAGCACCGTTGAGGTGCACTATGCTGGACGACTACTTGATGGCACTGAATTTGATAGCTCAATCAAGCGTGGTGTTCCAGCGCAATTTGGTGTGACTCAAGTTATTGCCGGTTGGACCGAGGGATTGCAGCTGATGACCGAGGGATCTAAATGGGAGCTTTATATTCCTGCAGATCTGGCGTACGGGCCAGGGGGGACCGGACCGATTGGACCCAATGCAACACTCATTTTTGAAGTTGAGTTGCTCCAGGCTAATGTGTCTGACGAGAATTAATCTTTTTCTATTCTTTTGACGTTAAAAAAGCCCTTCTTGTCGGGGCTTTTTTTTGCTGATTATTCTTATTTAGATGGTATCAGGCTGTGGTTCGTTGAGTAATTTACCGACATGGGAACTATGAAGTACATCGATTAAAGTATCTTCCTGGTCAAAACGTTTAGCTAAGGTCTCTCCAATGCTGGCAAGATCAATAACAAGTGATTCTAGATCATCTGTAATAAGGTATTTCTCGTTAAAATCAAGGATCAACTCTGTCGATGGTTGGATTTTCTCAATCAGTTTATTCCCTTTCTTAAGGCCCGATTTATCTTTAAATAAAGTGCCCTCTTGATTCAGATAGTCAAATACTTCGAAATGTCCCGCGGAGGCATAATCCACCATCATCTCGCAGAAGAGTTTTAATTCTTCACTGTGATTACTCTCTGCTTCAGAAAAGTCGGTAATCTCAGTTAACTCACAATACATGGCCAAAAGTTCACGGCGGTCCTCCAGCCATCGATCAATAATGTCACCGGCGTTATTCCAGTGCGCTTGTAGCGTTTCATTCTCCGTAACCATAAGTTTATTCCATAGCTGACTCAGTCTTACATGAGTTTACGCCTTTTTTAGCAAAAGCATATTTTTTAAGCCATAAAGATCTGGACCACTGGCACTAAAAACAGTGAAGTCCAAATGCCATTTAAGCCCATTCCTATGGTTGAAAAGGCCCCACAGCGGGGACTTTTCTCGAAGGCCTTGAGCGTTCCTATAGCGTGCGCGGTGACTCCAAGAATAAGCCCTTGCCAGCGCTCGTCTTGTAATCCAAACACTTGAAAAACTTGAGGCGCAACCAAAATTCCCACAATCCCAGTGAAAAGCACTATCGGGGTAATCAGCGTGATGAGTCCCCCTAGCTGATGAGTAATAACCATAGCAATCGGCGTGGTGACTGATTTAGCGGCTATAGACAACATCATAATAGGTTCGGAAGTCAGCCATAAAGCCAAAGAAAGGGCAGAAACAGCAGCGAAAAACCCACCAAAAAGCACGGCAATAGTTAATATCGGCATCACTTTAGACATTGGCTTTAAATTTTTAGAAAGAGGCACAGCCAAGGCCACGGTGGCAGGGCCTAGTAGCCAACTCAATAGGCCGTTGGCCTTGTAGTACTGGTCAAAATCAACGCTTATGAGAACGAGTAAGATAGCAATAAAGGGAGTTCCAATAATTAGTGGGTGTAGTAAAGGTTTACCTGAACTACGCCGATAGATCGATATCCCAATCCAAAAACCCGTCACTGAGAGAAGTATCAGCCAGGAGGAGGCTGTAATCTGTTGCCATTGCATGGCAAGCAAATCAGTCATTTTTAGCCGCTCCGATAGTTGTTATCAATACCGTCATAAAAATGATCACTAGCAGAGTACTTAAGGCGATCACAACCATTAGTTGGGGTATCTGTAAGCTGATAGCGGGGCCAAGGGAAAATACGCCTACGCAGGCAGGTATAAACAATAAAGAAAGATTTTGAATAAGCCTGTTACTGACGGGCCCAACGATTGCGGCTAAGCCACTAGGGTAAGCGAGACATATTAGTAGGATCAACATGCCCATTAGTGATCCAGGAACGATCACTCCAGTCCACTTGACGACTAATTCTCCAAGCCATTGAAAGAGGACCAAGACAGTAAGTCCTGCGATTAATTTTAGTCCTTTCGTAATAATTGATATAGCCCTATGCCGGCTAGGACGACAAAAATAAATAATACCCATCCCGGCATGCTGAGACCGAAAAGTTCCCACTGGACTTTGGCACAGTTACCATCTCCGCGTATTAGCATGGCAATGACCTCGGACGCAGGGAAAACATCAAACAGATAGTCTACAGGCGGGCCACAGGTTGGCACTTTTTCTTCCGGCAGATTTTGCAGCCATATCTGCTTTGCTGAAAAAAAGCCGCCAGTGATAGCACCTGCAAACCCTAGAGCAGCATAGATTTTCTGACCCTTCTGTTGCGGGTTATGTAATGCCGCTATCAAAAAAATAACACCAACAAGAGCGACAAATACGCGTTGAGTAATACACAGATAGCAGGGCTCCAGTCCAAGGTGCTCTTGGAAATAAAGCACGGCAATAAGTAGCGCACCACCACAGCCAAGGGCGATCAAAAAATTGACTGTTTTATTATTTGGGTAAACCAAGCGTCACTCCGTAGTTGGTTGGGTCTTGCTCTAGTTTATTATGCCATTAGCGGTAATAGTCAGCGAGAAAATCATCAAAAGAGAGTGTATCGCTAGTCTCTATTTCAGTTTGTCGCTGTAAAGATTCCTCGGCCAATTGTTTGTATTTAGCAGTTGTCTCTGCGCTTGGGGGTTTAGCTTGAAAATAGTCGCGATGCTCAGAGGCTTTGCGCATGGCCATGGCGTAATAGGTTTCGCCATTGGTCCTCATTTCTTCTAACAGCATTGCCGCTGGCGTGGCGCTGTCGTCAGTCAACTTTAGCATCATGACATTAAAGGCCTGGCTATAGTCCTTGGTTTGATTGGCACTATCGAGAAGGTCAGCGACCGGCCGCATTTCATCAAATAATAATTGACCCCATTCTCTGAGGAGGATTTCAGAATCACCAACGAGCAACTTTAGCTCAGGGTCTCGACCTTGGTATACCGTCCGGTCGATATTCTGCGGAATCAGTGCGTACTCTGCATTGTTAGTTTTCGGACTGTCTTTGAGGAGACAAAATAACAAGAACGTATCAAGAAAGCACATCGTTTGCATATCAATACCGCAGGGTAATAGCGGGTTAAGGTCGACACAGCGAACCTCAATATATTCTACTCCGCGCTCTGTCAGCGCATGCAATGGTGCTTCTCCAGAGGCTGCAATCCGCTTAGGCCTGATAGAGCTATAGAACTCATTTTCGATTTGTAGCAGGTGAGTATTCAACTGTTTGTGATTGCCTTCGCTGTCCTTAAAGCCAATGTCTTCGTAGTCAGGGTACGGCTTCTCAAGAGCCTCTTGCAGTGTTTTTGTGTACTGCGACAAATCGTTGTAACAAACAGTCAAAGAACTCTGAGCGTCGCTTTGATAGCCCAAATCACCCATGCGCAATGACGTAGCATAGGGCTGATGCAGGCTATGAGAATCACTACCAAAAGGCGTTAACCGATGCTCTTGATTACGCACAAAACTACGACAAACTACCGGTGCGGCTCCCAGTAGATAGAGTAGCAACCAAGAATAGCGTCGAAAATTACGAATCAGAGAAAAATAGCCATCAGACTTAAAGTCTTGCAGTGATTGCTGATTACCGGCGGAATTTCTTAAATCTTCCCACAAAGAATCTGGCACAGAAAAATTATAATGAATTCCCGCAATGGTTTGCATAAATCGACCATAGCGATTGCCTAGACCTTGCCGATAGACTTTCTTCATGGTGCCGATATTAGAGCTGCCGTATTGACCAATGGGTATGCTGTCTTCATCGCTCAGCTGGCAAGGCATGCTACTGACCCACAGTAATTCATCCCCAAGCTCCTGGTACGTGACCCGATGAATTTCTTCTAGCTCCTTTAAAACACTATCCATCGAGGAAGAAGGGGCGGTGATGAACTCAAGCAGAGCTTCAGAAAAGTCGGTGGTAATAAGCGGGTGCGTTAGCGCCGAACCCAGTGTTTTTGGGTGGGGCGTTTGCGCCAAGTGGCCGCTGGATTCAACACGCAGGCTCTCTTTCTCGATGCCTCGCATAATGCCAGTTAATCGATTTGCTCGGGCTGGATCTCTTAATAACTCGAGATTAGTGTCTAAAGACAAATAGCTATCCCCTTTTAAGCAGCGCTTGATTGATCAGTGTTTGCTGCGATCTGTTCTTTACTGATAGCGCCAACAGAGAGTAGTGGCACTCCGTTCGGCCCTAATTCGTACTCAACGACCTCAGCCCTTAAATTAGCATCCTTAGCATTGAGTTCAACCAGTTGATTAAGCGCTATATCTCTATGGGGAGTAGTAAATAATTGCTTAGCAACGATCTCGGCCGTCCACTGTAATTCCTTGTCGAGCCTGTCATTATTCTGCGCCTGCAAAACGTAAGTTTTCATGCTATCTCCGTGACAGAGCTATGGTTTTCGGGCACAGTGTAACCCATACACATACCGAATAAAAAGGGGAAAAAATGAGTAAGCAAGCCTTAGTTCCCATTGCAGACGGGACTGAAGAAATCGAAGCTGTAACGATCATCGACCTGCTACGGCGAGCGGGTGTAGATGTTACTGTTGCCAGTGTTAGCGAACAATCAGAATTGAAAATAACCGCGGCTCGAGGGACTTGTATTGTTGCTGATTGCGCTATTGAAAGCTGTGTCGGCCAGTCGTGGGATTTGATTGCACTTCCAGGCGGCGTGACTGGGTCACAGGCTTTGGCTGGTTGCGATACGCTTGATAAGTTACTTCGACAGCAAGCGTCTGATAGTAAGTTATTCGCTGCGATCTGTGCGGCTCCAGCTTTAGTGTTGGGGGAAAAAGGGCTGTTGGCGGATCGAACTGCTACCTGTCATCCAAAGTTTCACCAGTCTTTATTAGCCAAAGAGGTGGATGTTGAATCTCGCGTAGCGGTAGACGGGAACTGTGTCACTAGTCAGGGTCCTGGCACGGCCATAGATTTTACTCTGGAGCTTGTCGAGCAGCTCTGTGGTGTGGTTAAACGGGAGGAAGTTGCCTCGCCTCTAGTCCTTACCACATCGGCCACAGCATATTACTAAAGGATTAATTAACTACAGTATTACCGTCAAGGAAATGGCCCGTTATTTTTTGCTTAAGACTGGCTCCAGCCATGTAAAGGCATGGCACAAATAGCAGTGTTACTGCCGTAGCAAATAACACCCCAAAAGCGAGCGAAGCAACCATTGGAATAAGAAACTGAGCCTGTACGCTGGTCTCAAATAAAATTGGGGTAAGCCCAATAAACGTTGTAAGTGAGGTTAGTATAATGGGTCTAAAGCGATCAACACTACCTCTGACCAGAGCGGTATGAACGTCTTCTCCCTCTTCACGAAGTTGAATAATTCGATCGATCAATACTAGATTGTCATTAACGACCACCCCAGATACAGCCAACACCCCCACCAGTGAGAGTAGGCTGAAGTCTAAGCCCATTAAGAGATGTCCGAAAATAGCACCCATAATGCCGAAAGGGATTGCCGATAAAACCCCCAGAGGTTTTAGATAGGATTTAAATTCGATTGCCATGAGAGAATAGATCAACAAAACGGCCAGACCAAAGAGCTTAATCGCCGCACTGTTAAATTCTTCTTGGTCTTCTATTTGACCATCTTTTTTAATCGACACCTCAGGAAATAACAGCTGCATCTCCTCGGCAACATCACCATACATGATGTCAGCTATCTCACTTACAGTTAGTTTTCCGGTGGAAGGCAGAGCACTGATAACAATACTTCGCTCCCGGTCTTTGCGCTTGATCCTAGAATATCCGGGCACGTAACTAGCTTCTGCTACGGAGTAAAAGGGCACCTCTGCGCCACTTGCTGTTCGAATACGCATATCTGCGAGTGTATCTACCTGCGATCTAGCATCTTTTGGATAACGCACCATCACGCGCACATCATCGCGGCCGCGCGGGACTCTCTGAGCTTCGGCGCCATAAAAGCCCTGGCGCACTTGCGTGGCCACTTGGGAAAGACTAACGCCAAGACTGTCCGCGTTAGGAAGTAAACTAATATCGATGTCCTCGCGCCCAGAATGTAAGTCGTCACGGATATTTCTGGTGCCGGGCAACTGCTCTAGTTGCTGCTTTATAAATTGTGCGGCTTCTGCGAGCTGTTCGACATTGGATGCCGTTAGTGAAATAGAAAATCGAGACTGGGGAGGTCCCAGAGTTATATCCATATCAATCTTTTTCGCACTTGGCACTGGTCCCATATGATACTGCCATCGTTCAGCCACCAGTTTTGGCTCTATTTCCCCGCTTACCTCGGGGCTGAGCTCGATCATTAGGCGAATGGTATCTCCCCACATGAACGATAATTGATTGGCGATCAGACGGTCAGTAACAATTACTTCTTGAATCTCGGAATCTCCAGCAAGTTCCGTTGAAGCTCGCTCTGCTCGCTTTATAATTTCTAACTTAGCTGCTTTAGAGTGACCGTCTGGCATCTCCAAGCGCATCCTAATGAAGTCTGAGGCAACATTCGGCATTTGGACCTGCCTAACATAGCCCGCCCCGACTAGCGTGAGCGATAGGACGAAGGCTAACAAGAATAACACCAGCGTTAAGCTATGCCAGCGCAATGCTTTTTCAAGTAGAGGCCGGAATACATTTTGACCTACCCGCTTCAAGCCGGAGGCACACCACAGGCGGGCCTTGTACAAAGTGCCTAATTCTGCGGTTCTTTCTTTCTCAGGCTTCATTTGCGCCAGGTGTGAGGGCAAAATCCACAGTGACTCGATTAATGAAAAGCTAAGTGCAATGACTGTAATAGCAGGTATAGCCCAAAGTAATTTTGCCCACAACCCAGGTAGAAAGAAAATCGGTGAGAAGAAAATCATGGTGCTTAGCACCGCTAAAAATACGGGCTTTGATACTGCCTGTGCGCCCACTTCCGCAGCAGTAAACCTGTCATATCCTTCCTCTTGATGCCGAAAGATACTCTCGCCGACGATAATCGCATCATCGACAATAATCCCTAAAATCAGCAGGAATGAAAACATTGATAGCATGTTTATCGTCAAACCGACCCCAGGTAAAATCCAGAGTGCACCCATGTAGGCAACACCGATACCTAAGGCCACCCAAAGTGCTAGCTGCGGGCTGAGGAACAGCATCAGTATAATAAAGACCAGGATCAAACCGCCTATGGCATTCTTAGTGAGCAGTGACAGCCGGCCCTCAAACAGCACTGAAAAGTCTCGCCAAGTGTCCATTTGAAGTTCGTTGGGTAGAAAGGAAGCGCCTGTTGCTACATAGTCCTTAACGGCTTTGGTGGTTGCCATCACGTCAGGATCTTCACCCACGCTGATGGCAAGAAAAATGGCGGTTTTACCATTAAATCGGGTCAGTGAATTTCGTTCTTCAAAAGTGTCTTTAACGACAGCCACATCGCCAATAGTAATCTCTGTTCCGTCATCGCGACTGGTTACGATGATCTTGTTAAAATCGTCTTCATAATAGGCCTGACCGCGCGTTTGTACCTGAATATCACCACCATCGGCGCGGATAGTCCCCGCGGGTAAATTCAGGGATGTGCGACGAATTGCGGTGACAACATCGTCAAAAGAAAGTCCATAGCGACGCATATCAATCTCAGATAGCTCTATATCAACCTGTGGCTGACGAACACCCCAGACTTCGACAGAATCAATGTCGCGCATGGCGGCAAGATCATCACGAATACGCTCGCCATATTCTTTCAGCACGCGCTCTTCAGCATCGCCAAATAGAGCAATTCTGATGACCTCCTCGCGCTCTACTAGCTCAGTAACAATAGGACGTTCGGCGTCTGAAGGAAAGGTGGTGACAGCATCGATGCGACTCTTGATGTCGTTGAGCATTTTTGTCATTTCATAGTTTGTGTCAACTTCGACTGTCACAGAACCTCGTTCTTTACGTGCTTCTGACGATAAACCTTTGATACCCTCTAGGTTATAAATGGCCTCCTCAATACGCACCACAATTTGTTCTTCGACTTCTTTTGGTCCCGCTCCAGGATAGGGCATATTGACGGTGATATAATTCACCGATATGGAGGGAAAAACCTCTTTTCCAATACCGTAGGCACCAAAAAAACCACCGATTAAAATCAGCAGCATCAACAGGTTGGCCGCAACAGGGTTGCTTACAAACCACTTAATGGACGCATTCAAAGTATTGATTCCTCAGTGCCGGCACCCTGACTCTTGGCCAAGACCTCTTTCTTAGGCAACACTTTCATGCCATTGATAGCTAGAGGGATGCGAGAAGAAACAATGCGCATACCCGGTGTGAGGCCAACTGCAGTGATGCTGTTAGCTTGGGTCTGAATGACTGAAACCAACTGATAATGAACTTCATTGTCTTGATTAAGGATGAGAATCTCATTGCCCCGATACACGGCGGTTTTTGGAATGGTTACTGCGTCCGTAATGGTTTTCCCTGTAATCTCAGCTTCAACAAAAAGCCCGATATTTAAGGGCGGCCTGTTACCTGAAACATCAGATTTAAAGGGATTCTTTACCTCCGCCACTGCATAGGTCATTCTGCTTTTCACATCAATGGATGCATCGGTTCGAACGATTTTGCCTTGCCACTCATAAACCTGATCACCGACTCTACTGCGCAGAGTAACGCTAGGATAGTAAATAGTTTTGTTGTCTTCGAAATTCACGGGCAGTTCAACTAACGCGGCTTCTCGATCGGACAGCGGCAGGCGAACTTCTACGACATCAGTGCTATAAACCTTCGCGATTCGGGCTCCGGGATTAACGTACTGCCCAAGGTCAGCAAATGTCTGGCGAATGCGACCACGAAAGGGCGCGCTAATGCCGGTGCGAGATAGATCCAGTTCCGCCTTTTTTAGATCGGCTTGAGCCGACTCAAGTCCCGCCTTTGCTGAGTTTAATTGTGGTTGGCGCAAAAAAAGCGCGTTGGCAGTTGTATCCTTGAGGTCTCGCCATTCACGTTTAGCTTGTCGTGAGCGCCCTTGCTCCACAGCGACCAGCTCAGCCGCTTTAGCCACCTGTGCTTTTGCTCGGATCACCGAAAATTCATAATCTTCTGGCTCAATCTGAATGAGTTGCTCGCCCGCTTTAAAAAATCCACCGTTGGCATACTGATCAGCGGTTGCAAGGACTCGTCCAGCGACTTGAGAAACCAAATCAATTTCGCGCTTTGGTGCGACTGTGCCCTGAGAGCGAATGGTCACTGCAATGGGGGCAGGTGAGATTGTCATAACCTGAACTGAGAGTGCCGGTTTAGGTGCTCGTGGTGTGCGCTGAGGTTTAGGGCTGAAATAGAAGAGCGACGCTATTACTAATAGCCCTGTGATTAAAACGCATACTGCGATCAGCTCCTTGCGGTTTATTGCGGACATTAATGTGTAACCTTTAAATTGAGTATATAGTGATTTTGATAAGTTTAGGCGAAAGCTATGCATACGTTAGTACTGCCTAAAACGCACCAAACTCTGCATGGTTGACAGTGCCTTAGGTATTTAATGGTCAGCCCACCAAGCCTGCAAAGGTCAATGCTTTCTTATTAAGAGCTACGACAAAAATTAAGTAATGGATTGTTTTAGCCGGCGTCGGCTTTCTGGTACTCGTCCTGATCTGATAAGTCATTAAACACATCCCTGTCTAATAGACCTTCACTCTCAGCCACCACTGCCGTGACCATCCCATCTCCGGACACATTGACGGTAGTTCGTAGCATATCCAGTAGGCGGTCAACACCGATAATTAAGCCGATACCCTCCACAGGCAAACCAACTTGCTGCAAGACCATCGACAAAGTAATTAGGCCAACACCTGGCACGCCAGCGGTTCCTATGGACGCTAGGGTGGCGGTGGCAATAACCGCGAGATATTCGGCCATTGACAAATCAAGGCCGTAGGCCTGGGCGATAAATACGGTGGCGACACCTTGCATAATTGCGGTGCCATCCATGTTTACTGTCGCCCCTAAAGGGATAGTGAACGAAGCAATTGAATTGTGTGCGCCGACTCTTGTTCTGGCTACGTTTAGAGTGATTGGCATGGTTGCATTGCTAGACGCGGTGCTAAAAGCAAACAATAGGGCCGGGCGCATATTTTTAAATAGAGTGAGAGGGTTTAAGCGGGTAAGTAGCGCAAAAAGACTACTGTAAATGACGCTGGCATGCAGGAATAGCACCAGAACCATTGTGCCAAAATACAACGCTAGATTAATGATTGCCGAAAAGCCTTGGTAGGTAAACAATTTTGCTAATAGACAAAAAACACCGTACGGGGCGAAGTGCATGAGAATCGTCACCATGCGCATAATTACGTCATTGATTTTCCGAAAGCCGCGTAGCGTAGCTTGACCAGATTCTCCAGCTTGCAAAATAGCAACGCCTACTAAGATAGCAAAAACGATAATTTGTAACATGTTGCCATCTGACATGGCCTTAATGGGGTTCGAAGGGAAAATGCCAATTAACACCTCTTTAAAACTAGGTGTTGGGTTTGCTGCAAAATTGGCAACCTCAGTAGTATTAATGCCGACACCGGGATCAATGATATTTGCAAAGGTCAGCGCTAAGCTTATGGCAATGGCGGTGGTCACTAAATAAAGAGAGATGGTTTTGAGTGCAATGCGCCCCATTTTAACGTCTTCACCCATGGACGCTGAACCACACACCAAAGAAACAAAAACTAATGGCACGACCAGTAGCTTTAAAGATAGAACAAAGATCTGGCCCACCACATCAAATATGTACTCAACCAACCAGGCGATTAAGGGTGTTTGTTCAGGATTCCCGCCGCTCATGAAATTGAGGCCCAAGCCCAGCATCATGCCAAGCACCATGCCTATTAGAATTTTTGATGAAAGTTGCATGTGCAATTAGAACTCCGTGTTAGC
This sequence comes from Porticoccaceae bacterium, assembly GCA_012960115.1. GTDB lineage: Bacteria > Pseudomonadota > Gammaproteobacteria > Pseudomonadales > Porticoccaceae > HTCC2207. Next base: position 135,297 of record DUBX01000042.1, read on the forward strand.
GATTAGATAGTAGTTTAAACCGGGTCGAGGACCAGAGTACAAACCTTGAAAAAAATTCAGGTACCCGAATAAATATTAGCCCGACCACCATTATATTCATGGTGGCTACAGTAATGAAAAACTCCATAATACTCCAGCCCAAAAAGCTTAGGAAAAACATTCCCAGCAGGCTACCACCGACCATAAATGCGGCATTAATAATATTATTTACTGAGAGAACGCGTGCCCGCTTGTTACTGGCAGTTCGCTGCTGGACCATTGAGTTCAGAGGCACGATAAAGAAACCACCAAACATACCAATCATTACTAAGTCGATGAGTATATGGGTCCCGCCGCTGAGGCTGAAGAATTGACCCGGCATTACTTCACCGAACGACGCATTTGCTTGCTGATAGGCGATGGAGGTAAAACTTAGATCAAAGGCAAAAATGCTTAAACCGAGAGCTCCCAACGGGACAATGCCTGGTTCAATAGCGCCTCTAGACAAGCGGTTACACAGTAAGGAGCCAATAGCGACGCCAACAATGAATGCGCCGAGTAAAATGGAGATTAGGCGGGGGTGGCCATTCAATATGGTTACTGTGTAGTTGGGCACCTGGGTCAGAAAGCAACCGCCATAGAGCCAAAACCAAGAAATCGCCAGAATGCAGTAAAACACCGTACGGTTCTCGCGCGCCATGCGGAAATTACCTACTGTTTCGGTAAATGGATTTAGCCGTAGCTTTTGCCCTGGATTTTCTGAAGGGGCCTCTGGAATCTCTCTGCTACTTACCCATCCAATCAGGGAGACAAGCACAATGAGTCCACTTAACATCGCAATGCCGTTCTCCAGCGTTACCATCCATCCGCCAATCAATGTACCAAGTAAAATAGATCCAAAGGTACCCATGCTTATCTGTGCATTACCTGCCAATAACTCATCGTTGTTTAAATGCTGAGGGATAAGAGAATATTTTGCAGGGCCAAAAAATGCTGATTGGGTACCCAGCAAAAATAAGATGACCAGCATGAAATTAAAATTCTCAGTCATCAGAGCGTAGGTGCCGGCCAACATAATAAAAATCTCAGCAAACTTAACTCTGCGCATTAACATTGCTTTGTCATAGGTATCTGCCAATTGCCCGGCTGTCGTAGAGAACAGGAAAAAGGGCAAGATAAATAAACCAACGGCAAAGTTGGTGGTGAAGTTAGTGCTGCTATCTGACCCCGCGGCGGCGGTACTAACGACAATCACCAAGAGAGCATTTTTGAACAGATTGTCGTTGAGCGCGCCGAGAAATTGGGTAATAAAAAAAGGTAGAAACCTTCTTTGAGTAAACAGGTGGAACTGACTCTTGAGTTGATTAGTTTGTTCCATTGAACCCTCGTTATTTAGCGTAGTGACTCGCGCCTAAAAAGTGTAAAAAACATAAGGCTGATCACCGATAACCCAACGATCGTGAGGCTGCCTCGGAATGTAAAACAAATCACCTTCATGCATTTCTACAACAGGGCCATCAGCAAAAGCGGCTGTAGCACATCCAGATATTACCATTCCGACATGCTCTTCATCACAAAAATCTTTACCCAAGGGTTGCCTCACATCTGAGGACCATTTCCAACCCGGCATATAAGTCGCACGTCCTATGGTCATGTCGCCAAGGGTCACCGTTTCAAATTTTCCTTTGTCAAAGGTAGTGACTTCATCCGGGTTATCAAACTGTTTAAGAATCATACCCATGCTAATACTCCTAATGTCTCAACAGCCGACTTTTATGTGTTTAAGCTGAGACTGAGAATAGAGGTTTTTCGACTGCCTGCGTGTCTGCGTTTAGGGTCAGCAAAACAATCAAGCTCAGTGAATCCAGCCTTTTCCATCATACCAGCAGAGGCTAGATTCTGTTCATGCCGATCTATGATTAACTCATGGGCACCGAGTTCTTTGGCTTTTATTGCAATCTGTTTAAGCAGAGTACTGCCAATACCGTTCCCGCTCCACTGAGCATGCACAACCACTTCAGCTACATAAACCACATCATTTCGGTCAACATAATGATCAAAAAGATCTGGGATATCTCCAGGTTGACAATAAATGGCCATGCCAATAATGTCCTCTCCATCCTTGGCTACGAGACAAAAATCAGCCCCTACATCAAGGCGTTTGAATTGCTGTTTTACGCCATCCTCGGGAAGGTAGTTCCATTGATTAGTGCCCTGGTCAACGAGAAATTTTTGTAGGTAGTCAAGTTCATCCGCTAAAGCAAAGTGCGTAGTTAACATGATCGAATGCTCTTCAATGTTAGGTTAGTAATGCGGCAGTTTTAACCTGAGCATAAACCTTATCGCCCTCTTTAAGGTTTAGATTATAAGCCGATTTGCAAGTAATTCTGGACAGCAGAGCAGTTTCATCGGCAATTAATCGCACCGTCATCTGAGATTTGCTTTCTCTTACAATCTGATCGATGGTGACAGGAATGATATTGAGAATACTCGTGTTTTTTTGCTGCTCAAGAGTAATGCTGACATCGCGGGCGAGCACCTGTAAACGGACTTCTGAGCCCACGACTAAAGGTTCAGCCGCTACTGAAAATTGGCCGCCTAGAAATGTCAGAGAGGCTAAGCCAAATTCTTCATCGTAGTGTGATACAGAGGCTTCAATAATACTTTCAGCACGAGATTGATGAGCCATCGGTAGGTCCATAGCGGTGAATATTTCACTCATCTTACCGGCGGCTTTTATCCCGCCATTATCAAGTAGCAACATGTGATCGGCTAGGCGAGCGACTTCGTTGCGTGAATGACTCACATACAGAACTGGGATGTCTAGTTGTTGATAAACGGATTCAAGATACGGCAATATATCGGCTTTTTGATCGTCCCCTAAGGCTGCCAAGGGCTCATCCAGTAACAACATTGAAGGGTTTGCGGCTAACGCGCGAGCAATGGCAACTCGCTGTTGTTCACCACCAGATAACTGCCACGGCATACGTTGGAGCAGGTGCTCTATACCAAGTAAGTCTATGGCTTGTTGTAGGACGGCTGCAGAAGATCCATCTTTTGCACGCTCAAGGCCATAGTTGATGTTACTTTGCACAGTGAGATGGCTGAACAGGCTGGGTTCTTGGAAGACATAACCGATTTTACGTTGGTGTGTCGGCAAAAATATTCCATTCCCTTGCCATAGTGCATCACCTACTTTGAGGTAGCCATTGTCGGCGTGCTCCAACCCTGCAATAGCTCTTAAAAGTGTTGTTTTACCGCTACCTGAGGGGCCGAATATGGCCGTCACGCCGTTTTCAGGGATAACCGTATCGATGTTGAGAGCAAACTCACCACGTTGAATGTTAAAACGCACGGTTATGGTCATGGTTGGGCCACCGTGTAGCGACGGTTAGTACCATAAACAACAATCAACAACAGAAATGAGAACAGTAAAAGACTGCCGGCCAACCAATGTGCTTGACCATACTCCAGAGCCTCAACATGATCATAAATAGCAATTGAAGCGACTTGCGTACTCCCAGGAATATTGCCGCCAATCATCAACACCACCCCGAATTCACCCAGGGTATGAGCGAAGCCCAACACACTCGCAGTAATAAACCCCGGCTTAGCCATGGGCACGGCAATGGTAAAGAATCGATCTAGTGGCGATGCGCGAAGTGTTGCCGCTACCTCTAAGGGTCTTTGGCCAACAGCAGTAAAGGCATTTTGCAGTGGCTGCACAACAAAAGGCATGGAATAAAACACCGAGCCAATCACAAGTCCGGTAAAGGTAAAGGCCAAGGGCGCCCCACCTAACATATCCACAAGGCCACCGATCGGACCATTGGGGCCAAGTGAAATTAGCAAATAAAAGCCTAGCACCGTCGGGGGTAAAATAAGTGGGAGGGCAATAATGGCCTCAATAATGTACTTAAATCGCCATTGGCTGCGTGACAGCCACCAGGCCAGAGGTGTACCAATAACCAATAACACGAGCGTACTCACCGACGCCAACTTAAGGGTCACGAAAAGCGCGGTTAAATCCTGTTCACTGAGGATCATGGTAAGTCATACCCGTAATTTTGAATAATCTGTCGAGCTAGGGAGCCTTCTAAAAACCTCAAAAAGTCCTTCGAAGCTTGTTTGTCGTTTAATAATACTGCTTGCTGATCAATCGGGCTATAGAGAGATTGGGGCGGCATCCAAAATGATCCTTGCACCGATCGCTTGGGGTTGACCGCTTGCGAATAGGCGACAAAACCCAACTCAGCATTACCGCTGTGCACGAATTGAAACGTTTGGGCGATGTTCTCCCCACGCACTAATTTAGTTTGTAGCTTTGGCCATATATCCAGCTTCACCATAACTTGCTTTGCCCCCAAGCCATAAGGGGATAATTTAGGGTTAGCCAGAGCCAAGTGGCGAATGTCTTGGCTATTCAATAGGGTCTCTTTAATATCATTGATATCTGGTTTTGAAGTCCACAGGACCAGCTTTCCTCTTGCATAGGTAGTGCGACTGCCGATAAGAGCGATACCTAGCTCTTCTAAAAGCGCGGGTCGTGCTGCGTCTGCAGCGAGGAATACATCGAAAGGCGCACCATTTTTGATTTGCGCGTAGTGCTTACCCGTAGAGCCAAACGAAAGTACGACATGATGAGCCGTTGTCTTTTCAAACTCCACCGTGAGGGCTTTCATTGCAGTGGCAAAATTGCTGGCCACGGCCACTCTAATTTCATCAGAAAGTGCGGTTGTGCCAGCGCTCCACAGAGTCAATATAAGTGATAAATTAATGGCTAGTTGTTTGATGGCAACGGCATCCGAATAATGAGTGTATCTCTCTCTATGCTACTGCTTGGAATCTGGGGCCGCAAGCGATGTGTTTCGACCGCGGCGAGATAAGGCTTAACCAAACAGCCAACTATGCATTAAGCGCCTAGGCGTCAGTGTGAAACTACCTGCCACCAGAAGAGCGCCCACATATAAACCAATCATTTTGCGCCTATGCACCCGATATTGCCGGTGCGGATAGCCCTACACGCTGTGGGTACTGTATATAAAACAAATAGGCTTAGCAGATGTATGTAACCAAAATGATTTAGAAATAGAGGGCCGATAACGGCTTCCATAAAAAGTGTAACGATGGTGGTAAATAGCAATAGCACCATATAAATTTTACCCAGCAGCCTGTGGACGGGTGTTCCTTTACGATTCAGTAGCAGGTAAGTACCGATGACGAAGGCTGGTGCTAAAGAGCCAAGATGAAGATAGGTTAATTGCATATAGGTCATCACAAACCCTTTTAAGTAAGTCTACTATTGGGCCGCTTTGTTGCCACCTGATGCTCTGCTTCCCCAGGGAGAGGGTGGCTCAAACGTTGATATATACAGCCCCTCTACTTTTTCTCTAGCCCAGGGCGTTTTACGCAAGAATTTTAAGGACGACTTAATTGACGGGTTGCTCTTGAAGCTGTTAATGCTGATGCGCTGCGCAAGGCCATTCCAACCATAATGATCAACGAGGGAAGTGACCACCATTTCTAAGGTGATGCCGTGCAATGGGTTGTTGGGCTGTTTTTCAGTCATTCGGCACTATAGCATCACTAGTCGAAAGTGACTTTAAATAGGTTTCATAATGTTTTAACACCGAAGAGGGCGCCTCTACTTGGGGGTAGTGGCCAATCAATGGTAGTTCAGCCAGATAATCTAATCGGCAATTCAATTCTTTATAGCGTGCCACCATATGGTCACCCGATACTGGGTCTACAGAGCCATTAATTAAGCCTAGTGGAATAGTGGATTTTTGTAGTGCAGATACCCAGCGCTCTCGATGTTCAATCCGGTCACGCATGTAGGTAATCAGATTGTGGAAAATGTGCTTTCCGTCCCTGAAATTAATTAGCCACCAAAAATTTTCTAGGTCTTGTTCTGAAGGCTTACTTTGTGGGCCAAAAACCGAACTAAAATTTTTGCTGAATTTTGAGTAACCGGTTAATCGATTTAAAAATTTACCTAATGGGCTCAATAGTAATTTTTGCGTTAGCAGCGCTCGGTGCGTTTCGGGGAATAAACCGCCATTAAGGAGGCAGCAGGAAAGCCATGTTCCTGCTCCAGCGCCGGCCAACTGACGCGCCAGCAGTTCTTGCGCTACGGTATCGCCATAGTCGTGCGCCAACACATGAAAGCTATTAAGCCCTTTTGTTTTAACTAAGGCTTCAACAATGTCAGCTTGACCATGAATACTATAACGATGGCTGTTGGGCTTGTCCGAGAAGCCAAAGCCCAGCATGTCTAAAGCGATTAATCGATAGTTCTGTGAGAGTGAATGCCAAATGGGAGCCCAATCCCAACTTGACGTAGGAAATCCGTGTAGCAATACAATCGTCGGTAAATGGGTAGCCCCCTCATCGATAACAAAGATCGAGTGGCCAAGTAAAATTTCTAGCTCACCCCGCGACTGCCATTGTTTTGGAGAGATGTAGTCAGGGTTGTCATTTGAGTCCATTAGGCGTTCCAAGCGTTAGTTATCAGTACTCTAAAGTCACGATAGTAAGGGCTAGAAGCTTGACCTTAATTTCTGCTAAGTGCAATACTGACCGACATTCAAACCTCAAGAGAATTACAGCAAATGCCTGCGGAAATTCAGACTATTGATACCCTCATTAAAAATGCAAAAGTATTTAATAATGGTGAAACACCTGTTGTTGAGGATGTCGCGGTCAGTGACGGGCGTATCGTCGCACGCGGAACAGACTTAAATGAAGAGAATGCCCGCCGCGTTATCGATGCAGAGGGTATGTGGTTGATGCCGGGCTTATTCGACATACATACTCACTACGATTTAGAGTTAGAAGTTGCGCCTGGATTACCTGAATCAACGCGCCACGGTACCACATCAGTGGTGATCGCCAATTGCAGTTTGGGGCTAGCGTTTGGTGCTCAGCGCGACGGCACTAATGACCCGATTGTCAGCTGTTATGCACGAGTTGAAAATATTCCAAAGTCGGTGCTCAAAAGTTGTGCCGACAATATTACTTGGGACAACCCAAAAGCCTATTTGGAGCATTTGGATGAATTGAATCTGGGGCCCAATGTGGCGGTTCTTTTTCCTCATTCAATGTTGCGTATCGACGCTATGGGGTTTGATAACAGCGTGACTCGAGATCCCACCAGTCATGAAATTAACAGTATGAAAGAGACACTTTCAGACGCCCTTAAGTGTGGCTATGCGGGGTTCTCAACCGATGCACTGCCTTTCCATTATTTGGCGGCTCAACCTCACTGCGAGAAGACTATTCCGACTCAGTTCGCAAAGTATGGCGAACTTAAACAGCTTGCTCAGGTAGTCAGAGAGCAGGGGTCTACTTGGCAGGCGACCCCACCAAAAGACAGTGTTATAGGCACCTTGAGGACCTTTTTACTGACTAGCGGTAGACTTCATGGGAAACCGTTAAGAACCACCGTTGTTGCAGCCTTAGATATTGCCAATAACTGGAAGCTTTCTAAGATGGTAAAGACATTATCAAATTTACTTAACTCTTCCTTGGTGCAGGGCGATTTTCATATGCAAGCACTGGGTGCACCTTTTAAGGTTTGGTCTGATGGGGCGATTACCCCGCTTGCGGAAGAGATTCCAGAACTGCGTCGGCTGAATGAGACGGATATTGAGGATCGTGAAGGGCGACGTAAAATTCTGCACGACACTGACTATATTAAGTCATTCAAAGACATGTGGATGAGGGGTAAGCAAGGCTGGAATCTTGATCGATTGAAACGCAAACTAAATGTCGAGGATTTTGCTTTCAATCGAACACTGGCTGATATGACAGTGGATAGATGCCCACAAAAAAATTGGCAGGGAATGGATTTTCAGGCGGTTTTAGATCGTGTTGTGGCTATTAAGCAAGATCAGTGCAAAGAGCCGGTCAGTAAAGCAGAGCAGAAATTAGTGAAATCAGATTTTTTCTGGATTGCCGATGAAGGTGACTTCATGCTGCAAATGCTGAGAACCTTTGATACTGATTTAAGCTGGAGCACAATTACGGCTAACCGCGACATGAAGGTTGTTCGAGAATTGCTAATGAACCCCAAGTTACTGCCAGGATTTAACGACAGCGGTGCTCATTTAACCAATATGGCGTTTTATGATGTTAATCTGAGAAGCTTGAAGTTAGCGGCTGAAGGTGGCGATAGCGATGTCAGTTACATGGTTAAGCGGCTGACTAAAGATGCGGCAGATGTATTTGGTGTTGCCGGTGGGACTATCCATGAAGGTGATATTGCTGACCTTATTTTGATCGATCCAGAGCAGCTTACAAACTATGACGGTGAGAACAATGTACAGCGAGTTCATCGTGAAGAATTTCAGCATGAGCAGTTAGTTAACCGATCAGATGGCGTGGTGCCATTGGTGATGATTGGCGGTCATACGGCGTGGGAGGGCAATGATTTTGCACCTGACTTGGGGCAAAAGCCTATGGGTCGTTTATTGCGAGCTATTAATTAAATTAAAACTCTCGCTCTGCTTAACAGTTTGGCGCTAACTTTTTAGGGGAAGTCAGTGGGCTGGTTTTTGCGAACCGCCTACTCCTAAATTACTAAGACGCCTGCTTGCGGCGCCAAGTAATAAATATAAAACCCATAATTAATTGCCACCCGCCATACAGCAGCAACGATAGGAGCACCATGTCTGCAAGTGGATTTGTCTGCCCGGCAATAAGCGGGAACAACGAAATCTTAATCAAAAGGCCTAAATTAATATTTCTAACGACCACCTCCATTTCAATCGCAGTGTTTTCTGCCTTACTAAGGCCAAAGGTTTTAGTGATAAAAACACCCGCAATGGTGAGACTGAGTATAAACAGACATAGCCATGCGAGGTCCATAGCGGAAGCTGTGGCAAAATTAATACGCCCAGCACCTAGAGACCCAAGAACAATAATGGCAATACCTAAAAGTGATCCTCTTACGCAAAAAGTTGAAAATTGCGGGGCATATTTTGGGTACTTTCTTAAAAAACTCATTCCTACTAATAACGGTACTAAAAGGCAAAGACCAATCTCAATGGCAACCCGCATGGTGGGCATTGAAAAATTGTCAGGCATAAAGTCGGCTATTAAAAAATCGAGTATTACAGGTGTTGTTACTAGGCAGGCAAACGACGTCAAGGCCGTTATGCTGATCGACAGGGGTACATTGCCTCGGGCTAAAAAAGTAAAAATATTCGACACTGCGCCACCGGGGATAGCGGCAATAATAGCGATGCCAATGACCATTCCGGGGGAGAGATTTATGTAACTAATAAAACCAAAGGCAATAAGCGGCACTATAATTAGCTGCATCATCAACCCTAGGTTCACCGCTTTGGGTTGTTGCACGACTTTCTGAAAATCGGATACCTGCAGTCCAGCCCCCATACCTAACATTGCCAGTATTAACTGTATAACGGCGACCCAATATTCGTATTGCAGATAAAGCTCAACCATATTACTTATCCTTAACAGTTACCGTTGTTCAAAATATCAGTAGGCCAGTACTTTTTCTTCGAGCTCTAAAAGACGTTTTTTTAAAGGTAAGCCACCACCATAGCCGCCCATGTTTCCATCGCTGGCAATCACTCTATGGCAAGGGATAATAATAGCTAATGCATTGGCACCGTTGGCGGTGCCGACAGCTCTTACCGCACCTACATTATCAATCGTTGTTGCTAAATCTTGGTAAGACTGAGTTTCACCGTAACTAATAGTCTGCAGGGCATCCCATACACTTTTTTGGAAAGGTGTTCCTGCGGTTATCAGAGGAAGATCAAAAGATGTCCGGGCTCCCGAAAAGTATTCGTTTAATTGGACTTTGGTGGTTTCGATGACTTCACTGGGTTTTTCAACGAACACTGCACGGAGCAACTTTTGAATCCGATCATCAACAGCTGAACGCAATTTGCGGTAGCGAAAGTCACAGAGACATAACTTATTATCGTAGGAGCCCAAGATAAATTCAGCATAGGAATGCTTAAAGTATTGAATGCTGATTTTATGCATTAGTTTAGCCATCCTTGTGTCTTCGAGTACCAGTTAAAATTTCATTGGTGACCAATCGTGCCAGTGACATAACCAATAGAAAGAGACCACCATAATTACTTTTTCATCTGCTTACACCATAAAAACCTTCTAACTAAGCGAAAATCAAGCTAGCGGCCAAGATCAACATCAATAGTCCAATGAAAACTTCAAGTATTTGCCATGCCCTAGGTTTTTCAAATACCGGAATTAAAATGCGCGCGCCGAAACCTAGGCTGTAAAAAAATACAAAAGATGCACTAACAGCACCTAGCGTAAAGGCTTCTATGTCAGCTGAAAATTGCGTTGAAACAGAGCCTAAAAATATAACAGTGTCGAGATAAACATGCGGATTTAACCAGGTAAACCCCAGACAAATTAAGGCAATTTTTAACGCCGATTCGGGCGCTCCATCACTCGGGACTAGACTGTGTTTTTGACTATAGGCAGAGTAAAAACTCATCGCAGCATAAACAGCGAGGAAGGTTGCTCCACCATAGCGAGCAACTTGCTCTACCATTGGATAGTGTTCAACCAGCGCTCCAAAGCCTGATACACCAAGAGTAATGAGTATGGCATCAGAAATAGCACAAAGACTACAGACTAAAAAGACGTGTTGCTTTTTTAGACCCTGCTTCAAGACAAACGCATTCTGTGCGCCAATCGCCAAAATCAACGATAGCCCAAGGGCAAAGCCGGAAAGATATGCTGTCATGGATTTAGAAAGCCCTAATTACATAAATGCAGCAGTATACCTTACAAGCACGCACATAAAATAACACGTCCTCGACTTCCGAATGAGGGTAGCATTTTGGATGGGTGAAATACCCACGACCGACGTTGAGGCTTATTTTCTGAGTTCAACCGGACTACTGGTGATCGTGATCAGGGAATATTTAAGAAGGCAAAGCTATAGGGCTTTAGTAACAACGTCTGGTTTTCCAGTACGGCATTGTTATCTATGTGGGGTGCTGTATGCATGAGGCCTAAATCAGGCGCTATAGCAATCGCTGTATTTGTATCTGACAAATTAAAGTAACCAAAAATAGTTTGATGATTCCTAGAACGTTCAATACTTAGTACATTATCAGCTCTTTCTGCTACGCAAATTAGCGGCATTACGGTCGACCTGGTAATTGAGTTGCCGGGCGATTTCTTGGACCTTTATTCGAGTGTCTTTACTCACTAATGGGCTGTCACGCAGCGCTCTAGAAACAGTGGGTTGCGAGACGCCAGCCAAATAGGCAATGTCAAATGATGTGTTTGGTACTTGTTTACCCATAGTCTAAGTCTTAAATTGAGTAACTACCTTTTTATGTATCTGTGAGGCTAAGAATAACCCAAAGGATAAAATGTGTATAGCTAATAACATAACGTTTAAAAACAGGTTGGGAGCCACTTCATACATTGTTTAAGCACTGGACGTGGATGAATTTCTCAACATCGAGTTTTTTGATTACGTTTTGGCTCAGGAGATGGCTCAGTTAGAAGCGAGCCAGGTTGCCAAGGCAGAGGGCTGGGAGCAGGGGGCGAAGGTTTTACGAAAATTTGTCGCTGGAATTGAGGTGGATAAAGTTTCCGCAATAAACACAGATTAAACCAAGCCAGAGGATTGTGCGATCGACGCTTCCTTCGGTGTTATTGCCTGTGGGGGAGGTCCTATATTTCATTTATCAATGCCGAGCTCGTTCCAAAGGTCGTCAATACGCTGTTTGACGGCCTCGTCCATGACAATAGGCTCGCCCCATTCGCGGTTGGTTTCGCCATGCATCTTGTTGGTAGCGTCCAGACCCATTTTTGAACCTAAACCAGATACCGGTGATGCAAAATCGAGATAGTCGATAGGGGTGTTTTCAATCATGACCGTGTCCCGCACAGGGTCCATGCGTGTGGTCATCGCCCAAATAACATCGTCCCAGTTACGCACGTCAATATCATCGTCAGTGACAATGACAAACTTGGTATACATAAATTGCCGCAAAAATGACCAAACGCCCATCATTACTCGCTTGGCATGCCCAGGATATTGCTTTTTCATACTGACCACAGCCATACGATACGAGCATCCTTCAGGTGGTAGGTAAAAGTCGACAATCTCAGGAAACTGCTTTTTCAGGATAGGCACGAACACTTCGTTTAATGCGACGCCCAAAATAGCCGGTTCATCTGGCGGACGGCCAGTATAGGTACTGTGATAAATAGGATTTTCACGATGGGTAATACGATCGATAGTAAATATCGGAAACGACTCTACCTCGTTGTAGTAGCCAGTGTGATCGCCAAAGGGCCCTTCATCAGCTTCATCGCCATGCAAGAAGCCTTCAAGAATGTATTCTGCACTGGCAGGCACTTGCAAATCACTGCCAAGGCACTTTACCACCTGGGTTTTTTCGCCACGCAACAGGCCTGCAAAGGCGTATTCAGATAGGGTGTCTGGCACGGGTGTTACTGCACCCAATGTTGTTGCTGGATCAGCACCCAAAGCAATGGCTACAGGGTAAGGTTTACCAGGGTTTTTCTTTTGAAAATCACGATAGTCCAGTGCACCGCCACGGTGAGCCAACCAGCGCATGATCAGTTTGTTTTTGGCGATCTTTTGCATACGATAGATGCCAAGATTTTGCCGCTCTTTTTCTGGACCGCGAGTTATCGCCAAGGCCCAAGTAACGAGTGGTGCGGCATCGCCGGGCCAGCAGGTCTGAATGGGGAGTTGATCGAGGTCAACCTGATCACCTTCAAGCACTATTTGCTGACAGGGCGCCTTTTTAACCACCTTGACCGGCATGTTAAGTACTTGCTTAAAGTCGTGGCGTTTCTCCCACAAATCTAACAAACCTTTGGGTGGTTCGGGCTCTTTTAAAAAGGCCAGTAATTCGCCAATATCACGAAGGGCACTAACATTTTCTTGCCCCATACCTAAAGCAACTCGCTCGGGGGTGCCGAATAAGTTGCACAATACGGGGACGTTGTGGCCTTTGGGATTTTCGAACAGCAGAGCCGGACCTTTTGCGCGCAGTGTACGGTCGCTGATCTCGGTCATTTCTAAATAGGGGTCGACTTCTTGGCTGATACGCACCAGCTCTCCCCGTTGTTCGAGAAGAGCAATAAAGTCGCGAAGATCAGCGCTTTTCATAATCGATGAGCTCGATATCTCTGTTAAGAGATTGTTACTTACGTTTCATGGCACCAAAGAATTCTTTATTGTTTTTGAATCCTTTAAGCTTCTCAACCATAAATTCTGTAGCACCTAAATCTTCCATATCATGGAGTAATTTGCGCAGAATCCAGACGCGTTGTAGTTCTGATTCCTCAATCAACAGCTCTTCACGGCGTGTACCAGAGCGACGTACATTAATCGCCGGGTAAACACGTTTTTCTGCGATCTTACGATCGAGAATTAATTCCATGTTACCGGTGCCTTTGAATTCTTCGTAGATTACTTCGTCCATCTTGGATCCAGTATCCACCAGAGCAGTAGCGATAATACTTAAGCTACCACCGTGTTCAATGTTGCGCGCGGCACCAAAGAAACGTTTAGGCTTCTCTAGAGCATTGGCATCAACACCACCTGTAAGCACCTTGCCTGATGAAGGTATTACCGTGTTGTAGGCTCGTGCCAGACGTGTGATTGAGTCAAGCAGGATGACTACGTCTTTCTTGTGTTCTACTAAACGCTTAGCCTTTTCAATGACCATTTCAGCAACTTGCACATGGCGAGTAGGTGGCTCATCAAAGGTAGAGGCGATAACTTCACCGCGAACGGTTCGCTGCATTTCAGTGACTTCTTCAGGACGCTCATCGATCAATAGTACGATGATGTAGCACTCTGGGTTGTTGCGAACAATTGACTGAGCGATATTCTGCATCATAATAGTTTTACCCGCTTTAGGCGGTGCAACAATCAAGCCTCGTTGGCCCTTACCAATGGGAGACACCAGATCAATAATACGACCCGTTAAGTCTTCGGAAGACCCGTTACCGACTTCTAACGTTAGACGTTCATCAGGGAATAGAGGTGTTAGGTTGGTGAAAAGGATTTTGTTGCGAGCGTTTTCCGGAGCATCATAATTAATAGTATCTACTTTAAGCATCGCGAAATAGCGTTCACCATCTTTTGGCGGTCTTATTTTCCCTGAGATGGCATCGCCGGTACGCAGGTTAAAGCGCCTTATCTGGCTGGGTGATACATAAATGTCATCTGCGCCAGCTAAGTAAGACGCGTCTGAGGAACGTAAAAACCCAAAACCATCAGGGAGAATTTCAAGCACCCCATCGCCATAGATATCTTCGCCGCCTTTAGCGTGTTTTTTAAGTAGGGCAAAAATAATGTCATTTTTCCGAGAACGAGCTAGGTTGTCGAGGCCTAAGGCTTTTGTCATTTCTAGTAGTTCGGGAATAGGTTTGTGCTTTAATTCTGAAAGATTCATAGATAGGTTATTTTAAAAGTTGTTATGCAAATAAATTGCGAATTTTTAGCTGATAGCTAGTTTGGGGAATAGATGATTTAAAAGCCTGATCGGCGCAAATGGTTATGTTCAGAGACGTCAGATGCGGCTGGAATTCCTTCTTAGAAATTGAGTATAGCGATGATTATAGAAAGCGCAAGGAAATATTTCGGGCCCAGTGAACTAGGCCCAAATGATATTTAGACTAAACCATCAACAAATTCGACTAATTGGCTTTTAGATAGAGCGCCGACTTTGGTTGCTTCTACAGTTCCGTTTTTAAATACGAGTAGAGTTGGGATCCCGCGAACATTAAATTTAGCGGCAGTCTCAGGGTTGCTGTCTACATCGACTTTACAGATCTTGATTTTGCCTGCGTATTCGTCTGCAACCTCACTGAGGATTGGTGCAATCATTTTGCAGGGACCACACCACTCAGCCCAGAAGTCAACCAGAGCAGGGGTTTCAGACTGTAAGACATCAGCTTCAAAGCTGACATCAGTAACGTGAACAATATTTTCGCTCATTGAGTGAGTTCTCCAAATGGGTATTTTAACAGCGATATGCCGATCAGGTCATGATCATACCATCGACTTTGCTTGGGCTTCAAATGATATGCACAGTTAATGGGCTCTGCTGGCCTAAATGTCATCAAATTGTTAGCCGAATATTTTTGCTGACCAGCTCCTTAAGAGACAGTGGTTTCGAGCTCTCTGGCTTGCTCAGTGACTAATTCTGGCTGTCTGAGTAAATAATCAGATGCGCACAGCGAGGCCTTGGCACCTTCACCCATTGAAATGATAATTTGTTTATAGGGCACAGTGGTCACATCGCCGCAGGCAAAAATACCCGCTTCTGACGTTTCACCATGCTCACTAATTATTATTTCCCCGTAAGGGGTTAACTTGACCACACCATCTACAAATTGACTGTTGGGTATCAAGCCAATTTGCACGAAGATACCATCCAATTGCTGTTGATGGAGTTCACCGGTCGCCCGATCTTGATATTCAATAGCGGACACCTTGCCATCAGTCGCAATAATTCTCTGGCTGGCCATATTGGTGTGAATACTTATGTTGTTGCGTTTTCGCGCTTGGTTGATCAGTATCTGGTCGGCTTTAAGCTCTGGGGCAAATTCGAACACGGTGACTGATTTGGCGAGTCCAGCCAGATCAAGGGAGGCTTCGATACCCGAGTTGCCGCCGCCGATCACTGCGACATCTTTCCCTTTAAAAAATGGGCCATCACAGTGAGGGCAGTAAGCTACACCGTTACCAATGTTTTCTTTCTCGCCAGGCACCCCAAGCTCTCTCCAGCGGGCGCCGGTGGCGATAATAAGGGCTCTGGCCTTAAGTATTTCACCGGAAGTAAGCGTTACGGTTTTAATAGGCCCTTGAGTAATCCCCGTAACTCTTAAATGCTCTTTAACGGTGACATCGTAGTCGCTCATATGCGACTGCATCGCACCGGTGAGCTTTGGCCCCGTGGTGCTGGAGACTGAAATGAGATTTTCAATGCCCATCGTATCTTTTACCTGACCCCCAAGCCTTTCTGCGACTAAGGTTACCTTGAGCCCCTTTCGAGCACTGTAGATGGCAGCGCTGATGCCGGCTGGACCACCGCCAAGGATAACGATATCTTGTAAGGGCATTGCTTCGGTTGGTGTCTTAGCAATATAGGGGTATAGCTGTTGGAGTTTTTCCACCAGTTTGGAGATATCAATCTTACCGTTGGCGAACAGCTCGCCATTAAGATAAACACTGGGTACGCCTTGAATATCACGTTGTTTAATTAAATCTGGGTACAGGCCACCATCAATCATCTCACTACTTATGTTGTCATTAAGCAGGGAAAATTGATTGAGCGCCTGAACAACGTCAGGACAATTGTGACAACTCAGACTAATAAAGATTTCAAAATGAAGTTTTTCTTGAATTTTGGCGACCATAGTCTTGATGGCGTCATCCAGTTTCAGCGGTGAGCCACCTGCCTGTAAAACGGCCAAGATCAGCGAGTTAAACTCGTGCCCGCTGGGAATTCCGGAAAACAGGATACCTGTAGACTGACCTTCTTTTTCAAGGGCAAACGTCAGCGGGCTGCGCAAGCTAAGGTCAAAATAGCGCTGTTCAAAATGCACCTTGTCTGAGGCGCCAGCGATAAAGTGTAAAAAGTTGACTAATTCTTCACGTTTACTGTGTACACCCGTTTGCAGAACAAAAGTGACGGCAGTTTCCATAGTTGCGGTGTAACCTGTTATAGCTTTTAAAATGTCTGCAGATAGTGTGACAGAGCTCATATTTTTTCCTTAAAAATTGCCCGAACACCTACTGTGCTCGGGCAATGTACTGCTTATATTTTACCTACTAGGTCCAACGATGGCGCTAGGGTAGCTTCGCCTTCTTTCCACTTTGCAGGACAAACTTCATCAGGGTGTGCTGCTACATATTGTGCGGCTTTTAGCTTACGCATAAGGTCGTCAGCATCTCGTCCAATACCTTCAGCCGTGATTTCCATGGCTTGAATAACTCCATCAGGATCAACAATAAAGGTGCCTCGATCTGAGCGACCTTCATCTTCTCTTAATATGTCAAAGTTCCTAGAAATTTCAAAAGTGTTGTCACTAATCATTGGATACTTAATTTTGGCGATAGTGTCCGAAGAATCATGCCAAGCCTTGTGGCAGAAATGGCTGTCTGTCGAAACAGCATAGATCTCTACGCCTCTTGACTGAAACTCTTCGTAATAGTCGGCTACATCACCTAATTCAGTGGGACAAACAAAGGTGAAATCGGCCGGGTAAAAGAAAAAGATCGACCATTTACCTTTCAGATCAGTACTATCTACTGTAATAAACTCTCCATCTTTAAAAGCGTCAGCTTTAAAGGGTTTTATTTGGGTGTTAATTAACGCCATAACGGGGTCCTTTAATATTAAAAGTGATTTTTAAGTGGCTTGTTTGTGTGAGATCACAAAAACAGGTGCACAATACAAACATTTAATGTATTGATAAATATATTAATAAGAACCATGATGTTCGATTAAAGTGAACATTAATTAATGAGGTAAATAGATAATGATTTCACTCAGGCAGCTGCACTATGCTTTGGCGGTGTCGAAAACGTTGCATTTTAAGCGTGCTGCAGACGCCTGTTTTGTATCTCCCTCAACGCTCAGTAACGCTCTTACTGAGATGGAAAAACAATTGGGCATTCAGATATTTGAGCGGGACACTAAAAAAGTGCTGGTTACTGAATTGGGTAAGCAGGTGTTGGAGAAAGCGCAAACCATCATGCTACAAGTTGATGATATTGAGCACTTGGCAGAAACGCAGCAAGCGCCCTTAAGTCGGCCGATGTCTATCGGTATTATTCCGACAATCGCACCCTACCTTTTGCCTATTATTTTACCTGCCATTGACCGAGAATATCCTGAGTTACAGTTAACCATTATTGAAGGGCAGTCGGAGGTGTTGGCGGGGCAAGTCAAGCGTGGCGAAATAGATACCGCTATATTGGCCTTACCGTATGATCTCGAAGGTTTACTGACGTTCACTTTTTGGCAGGAGGACTTTTATTGGATTAGCCACAAAGATCATCATCTTGCCGGGCGAGATCATATCTCCGCCGGCGAATTAGACCAAGCAGAGCTTATGTTGTTGCAAGATGGCCATTGCTTAAAGGACCAGATTCTCGACACTTGCATGATAGCTAGCAACTCTTATCACAGTGTGAGTGCTGCAAGTCTAGAGACATTGATTCAGTTAGTCGTGGGAAAGATGGGCTCCACATTGGTGCCGCAGATGGCATTGGCTACCTTAATGGGGGTTAACGAGTCTCTTTGTAATGTGCACCTTAGTGAGCCTGGACCTCACCGTGAGCTGACGATGATCATGCGACCCACCTATGCGGGTGTACACAACATAGAATTGCTCAAGGTGTTATTTAATAGTCAACTATCGATGCGGTTTAGCTAGCGCCAGCATTCAGGCTTAGAGGCCAAAAACAATCTTTTCACTTTTTAGTAAACGCTCCATACCTAAGACCAGTGCCACTGAGATAATTAGCGTTGACAGACAAGAAACGGTCAGTTGCAGCAGGGGAATTTCTTTACCTTTCATTAAATCGATCAGAGCTTGTAACTGCCCAGTCACTGGTGCCCAGCGCAACTCATCTGTTGCTAAGTCGAATGTGACGGCGTAGGACAGGACCATAGGGACGAACAAGACAAAGGAGATGTACGTCTGAGCTTCTTTAAAACTCTTAGCCATAAAAGATACAAATAGTTGCATACTTGCCGCGAAAATTGCAATAAAGGCCCCGGCTATGAGCGTGGCAATCATGAAGCTGAGGCCAATATCTACACTAAACCCAAGTTCTTGCCATGGCACCATGGGATAGATAAATTTTGACATTATTAGCACCAATACCAGCGCTAACATACCAAAAATACTTACCGCACAGACTTTGGAAACAATCAGTTGTCGCAGACTAATGGGGTGACTTAACAAAAGGGCCAGAGAGTTCCGCTCTCTCTCTCCCGCGCTGGTATCAATAGCGAGATTCATCCCTGAGACAAATATCGATAGCAGCATAAACAAGATAATCATTGCTATCAGCTGGCCGCCTTTAGATTCGGAGGAGCCTTGATCTTGCATCTTTACGTTCAGTGAGTTCATTATTCTAGGGTTAATCCCTCGAGCAATAAGCCTTAAACCAGCCATCTCGGCACTATAATTTTGTAGGGTTCTTTGGGTTCTGCGGATAGCGCTTTGCAGGTTTTCCTCTGACCCGTCCGCGATCAAGATAACCTCGGCAGGTTCAGCGCGACGCATTTGTTCGGCATAGCTAACGCCGATGATTATTTCAATGGCTTTGGTTTCTGACTTGTCATCGCTATGCCTAATGCCTTGGTTATCTAGAAAAGCAATAAGGTCGGGTGCGGTGGCGGCGTTGCTAATCGTAATGCCTAAATCTTCAGCGCTTGTTATTTTATCGATCAGTACCATCATCATGGCTGCCATGAATATGGGCACGAAAATAGCGTAGTAAAGACCGGCCATGACTGACCGTTTGTCTCTTGCGGCATCGACTAATTCTTTGCGGAGCAAGCTAAAAAATCGGTTATTCATGCCGCTATCCCCTCGTCGGTGCCAATCAGAGCGATAAAGGCTTCTTCCAGGGACGTTTGGTTAGTTTGCTCACAGAGTTCCTGTGGGCTACCGATGGCGACTGCCTTTCCGTCGGCCATGACGACTACACGATCACAAAGGGAGGCTACTTCTTGCATTACATGGCTAGAAAACAAGATACAGTGTCCCTCGGACTTAAGTTTACGGAGCATGTCTCTGAGCACTCTTGTGCTCATTACATCTAGACCTCGAGTCGGTTCATCAAGGACGATATTTTTCGGTTTGTGAACAATAGCTTGGGCCAGTGCTGTTTTCATCCGCTGGCCTTGGGAGAATCCTTTACATCGTCTATCAGCAATATCCTCAAGTTGTAAGTCATCGATAACTTTGTTCGTGGCATCTAGTGCTCCACGCCTAGATAAGCCGCTTAGCTCTGCAAAGTAACGGATATATTCCCGAGGGGTTAGCCGCTCATAAATACCAAATGGATCTGGAAACAGCCCTAACTGTTGCTTTGCCTCAACAGGCTTTATAGCAACATCAATGCCGTTGATCGTGGCGATTCCTTGGTCTGCTTTTAGAAGTCCAAAAATAGTCCTCAAGCATGTCGTTTTCCCTGCACCATTGGGGCCTAAAAGCCCGGTTATCTGGCCATCTTCGGCATGGAAACTTAAGCCGTCTAGGGCTTGTACGTCACCGATTTTTTTTGACAGGTTAGAGACCGAGATCATAGTACTTCCTCAGACGTTATCTTTAGCGGTTGTTCAGTGGATGGCATGAATATGTCGATGCCGCTAGCATTGAGATAAAACCCCCTTGCTCGGCCTTCTTTCAGGCAGTCGCCATTTAATTCTACGGTAGATTCCTGCTCAACTAGTTGAGCAACTATACGATTGGCGCAAGACTGCATGGCCACACCATGAGCTGCATAAGGGGCAATGAGATGTTTGGCGTTTTTCATATCGGTCATGGCAAGCTTTGCCCAATCAGGGGGTGTTGCCGGGTCCAATTCGCCAGACAGAAGCAGGGTAGGGATATTGTTAGAGACCGGGGCGGAAAAGCTCTCGTCGACTTTATCACTGGGCCAGACTGAGCACACTTTGGACAGCTCGGAGAACATCGTTTTACCTATATAGGACTGTTCAAGCTCTGCACTTAAATCAGTAGAAAGTCGATGTATGTCTTCGCTACAGACCACAGACGCATGCATCCCCATGGCAATGTCCATGCCCTCCATAGACAACGAATAGAGCCCTAAGATGGCTTGATAATTCCCTTTGCCTGCTTGGTCGATTGCATGGGGTAGCAGGGCCCTTGTGTTAGGTGAATACAGGGCAAGGCGAATGACGCCAAGAAACTTATCATGGGTCAGCAAAAACTCTGTCGGCTGAGCTGTCATTGGGTGAAATATTTGCGTTTTGATAGGCTCAAGTAGAAGTTGGGATTCGATGTTAGCTAAGGCTTCTCGAATAGAGGGAAATTGTTTTTGGCATTGGTCCTGACTTTCACAGTCACTAATTAACAGGTTGAATGCACGGTCAATAGCCAACCCAATGGCTAGAACAGATTGTTGCATAGGGACAACGCCGTCTAAGGTAACTGTGGCTAGTGCTTCAGCGTGCTCGCGCATATATAGCTGCGCCATGCGGGAGCCATAGGAAATGCCATAGACATGTAACTTGTCGTAACCAAGAAATTTTCTCACTACCTCAAAATCATTAAGGGCATTGGTGCTAGTATATTGAGCGACATCGCTATCAATTGACGCAAGACATTTCTTGGTCTCTGCGACGCTATCAAAATCATCTCCATTGATGAGCAGTGGTGAGATATCTTTATCTTCGGGGCATTGCAAAATATTAGAGCGACCCGTTCCGCGCTGGTCGATTAGTAAAATATCCCTGGTCTCTCGAACCTGCCCAAAAGTGTTATCAAACAGTGGGGCGTTATCAATCGCCGATTGGCCAGGGCCACCCGCAATGGCGAGGAAAGCTTGATTCGGATAAATATTTTTAACCGCCGGGATTACCGCGTAATGAATGTTAATTTTGCGGCCGTTGGGGTTACTTGGATTTTCTGCAACTTTGACATAGCCGCAGCGCAGGCGGTCTGAAAGACCGTCTACATAGCAGTGGTCGTTCTCTTTATGACCAGGTTGAGCAAGAGCTATTGTTGACAAAAAAACGGCGACAATCAGAGTCACTATTTTACCCAAAAGGGAAAGCCTTTGATTAATGGGCAAGACAAAACTCCTGTTTACTGGCGGGCAAAGTTTAAACAACTATACCTAAACATATAAATTACCGCCATGTTAGAACGACTGCAATACCGTATTTAAGAACTGGTAACCTAAGGGGGTCGTGCGATAGTGATTAGAATTTGGCTCTAGTAACCCCAACGATTCTAAATGGCTAGTCGCTTTCTGAATAGACTTAGGGTCTATTCCGGTTCTAGCCTCGAAATAATCGATAGGTACACCTTGTTTTAAGCGCAGGCCGTTCATCATAAATTCTAATGTCATTTCATCAGGTTTAATGGCGTTACTTTGGCTGATAGCAGATCCAATACGATCTAAATAATGATCGGGCTGCCGGGTTTTCGCGGTTCGAAGCACTTGCAGTTGTTCGGGAAGAGTAATCTTTCCGTGAGCACCTGCACCGATACCCAAATAGTCGCCAAACTGCCAATAGTTCATATTGTGTGCTGCTTTTTGACCATTTAGCGCAAAGGCGGAGACCTCATATTGCTCAAACTGATTTTCTTGAAGCATGACCATGCCAGCCTGTTGGATATCGGCTAGACGATCATCAACGGGCAACAGTGGTGGTTTTGAGAAAAACTCGGTGTTTGGCTCGATAGTGAGTTGATACCAAGATATATGCATGGCACCGGCATCAATAGCCTGTGTGAGATCAGCCTCAGCCTGTCTAATAGTCTGATTGGGCAAGCCATGCATAAGGTCGATATTGAAGTTATCAAAACCCACCGATCGAGCTGTGGCAATTGCTCTTAGGGCCTGACTAGCATCATGAATTCGGCCAAGGCGGTTAAGGTGTGAGTCATCAAAACTCTGCACGCCGATCGATAGTCGGTTGATTCCGGCACTGTAGAAATCAGCAAATTTGTTTTGCTCGAAGGTTCCGGGGTTAGCTTCTAGGGTGATCTCGATATCAGACTGAAACCCTATCAAGTTCTCTGCGGCAACTAAGAGGACCTCGATTGCTGGCCCAGAAAAAAGACTGGGAGTGCCACCACCGATAAAAATTGAGTGTAACTTTCTACCCTGTACCCAATGCAAATCAGCTTTAAGGTCTTCGATTAGGGCGGCAACATAAGCCTGCTCGGGGATATTGTCCTTGGCTACATGGGAGTTAAAATCGCAGTAAGGACATTTTTTAACGCACCAAGGGATGTGGATGTAGAGCGAGAGTGGCGGTAAATGAATCACAGGCTCATTTGCTGTAAAAAGTGGGCAATGGCTTTGCCTCGATGGCTAAGACTATGCTTGGTTGACTTGTCTAGTTCGGCTGCATGGCAGGTCATTTCTGGAACATAGAATATTGGATCATAACCGAATCCGTGAGTGCCTCGGTGTTCAAAAGTGATACTGCCCTCCCATGTTCCTTGGCAGATAATGGGAGTAGGATCTTCTGCGTGGCGCAGATAGACAATAACTGCTTGATAGCGAGCGCCGCGCTGGCCGATGGGGACATCCGTTAATGCTGTTAAGAGCTTTTCGCGATTGGACGCGTCAGTGGCGCCATCACCAGAGTAGCGCGCGGAGTATATGCCTGGCGCCCCTAGGAGATAATCAACTTCTAGTCCGGAGTCATCGGCAATCGCGGGAAGGCCTGACAGCGCCGAGGCATTTCTAGCCTTTAGAATGGCATTTTCGACAAATGTTAGACCGGTCTCTTCGATATCTGGAATATTTAAATCGCCTTGGGGGGAGATACTAATTCCTAGGCCGCCTAATAGCTCTTGTAGCTCTTTAATTTTGCCAAGGTTACCGCTAGCTAACACGATTTTTTTTGGATTGCTCACTTTAAACGTCTGCATTGTCGGTGATTAGTCATGGTACATTTTTTTTTGAAATTTAAAATCATAGGCATAGCTTGGCTCGCCATTGTTAGGTTTAACGGTAATCTTAAAAGTTAGATAATCTTCATTCTCAAATTCAAAGGGTGCGAGGTAATAGAGCGCATGCTCCTCTTTAATAGCAACAAATTCTAATGTCTGACTTTGTTGCAAGATATTGAACACTTGGCCAGTAATAGTCGAGGGGGTGCCAACGGCAATGCTTTTCATGACGGCAATATTAACGATGCCTTTACCTTTACCTCTGACAATATTATTTTTCACTGCAATATTGGGATCGATAAAGGAGCTATTAAAGGCGCTAAAAAAAATCTTATAGTCGCCATGTTGCTTATAGAGTTTTTCTTCAAATGCCTGCCCCATCAGTGGCATAGCCAGCAGCAAAGCCACCAGAATGATCCTTTTCATCAGTTTGATCCTCGTTATGATTGTTGCCTGACTATTAAAGCCTTATTTCGCTAGATGATAAACAGCTATTTTGGCAAATAGGCTAGGGCAGAGGCTATTTAATCCTAGAAGTTGGCTGCCGACAAAGCTTCTTTTTAATATTTTAATGCTGCGCTCAGAACAGAGTGCTTCGAAATCCTTATAGGTAAATAAGTGGATATTTGGTGTGTCATACCATTGATAGGCAAGTTGCTTTGTGACCGGCATGCGCCCTCGAATCGCCAAAAAACTGCGCGTTTGCCAATGACCAAAGTTAGGGAAAGTAACAATGCAACGGTTGCCGATTCTGAGCATTTCATCGAGAACCAAGTGTGGATGCCGCAAGGCTTGTAATGTTTGGCTCATGAGGACAGTATCAAAACTGTTGTCCGAAAAATTCTCTAAGCCCTTATTTAAATCTTGCTCGATGACGTTAAGACCTTTTTGAATACACTGGTTGATAGAATTAGGGTCAATTTCTAATCCATAACCTTGAACCTGATAATCATCGATTAATCTTCGCAGTAGTGTGCCGTCACCGCAACCGAGGTCTAGTAAGCGAGATTTAGGTTCGATCCACGCGCCAATAGGTCCGATGTCGTTGATCATAAGGAGATTTCTTCGAGTTCATTTGAAACTCGACTGAGATAAAGGCTAACGGCTTTTTGGTATCGCGAGTTAGGCAAGAGAAAAGCATCATGCCCCTGATCAGTTTCGATTTTGATATAAGAAACCGCTTTACCTGCACTCACCAAAGAGTCAGTAATTTGTTCTGAGCATAGTGGTGAAAATCGCCAATCACTGCTGAATGAAACGACCAAAAATTGACATTGAGCGTGAACGAAGACTTTAGCTGGGTTGTCGTTATAATTTTGAGATAGGTCGAAATGATCGAGCATTTTGGTAATCAAAATATAACTATTGGCATCAAACCTCTGTGAAAATTTATCGCCCTGATAATTAAGGTAACTGGCGACTTCAAATTCAGATAGCTCTTTCTCAGTCGTATCTAAATCACCACTATGAACCAAACGGCCAAACTTCCTGTGGAGAGCGTCGTCGGATAAATAGGTTAAGTGCCCAATCATACGTGCTAGTGCAAGGCCCTGTGTTGGGCTAGTTTCATAGTCTAAATAATGGCCCTCTTTAAACTCAATATCGGATTGTATTGCGCGACGTGCAATTTCATTAAAGGCAATATTTTGCGCTGATAATTTCATGGCAGCAGCGATCACAACAGCATGTTTTAATTTGTCAGGGTAGGCTAGTGACC
The DNA here is from genome assembly GCA_012960115.1 of Porticoccaceae bacterium. GTDB lineage: Bacteria > Pseudomonadota > Gammaproteobacteria > Pseudomonadales > Porticoccaceae > HTCC2207. The sequence continues at coordinate 160,687 of DUBX01000042.1, forward strand.
AGCACATTGCCTGCATGCCACCCAAACTACCACCAATTACCGCAGCCCAGCACTCGATTTTCAAGTGATCCATCAGATATTTTTGAGACTCAACCCAGTCTCTTACTTGTATTGACGGAAAGCTATCACCATAGACCTTGCCGGTTCTAGGGTTATTGGAGGTCGGCCCAGTACTGCCAAAACAACTACCAATATTATTGGGGCATACGACAAAGAATTTGGTGGTATCTATAGCTTTGCCTGGGCCAATGTAGTGATCCCACCAACCGACTTTTCCCTCTGTATTAATTCCGGCAACATGATGATCACCGCTTAACGCATGACAGATAAGAATGGCATTACTGCGCGCTTTATTGAGACTTCCGTGGGTTTCAAAAACAAGAGAATGAGAGGGCAAAGTCGCTCCACACACCAAATCCATGGGCCTGTTTATGGCTGCTGTCTGAGGTACAGTAGCGCCAAGTAAATTATCAGGGCTGGAGGATAGTGAACAATCTGGAGACATAGTATTAAAAACAACGGCTTGGTTTTACGGGTCTTTTAAAGATGAAGTGTACCATTAGATTAACCTAGCGTAGGCATAATTAATTGTTATAACCTTTTATAGATCAGCCTAGAGTCGGCGTCTTGGCTTGGTTTTCCCATTTAATTTGAGTGGACCCTGGCAGGATCGAAGGGGTATTGATATGAAGGACTTTGTGCCGGGAAGATTGACCGCTCATCACTATTATTTTGGATTTCGCCGTACCGAATTGTTTTGCAAAGTAACTAATTAATTGGGTGTTGGCTTGACCATCTATCGGCGGACCTTAAGCTCGCCGCCGTGAATGCCTTCAATCTCATCTTTAGAGGCGCGGGGTTGTATCAGACACCTGACTACTAAGGTATGGCCCTGCCATTGATAATGATTAGTTGGCATAACTAGTCAGAATGCAGGGAAAATTAGATTAAACCACTCAGCACTGGCAATACTTGGCCTCGAATAAACATCAGTGTAAATATCGCCACCATCGGCGAAATATCAATCATGCCGATCGGCGGGATTACCTTTCTAAAGGGCTTCATATAAGGATCTATTATTTGGCTAATGACCCTGATCGTCGGGTGATTAGTGGTGCCCACCCAGCTAGAAATAGCCAGAATAAGAATGCCATAAAAATAAATCTGAATTAAGCTAGCTAATAACGACAATGCCGCGACAAACAGATAGGTGGGCAGTTGCTCAACCAAAACTTTTCCAAATCCTATCATGATAATAAAAAACGACCACTTAACCAGAATGGCGCTTATCAGTGCCGCAGTATTAAATTTGCCAAAGGTTGGAAATATTTTGTGCAATGTCTCAACGACTGGCGCAGTGACTTTAAATATCGTCTGCGATATGGGGTTAAAAAAATCAGCTTGGACTAATTGTAGTAATAGTCTCACCAACAGCACGGTGGCATAAAGATCAATGACTAACCTAATAATATTAACTGCACCATCACCCATCAAGTAACTCCTTTTTAAATTAACTACTCTGCAAAATCTTTGGACATTTCTTCAGCTCGTTTAAGTGCGCTGGTCATGGCGTTCCGAAAAATAGTCTCCAAGCCTTCTCTTTGAAAGGTGCTTAGGGCGCTCTCTGTAGTGCCTCCAGGTGAGGTAACCTGCTGTCTAAGTTGTGAAGGGCTACTGTCCGATTGAAGGGCCATCTGAGATGCGCCTAGGGCTGTGTGAGACGCAAGCTCTCGCGCCATATCTTCAGATAATCCTAGTTCTTGACCGACCTGCTGCATAATCTCCAAAATGCGGAAAAAATAGGCCGGGCCGCTACCCGATACTGCAATCACTGCATTTATCTGATCTTCAATATCAACCCAGCAACAGTAGCCCACGGCTTGGAAAATATTGGTGACCATCTCTTTTTGTCGTTCTGTGGTGAACTGATTGGCAAATAGGGCTGTTGCTCCCGCTAGGACCAGTGAGGGCGTATTAGGCATAGCTCTAATGATGGCTACTGAGGAGCCAAGCCAACCCTGAAGAGACTCTGTTGAGATGCCTGCTGCTATTGATACCACCACCGCTTGATCGTTCAAAGTTGGTGCTATATCCATCGCGACCTTGCGCATAATTTGAGGTTTAACGGCTAACACCACTACGGTTGCATTCGCCACAGCTGCTTTATTATCTTCGCCCACAGTGACTCCAAACTCTTCTTTTAGTCGCTCTCTGCTAGCCTCGTTGGGCTCACTGACTAGAATATCACCTGGCTTAAAACCTTTGGCAATAGTGCCTCCGATTAAGCAAGAAGCCATGTTGCCGCCACCAATAAATACGATCGAACTCATACATCACCCTGTTGTTGTACTTCTTGGGCCAAAAATATCGGTGCCCACTCTAACAATAGTTGCACCCTCAAGGATAGCGGCTTCAAGATCTGCAGACATCCCCATTGAGAGGGTATCCAATTTTTGAGAATTGTCCAGTGACTGGTTTATCTCATCTCTTAATTTTCGCAGTTGACGAAAGGGTATGCGCTGTTCCTGTTTGTCTTTTCGAGCTTCAGGTATTGCCATTAGACCGCGCAATCTTAAATTGGGTAGCCTAGCTATCTCAGCGACCACTCCTAGCAAGCCACTTGATTCAAACCCTGCTTTGGTTGGTTCATCGTCAATATTCACTTGCAAGCAAATATTGAGAGGAGGCATAGTTGCAGGCCTCTGAGCACTTAAACGCTGGGCAATTTTCAGTCGGTCTACGCTGTGCACCCACGCAAAGTTCTCAGCTATTTGACGAGTCTTGTTTGACTGTATCGGGCCAATAAAATGCCAGTCTAGTATTAAGGGTTTTAATGCATAAACTTTTTTTAGGGCTTCCTGTAGATAATTCTCACCAAAGCTTGTCAGTCCGTTGTCATTTGCTTGTTTTACCTGCTCAGGCGTTCGGGTTTTACTGACAGCCAGCAATGTCACTTCAGAAGCCGGTCGTTGAGCTTCGGTAGCAGCTAATTTGAGCCGCAATTTGAGAGCTGCTATTTTGTTGCTTTGATCTTGCATGGAGGCTGTCTTTATACGTTGTTTCGAGATTAGTGGATGGTACTAAGGCTGCTGGCCTAAACTAGGATCATTCAGCCAGCTTTGCAATATTAATGAGGCAGCAATATGGTCTATTTTTGTTAGATCGTGGGTTCTTCCTTTTTGGTTTTCCGCCTGATCTCGCACAAATGACTTTGCTTCTTGGCTTGTAAGCCTCTCATCGACCATTTGTACCTCGACATTAAAGCGGCCCACCAGTCTGCGTGCAAATTTCCTAGATCGACCACTTAACTCACTTTCACTATCATCCATATTGAGAGGCAGACCCACCAATACTATATTTGGTTCCCACTCCTCAATGACCGCACTTATCTCTGACCACTGTGGGACGCCGTCAACCGCCTTAATAATGGCAATACCCTTTGCGTTGTTGGTCAGGGTTTGCCCATAAGCCACACCAATTTGCTTAAGACCAAAGTCAAAAGCAAGTAATGAAGAAGGTTTATTGAGATTAGGCATGTCCAATATCCATGGACAGCATGTCAAGTTTTATACCGATGGATGCTGCGGCTACCACAGCGCGCTTCTCACACTCAGTATTAAAGATAATAGCTGATTTGGCTGGAATCGTTAACCAGCTATTAGTAGTAAGCTCTTCTTCCAATTGGCCTGCATCCCAGCTGGAATAACCCAAAGTAACTAGGGCGTTTTGAGGACCTTTACCGACTGCAATATCACTAAGAATATCCTTTGAGGCGGTTAAACTAATATCATCCGAAATATCAACAGTAGACTCCCAGCGTTGAGTGCAGGCTCGATGCAAGATAAATCCACGGTCGCGGGCCACAGGGCCACCGTCTAAAATCAGATGATCACCACAGCCTTCGTGATAGTCTAAGTCTAGTTGCTTAAAGATAGCGTTGACCTGAATATCCAATTGTTGGTTAATAATGAGGCCCATGGCACCATCCTGGCTGTGCTCGCAAATATATACCACTGACTGAGAAAAATTAGGGTCACGAAGGCCAGGCATAGCCAATAAGAAGTGGTTTTTTAGGCTGGTAACGGTTCTTTTTGGGATATTCATGGTTCTCAATATGAAGGTTTACGCACCGAAACTCAACACTAGACTCCGCGCGTCAGGGAGTATTTCTACTCAGGCCTCTAATCTTTTTGCAATTGCACGCATTAATTGATCACCTATAGCGGTATCTTTGGCATTATCAATTTCACGAACACAGGTTGGGCTAGTAACATTGATTTCTGTTAGATAATCGCCAATGACATCTAAGCCAACGAACAATAGCCCTTTTTCCACTAAGGTGGGCGCAATCTGCTGGGCGATCCAATGATCTCTCTTACTTAAAGGTTGAACCACACCGCGACCGCCAGCTGCAAGATTACCCCGAAATTCTCCTGCCGCAGGAATTCTAGCTACACAGTAGGGAACCACTTCCCCGTCTACGACCAGTATTCTTTTGTCGCCACTAAGAATTTCAGGCAAATACTTTTGAGCCATGATGGTATTTTGGCCATAGTTGGTCAGAGTTTCAATAATGACATTGAGGTTTTGGTCACCCTGTTGGACCCGAAAAATGGAGGTTCCTCCCATTCCGTCAAGGGGCTTATAAACGACTTCTTTGTGTTCACCTAAAAATTGTTTTAACAGTTCTTGATCGCTGCTCACTAGTAGCGGAGGTGTGCATTGTGGGAACTCGGTGGCAAACACTTTTTCGTTACAGTCGCGTAAACTTTGAGGTTTGTTAACTATTAATGTGCCAAGGCGCTCCGCCGCCTCGAGGATGTAAGTGGAGTAGATAAACTCGCTATCGAACGGCGGGTCTTTGCGCATCAAAATAACATCCAGATCACTGAGAGGTTTAATAATGCTCTCGCCTAGTTCGTACCAGCTATTGGCATCGGCATGTACCTTGAGGGGAGACATTTTTGCGCCAGCCCCAGCGCTGTCGATAAATAGACTATTTTGCTCCATATAAAATAGCTCATAGCCGTGATTTTGGGCAGCAAGCAACAAAGCCAGAGTAGTGTCCTTGTGGTAATGAATGGACTTAATAGGGTCCATAACCACCCCGAGAAATTTGCTCATAATATCTATGCCCTTACGTATAAAGTCCAATATGATTACTGCCTTAGCAGGACGAGCCCAGTCAGGCTTTTGCTATGTAGAGCATCTAACTAACCACAGGTTGGCAGTTATTCTCCGAATGATAATGTTATTAATCGCACAACGGGGATTAATAATATGATAATCCATTTATTCACGTAATAAAGGAACTATTACTATGAATCTCAGCGATCTACTATCCCTAAGTATAAAAGAAGGGGCCTCAGATTTACATCTTTCGTCAGGACTTTCGCCCATTTTGCGAATTGACGGCGATTTGGTGCGAACCGACTTGCCGGCAATGAGTTCTGATCATGTTGATAAACTCATCTATGAGGTTCTCAATGATCGGCAAATTGCGACTATTGAAGAGGGGGCTGAAGTTGATTTTTTCCTTTGAGATTCCGCATGTGGCGAGGTTTAGAGCCAATGTATTCAATCAAAACCGTGGTCGAGCTGAAGCTTTTCGGTCAATCTCTGCCGACGTAGCGACTCTCGATGAACTCGAGTTGGGCGAAGTGTTTGAAGAGCTTTGCCTAAAGCCCCGAGGGTTAGTTTTGATTACTGGGCCAACCGGTTCTGGAAAATCTAAAACTCAGGCTGCTATGGTTGATCACATCAACAAAAATCGGGCATTTCATATTCTCACTATTGAGGACCCTATTGAGTATGTTCACCAAAGTATAAAATCCTTAATTAATCAGCGCGAGGTAGGTCGTGATACCCAGAGTTTCAGTCAAGCGCTGCGAGCGGTTTTGCGTGAAGATCCCGATGTAGTCGTGGTCGGAGAAATGCGTGATCTAGAGACAATTCGCTTGGCATTGACAGCCGCAGAAGCGGGTCATTTAGTGTTTGCGACTCTACACACTACATCGGCCGCTTTGACGGTCAATCGAATTATTGATGTTTTTCCTGCCGCAGAGAAGGATATGGTTAGGTCGATGTTGTCAGATTCTTTATAGGCAGTGGTAACTCAGACCCTTATGAAGCGAAAGGTGGGTGGCAGAATTGCTGCTCATGAAATTATGATTGGGACGCCGGCGATTCGTAATCTAATTAGAGAAGATAAGGTGGCTCAGATATATTCTGTTCTTCAAAGGGGGTCAGAATTTGGCATGAAAACTCTCGACCAAAGCCTAAGGCAGTTAGTAGATGATGAAATGATCACTCTTGAGGTTGCTAGAGAAAAGGCGGTCTATCCGGAATATTTTCAGGCGTTAAAAGAGGTAAAGGGCAAGGCTAAAATCACCAAAAACAACTGAGTAAAAACATAATCTCTGGTATTCTTCTGTTAATGCCCTTGAGTTGCGGTTAGTTTTTTAATTTGGTTATGGGAAATAATAACGACACTTTCTGTCAACTAAATAGTGGCAGTATCGTTATTACAAGCAAACCAACAGCTAAACGAGGAGATGATAAGGATGAATAAAGGAATTGTTTTTGTAATAGTATCGCTTATATCTGTTTCTGGATTCGCCGATCATCATAAAGGCGAGCGAGATAAAGGTCCTGGTCACGAGCGGTGGAGAGGGGACTTATTTAAGGAGGCCGATCTTGATAACGATGACAAGGTATCTTTCGCGGAGCATGAGGCGATGGTCCAAAGAATGTCTGACCGAGGCCGTGCGCGTTTCCAAGAGATGGATTCGGATGGCGATGGCTTTGTCACTAAAAAAGAAGCTCGTAAAGCAAAAGAAGCTCGTAAAGCGCATAAGGGGAAAATGAAAGCTAAGCATAAGAAACGAAAGGACCTAGACAAAGAAGGAAAAGGCTCGTCAGACGAGTAAAAGCAAAAGAGATATTTTATTGACAAAAAGGCCGCTTAATTTAGCGGCCTTTTTTTGTAATTTTGCCCCTGTCCTCAGTCGCAGTATATAATGATTTCTAAATTCTACTTATATGACTAACCAAATTCAGGTGCCCTATGATTGATTATTTAATTGCCCCTTCTATTTTAGCGGCTAATTTTGCTCGTCTAGGAGATGAGGTCGATAATGTACTGGAGGCAGGCGCTGATATAGTCCATTTTGACGTCATGGATAATCATTATGTACCTAACCTGACTATCGGGCCGATGGTGTGTAAGGCCTTGCGGGATCATGGAGTTACCGCTCCGATTGATGTCCATCTTATGGTCAGCCCAGTAGACGACTTAATTAGAATGTTTGCCGATGCCGGTGCCAGCTATATCACATTTCACCCAGAGGCAACCAATCACATTGATAGGTCTTTGCAGTTAGTGCGAGAGCTTGGCTGTAAGTCTGGGCTTGTGTTAAACCCTGGAACGGGTCTTGGTACCACTCAGTGGGTGATGGATAAAATCGATATGTTACTGTTAATGTCAGTTAACCCGGGCTTTGGTGGTCAGACATTTATTCCTTCAACAATTGATAAATTAAAACAAGCCAGAAAAATGATCGATACCAGTGGGTATGATATTCGGTTAGAAGTTGATGGCGGCGTGGGCGTTGCCAATATCGCTGAGATTGCCGCAGCAGGTGCAGACACATTTGTCGCTGGATCAGCTATTTTCAGTCAGCCAGATTACGCCGAGGTGATTGGTAAGCTTCGTGCTGAACTTGCTAGCGTAGGGTAGTGCTAAGCGCTGGTGTTATGGCTTTAGGGAGCCAGCCAGAAGCCAGAGGTTTATTGATCTAGTGATATTGATTACAATGATAGCCTCATTAAGGAGATCGTCTTTGAAAGACACTTTGCATGTTCGTTTTAAGTTGAGTTTTTGCTGTTGGCGAGGCTGATTAGCCTTGGGCATCTTGCGTGCCTGCATAAACTAAATTATAAAAGAACCAGGAAGCTGTCATGAACCCCGATACATTTGCCACCTTGGCAACCCAAAACTTCAATCGAATTCCCATCACTCGTGAGGTGCTCGCTGATCTAGAAACACCCTTGAGTGTTTATTTAAAGTTGGCGTTTGGATCAAATTCTTATCTTTTCGAATCCGTTCAAGGCGGCGAAAAATGGGGCCGTTACTCCCTCATTGGCTTGCAGACATCTACCGTGCTTAAGCTATATGGAAACCGGTTGGAGATCATTCGCGACGGCAAACCCATGGTAGCCAGAACGGCTGATGACCCACTGGCCGAAGTGGAACGGTTCCGAAATCTCTTTAGTATGCCAGACCTGCCAGATTTACCTAGATTTACCGGCGGGCTGGTTGGCTACTTTGGTTATGACACGGTGCGTTATGTAGAACCAAGATTGGCTAAAAGCGCGCCGCCAGATCAACTTGGTACGCCGGATGTATTATTGATGGCATCTGACGAGGTAGCTGTTTTCGATAATCTTTCAGGCACGATCATGCTGGTAGTGCATGCGGATGCTAAAGATCCTAATGCTTTAGCTGATGCTGAAATTAGGCTGGATGAGTTAGAAGATAAACTAGCTCAACCAAAGCCTGAGTTGCCACCTATGAATATGAATAGCGACGGCCTTGCGGAAGACGCCTTCGTATCTAGCTTTGGTAAAGATAATTACAAACGAGCCGTTGACAAAGTGAAGCAGTACACGCTGTCTGGGGACGTCATGCAGGTGGTTCCCTCGCAACGATTCTCTGCCCCCTTTGATGAAGCGCCGATAAACTTGTATCGTGCCTTGCGCCGACTTAACCCTTCTCCCTATATGTACTTCCTCGATTTAGAAGACTTTCATATTGTCGGCTCTTCCCCTGAGGTATTAGCCCGATTGGAAGACGAACAAGTGACGGTGCGTCCTATCGCTGGCACGCGTCGGCGTGGTGAAACGGCAGTCGATGATCAATTATTAGAAAAAGAAATGTTGGCCGACCCTAAAGAAATTGCCGAACATCTTATGTTGATTGATTTAGGTCGTAATGATGTCGGAAGAATTAGCCAGCCGGGATCTGTGGAAGTGACCGAAAAAATGGTGGTTGAACGCTATTCCCATGTTATGCATATTACTTCAAATGTGGTGGGCCAAGTGAATGCAGGGATGAGTGCAATTGACGTCTTGAAGGCAACCTTACCGGCTGGAACCTTGAGTGGCGCGCCTAAAATTAGAGCCATGGAAATTATTGATGAACTAGAGCCGGTGAAGCGAAATATTTATGGCGGCGCCGTGGGCTACATTGGCTGGAATGGCAATATGGATATGGCTATTGCGATCCGCACCGCGGTTATCAAAGACAAGACGTTACATGTTCAGGCTGGCGGTGGTGTTGTTGCCGATTCAGTCCCTGAGTTAGAGTGGGAAGAGACGATGAATAAAGCGCGAGCGGTCATGCGCGCAGCAGCAATGGTTTGTGGGGTAGTCAAGTGATTTTAATGATTGATAATTACGATTCTTTTACCTACAACATTGTTCAGTATTTGGCGGAATTAAAGGCAGATGTTCAGGTCTTTAGAAATGATGAAATTACTATTGCGGATATCGAAAAATTAGCGCCAGAAAAGATAGTTATCTCTCCAGGGCCCTGCACGCCGAATGAAGCAGGTATTTCGGTTGAGGCCATAACTAGCTTTGCCGGTAAGTTACCCATTTTAGGTGTTTGCCTTGGCCATCAAAGCATTGCCCAGGCGTTTGGCGGCAAGATTATCCGCGCCAAGCAGGTGATGCACGGTAAGACTTCAAGAATCTGTCATCACAATAGCGGTGTCTTTCAGGGCCTTAGCGCGCGCTTTGTGGCCACCCGTTACCACTCATTGGTGATTGAGCAGAGTAGTTTGCCGTCCTGTCTTGAGATTACTGCATGGACTGAAAATGAAGATGGCTCATTAGATGAGATCATGGGGGTACGCCACAAAGAATTGACTATTGAGGGTGTTCAGTTTCATCCCGAATCGATTCTTACAGAGCATGGACATGATTTACTACGTAACTTTTTGGAGGCTTAGTCCGTGGAAATTAAGCAGGCTTTACGGTTAATTATTAATCAACTGGATCTAACTAGAGAGGCGATGCGCGACGTCATGCGTCAGATCATGTCTGGTGCCGCCAGCGATGCCCAAATAGGTGCTTTTTTAGTCGCACTGCGCATCAAAGGCGAGTCCATTGATGAAATCACAGGCGCTGTTGAAGTGATGCGTGAGCTTGTCACAGGAGTTGAAATTTACGGCGATAATTTAGTTGATATTGTGGGCACTGGAGGTGATGAATCTAATCTATTCAATGTTTCTACGGCTTCAACCTTTGTCGTAGCAGCGGCCGGTGGGCGCGTAGCAAAACATGGGAATCGCTCGGTAAGTAGTAAAAGCGGTGCTGCTGACGTGCTTGAAGCCGCGGGTGTCAATCTGAATCTGAATGCCGAGCAGGTAGCGCAGTGTGTTGACCAGATAGGTGTGGGGTTTATGTATGCACCTTCTCACCACAGCGCGATGAAACATGCCGTTGGACCGAGAAAGGAGTTAGCACTGAGAACGATTTTTAATATTCTTGGGCCTATGACGAATCCGGCGGCGGTTAAACGACAGCTTATAGGCGTTTATGACCAAGCCTTATGCCGGCCTATGGCAGAGGTGCTTGGTCGATTGGGGGCAGAGCATGTAATGGTGGTGCACTCGGCAGACGGATTGGATGAGATTAGTATCGCGGCAAAAACATTTGTTGCAGAGTTCAAAGACGGGCTACTTACTGAATATAGCATATTTCCAGAGGTCTATTTTAATGAGCGACAATCACTAAGCGGATTGTCTGTTCTGGATGCTCAAGAATCGCTTGCCTTAATCACTTCGGCACTTGGCGGAGAATTGCCAGCCGCGGCTAACTTGATCGCCCTTAATGCTGGTGCGGCACTCTATGTCGCTGGATGTGCAGAATCTATTCAAGACGGATTTGCCATGGCGCAGCAGTCAATTACGTCTGGAGCGGCGAGTGCAAAAATAGATCAACTTGTGAAGCTTACCAATAGTATTTAGCTTGACCAAAAGAGAGGCACTCATGACTGCAGAAACACCGACCATATTAAAGAAAATTTTAGCGCGAAAGCGGGTAGAAGTTGCCGAGCGCAGTGCCTTGGTGTCCCTATCTATTTTGATTGAAAATTTGGTAACAGCCTCTAAGCCAAGAGGTTTCACTCAGGCGGTTAAGGCAAAGGTAAGCGTCGGGGAATCAGCTGTTATTGCAGAAATCAAAAAAGCTTCTCCGAGTAAAGGAGTCATTCGCAACAGTTTCGACCCAGCACAGATTGCTAAGAGTTATGAAAAGGGAGGAGCCTGTTGCCTATCTGTATTGACTGACATTGATTTCTTTCAAGGCTCAGATATTCACCTGCAGGCGGCTCGCGAGGCATGCAACCTGCCGGTTATCCGAAAAGATTTTATTGTTGATGAATACCAGATTTACGAGGCTCGCGTGTTAGGCGCCGACTGCATTTTGTTAATTGTCGCTGCTCTTGATGAAATACAGCTAAAGCAGCTGCATAAGCTTGCGGTATCTCTTGGGATGGATGTGCTAGTTGAGGTGCATAATGAATATGAATTAGAGATAGCTATTCAGTTAGAGAACACCCTGATTGGGGTTAATAACCGTAATTTGCATACCTTTGAGGTTTCTTTGGAAAACACTTATCGGTTGCTGGATAAAATGCCTTCGAAAACAATAGTGGTGACAGAGAGCGGTATTCATACCTCTGCTGATGTCATTGCAATGCGCAAGAGGAATGTTCAGGGATTTTTAGTGGGCGAAGCATTCATGCGAAGTGAGCAGCCTGGCGAGAAATTGAAAGAATTATTCAGTTAGCGTTACGCTAGCGATAAAGCTGGTACAAAAATATTACTGATGAGATTGTAATTGAAGCTATGATTCATCGGGCGCCGAGAAGGACTATAGTTTTGCCTGCAACAGTTATAAGACCGTGGCTTTCAAGTTCTTTTATCACTCGTCCGGCCATTTCACGCCAACAAACCACAATGCGGCCAATTTTCTGGCGAGTAATCTTAATCTGCATCCCGTCTGGGTGAGTCATGGCATCAGGTTGCTTTGCAAGATTTTTAAGTACCTGAGTAATGCGGCCAGTGACACTTAAGAACGCCAAATCACTTGCTTTTTGGATCGTTTACCTAAGTCTCTTAGCAATCTGCTTGGCGACCGAAATAAGATTTCAGGTTCTTTTTGATAAAGCGCCCTGCACTTTGAGTAGCTAATTTCACAGACTTCACAGTCAGTTTTAGTTTTAATCCATGCACTACAAGGGTGCTCTTCAAAAAGGCCCATTTCTCCAAAAAACTCACCTGGATTGAGGTAGGTGACTATCATGTCTTTTTCGTCATTTCCATCTACGTCACCGGCATAGATCATGGTACTTTTTACTGGATAACGCCTTCTATGAAAGTTAGATAGAAATAATTTTTCGCTCTTAGCGGCAATTGGTAGCGCGGACATATTCATGATAGTTCCTAAATTATAGGTCTATGGTGGTACCAGCATATTTATCGCTTCCACCATTGCCTTAGCAAAGGTAAATAGTAACTCTTTATTATGCGGTTATGCATACATATCCAAAAAAAGAAACAATGGGAGGTGCCATTTAAAAGCAACGGCTAAAAAAAGCTTAAAAAAAAGGGACCTTAGAAGGTCCCTATAAAAATCCTATAGCAAGGATTAAGAGGGGTTTGGTTCAAGCTGAATTTGGTTGTACGATTTTTAGAGCCGCTAAGTGGGCTGGTTCTTCTTACTGCTTATTTTTTATTTCTGGTGCTTTCAACTTAACGAAGTCATCTTTAGCAATTGCAGCGCCTGCTAGTCCAGTGAAACCTATTAGCAAATACACGAGCGTCATTTCTATTTTCCTTAATCGTTTGAGAGCGTCATTGCTCCGATGGATGCACTATATTGCTCGAGAGGTCATGATGCAAATGCATTATATGCATCAACTATATGCAAAAATGATATGACGTGGAGTGATTCAAAATATAAAAAAAAGGGACCTTAGAAAGGTCCCTTTGAAAAATCCTGTAGCAGGATTAAGAGGGGTAATGATCGCGAACGAATCTGGTCGTGCTTTCTCAAGTTAAAGTCTAAACCTAGTTCTTAGTTTTGAATTTAGAAACTTTAATAACTACATCGATGTTGCTAATATAGTTGCTCACGAGGCATAATCCAAATGCATTGATTGCATGAACTATATGCGTTTTTGGTATACCCGTTAAGAGGCTCTGATGAACTTACAAAAGCTTTCCCGACTTGACTTAAATTTATTGGTTTCGCTACAGGCTCTGCTTGAAGAGAAAAGTGTTACTCGCGCCGCAGCGCGCCTGTTTATTAGTCAGCCAGCTATGAGTCGCGTTCTTCAGCGATTGCGTTATCAACTTGACGATCCGCTGTTCACACGAACCGGCAATGAGTTGGTTCCGACCCCAAAAGCAAGGGACCTGCAGCAACGGTTACCAAGATTACTCGATGGAATTCTAGATATGGTTAGTGAGGGTGAATTTGACCCCACAACTTATGTTGGTGAGATTACCATTGCTGTACCCGAATTTGTCGCTATCTCTTTGATATCACAATTAACCAAAGTGATTACTGAATATGCGCCAGGATTAATCTTATCTATCTCAAGTGAAACTGACTCGGTGGAGGGTGAGCTAGCAGACGGGGTCTTAGACTTTGCGATCGATATTGAAAAGACCATGACAGACGATATCACCACAACACCATTGGCTATTTTTACGCCATCAATTTGGATGCGTGAAGGCCATCCTTTAGCCCATAAAGAAACAGTCACACTGACCGAAATTCTTGAATATCCGTTTATTCAATATTATCTACTAATCTCCAAGAGAGTCAGCGCAAGAACAGATGCTCGATTTGATCGAGCGCTTCGAGAGTTAGGCCTCAAGCGTAAAAAGACCTTGGTGACTAATCAGTTGATGACAGCAATGGAAACCGTATGTGATACCGACTGCCTGATGGTTGCGGCTAAGTACGGCGTGACTATGGAGCGAGAAATGCATCGCATTATTCGTAAGCGCTACCCGGCGGATATTCCCCACGAAGGTAAAATAAAATTAGTCTTACTTCAGCATCAGCGTACTTCTGGCTCACCAATTCATCAGTGGCTTTCTGAGAAGATAGTGGGATTGATTCAAGAGAGAGAGACAATCATCGACGTCTAGAGCGATGTTATAAACGTTCTTGATAAAATCGAAAGCTCTATCGGTATTTTATACCGCGCCAGAAAACTGCGTGATCGGTCGCTTTCGCCCGGCTAAAACAAATACGACACCATAAAGTACAACTTGGAGCGGAAAATGGGGACCGCCCTGAGGCAAGTCTTCGAGTTATGCTGATCGCAAAGTCAAGGCAGGGGTAGGCTAGCAATACCATCATAAATGAAGCGGAAAAATCCCCTTGAGCAACACCGTTTAGACCGTACAGGGCAATTATTGCGCCTAGACCATAGCTACCCATATCGCCAAGGAAAAACCACCCTGAAATGACATTAAAAAGGAGGAACACAAAGCAGATGAAGAACAGTAATCCTTCGACGGGGCGCCCATATTCTATAAAGAAGACCGTGAAAGCCGCCGTCGCAATCCCGGGCACTAAGCCATTGGCACCGTCGGACATATTAAACGCATTGATAAATCCCACGCAAAAAACGGTGGCAGATACCCAGGCTATCAGTGGTACCTTGAGTAGTTGATCAATCACGGCTAAGCCGAGATTATCAGGAACAAGGGTTGGCCAGCCCCAGAACAGCAGAGCAAAGACTACAAACTTGGCTGAAAGCCGCAACACTGGACTCAAAAAATCTGTTTTGATGTCTTCACATAAGCCAAGACAAGCACATAAAAAGATAGCTGTCCAAAGTGCAAGGTCTAGATTAGAGCGGACAACACCAGGGATGTAGTCGGTGAGTAGCACCATACCCAACGCATGGAAGCCGAGTAGTAATGTTATCGCTAAACCGTCAAGTCGAGAGGATTCAATAACACTGATGCCGTGGCTTGCAGCTTGATCTCGGCCTGCTGCTAGGGATGAAAGTAGTCGCATCAAAAGAATGGCGCCTACTCCCACGAGGCCGAATGCCCATAGGGCAACTAAGCACATAATGACTAATTTCAAGTCGTTTTTGTCTAGGTGACGTGAAAAGGCTGAGTAGTTGTCTTTTAGTAGCATAATGGGCTTTCGGCAGGACTTGCGGTGGCCATGAGGCCTACCAGATTATCATTCATGCTGTCGCACATTAGTGATGTAGATTCATGGAGTAAAGATTTGTCAGTGTGGGCACTCGCTTGAGATTTTATAAGAGTGTTTTTTCCTGTGGTCGCTATTTTAAATACACTAATAGCTCCTAACTGCCCAACCGCTAATATTTTAATTTTAGTCATAGATGACAAAAAGCCATCATAGTCTTCACTCTGGACAAATTTAGACTGACTCAGTTGTGCAATAGAGATAATACCAATTGATGTACATAGAGCCATAACCAAAGAAATAACCAGATACTTTGAAAACATTTATGACTTTCTCAGCGCGATTGAGCAGTTTAAGAGTGGCCGCAACTATATCTCAGGCGTTATTAATACATAGTAGCATAGATCACAATCGCCCTGAAATTTGGTTGGATGCTCTAATTTAGAGGAATTAGAGTCGGTTATAATCGATAGCTAGTTAGGGTCATAGCCGATGAGGCTAAAGTCATTAATTTCTTCACTGGAGAAGGAAACTCATAGCCCCCAGCATCTCGAGCTGCCTGGGCATGACGCTGTTCATCGACTAGCATTTCTTTGACGATAGCCCGACTTCTTAAGTCCCCTTTCGGCAAGTCAGATAGGTGTTTACTTAAATGAGCTGCTACCTGATCTTCAGTTGCAGCGACGAACCCTAAGCTTAGTTTGTCATTAATTAGGCCAGTTCCCGCGCCAAGGCTAAAAGACATTGCATACCAAATTGGATTTAGAAGACTAGTCTGGCCACCAAGTTTTTTAATTCGTTCTTCACACCAAGCCAAGTGATCGATTTCCTCTGCGGCTGAATGCTTCATTTGTTCGCGTACTTCAGGCAGTTTTGCGGTTAGCGCTTGACCTTGATAGAGCGCTTGAGCACAGACTTCACCGGTATGATTAACGCGCATTAGACCAATCGTATGAGCGCGATCTTTATCGTTAAGGTCGGTATCTGCAATGGTATCCGCAGGAGACTTACGCTCAGGGAGAGGCGCGCCGCTAAAGGCCGTGCGTAAACCTTGATCAAGCTGCGTTAAAATTTTGTCGAGCCCTGTTAATTTGCGATTAGTCACGAAATATTATCCAACTGTCTTTAAGAGTCTATTGTATCCATTTTTGGCTTGTTCTTTCTAGCGATAAATATAGGTAGATAAACTAGGGCAAAAAAGACCATGGCCAAGCCCTCTGTGACTATTATGTAGAATGGCCAAGGACCGAAAAAATCCAGCAACGAGGGATTAACGGGCTTGCTCATCATATAAAAATAATTAGCGTTCAACCAAAGGTTAATGGGGATCAAGCACAGGATATAAATATTCAGCCACACAAATGTGTGCAAAATGCCCTTTGCTCTGGGGTAGAGTTTAAACGCGAGCAGGTGATGAACCGCCACAACTACCAGACCACAGTGAACAATCCAATATTTAAAGAACCCATAACTGGGGTAGCCACCGTCCGGATCCGGCGTGATTATCGCTTGCAGTGTGCCAGCTAAGACGAAGAAATAGACGATTTCAAAGCGCCGACGATTAGGCTGCCAAAATAGAAGGGGAGCCATCACTGCAAACAGATTACAGATCGAAAGGGGTAAATTAACCGCTGGATCGAACCTGCCATAGGCCATATGGATGGCGGTCCAAATGACTACAGTGAGGCTGATAAAAACTGAAACTGACCGTGTTAGCAATAAGTTTTGGCGATCATCTAAGCGCCGAGCAGCATTTACGAAGGTAATTACAAAGAGGATAAAAACAATCACCGCACCGAGATGCGACTGACTAAACGATGTAAAACCAATATCAGCGCTAAAAAAGACGTTATCGCTGAACACACAACTCTCCTTTAGTGAGTTCGAAATTATCTATTTTGTTCTCGCGCAATTGCGCGCCAACCAATATCATCACGCAGATAAACGTCATCCCAATGAATCTTAGAGGCCAGCTCATAGGCGCTAGCCTGAGCCTCAGACACTGTCTCGCCCATCGCGGTTGCGCAGAGTACACGCCCGCCACTGGTCACCACATTGCCATCGGTCATGGCAGTGCCGGCATGAAAGACCTTCTGGTCTGCATCAGCAGGCGTATCAGATAAACCCGAAATAACATCACCACCACGATAGCGTCCAGGGTAACCACCTGCGGCTAGTACCACGCCGATAGAGGGCCGAGGATCCCACTGAGTTGTTTGTTGATCTAGCGTTCCCTCTAAAGCAGCTAAACAGTGGACTACCAAGTCAGATTGTAGGCGAAGGAGTATGGGCTGAGTTTCTGGGTCGCCAAAGCGACAGTTGTACTCAATGACCTTGGGGGTGCCGTCGGCCATAATCATTAGCCCTGCATATAAAAAACCAGTGTAGTCATTGCCCTCATCAGCCATACCCTTGACCGTAGGGTAGATTACTTCATCCATAATTCGCTGATAAATGACCTCATCCACTACGGGTGCTGGCGAGTACGCGCCCATGCCTCCGGTATTAGGACCAGTGTCGCCATTGCCAGCACGTTTATGATCTTGACTGGTAGCCATTGGTAATACATTTTTGCCATCCACCATCACAATAAAGCTGGCTTCTTCGCCATCCAAAAATTCTTCAATCACCACGCGACTGCCGGCCTCGCCAAACGCATTGCCGGCGAGCATGTCGCGCACTGCGTCTTCAGCTTCGACCATAGTCATGGCCACAATGACGCCCTTACCCGCGGCCAAGCCATCGGCTTTAACCACAATGGGTGCGCCAACTTGTTGCAGGTATTCAAGCGCAGCATCAACCTCAGTAAAGTTGCCATAGTTGGCAGTCGGTATTTGTTGGCGTTCAAGAAAGTCTTTGGTAAATGCTTTAGAACCCTCTAGTTGAGCGGCATCACTAGAGGGTCCAAAAATTGCTAATCCACGTGACTCAAAATAATCAACAATGCCATCTACTAATGGTTGCTCAGGACCAACGATAGTTAGGCCGACGTTATTGTTCTCGGCAAAGTCAGCCAGTGCGGTAAAGTCGGCCACCGAGATTGCAACGTTTTCCAGATCGCGCTCCATCGCAGTTCCTGCATTGCCCGGTGCTACATAAACGGTGCTGACACTCGACGATTGAGACGCCTTCCAAGCCAGTGCGTGTTCGCGTCCACCAGAGCCAATAACCAGAACATCCATTGCGTAATTTCCAAGCAAAATTTAAGAGCGAAATTATAACAGACTGCACGACTGGGATTATATAATTTGTGGTACGGTGTCGCTAACAAGAGCCATCTAAATGTGCGTCTAAGTCGTAATTTTCACACAGGAAAAATTGCCACAGAGGATATATCTTATCGCTGAACTACAACAATTTAACGCACCTACTATCATGTGGTTTCGCCAAGACCTAAGGCTTGCCGACAACCCAGCACTCTGCGCCGCTTGCGAGCGGGGTGCAATTATTTCCGTATATATTCTCGATCATCAAGGCGCCGACAGCTGGAAAATGGATGGCTCTAGCCGCTGGTGGTTACATCATGCGTTGGAAGATCTAAACGATTCTCCCCAGCACGGTTTACAGCTTTTTCAGGGTGATGCACTCACCATCCTTTGCGATCTTGCCGCGCAAACCGGCGCCGCAGCTATCACCTGGAATCGTTGTTATGAGCCTTGGCGTATTGCTCGTGACGCCATCCTTAAAACAGCGCTCAAAGGCGACGGCCTTGAGGTGCAAAGTTTTAATGGCTCGCTCCTGTGGGCACCTTGGCAAGTGCTTAAAAAAGATGGCGCTCCCTACAAAGTATTCACCCCTTATTATCGCCGTGGTTGTCTTTCTGTTGCTGCTCCACGCCGGCCATTGGATCCACCTAAAGGCCCCAACTTAAATAAAAATAGTGTCCACTCACTACCTCTAAAAGACTTGAATTTTCGGCCTAAAATTAACTGGTGAGAGCAAATGAAAGCGCGCTGGGACATCAGTGAAGCTGCCGCCCATGAACTCTTTGATGCTAATTGTCCGGAGTTTTTCGCACCAAATGAACGTCTTGATTATGCGGAATTTCTTGACTCCAACCTGCTTGGCTACGAACTGTGCCTAACTGGAGGATAAATCGCAGGCGCATTTGGACTGTCCGATAATGGTTTACAGCAAAAAAGTATAAATTGGATTTTACTCAATCCGCGCTCACAAGGGATGGGTATTGGTTCCGTTATCATGAGCCGAGTCTCTACTTTAGTTCGTGCTTCAGGGGTGAGCTTGGTAACTATTGCAACAAGTCACAAATCAGCATTGTTCTTTGCTAAGTGTGGGGCCGTTGAGATCAACTTTACCGATAATGGCTGGGGGCCGGGCATGCATCGTGTTGATATGGAGCTCCCCTTGTGAGGTCTAACAGGTGTTGGGTCTCTTTTTGATGCGCTTATGTCGCCCTAACCGAAAAAGATGCTGGCTCGCCTGTCGAGTAAAGTGCAAGTAGTCGATAATAAAAAGCCCGCTTTGTGCTGGCTTTTTATTGGGTCAGAAAAGCCTCAGTGTCTGAAGTGGGGGGGGGCTTTGTCTGACAAAAAAGCATTAGAACGCGGGTTTTTCATCCGCCTCTTCATATAATTTAACACTATTAAGGAGTTCCACTTTGGCGGCTGCGGCATCTTCCCAGCCTTCAATAGTTACCCATTTATTCGGCTCTAAGTCTTTATAATGCCCAAAGAAGTGTTCAATTTGCTGCTTAGTCAATTCTGGAATTTGATCAATATCAGTAATGCCACGATAAATGGTTGAGAGCTTGTCTGCAGGTAATGCTAGTATTTTTGCATCAGCACCTGCTTCATCAGTCATTTTTAATACGCCAATAGGGCGGCAACGAATAACCGAACCCGCCATCAATGGGAAAGGAGTCAACACCAATACGTCAGCGGGATCACCATCCTCAGATAGAGTATGAGGCACATAACCATAGTTGGTGGGGTAGTGCATGCACGTTGCCATAAAGCGGTCAACAAAAATGGCGCCGGACTCTTTATCTACTTCATATTTGACTGGGTCAGAATGAGCGGGAATTTCTATAATGACATTGATTTCTTCTGGTAGGTTGTGACCCGCAGGTACGGCGTTGAGGCTCATAAAAAAGTTTCCTAACTATAGCTGAATGAATTGGTGCTGGATTATACTGCTACTTAGGTCAAGGTGAAATAACAGCGAGGAGTATTTTATTATTGTCTATATACTGCCAAAGTTATGTAGCTAACTAATAAAAGGGAATTAATCATTATGGGCGATATACAACACATTGTTTTTCTACAAGGAAGCACAGCGGATGAGTGAGCGTTATCTAGATCCAACCGAAGCGTCAGCCATCGAGTTGTTTTCGAAAAACATGCCCGGAGAGGTTGTGATGCTTAATTTATTGCGTTTTCGTGAGATTGCAGATTACTCGGATTATCCCGCACTTGCCCCAAGAGATCCTATTTCTGGACGAGACGCGTTCCAGAGATACATTGACCATACATTGCCTTTCTTGCGTGAGACTGGTGGTGGGATAGATTTTATTGGCGAAGGTGGCAGGTACTTTATTGGCCCGGAAGATGAACGATGGGATCTGGCCATGTTAATTAGGCAGACGTCGTTGAAAAGCTTCATGGAATTTGCGTCCAATCAAGCATACGTTGCTGGATTGGGGCACAGAAGCGCGGCAATAGAGGATTCAAGATTACTCCCGTTGATGGAACACCTGAATCAAAACATATCAATATGACTAAAAGTGGCCCTTTATTGGGTGGTTAAAAAATACTCAACAAAAAAAGCCCGCTTAGAGCGGGCTTTTTATTGGAACAGGGAAAAGGCTTAGTGCCTGAAATGACGCATTCCCGTGAACACCATGGCCATACCATGTTCATTTGCTGCGGCAATGACTTCTTCATCTCGCATGGAACCACCGGGCTGAATAATGCAGCTAATGCCTGCAGCCCCTGCGTTATCAATGCCATCGCGGAAGGGGAAGAATGCATCAGACGCCATCACTGCGCCGACCACTTCGAGCCCTGCATGTTCGGCTTTAATGCCGGCAATGCGAGCACTGTTAATACGGCTCATCTGGCCTGCGCCAACACCAACGGTTTGGTTGTTTTTAGCATAAATAATGGCGTTAGACTTGACCATTTTGGCGACCTTCCAAGCAAACAGCATGTCGGTCATCTCGCTGTCTGTTGGCACTCGTTTAGACACCACTTTGAGATCTTGCTCAGTAATCATGCCGTTGTCACGGTCTTGAATCAGCAGACCGCCATTGACGCGTTTGTAGTCAAAGTCTTGTGGCCGTTGATCGCCCCAAACACCGCACTCCAATAGTCGGACATTTTTCTTTGCAGCCACTACAGCCACGGCATCAGCCGAGACTGAGGGCGCAATAATGACTTCAACAAATTGTTTTTCGCAAATGGCTTCGGCGGTCTTAGCGTCCAGCTCGCGGTTAAAGGCGATGATGCCACCGAAGGCAGATTCTGGGTCAGTGGCAAAAGCCAGATCATAGGCAGTACCAATATCGACCGCTACTGACACACCGCAGGGGTTGGCATGTTTGACAATAACGCAGGCTGGCTGGTCAAACTGTTTAACGCATTCCAGTGCCGCATCAGTATCGGCAATATTATTAAACGACAGCTCCTTACCTTGCAGTTGTTTGGCGGTGGCCACACTGGCTTCTGTAGGGTTAGCCTCGGTATAGAACGCTGCTTTTTGGTGTGGGTTTTCACCATAGCGCATTTCTTGCGTTTTGAAATACTGCACATTAAAGGTGTCAGAAAAGTCACGGGCAGTGTTGTCGATATCTCGTGCGCCAAAGTGATTGGCAATCATGCCGTCATAACCAGCAGTGTGCTCAAAGGCTTTGATCATGAGTGCGTAACGTGTGTGGTAGTCAAGCTGTCCATCGCTGGCCTGCATCTTCTCAAGCACCATAGCGTAGTCACTGCTATTGACCACAATAGCTACGTCTTTATGATTTTTAGCCGCCGAGCGAACCATGGTTGGGCCGCCAATGTCGATATTTTCAATGGCATTGGGCAGGGTGCAGTCCGGGTCTGCAACCGTGGCTGCAAAGGGGTATAAATTGACCACGACCATGTCGATGGGCTTGATTCCATGTTCTGCCATTACTGCATCGTCGGTGCCGCGACGACCTAAAATACCGCCATGCACTTTTGGGTGCAGAGTTTTCACACGGCCGTCCATCATCTCGGGGAAGCCGGTGTAGTCTGAGACTTCAGTCACCACAATGTTGTTGTCTTGGAGTAAACGAAAGGTGCCGCCAGTAGAGAGTAGTTCGACGCCGAGGGCGTTTAGTGCGCGGGCAAAATCAACAATGCCGTTTTTGTCAGATACGCTAATCAGTGCGCGTGAAACTTTTTTTAGATCGCTCATGAAGTCCTCGGGTAGTTACAAAAGATCATACTGTTTTAGTTTTTTGCGGAGTGTACCTCGGTTAAGGCCGAGTATTTCGGAAGCTTTACTCTGGTTTTGCCGAGTATAGGCCATGACAGCGGTTAGCAGTGGTGCTTCGACTTCAGCTAACACTAAATCATAAAGATTCACGGTGCTTTGACCATCCAAATCATCAAAATAACGCTGCATAGCGTCGGCAACACTGACTCTTAATGAGTGTTGAGTGTCTTTTGTCGGCTGTTGAGCCGGCGGGACATAGTCCGGAGTAGTCAGGTAGCTATTAATGTCTTTTTTGTCTAGCACCTTGATGTCGTCAGCAGTCATGCGACTTTTCCCTCGTAGCCAGATGCGAAGAAAAAATTATTGAGTAATGTTCGTTGTTGTTCGGTGGTTTCAAGGGTATTGAACTGACGAGTAAAGTCTCTGCCACCGGGCAGCGGGTTGATGTACCAACCAATGTGTTTTCGAGAAATACGCAACCCACCAGCCTCACCATAAAACTCATGCAGTGCGAGCAGATGAGCGGACATGATGGTTGCACATTCTTCCATGCTTGGCGGTGCTAGTCGCTTTCCAAATTTAAGGAAGTGATTTATTTGGTTGAAAATCCATGGATTACCCTGGGCGGCACGTCCAATCATGACTGCAGCAGCACCTGTGTGTTGTAGGACTGAAATAGCTTTTTCTGGATCGGTAATATCACCGTTTGCCAGCACGGGAATGGATACTGCCTCCACGACTTGGGCGATGGTGTCGTACTCAACTTCACCGACAAAACGACAGGCTCGCGTACGACCGTGGACAGCCAGCGCTGAGATACCTGCGTCCTCTGCAATTTTTGCAATGGTCACTGCGTTGCGGTTTTGTCTGTTCCAGCCAGTGCGAATTTTTAAGGTAACAGGGACGTCGGTCGCAGAAACTACGGCTTCTAAGATGTCTTTCACTAGCTCTGGATTTTGCAGTAACGCGGACCCTGCAGCACGCTTGCATACTTTTTTAGCAGGACACCCCATATTAAGATCAATAATCTCAGCACCCTGCTGGACGTTGAATTTGGCTGCTTCTGCCATCATTTGAGGATCGTAGCCAGCTATTTGCACTGACCTTGGTGCAGGTTCATCACCAAATCGCACTCGGAGGCGAGACTTACGAGTCGACCACGTGGTGGGGTCGGCGGCTACCATCTCAGATACAACTAAACCAGCGCCCATTTTTCTGCATAGTTGGCGGAACGGCAAATCAGTCACGCCGGCCATGGGTGCAAGCACGGTTTGGTTTTTAATGTGATAAGGACCAATATTAAACACGTTAATCTCAGGTGACACGTTAAGAGTTGGTCATAATACCTCTTGAACGATTGATTAAAAAGTGATCAATTAAAAATTATGCCGTTTATTGATAATTCTGCGTTAGCAAGTGACTAAAGCGCGTTAAACAGGCCTAGTGTAGAGCTACGTCAGTTTTTGGGCGCTCAATTGGGCCCATTCGGACTGGATAGCTGGGGCAGAGAATTTAAAGTGCCCACTGTATGGCGCAGACACGGCTTCAATTTGTCTATCTAGAAGCCCTGCTAAGCACAATAAACCATTGGTCTCAGTCATGGCGCTAAGTTTGGGTGCCAGCTCAATAAGCGGTGCTGCTAAAATGTTGGCAACCATCACTTCCGCGCACAGGTCTTTGGGAACCTCGTCAGGAAGATAGGTAACGAGTCGATCATCAGTAATATTATTCCGCTGCGCATTATCGCGGCTGGCCAGCAAGGCTTGAGGATCATTGTCGACAGCGATAACTTGCTTGGCCCCGAGCAGCAGAGCGGCGATGCCTAAAATGCCAGAGCCACAACCATAGTCGATAACAGTCTTGCCATTTAAATCTTGTTTGTCTAACCATCTCAAGCACAAGTGAGTGGTAGGGTGACTGCCTGTACCGAACGCTAATCCTGGGTCAAGACTTAAGTTGACACCTTGAGGGTCTGGCGGGGCAATCCAGCTTGGGCATATCCACAAGCGATCCCCGCATTTTAGAGGGTTAAAGTGCTTCTTCCATTCTTGAGACCAGTCTTTATCTTCGAGCTGCTCCCAGCGCATCTGTGGAGAGCTTGAAGTAGTCGCGTTAAATTGCGCATTGACCTTTTTGGTGTCGACTGTAGTGGAAAATAAGGCGGTAACAATGCATTGATCCCAGAGAGGAGTTTCGCCGACTGCGGGCTCAAGAATCGGTTGATCAGCCGCATCTTGTATCGTGACCGACAGGGCATTAAGCGCGACAAGAGCTGCTTCTATTTCTTGGCTGTTGTGTCGGGATGAGAGAATAATTAACTGGATCCACTGCATGCTTAAAGTCCGACGTTAGTTTGGCCTATAAAGAGGCAGGGTAGAACCTATAGGCCAAGTTTTTTCTCAAGATAATGAATATTGACGCCACCCTTTTTGAAAGCCTCGTCTCTTACTAGATCTTGATGAAGGGGAATATTGGTTTTGATGCCGTCAATGACCATTTCATCCAGAGCGATACGCATTCTGGACAATGCCGCTTCTCGATCGTGACCATAAGTAATGACCTTGCCGATTAGAGAATCATAATTAGGTGGCACTGTGTAGCCATTATAAATATGAGAGTCAACACGGATGCCGTTGCCCCCCGGGGCATGATAGGCGTTGATAGTGCCGGGCTGGGGCATAAAGGTTATAGGATCTTCGGCATTAATCCGACATTCAAACGAGTGGCCACGAAAAATAATATCTTCTTGCTTAAAGCTTAGAGGTCGTCCGCTTGCAATTAAAAGCTGCTCTTTAACGATATCAACACCTGTAATCATTTCAGAAACGGGATGCTCCACTTGGACCCGAGTGTTCATTTCGATAAAGTAAAAATGGCCATCTTCATAAAGGAATTCGAAGGTTCCGGCACCGCGATAGTTGATTTGAATGCAGGCTTTTACGCAGCTCTCAAACACTGCCTGCCTAGCATCCTCTGGAATGCCTGGAGCAGGTGCTTCTTCCAGTACTTTTTGGTGTCGCCGCTGCAGGGAGCAGTCTCGGTCTCCAAGATGGATGGCCTGGCCCTGACCATCTGAAAGCACCTGCACTTCGACATGCCTTGGGTTTTGGAGAAACTTCTCCATGTACACCGTGCCGTCACCAAAAGCTGCTGCTGCTTCAGTCTGCGTTATAGAAACGGCATTGACCAAGGCTTCTTCATTCTCAACCACACGCATGCCTCTGCCGCCGCCGCCTGCCGCCGCCTTGATAATAACGGGATAGCCAATTCGTATCGCCGTAGAGTGCAAAGTCTCAGGATCATTAGATAGTGGGCCATCAGAGCCCGGTACAGTTGGAACGCCTGCTGCTTTCATAGCCTTAATGGCCGCTACCTTGTCCCCCATAACGCGAATTACGTCCGCGGTTGGCCCGATAAAAACAAAGCCGCTTTTCTCGACCTGCTCGGCAAAGTCGGCATTTTCTGCCAGAAAACCATAGCCGGGATGTACAGCAGAGGCGCCGGTTATTTCCATTGCGCTAATAAGGGCAGGAACATTCAGGTAGCTTTGTGGTGACGGGTTTGGACCAATGCAAACAGCTTCATCGGCTAATTTAACGTGCTTAAGTGCAGCGTCAATTTTTGAATGAACCGCAACGGTTTTTATATCCAACTCTTTACAAGCGCGGAGGATTCGTAAGGCAATTTCGCCGCGATTGGCGATAAGCACTTTATCCAGCATGGTTTGGTTCCTGAGCGCTATTAAATAATCGTGAATAAAGGTTGATCGAATTCTACGGGCTCGCCGTCTTCAACCAGCACGGCGCCGATAACTCCGCCTTTATCCGCTTCAATTTGATTCATCATTTTCATGGCTTCGATAATACAAAGGACATCGCCCGGAGAAACAGTTTGACCAACACTTGCAAATACCGGAGAGCCAGGAGCAGGCGAGGCATAAAAGCTACCGACCATAGGAGAACTTACGATATGACCCTGAAGTTCAGCTGGTGCGGTAGGCTCTACAGCGAGCTCACCGCTAATAGCAGGCGCGGCCGCCACAGGGGCCGCTGCAATGGCAGGCGGTGCAGCATAAGCGACTACTTGAGCACCGCGACTGATTCGAACTGAATCTTCGCCCTCAGTAATTTCAAGTTCGTTAATATTAGACTCTTCAAGTAGCTCAATAAGCTTCTTAACTTTACGGATATCCATTGTTGTCTCTCAATCTATTGTTGTTGGTCAAATTTACTTAAGGCTGCGTCTAGCGCGAAATCGTAGCTTTTTGCCCCAAACCCACAGATTACACCTTCTGCGATATCTGAAAAGTAAGAGTAGTGTCTGAATTCTTCCCGCGCGTGAACGTTGGACAGATGCACTTCGATAAAGGGAATGCTGACTCCAAGTAAGGCGTCTCTAAGCGCGATACTCGTATGAGTAAAGGCACCAGGATTAATGATAATAAAATCCACACCCTCGCTAACGGCGTTATGAATGCTATCAATAAGCTCGTGTTCAGCATTACTTTGCAGAGCATTGAGGCTGTGCCCAGCGGCATCTGCATTGTCAATTAGCCGCTGATTAATGAGCTCTAGCGTTTGACCCCCGTAAACCTCTGGTTCGCGAGTACCAAGCAAGTTAAGGTTTGGGCCGTGTAGTAATAATAAGTTGGCCATAATCACTCTCAATGCGGATTAAGTTAAGAGTGAATTCTGCACTAAAACACACAAACTGTCTATGGCTGCAGGCAAGATTTCACTTTTCGACGAAATTAGAAGAAATTGAGTGGTTTTTCTGTATTTTTTACAGATATTTATGATTTTGCAGGAATGGAAGTTACCATTAAGGCGACGTTTAACGCATTTAGCGACATATTGGCCTCTGTAGGCGGCTAATTCCCCTAAAATCGGCTAATTTCGGCAAAAGTTACTCTAAAATTCGCTAACATCTGCTAAATGGCTTCTTGAGCGCTGAATGGCGTTGATCAAAGTGTTTTCCAGTAAAATTTGAGGTAAAACCTCGGCAGAGTCCTTACCTTCTGGGTAGACAAGATAGAGCGGAACACCACTGCGCTGAAATTGGTTGAGTAGTTTTGTGATTTCAGGATCATGGTTGGTCCAATCGCCTTTCAGGTAGGTTACCTGATTGTCACTTAAGCTTTGATAGAACGCATTGGTAAAAGCAATTTTCTCATTGGCTAGGCAGGTAATACACCAATCTGCAGTTAAATTAACAAAAACGGGCTTTTGCACCTGTCGTAATTCACTGAGACGTTGCTGGGAATAGGGTTCCCATCGCGCTGGCTCAGCCTCTTTAGTGATTGACCAAGCAGGGATAGTTATGGCTCCTATCAGACATAAGGCCGCAAATAAATTTGCAAAAGATAGAGTGGTTATTTTATGTCCTGCGGCCTGCCTTAATTTGGTTAACCAAATGGACATTGTAATTAAGACTAAGCCGATAATGATGGTGGCAACAATATCTACACTTGTTTGTCTGCCAACAACCCAGATTAGCCATACCCCGGTGATATAGAGCGGGAAGGCTAGAAATTGCTTGAAGCTATCCATCCAAGCTCCTGGGCGAGGTAACTTCGCGGTTAGGCTAGGAATCCAGGCGAGTAGAACAAAAGGTAGCGCCATACCTAGGCCTAAAAAGGCAAACACTAATAGCGCTAAATAGCTTGGTTGAGCTATTGCAAAGCCAAGTGCTGGGCCCATAAAAGGGGCGGTGCACGGGCTAGCAACGGTGGTGGCCAAGACACCGGTCATGAATGAAGACGACAGACTCTCATCTCGCTCTGAAGACTGCCCTATCGACATGAGGCTAGAGCCTATTTCTAAATAGCCAGAAAAAGCCAATCCCATAATAAAAAACAAGTAAATTAATAACATGACAAACAGGGGTGACTGAAGTTGAAATCCCCACCCAATGGCTTCGCCGGCCGCACGTAAGCTAAGCATGACGAATGCAATTCCAACAAAACTAGAGACAACACCTGCGGTATAAGCCAAGCCATGGGATCGTCGGCTTGATGCGGTTTGATGTGTCATAGTAAAACTGAGGGCTTTTATTGAGAGAACGGGAAAAACACAGGGCATTAGATTCAATATCATGCCACCCAATAAGGCGAATATGAGAATCAAGCCTAGAGAGAATTCCTGCTGTCTGGGGTTAATGGTTGAGCCACCTTGCATGGCGGCTTGTGCAGCTTCAGATGGAGTATTGCTGATATCAACTTTGCCACTGACAAAATCAACCGTAAGCCATTGTTTGTAAGGGGGGTAACAGAGGCCCGCATCAGCGCAACCTTGAGACTCGATCTGGATTTCCATCTGGTCGCTCTCTGCCTTGTAGGGAAGGACGATGGATGTTGTTGTGTAATAGACTTCTAGCTCTTCTTCGAAAAAGTCGTCCCACTTGCGCTTGCCCGTCTCAAAGATGGGCGCTTCTAATTGGCTCGTTGCATCGACAGCACTAAAGTTAAATCGATCGCGATAAAGGTAGTACCCCTCAACAATCGACCAGTTCAGGATTAATTCGCTCTCCTTGATCTCAATGGCGACTTGATAAACTTGCGCCACTGGCAAAAACACGGTATCTGGTGATGCAAGCCTGTTATTTTTAACCGGCGAATAGACATTATCGGAAAAGGGATTTTGTGCGAAGCTCAGCGATGCTAACAAATAGGTTAGTAAAATTAACGTTGTTTTGAACAACTTGTCCATCTTTGGCTTCCTGACTTGAGGTGTTTTTAAGTTCATTAGACGATAGTTACGGTTATTAAGCTCTATTGTATCCCTATTTTATCGCATATGGATATTTTGCAGGCTGGGACGACCTAACTATGTTTGATCCTGTATAGTTATACTTAGGAGCATGTTTATGAAGCGATTTTTAATATTACTAATTCTGAGTTCGGTTATGGCATTGGCGGGCTCACTAATGGCGCCAAGGCTAAAGGCTCAAGTGATAGATGAGAAATTGCAACCAGCCTCGTTAATGATTAGTGGTGCGTACATACGCACGATGCCGCCGGGCCAAAAAATGACGGTTGCTTTTCTCACCGTCTCTAATGTGGAAGAGTCTGACTGCCAGATTTTATCGGCTACGTCACCCCTCACCAACCGCATTGAATTTCATCAGCATCAACATGTGGACGGACTAATGCGAATGCGCCAGATGAAATCAGTATTAATAGCTGCTGGCGAAACTGTAGTTTTTAAACCGGGTGCTTTTCATATCATGTTTTTTAATATGGATAATCCTCTGATGGATGGTGATAAGACAGAGGTTACATTACAGACAGATGAGTGCGGTGACTACAGCACCGAGCTAGAGGTAAGAAGCTTGGTTAAACCGAAAATGATGGATCATCATTGATGGGCTTTTTCAAAATAATAATAACCGCATGGCGACGATTTTTTAGTGGTGCTGGCGAAACGTTATCTGAAGATTATATTGGCAAAAATGCGCCTAAAAAACTACGTGTTGGCCTTTATGCCACCTTAGTTGCCCTTGTCTTGTTGCTGCTTTTAGGTTGGTACTGGAGCCAAGAGCCTGCCGAATTCAATATTCATGTAGAGACCAATACTGGGGCTGTTATTGGTGAAACTACGGCTAGCGCTTTAATTAATGTTGTCGATGTCTTACTAGATAAACCAGGTGGTTATCTGAGTAACGATATTTTGCCTCCAGGGATTTGGCTAGATAACCAGCCGAGCTGGGAATATGGCGTAATAATTCAAGTTAGAGACCTTAGTAAAGCAATGAGAGAGTCTTTTAGCCGCTCTCAATCACAGTCTGTAGAGGATACTGATCTATCTCTGGCTGAGCCGCGATTTAATGTTGACCATGCACGGTGGGCTGCACCTTGGCCTGAGGTGGAGTACAGAGAAGGTCGAAATTACGTGGCTTCTTACCTCGAACGCTTGAGTGATGAGGAGGCTTTTGACGCGCAATTTTACGCTAGAGCCGATAATTTGCGTTACTGGCTCGGCACAGTAGAGAAGCGGTTGGGTAGTCTCTCTCAACGTTTATCAGCGAGCGTTGGTCAGCGACGTATTAACACTGATTTATCAGGGAGCCTGGGCGCTCGACAGTCTACAGCGTCGCCTCGAGAATTAGTGGTTAAAACCAACTGGTGGCAAATCGACAATGTGTTCTATGAGGCGAGGGGTACAGCATGGGCACTAGTTCATTTTTTAAAAGCGATTGAAGTTGATTTTGCTGACGTGCTGGCGCAAAAAAATGCTACCGTCAGCCTGCAGCAAATAATTCGTGAGCTTGAAATGACACAAAGACCACTTCGCTCACCAATGATTGTTAATGGCGAAGGCTTTGGTTTGCTGGCCAACCATTCTTTGGTGATGGCGTCCTATGTCAGTCGTGCTAATGCCGCAATTATCGATTTGCGAGAGCTTATGTCTCAAGGCTAGTGTTGCCTATCGGGCTGGGTAGTGGGTAACAATGCCCTGTTGAGTTGCCAAAAATAAAATATCAGCAGGTTTTAAGGCAAATAAACCATTGGTGACAACGCCGGTAATCTGATTGATTTTTTCCTCTAACTCACATGCGGAGCCGATTGGATGGAGGTGATGTACGTCGAGTATTAGGTTTCCATTGTCAGTGACAATATTTTCACGCCACACTGGATCTCCCGCTAATTTAACCAGCTCTCGGGCAACATGACTTCGGGCCATTGGAATAACTTCGACTGGAAGAGGGAAAGAGCCTAAATTTTTTACCCACTTACTCTCGTCAGCAATACAGACAAATTCATTAGCCACTGCGGTCACAATTTTTTCACGGGTGAGGGCTGCGCCACCGCCTTTAATTAACTCTAGCCGCGTATTAGCTTCGTCAGCACCATCGACATAAATAGCAACTTCTGAGACAGCATTTAACTCAAATACTTGAATGCCGTGATTGCGCAGACGCTCGGCAGAACCCTCTGAGCTAGCGACGGTGGCTAGAAATTTATGTTTGTGCTGGGCTATAAGATCAATAAAACAGTTTGCTGTAGAACCAGTACCAATGCCGACAACGCTGTCAGGTTCAATTTTTTTAACGACATAATCAACAGCAGCTTGAGCTACTGCCTGTTTAAGCTCATCTTGATTCACACAATACCCCACACAATTTGGTTGCCGAAATCACAATCATAAGTATACGGTTATTTATTTTGGAAATCAGAATCATCACCAAAGTTAGGATGTTTTCAACTTGCCCCAAAACAACGTACTGGCGTATAGAGTCATATCAACTTACCATTGCGTCTTTGATCAATAACTTGGGTTACTCATGCCGCAGAAGTACGTTAAAAAAATTCTCGATGCTCGTATTTACGATTTGGCAATAGAAACGCCCGTAGACGCGGCACCTTTGCTTTCAAAGCGGCTAAATAACAAGGTGCTGTTGAAGCGCGAAGACTTGCAACCAGTGTTTTCATTCAAACTGCGTGGTGCTTACAATAAGTTACGACAATTATCTGAAGCGGAGAGAGTAGGCGGTGTGATCGCAGCGTCGGCAGGCAATCATGCCCAAGGGTTAGCCCTAGCGGCTCAGAAGATGGGTATCAATGCGATTATTGTTATGCCCAAAACAACGCCTCTCATTAAGGTGGATGCGGTACGTGGTTGGGGGGCAAAGGTTATTTTGTTTGGTGACAATTATAACGCGGCAGCAGATCATGCTAATCAGCGTGTTGCCGAGGAGGGGCTGACTTACATTCATCCGTTTGATGATCCTGACATTATTGCTGGGCAGGGTACCGTCGGTATGGAGATTTTGCGTCAGTTGCCTGGAGATTTGGACGTCATTTTTGTAGCAGTTGGTGGTGGCGGCCTGTGTGCTGGGATAGCGGCCTATGTAAAATATGTCCGCCCGGGTGTAAAGGTGATTGCCGTAGAGTCTGATGATGCGGCCTGTTTAGATGCGGCCATGAAAGCGGGGCGACCGGTAAAGTTAAAAGAAGTCGGCATCTTTGCTGATGGCACTGCGGTGGCAGAAGTTGGCACAGAAACCTTTCGAATTCTCAAGGATCTGGTTGATGAAGTGATCACGGTCACTACCGATGAAATTTGCGCTGCAATCAAAGATGTCTATAACGATACTCGCGCAATCTGTGAGCCCTCCGGCGCTATGGGTGCCGCGGGGCTAAAAAAATATGTAGAGCAAAGTGGCGTCCAAGGGCAGACATTAGTGGCAGTTCAGAGCGGGGCAAATATTGATTTTGATCGCCTGCGCTATATTTCTGAACGCACAGAAATTGGTGAGAAGCGTGAGGCCATATTGGCGGTTACCTTAGCAGAGCAACCAGGAAGTTTTGCTAACTTTTGCAAAGCAATCGGTAAACGCACTATATCTGAGTTCAATTACCGATACAGCGATTCCCGTCAGGCGCAAATTTATGCTGGTGTAAAGGTGTCTGATGATGGTGATCGACTTGGGCTAGTTAAAGAGCTTGTGGCGAAAGGCTATCCAGTTTCTGATATTACTGATAGTGAAATAGCGAAATCCCATATAAGACACATGGTTGGTGGCCACTCGCCACAGGTAGGCGAAGAGCAGGTATTTCAATTTGAGTTTCCGGAGCGTCCCAGCGCTTTGGCTGATTTTCTTATTAAGTTAGGTAGTCGTTTAAATATTTCAATGTTCCATTACCGCAACCACGGGTCGGCATTTGGTAAAGTACTCGTTGGATTTCAGGCATCTGAGGAAGACGGGCTCGAGGTCAAACGCTTTTTGGATGAGCTAGGTTATCGCTATGAAGACGAGACTCATAACGAGGCGTACAAGCTTTTTCTCGGTAGTTAATGAAAGCTATCAAGATCATTTTAGGTCAAAGAAGGTCGGATATTTTACGTATTTGAATTGCCTCGAAACCTGACCCTGCCAATGCATCTGAAATAACCACGACAGGATCATCTGCAGAAAAATCATTTCGTTGAAGCATTATCGTAGCCGCAGCCGCGAGGGTTTTTTCAGGATCTTCGCTAAATGCGATCTGATAGCTCAAGACATTTCGATTTAACATCAATTGGCGCATTGTCAGACTATTGTCAGTAAATGCACAAATTATAGATTCCTGGGGATGGCAATTTGTCACACGATTGGCCATTCGGCCTCGACGAGTGGGGACAATTATCGCTTTGGCGGCGATAGATTCAGCCAAAGTAACCGCTGCTTTTGCAATCTGCTGCTTATCGTTTTCGACAATCAACTTATCTGTAAACATCAGACCCCGACTACTTTCAGTAGATCGAGCAATTCGATCGAGAATCTCAATGCACTTAACTGGATGCTTTCCTACCGTGGTTTCGCCTGACAGCATAATCGCATCGGCTTCTTCATAAACGGCGTTAGCTACATCGGTTACCTCGGCACGCGTTGGAATAGGGTTTTCGATCATCGACTCTAACATATGGGTCGCCACGATAACCCGCTTACCCATCTCTGCGCAGGTGCGAATAATGCGCCGTTGAACGCGCGGTAATACCTCTAAGGGGATTTCAACGCCCAGATCACCTCGAGCTACCATGATACCGTCTGCAGCCTCGATAATTTCTACCATATTGGTGATGGCTTCTTGATCTTCTAGTTTAGCAATGACCTTAATTTCCTCAGACTTGTCGCCTAGTAGCTCTCGTAATTGGAGAATATCGGAAGCCTCTCTTACGAAGGAAAGGGCTATAAAATCGACGCCTTGCTCTGTACCAAATTCAATATCACGCCGATCTTTTTCGGTAATGGCGGGTAAATTAACTCTTATCCCCGGCAGATTAACATGGCGCTTACTTTTCAATAGACCGCCATCAATCACTTTAACCTGCATCACTCGATCTTGCTTTGCCAGAACCTCAAGATTGATCAGACCATTATCTACCGTGATGGTGTCGCCAATATTTACGTCAGTAATAAGGTCGTCATAGTTTATGTGGATGGAAGATTCTTCCACGTTTTCTGCTCCACGAGGAACAATAGAAATGGTGTCACCTTCATTGAGGTGCAAATCGTCAACCATGTCTCCGGTGCGAATTTCAGGACCCTGAGTATCAAGCAAAATAGCAACTGGATGGTCTAGCCTTTTGTTGAGTGTCTGGATAGACTTTATAATTTTGGCGTGTGATGCATGGTCACCATGAGACATATTTAGCCGCGCTATATTCATTCCCGCTGAGGCCATCTTTTCTAACATTTCTATGGATTCAGTCGCTGGTCCAATAGTGCAAATTATTTTTGTTTTACGCATATGATCTCTTTTTCAGTGGCAATTAAATGTAGCGGTATATCCCACTGCTGCCGTATAAGATGGGGTACTTCTTGAAGGCTATGAGCTAAACCTATCAGGGTTGGTTTTGGATATTCGGCTTCAGCCATAAACGCGAGGGAGCGATCATAAAATCCACCGCCCATGCCGATGCGGGTTCCTTCTCGATCAAAGGCCACTAGTGGCATCAACAAGATATCAAGGTCTTTTGCCGATAACATCATTGCCTGCTCGACCACTGGCTCTAAAATACCATAACGATTAGCTTTTAATTCCGTGTCAAGATCGTACTGAGCAAAGTAAAGGCAATGCGCGTTAAGGGGGTCTATAACCGGTAAAAAGCAGTAGCAACCTGCAGTTCTAGCCATAGACACAAGCAACGAGGGGTCTATTTCACCATCGTTGGCTAGGTATACACCAACACGGCTATCTTGGATAAAGAACGATTCTTTATTGACTAGAAACGACATTTGCTGAGCGGCAAGTTGCTGCTGTTGCCCTGTCAACGAGCATCGTTTAACGCGTAGCTGGCCTCGAACTTCGCCACTGGTCATTTTCTCTCTACCTGTAATGAAACCCCAGGATGCCGCTGCCAACGTGGCCTTGAACCGAAGAGTTCAAGTTGGCGACTCTAGCAACACATCAGGCTTTCCGACGCACGGAATTGCACAACAATGCTGACAAAAAGAAGCCGTATAATAATTATCGGCTCAGGGACTTCTTGGCTGGCAAACACCCCAGGAAAAAGCATTATAACAGAGCATCCGTTCAAAATAGCGGCAGTCATAGAGAATTTTAAGAAGTTTTTTGAAGTCGCTCGATTAATTCGTCAAATCAGAGAGTACAGAGTTTAATTTTGAGTTCATCGAACTCAACACCCCAGAAGCCTCTGTATGTTTCTGAGCAGTATTCTCGGTTCGAATTAAGTCATGGGCTAGATTAAGTGCAGCCATGACAGCGATACGTTCGAGACCAATAATGTGAGAGCCTTTTCGTATCTCTTCCATTTTTTCATTTAACATTTCTGCAGAATACTCCAGTGCTTCGCGTTCTTCAGGAGCACAATTAACCTGATATTCTTTATCTAGAATACGAATTTCTAATGAAATGTTTGCCATCATTGTTCTGCACTTAAGGCTTGTAATCGGTTAATCATAGTTTCAACTTTGTGCTTTGCCATCTCATTTTTCTTCATAAGTTGGCTGCGCTCCCCAAGTAAATCAACTTCGCGATTGCGCAATGCCTGATTGTCTCGCTTGAGTTGCTGGCAGATCTCGATTAAGCGGTCCAGGTTTTGTTCAAAATTATCATTATCGGTCATGGCTAAAAACGTACCGCTACAAAGAAGGAAGAGTAAAAC
This sequence comes from Porticoccaceae bacterium, assembly GCA_012960115.1. GTDB lineage: Bacteria > Pseudomonadota > Gammaproteobacteria > Pseudomonadales > Porticoccaceae > HTCC2207. Next base: position 196,974 of record DUBX01000042.1, read on the forward strand.
CGTATAACTATAGGCATTGTAGCGGGGATGGTCAATTACAAGATGATGAGATTACGCGAAACACAGATGCGCCCTTATACTAAGAATGTTAGAATGCAATGCTAAACTAGAGGGGTACTGATGTGACGTTTGAAGAACTTGAAGACTTGTTTTATGCCGTCAAGATTACGGCGAGTCCTTCTGCTTTCCATGGCTTTCTCTGTGGTCGCTTGACTTGTGGGGCTGTGGGTATTGAAGATTTAATTGAGACGTCATCCGATTGGCTTACGCTTTCCGAAGAGCAAAGTGAAGCAGCCCAACCATCTTTGCGTGATTTTTTTGAATCATCGTTAAGTAATCTAGAGGATGTATCTTTTCTCTTCCAACCCTTATTACCAGAGGATGAGTTACCCTTGGGAGAGCGGTTGAGTGCTGTTGGGGAATGGGCTAGCAATTATATCTCTGGACTTGCTGAAGGTATGGAGAGTAATTTTGAAGTTTCAGGCGAAGGTAAAGAAGCCTTAGATGACCTTGCTGCCATTGGGCAGGTTTCGCTGGATTTTGAGACTGAAGATGAAGGTGAGCGTGACTACACTGAATTAGTTGAATATATCCGAATTGCGGTGCAGGTTATTTTCACGGATTTGCATCCTGAACTAAATGCAGATCTTGAACCAACTATCCATTAAAATCGTAAAATATAAAAGCACCACATGGAGTCTATATGATGATCGCCAATAAAGAATACGCAGCTCGAAGAAAAGAATTAATGTCGCTAATGCAGGGCAATAGCATCGCGATCATAGCGTCCGCGCCTGAAAAAATACGCTCGAGAGATACCCACTACTCGTATAAGCAGAACGTAACATTGTCTTATCTCTCCGGGTTTCCTGAACCAGAGTCTGTTATGGCATTAATTCCTGGGCGTGAGCAGGGTGAGGTAGTTATTTTTTGCCGTGACAAAGACCCGCTACGAGAAATCTGGGATGGTTATCGAGAGGGTCCGGGTGGTGCAGTTGCAAATTTTGGTGCTGATGACGCGTTTCCCATTAGTGACATTGATGACATATTGCCTGGCCTGCTAGAGGGGAAGGACCGAGTTTATTACGCCATTGGCAAGGATCCAGATTTTGATGCGCATCTCACGGCCTGGATCAACGATGTCCGCAGCCAAAGGGGCAGCGGGGCATTGCCACCCGGTGAATTTGTTGACCTAGACCATTTTGTTAACGAGATGAGACTAATAAAGACCGCTCCAGAAATTAAAGTTATGCGCAAGGCGGGGGAGATCTCTGCTCGCGCCCATTGTCGTGCAATGGAAATAAGCCGTCCGGGTTTATTTGAGTATCAATTGCAGGCGGAGATAGAGCACGAATTTATGGCTTCTGGTGCTAGGGCACCTGCCTACAGCAGTATTGTCGGCGGTGGGAAAAATGGCTGCGTACTGCACTATATTGAAAACAGAGACAAGTTAGAAGATGGGGATTTAGTACTGATCGATGCAGGCTGTGAATTTGAAGATTATGCGGCGGACATTACCCGTACTTTTCCTGTTAATGGCAAGTTTAGCGAAGCACAAGCGGCTATTTATGACATCGTTTTACAGGCACAGGCAGATGCAATTAAAGTTATTGGCCCTGGTATTGAGTACAACAAAGCTAATGAAGCAACCATTCGAACTATTACTCAAGGTCTTGTAGATCTTGAAATTCTAGAAGGTGATGTGGATGAATTGATTGCTGAGGAAGCTCATCGCGAATTCTATATGCATGGAGCGGGCCATTGGCTGGGTATGGATGTTCATGATGTTGGGGATTATAAGATCGACAATAAGTGGCGCGTTCATGAACCAGGTATGGTGGTTACTATAGAACCGGGTATTTATATCGCTCCGGACAACACTAATGTGGACGAAAAGTGGCGCGGCATCGCAGTGCGTATTGAGGATGATGTGGTTGTGACGAAGATCGGCAATGAGGTCATTACCTCTGGTGTACCAAAAGCCCGAGATCAGATTGAAGCCTTAATGGCAACGTAATGAGTAGCTGATGGCGCAGGAAAATATCGAAAAATTAGAGCGGCCAGATGCCCACTTCGATGTGGCCATTGTCGGTGGAGGGATGGTTGGGATTAGCTTGGCATTGTTACTAGCTGAGCAACAGGGATTGAAAATTTTACTAATTGAATCTCAATCGATGGCCGTACAGTCAGCAACGCAACCTATTTACAGCCCCAGCTTTGATGCGCGTTCGACAGCGCTGTCGTGGGCTAGTCGTAAAATTTATCAATCAGTTGGCCTATGGGATAGGCTTCAATTACACCTGTCAGACATAACTCAAATTCATGTTAGCGATCGTGGCCATGGGGGGTTGACTCGCATGACTGCCGATGATGCCGATGTCGAGGCCCTTGGTTATGTGGTTGAAAACCGATGGTTGGGCTCAGTGCTCCTTGAACACCTTAATCAATCTAAGGTTGAGGTTCATATGAACTCAGAGGTTGCAGAGTTCAAACCTTTGTCGTCGGGCATGCAGATGCACCTAAAGCGGGGTGACTCCTCTAATAGTGAATTAGAAAACCACTTAGTGGAGGCTAGTTTAGTGGTAATTGCTGATGGAGCAGAGTCTCAGACTGCCCAGAAACTGGGTATTTATAGTGACACGACGTCCTATAATCAAACCGCTATTATTGCCAATGTAGAGCTTGGAAAATCACATAATGGCATCGCCTATGAGCGATTTACCGATCAGGGTCCTATGGCGCTGTTGCCGCTTTCTGACTATGACGGCCAGCATCGTAGTGCGCTGGTATGGGCACGACCCACTGAGATTGCAGAGCAGTTGATGGCTTCAAATGATGCCGATTTTCTTCACAGTTTGCAGAAACAATTTGGTTATCGACTTGGGCGGTTTAAAAATATAGGGGAGCGTGGCTCCTATCCTTTGGCGTTGGGCATAGCGAACGAACAGGTACGGCGAAACGTTTTACTTATGGGGAATTCAGCTCATAGTCTTCATCCGGTTGCTGGTCAAGGTTTTAACTTATCTCTCCGTGATGCAGCTGCTCTAGCCTCAATAGTTCAGCGGGCGCGAGAAGATAGCCGACCTATTGGCTCGTTAGAGGTATTAGAGGAATATTATCAAGAACAGTTGAGTGATCAGCGCAATACTTTAATGTTTAGCGATAGCTTGACGAAATCGTTTGGCCGCTCATCATCACTTGCCGCTTTAGGGCGAAACGCGGGTTTGCTCACTCTGGATTTAATACCAGGGCTACGGCAGCGTTTCGCTAGGTTTGGGATGGGTATGTCGAACACTGAGGCTAAACATGGCTGACTTAGGCGGAGAGCCTTACGACATCATTATTGTTGGTGCGGGTATGGTTGGTGCCAGTGCAGCCTGCTTGTTGGCTCAGGTACGATGTACTAGGCAAGACAAGCCGTTAAAAATTGCTTTGATAGAGTCCGTTGCTGCCAGCTCTTTTGATAATCAAACATTTGATCCTCGCGTAGCGGCGGTCACTGAGAAATCTCGTCAGCTACTAGAGTCATGCGGAGTCTGGCACAGTATAGAAAAATTGCGCGCTAGTCCTTACTTGGCAATGCAGGTTTGGGACTCAGAGAGCACGGGTAAAATAGGCTTTGATTGCCACGCTATACACCAGCCTAATCTCGGTCATATCGTTGAAAATTCAGTGATTATCCAAGCACTACTCACCGAGATAGAGGCATTGGATAATATTGATCTTATTTGCCCAGCGACTATTTGTGATTATCAAGATGAAGGCGACAGCATTAGTGTTCAGCTTGATGATGACCGTTGGTTGAGTGCAGCATTGCTGATAGGAGCCGATGGCGCCAATTCAAAAGTTCGACAGCATTCTAAAGTTGAAACTAAAGAGTGGAGTTATCATCAAGAGGCGATAGTCGCTACCATTGAAACTCAACATTCTAACCAACAGACAGCCTGGCAATGCTTCACGCCGAAGGGCCCTTTAGCGTTATTGCCTTTAAACAATAATGGTGATTTGTGCCGAAGTTCTATTGTGTGGTCTCAGGAATCAGAAACGGCCAAGTCACTTATGAGTCTTACTGACGAGCAATTTTGTGCTGAGCTTTCTAGAGCTAGTGAGTATTGTTTAGGTGATGTTGTGTCGATAGATAAACGGTTTAGCTTCCCTCTTACACAACGTCATGCCATTGATTATGTAATGCCGAGGATTGCTCTGGTAGGTGATGCGGCGCATTCCATACATCCGCTAGCGGGTCAGGGCGTTAACATGGGATTTGCAGATATAGAGGTTTTAGTGGAAGAGCTTGTCAGGGCTCGTAGCCGAGGGAATGATATTGGTGATAAGCTTATTTTGACTCGCTATCAGCGCCGACGAAAGCCCTATAATCTAGCAGCGATGGCACTCATGGAGGCGTGTAACCGATTATTTATTGCAGACCAATTGCCACTGAGATTTCTGCGAAGTCTTGGCATGTCGACGCTAAACAAGTCCAGTGTTGTTAAAAACGAACTAATTAAGCTAGCCATGGGCCTTTAAATTTATGATTCTTCTTTGTCATCTGCCAGTCGCTCTTGGCGCTTTTGCTCTTCGAACAGCACGGCTTTAATTTCTTCAAGCACCCCGTCCACGTCTGAAAGCTGAGTAGCTTCGGCGAAATTACCATTTAGTTCAATGTCAGGTTTTAGCTTCCCATCTTCGTACAGAGCCCAAATTTCTTTAGCGTATTGGGAGCCCAATAATTCTGGTGCAAACTGGCCGTAGTATTGAGTCATATTGTTCACATCTCGTTCTAGCATAGACTCGGCATGATTGTTTGCTGATGCGTCGACAGCCTGAGGGAGATCGATAATCACTGGCCCGTAATTATCTACTAAGACATTAAATTCAGACAGGTCGCCGTGTACGATGCCCGCGCACAGCATTAAGACAACGTAATGCATAACTAAGGCGTGGTCTTCCAGCGCTTGCTCAGCACTCATTGATACATCGCCTAACCGCGGAGCCACTCCACCTGTTTCATCGGTGACCAGCTCCATCAGTAAAACACCATCAAAGCAGCCATAAGGCTTAGGCACTCGAACACCCGCATTGGCGAGCAGATAGAGAGCATCTACTTCGGCATTTTGCCAGGTTTCTTCTTGCTGTTTGCGTCCGTACTTTGAGCCCTTTTCCATAGCTCGCGCCCGACGACTATTTCTAACTTTACGCCCTTCTTGATATTGCGTTGCCTTTTTGAAGCTACGTTTCATCGCTTCTTTGTAGACTTTTGCGCAGCGTATTTCCGCACCGCACCGCACCGTATAAACGGTGGCTTCTTTTCCGCTCATTAGCTGACCAATGACCTCATCGATCAAGCCATCCTCAATGAGTGGTCGTAATCGTTTTGGGGTTTTCATTTACCGTGCTTCACGCGCTGATCACTCATAATATTTTTATGTTTATCTAGAGCTAAGGCAATTAGTTTAAATGAACCGTTGTTAGCTAATACCTCAACTGATCTAAAGTATTTTTTTGCACTTCGTTCTAACGGGATAAAGGTGTTGACCACAAATAAGGCCCGCCCGGATGAGGACAGCAGTCTTTTTACGGCTTTAAGGAATTTATCGGACATATCACCATCGACAGAAAAGCCCTGATGAAAGGGTGGATTGCACCAGACGGTGTCAAAGTGCTCGACAATATTATCACCAGCATCTGCTGCAATGACTTTATAGTCAGTAGTGACAGCTTTTAAATTTTCTGCTGCTGCGAGCAATGCTGCAGCATTATTATCGGTTGCCGTTACATGGTTAATACCATGCTTGCTTGCTTGGCAGGCCAAATAACCGTAGCCGCAACCGAGATCGAGAAGGGTCTGCGGTGGCTCGGAAAACTGGTTTAGAAATATTGGTATGTGCTCAGAGAGAAACGCGCTGCCTCGATCGATTTTGTCCCAACCAAAAATACCCGGTTTAGTGATTTGGGAGAATGACGGTAGTTTTTTGCTCTCTCTAGTTGAGGGGTAATTTTTATCATCCAAAAGGGCTTGGTTAAACTCGTGCAGGGTGATGGTCGCTAAATAGCCCTTACCCTTTTTTTCTGCCGCCGTGCGATCGCCAAACAAAATACAGGCTTGCTTAACATAGGTTTTGACGCCGTCATTTTTTTCGCCACTCAACACTAAAGTGCCACCCAATTTAAGTAACTTTGATGCTTGATTAATGACATGGTGGCTGCAGGCTCTCTCTTTTGAGACTCGATATAAAACTACATCATAGCTATGAGGCTCTATTGAGGAAAAATCAAAATCATTAAATTAATCCAGCGTTGAGAGCTTGTTGGGCAATGTCATAACGATTACTGACTATTTTTAGTGATGCGTTTTGCCCCGCGCCTAAAGAGGCCCAATTGCACTGAGACCAATTTTCGTCAGTAACAGCCAAATATTTACCCTGCTTACTCTGGTTACTTTGCAGCCATAGAGCTAAGCGGGTGACATTGGGGTCTGTAAAGGGCCGCGGCAAATCAAATCCATTATTCATCGGATACAGGCAACCTCTGACGCGGTTAAAGGCCTATAGTCGCCTTCTGCCAAGGATGTATCGAGGACGATTCCGCCCACTTTGGACCTATGCAATTTCACTACGTGGTTGCCTAGGGCCGCAAACATTCTTTTCACCTGATGATACTTACCTTCGGCGATGTCTAGGGTTAGACAGTGGTTATCGACTTGCTCCATTACAGCGGGTAAACAACGATGCTTTTCTCCATCGAGCAAAACACCTTGAGCGAGTTTTTCTGTGTAGTCTGGGCCTATTGGGTTAGCCAAGGTGACCTGGTAAATTTTTCTGCAGTCAGATCGCGGGGAGGTTAGTTTATGATTCCATTGCCCATCGTCAGTGATCAATAAAAGACCGGTAGTATCGATATCAAGACGACCTGCAATCTGGAGTTCTTCACTGCGGTGCTCAAAAATAAGGCTGAGTGCGGTTGGGTTGTGGTGATCTTTGGTGACAGAGACCACCCCAGCAGGTTTGTTAAGCATAAAATAACGATCTTTGGCGGCACTGATAATTGAACCATCAAGAGTGACTATTTGATCAGGCGTAATTTTATTGGCAGGATTAGTACATGGATTATCACCGACACAAACCACGCCGGCTTTAACCATGCGCTTAACTTCCGCGCGGGAAAGATCAGTTGCATTACTAATATATTTATCAAGTCTCAAGATTGGTTGCCATCAGCAATTAGTTGAGCGGCCTCTTTAGCAAAATAGGTCAAAATACCGTCTGCGCCGGCTCGTTTAAACGCCAATAAAGATTCCATAATTATCTGTTCACGGTTCAACCATCCCTTATCAAAAGCGGCACAATGCATGGCATATTCACCACTAACTTGATAAACAAGCGTGGGCGCTTTTAACTCATCTTTGACGCGGCGTAGAATATCAAGATAAGGCATGCCCGGCTTAATCATGATCATGTCCGCGCCTTCATCAAGATCTAAAGCACATTCATGCAAAGCTTCGTCAGCATTGGCGGGATCCATTTGGTATGTTTTCTTGTCACCGCCTTGAAGTTTTTTTGAAGAACCTAGAGCGTCTCGAAATGGGCCATAGTAGCTAGAGGCATATTTGGCGGAGTAGGCTAAAATTTGGGTATTCTCAAACCCATTCTCTTCGAACTCTTCTCGAATAGCGCAAATCCTACCATCCATCATATCTGAAGGCGCTACAATATCTGCTCCAGCTTCTGCGTGAGATAAAGCTTGTCGCACTAAGGTTTCATTAGTGATGTCATTGAGCACGTAACCCGTGTCTTCATCAACAATGCCGTCTTGGCCATGAGAGGTGAAGGGGTCAAGCGCAACGTCGGTGATAACACCTAATGTTGGCGTGGCTTCTTTTATGGCTCGAACCGCTCGTTGCACTAAACCATCTGGGTTGCAGGCCTCTTCAGCTAAAAGCGTTTTTAGTGTTTGGTTGACCACCGGGAAAATCGCTATAGCAGGAATGCCTAGTGCTGCAATCTGTTGAGCTTCCTGAACTAATAGGTCAATAGACAGCCTATTGACACCAGGCATCGATGATACGGGTTCTGACTGGTTTGACCCTTCGATCACAAATAAAGGGAGAATTAAATCGTCCACAGACAACCTAGTTTCCCTGATCAAACGGCGAGAAAAAACGGTTGCGCGGTTACGCCGCATACGTGTGTAGGGATAAGGTCCGCGGTTACTTTTAAAACTCATAGAGTCTCCAGTAGAACAGCATTTTCCATTCATTCATTCGTGTAAGCTTTGTATGATACGCAAAAAAGCGATTTACCACATAGTTATCGCTAAGCGAGCAATCATTAAAGCGTCCTTTAAATGCGCGCAAAAACGCGAGAGGCGGCATTTAACGTGTCTTCTATATCTTGATCTGTATGGGCTGCTGACATAAACCCCGCTTCATAGGATGCTGGCGCCAAATAAATACCTTCTTCCAGCATGCCGTGGAAAAACCGGCCGAAACGTTCAGTGTCACATTTCATTACTTGGCCGTAGTTGATGATCTTTTCTTCTTCAGAGAAAAAGATACCCCACATAGTACCCACGTGGTTACTTGTCAGAGGGATCCCCTCCTGTTGCGCTCGATCTACCAAACCTTCTACGAGCCGAGTGGTTCGACTAATGACGGGCTCTAAGAAGCCAGGTTGGGAAATTAATTCTAATGTAGCCAGTCCAGAAGCCATTGCCACCGGGTTGCCTGAGAGTGTACCTGCCTGATAGACCGGGCCTAGCGGGGCAATGTGCTCCATAATTTCGCGCTTACCGCCAAAGGCTCCGACAGGCATGCCGCCACCAATAACTTTTCCTAAACAAATTAGGTCGGCGTCGATATCATAGTGACCAATGGCGCCCTGCTGGCTAATACGAAATCCAGTCATGACTTCATCTATGATAAGCACAGCTTTACTGTCCGTGCAGCACTCTCGAAGCGTCTCTAAAAATCCTGGGATCGGAGGCACACAGTTCATATTGCCGACGACTGGTTCAACAATAATACAGGCGATTTCATCACCAATGGCAGCAAAAACCTGCCTGACCTGGTCACTGTCATTATAGGAAAGAGTTACTGTATGGTCGGCAAGACAACTTGGAACTCCAGGGGAGCTAGGGACACCGAGGGTTAAGGCGCCAGAACCCGCTTTAACGAGTAAAGAGTCGGAGTGTCCGTGGTAGCACCCCTCAAATTTAATGATTTTGTCGCGGCCGGTATAGCCACGAGCCAGCCGAATTGCGCTCATGGTGGCTTCGGTACCTGAATTAACCATACGAATCATGTCCATTCCTGGAACAATAGAGCAAATCTTATCGGCTAATTGAATCTCTAGCTCAGTTGGGGTGCCAAAGGTCATCGCTTTGTCCAGCTGCGTACGAATAGCTTGCAAGACGCCCTCGTGCCCATGCCCTAGAAGCATTGGCCCCCAAGATAAGACGTAATCAATATATCGGTTGCCGTCGGCGTCAAACATATAAGCGCCTTTAGCTCGATCGAAAAATATGGGGGTGCCGCCTACAGCTCGGAAAGCCCTAACGGGTGAATTTACACCGCCCGGGATGTGCCGTTGAGCGGCCTTAAATAATTCTCCTGAACGAGAGTTTGATGCTTTGGTTATATCCGACATTAAATTTTCCTGGCGAGTAAACGATACTGCTAGATTTGGGGCTGGTATTATCCTTAATTAGACGGGTAGAAGCTATTTAACTCGCCTAAAAGGGCTGAACAATCACTAAAATAACAATGGCCACCAAGAATAATACCGGGACTTCATTAAAGACGCGAAAGTAGACATGGCTTTTATCGCTGCGATTATCGGCTAGTTTTTTCATGTGACCTAGGCACATGTGATGGTAGCCGATGAGTAACAGCACGAACCCAGCTTTAAGTTGGAACCAGGTCTGACTCAGATAAGCATCTGGTGCCATAGATACCAACCAAAGACCTAGCACAATGGTTGCAATCATTGCTGGATTCGCAATCCCACGATACAGTTTACGTTGCATCACCTTAAAGCGCTCAATGCTAATTTCATCCTCCGACATAGCGTGATAGACGAATAAGCGCGGCAGATAAAGTAGAGCCGCAAACCAGCAAATCACGGCGATCACATGAAAGGCTAATACCCACTTATACATTTGATACTCCATTAAAGCGATGCTTCTATTGATGCCGCAAGGTTTGGCATAGTTGGTTGAGTGACTTTGCGGTATTATAGGTGGCTAAAGACGTTCTGGATATTTAAAAGCGAGGCTTAGGTGATTAAAGTTGGTGTTATTGGTGGGACAGGTTATACCGGAGCGGAGCTTCTGCGGCTGTTGACAGGTCATCCCAATGTTGAGATCGCTGCGGTTACTTCTCGCAGCAACCAAGGAGAGCTAGTCTCAGATATTTATCCAAACCTCCGCGGTATCGTTGATGTGCCGTTTGTAACACCTGAGTTAAATAATTTAAGCGGGTGCGATGTAGTTTTTTTTGCTACGCCTCATGGCGTAGCCCAGAGTTCAGTGCCAGGCTTTTTGGAGGCCGGCATCAAGGTGATTGATTTATCTGCTGATTTTCGGCTTCGTGATCAATCTGTGTGGGAAAAATGGTACGGCCAGCCACATCAAGCTTCAGGCTTGCTGCCTCGCGCTGTGTACGGCCTTCCAGAAGTTAATCGTGAAGCCATTGTAGGCGCAGATTTAGTGGCTTGTGCGGGCTGTTATCCAACAAGTATTCAACTGGGGTTGCTCCCTTTGCTAAGGCAAGGGAGCGTGGATAGTAGTGATATTATTGCTAATTCCGCCTCTGGAGTAAGTGGCGCCGGTCGGCAGGCTAATATTTCGGCCTTGTTTTCTGAAGCGAGTGATAGCTTTAAAGCTTATGGGGCGTCAGGGCATCGGCACCAGCCAGAAATAGAACAGGGCCTTGAAGATATAGCGGGACATTCAGTGGGACTTACCTTTGTTCCGCATTTGCTGCCTATAAATCGCGGTATCCATACGACAATCTACGCTAACTTAGTTGACCTTAATGTCGATATCCAAGAATTGTATGAGTATCATTTTAAAAATGAACCTTTCATTGATGTTTTGCCCGCAGGCAGCCATCCCGAAACACGTACAGTGAGAGGTTCAAATTATTGTCGAATTGCAGTCCATAGACCTGACAATGGTCGCAAGGTGATTGTTCTGGTAGTGGAAGATAATTTGACCAAGGGTGCTTCTGGGCAAGCTATCCAATGCATGAACTTGATGTTTGGTTTACCAGAGATCCTAGGGTTGATGATGCCCGGATTACTACCTTAATGGCTGAGCGAAGGTCTATTGTTGTCACCTATCGGCAAGGCTTTAAGTATTGGTTGTATGGGACCTTGTTGCTGGTAACTGTAGCCTCACTCATGGCCGGTATATTTTGGGAGAGGAGCAAAGCACCAGGAGTATTAGCTGAAAAAAATCAGCTTGCTAGACGAGTATCGACGCTAGAGAGTTTGGTGAAATCAAAAGCCACAGAGCTAGAAATGATCAGAGTGAACAGTGAGGTTGACTCAGTGGCCTTGGAAAATGCAAGACAAGAAATGATGGGGCTGCAAGCGCAGACACATCAAGATCAAGAGCAATTACAGTTGTACAGGGAGCTCCTTGAAGACACCAATCCTCCAAGTGGATTATCGGTAAGCAGGTTTCAGCTAACATTGATTGATTCGACGAATATAGCTTATCGCTGGGTTGCTAGGCAAAAAACAGCTAAAATGGAGACGTCCACTATTTTGGCTGATATATGGGTAATGGGAATCCAGGGTGATAAGTCTGTGACCTTGTCATTGTCTGAACTAGATACTGAGGTTAAAAAAATGCCTCTTGCCGTTAAGTTTAAATATTTTTCTATTAATCAGGGTATTTTAAGGTTACCTGATGGATTTAACCCTGATACAGTTGAGATAAGTTTGCGTTATTCTTGGAGTAAAAAGCTTATCTACAAGCAAGCGTTTGATTGGAAAGTTGAGGAATAAGATATGTTTACAAATAAAAACACTAGTGAAAGTCTGGCGCCTTCGTCAGAAGCAACTACCTTAGTAGCGGCGGGCACAGAGCTTAAAGGTGATCTGAATTTTTCTGGTAGTTTGGAAATTCAGGGATCGATTGTTGGTAAAGTTGTAGCGGATGATGAAACTGCTCAGATCCGGATTTTAAACGGAGGATCAGTTCTAGGTGAAATTTGGGTTCCTAACGTCATTGTAAATGGCCTTATTAAAGGCGATATATACGCTTCTAAGCACATACAACTGGCGGCCAAGGCAAAAGTTGAAGGAACTATCTACTATAGTTCGATTGAGATTGAGCGGGGTGCAGATATTGGAGGCAAGTTAGTGCATGAGATTCCCGCGACCAATGTCACAGCTTTTCAGAAAGCGGGAGAGGCTAGTGATTCGAGTAGTGGGCATAAACCTAAAGTTGAAAAATAGTTCAAGAGAATCAAAAGTAGGCTGAGTTTTATAGTAAATTTCCAGTCACGGAGTAATCATGTCAGGCATTCAAACATACATTCCTACAGCGCTAGAGGTTACTGATCGTGCTGTGGAAAAGGTCCAGAGTCTTAAGACTGAAGAGCAAAACGATGACCTCAAACTCAGAGTGTATGTAACTGGTGGGGGATGTTCTGGTTTTCAGTATGGCTTCTCTTTTGAGGATACCATGGCGGAAGATGACACCCTGGTCAGTCGTAATGGTGTGACGGTATTGGTTGATTCATTAAGCTTTCAATATTTGGCTGGCTCTACAGTGGATTATGAGGTTGGCTTAATGGGATCCAGGTTTTTGATTACCAACCCCAATGCTTCTACTACCTGTGGTTGCGGCGCTTCATTTTCAATTTAGATAGCGGCGTTTAGATGCTAAGGTAAATAGACGCAACCTAATATGGTTTCTCGAGATGCGCCTGTGACAGCGGGCACGTTCCCGGGTTTCATATCAATACGTTGTTTGGCTAACCAAGCAAATGCGCAGGCTTCTACCCAGTTTGGTTCCAAACCAATACTTGCAGTCGATTGAATCACAGGCATTGTTCGCTTTAGTAAGCTTTCATTTAGCTTTAGAATGAGCTCCAAGTTAAATATCCCTCCACCGCAGACGAAAATTTCGTCTATTGGTTGTGCCAAATCGGCAATCGATTGCGCGATAGTGTCGGCAGTATAAAGCGCCAGAGTAGCCTGAATATCAGCTGGAGTAATATCAAGCAGGTGTGTTTGTTGCTCTAACCAGTCCAAATTAAAATCTTCTCTGCCCGTACTTTTAGGGCCTGTACGATGAAAGAAATTGTGGCTTTTAAGTTGAGTCAGCAAAGCGACATCATGTGAACCGGTAGCGCCCCATTGACCTTCATTGTCATAGTTTTTGTTGGTGTGTTTCTGGTACCAAGCGTCGAGCAGGACGTTGCCGGGGCCGGTATCAAATCCACGGCAGCCACCATCCGGTTCCAGAATTGTGATATTGCTGATTCCACCGATATTGATAATAACGCGTGTTTTGTTGGGATGATGAAATATTTCACGATGAAAGGCCGGGACGAGGGGTGCCCCTTGGCCGCCATAGGCCATATCTTTTCGACGAAAGTCAGCGATGACAGGACACCCAGTCATTGCTGCAATTTGGTTAGGGTTGCCGATTTGCAAACTGAAACCAGGTTTGATGCCGGGAGGCTGGTGACGAATAGTTTGTCCGTGAGAGCCTATGGCAACAATGTCTTTACTGTTGAGATTTAGTTGGGACATCAGCGCCAGACTTGCCTCTGCAAATAATTCTCCAAGACTATGATCAGTTTCAGCTAGTAACTGCACATCATCTAGGCCTGGCTTACTCAAGGAAAGAATCTGAGCCCTTATTTTAGAGGGTATAGAGTGGCTATAGCTTCCCAGTAGATTTAACTTTTTATGGCTAAAGGTAGCCGCTACGACATCGATACTATCTATGCTAGTGCCAGACATTAAGCCTATAAAGGAGGAGATATTTTTCATTTTATTGGTTTAGTTGGCACTAGTTGTATTGTTCTGAATTGTGGCTAGCTGACGGGTCGCCTTATATTCGGTTAGTTGCGCCAGTACAGGGGTGACTACTCGGTTAAATTCCAGTCTATCAGCTTTTGGGATAGGTCGTGCTTGAGGCAGTGTAACAGTGCGCGGATTGCGATGAACGCCGTTGACCAGAAACTCATAATGCAGATGACTGCCGGTTGAATACCCTGTTGACCCGACAGTACCAATAAGTTGGCGTTGTTTTACGGCCTGCCCCTTGCGCACTTTCTTCTTGTCCAAATGTAAGTATTTAGTGATATAGGTTTGGCCATGTTGAATAAACACATAGTTTCCGTTGTACTTACTATACCCCGCCTCGGTTACTTTTCCGCCGCCCGCCGCATACACCGGCGTGCCTCTAGGCGCTGCGTAGTCCACTCCGCGGTGGGCTTTGATTTTCTTGTGGATGGGATGTTTGCGTCGCAAGTTAAATCCATCGCTGATGCGGAAAATATCCAGAGGCGTCCGCAAAAACGTCTTACGCATGCTTAGCCCTTCAGGAGTGTAGTAGTTGCTTTGACCCTTCTTGTTGGTATATCGAACCGCTTGATAATTTTTATTACGGTTAGTAAATGAAGCGGCAACAATATTTCCAGTTGACAGTTTTTCCCCGTCAATAAATCTATCTTCAAATAAGAGAGCGAAGGAATCGCCAGGACGGATATCAAAAACAAAGTCTATGTCCCAGCCAAAGATATTAGCCATTTCCATGATGAGCTTGTCGGGTAAATTTGACTGCTTACCGGACAAGTAGAGAGAATCTTCAATAACACCTTCTCTATAACTCAGTATCACCTCGGGTTCACGGACGCGCTCTTCAGCTACGAAGCTACCTTTTTTCCGAGTGAACACCTGGCTCTCAAGAGGGTTTTTTATATAGTGAAGCTCACGGAGCTGCCCGAATTCACTTGCTCCAAAGCGCAATGTTTCTCCGGGGTAGAGATTTCGAAGCGATTTACCTTTGGGTGACGAAGAAACCTCATAGACGTCTTTTGCTGAAAATTTGGCGCGCTGGAAAAGAGTAGATAAATTATCACCTCTACCGACAAGATGTTCTTGCCATGCGAGTTGCTGATGATCATATTCCTTAAGTTTCGGTGCGCTTTCGAGTGATATAGTAATGGGCTCGGCAATCAATGCTGGCTGTGTTTTGTTATCTGTTGGTGAGAGGTGAACTGTCACAATTAGCATAACGGTTAGGGTGCCAAACAGTAAGTCGCGGCGAGGAAAGTCTCGCGCCAAAAGGAGCAAAAAATGACCGATTTGTTGCACTTTTTTAATCACGTCATATTACCAATGTTAATATCAATGGGTGATTTTAGCTTGATTGATTAAAAAGATGCAATGTAATCCTTGGGCGGCAGTTAATGCGAGCTTACTGTGGCACTCTACAATAGAGGGGTAGTCCAAAGTGGGCTGTTAGCGTTAATATCTTGTATTTATCGCGTCAATCTGTAGAGTTGGCGCTCATCTAAGTTTAGTGGCAAAGAAGAGTGACAATGAACCTCAGTGGACATCAGTTAATCGAACAATTAACTCAGCGAGGGCTTGTGGCCCAATACTCTGGCGACCAAGATTTAGTCACTCATCTTGATAAACCTCGTGTTTTGTATTGTGGGTTTGACCCCACAGCTGAGAGTTTGCATCTCGGTCATTTGGTCCCCTTGCTGGTGTTGAAGCGGTTTCAGCAGGCTGGCCATACTCCTATCGCACTAGTTGGCGGCGCCACCGGTATGATCGGCGATCCCAGCTTTAAGGCAGACGAAAGAAAGCTTAATACGCCAGAGGTTATTGCCAGCTGGGCGGATAAGATTAAACGTCAAGTTAGCCAGTTTGTTGATTTCGATTGTGGTGAGACCTCTGCGCTAGTGGTTAACAATCTTGATTGGACCGCTGAACTGAGCGCCTTGGATTTTTTACGGGATGTCGGCAAGCATTTTTCTGTTAACAATATGATTTCAAAAGAGTCTGTTAAGCAGAGAATTGATCGCGAAGGTTCTGGCATCTCTTTTACTGAATTTTCGTACTCTTTGCTACAAGGGCTAGACTTTGCGGAGCTTAATCGACTGCATGATTGTACCTTGCAGGTTGGCGGGAGTGACCAGTGGGGCAATATAGTTGGCGGCATTGATCTAAGCCGACGGCAAAATAGAGCCCATTGTTTTGGGCTTACTGTCCCGCTAATTACTAAGGCCGACGGTACAAAATTTGGCAAGACCGAGGCGGGAGCGGTGTGGCTTGACCCGTCCAAAACATCACCCTATAGCTTTTACCAGTTTTGGCTTAATGTTGCCGATGCTGATGTATATAAGTTTCTAAGCTATTTTACATTTTTGCCTCTGGATGAGATTCAGGCAATCGAGGCTGCCGATACTGCAGCTGCAGGGCGGCCTCAGGCGCAAGCTGTTCTGGCGAGTGAGGCGACCTCTTTGGTTCATGGAGAGGAGGGCCTGAATGCTGCTTTGCGCATAACCAAAGCGTTGTTTAGCGGCAACCCGGTCGATCTATCAGAATCAGATCTTAAGCAGCTGAGTCAGGATGGTATGCCATTCTCTCGGCTGTCAAATAGTGACTTAGTTGATAAGCCCCTAACCAATTTGCTTGCTGACGCTGGGATGGTCAAGGCCGGGCGTGAAGTAAAAGACGCTCTTGCACGAAATTCAGTCTTTATTAACGGTGTTGCCAAGGGCTCGCAAGACAATATGGGAGCCTCTAATAGCTTTACCGCAGAGCACGCGCTCTATGAGAGGTTTTTTCTAGTCCGGCTTGGGAAGAAAAAGTACCATCTATTTGAGCTTATTTAGCCTCTTTTTTGATCAGTTTGCCTGCAGTCTAAAAATAAACCTAAATACTTGTTGACAGTATACCGCCTGCCTGTAGAATGCGCGCTCCCAACAGGGTGAGCCGCTAGCAAATCAGCGGCAATAAGTAGAAATTCAAAGGCTTATTATTTATTTGAATTATACTGTTGACAAGCTAAGTCTTGGCGCTAAAATGCGCGCTCCCAGCAGTAATGTTGAGAGACGAATAAAACGTCAAGAAAAGAGAGTGAAAATAAAGTGTAGTATTTCACTTTCAGCTGTTGACAAAGGGGTTGCGATCTATAGAATACGCGTCCCGCTCATCGAAGCGAATGTTCTTTAAAAATATAATCAAGCAATGCGTGTGGGCACTTGCTAATTGATATTGGATTATTAAATATCATAAGTAAGTTCTCATCGCATACATTTATGAATGTGATAAGTTCGAATTATGAAACTGAGATTTTGAATGGTAAAGCAAGTTTTGCGTAACCATTCCCTCTCCTTAAACGGTGAGGTTAAAGATTAAACTGAAGAGTTTGATCATGGCTCAGATTGAACGCTGGCGGCAGGCCTAACACATGCAAGTCGAGCGCGAAAACACTTCGGTGTGAGTAGAGCGGCGGACGGGTGAGTAATGCTTGGGAATCTACCTAGTAGTGGGGGATAACGTGTGGAAACGCACGCTAATACCGCATACGTCCTACGGGAGAAAGCAGGGGATCTTCGGACCTTGCGCTATTAGATGAGCCCAAGTCGGATTAGCTAGTTGGTGGGGTAATGGCTCACCAAGGCTACGATCCGTAGCTGGTCTGAGAGGATGATCAGCCACACTGGGACTGAGACACGGCCCAGACTCCTACGGGAGGCAGCAGTGGGGAATATTGCACAATGGGCGAAAGCCTGATGCAGCCATGCCGCGTGTGTGAAGAAGGCTCTAGGGTTGTAAAGCAC
>DUBX01000043.1:0-34739 GCA_012960115.1 Porticoccaceae bacterium
GCCGCGGCCGTACTCGTTCGGCCATGGATAGTCGTAACCAATTTCACGGGCAATGTGACGGGTCAGGTAAGGGTCATACATGTGGCCGCGCCCGACAACACAGAAGTCCGCCCGGCCATTCCCTATGATGTCATTCATTTGATCGCCAGTTTCAATATGCTTCTGAGCCGAAATAGCCAACTTGACCATCAACCAATAAGAGACCGAATTCCCAAAGAGCATCATGAAATTATAAGCTAGGTGCTGTGACTTCTCCGGATGGGCTAATACATGTGCTAACCCATCTTGGCACTGGACAACGGCATTTCTTAAGGCCTCCACCAGGGACTTTATTTGAGTGGAATCGGATAATGAAGATTCAGCTGTGTCCGTCATCTCATTCAACAATTCCCGTAGTCCATCACCGCCGTCACGTAGGCATTTTCGTCCAACGAAATCCAGAGCCTGAATGCCATTAGTCCCCTCATAAATAGGCAATATCCTTGCGTCTCGCATATGCTGAGCAGCACCGGTCTCTTCAATAAAGCCCATACCGCCATGTACTTGAACGCCAAGAGATGTAACCTCCTGAGCAACTTCAGTGCACCAGCCTTTAACCAAAGGGGTTAATATCTCAACCGCACGTGAACTAGCCTCGCGCACTGATTGGTCAGCATGATGCGTGCTCCGATCTTCAGTAGCTATGGTATAAATCGATATTGCTCGACCTGCCTCCACCTGCGCACGCATTTGCAAAAGCATCCGTTTGACATCGGCATGGTGGATAATTGAGGCTCGCCCTTCAACACCCTGAACGCGACCTTGAACACGATCTGTAGCATAGGCTACTGCCTGTTGATATGCTCGCTCGCCCACCGCTACGCCCTGATGTCCGACAGACAATCTGGCATTGTTCATCATGCTGAACATGCACATTAACCCTTGATTTTTAGGACCAACCAAATAACCAACGGCGCCGCCATTATCGCCAAACGCCATGGTGCACGTAGGACTGCAGTGTATGCCGAGCTTATGCTCCACACCTACGGCCTTAACATCATTGCGCTGACCTAGACTACCGTCAGTGTTAACTAAAAATTTGGGCACTAAAAATAGTGAAATACCTTGATTCCCGGCTGGAGCATCGGGAAGTCGCGCTAGAACCAAATGAATTACGTTCTCAACTTGCTGATGGTCGCCCCAAGTAATATAGATTTTTTGCCCTGTCACCAAGTAATGATCTTCATGCGGTACTGCCTTGGATTGCACTGCTGATAGGTCACTCCCGGCTTGGGACTCAGTAAGGTTCATGGTCCCCGACCAAACACCAGTAACGAGATTTTCTAGATAGCACTCTTTTTGTTGATCTGAACCATAAAGGCTTAGAGCATGAATAACTCCCCGACTCAGCAGTGGCAACAAGCTAAGTCCCAGGTTAGCGGATTGCAGCATCTCTTGAACCACGACGTCCACCACGCCAGGAAAGCCAGCGCCACCGTAATCTGGCGCGCCGCTTAAACCGCACCAACCAGCCTCTATCATCTGCTCATAAACACCATCTAATGCTGGCGCAGTAACAACCTCACCACCCACTAGATGGGTCGTTTGACCGTCCG
This sequence comes from Porticoccaceae bacterium, assembly GCA_012960115.1. Classification (GTDB taxonomy): domain Bacteria; phylum Pseudomonadota; class Gammaproteobacteria; order Pseudomonadales; family Porticoccaceae; genus HTCC2207. Next base: position 1,596 of record DUBX01000043.1, read on the forward strand.
CGATGGAATTAGTAGGGGCAACGACCCGTTCAAAGAACTTTGCCGCTTCTGGCAAAATGGCATTTAACATGTCACCGCCTACGTCTTGATAACCCGGCAATTGACTATGTTTTTCATAGCCGATTAGCTCTTCAAGTATGAAAGAAAACTCTTGGACTGGGGCTTTATAAGCAGACATTAATACTATCCTAAAAAAATAACGATATTTTCTAAAACGTGTCGTTTTAAACGTGAACAATTATCTAGTTTACGGAGATCAGTGTAAACCTACAAAAATGACTACCTAGTCTATCCCACTGATGAAAACGACTAATAACTAGCGCCATTCTACTGCTCTCGATTTTGAAAATACAGATGGACACGGCTGTGCCCACGTTCGGAATCAAAGATTTAAGCCCGGCAAAGCAAGGCTTAAATCTTGTAAAATAGACTTTAAACGCCTATAAATTGATCCGCAGTAAGGTCGTAGCAAGTACTATCCAAACCCCCTACCAGCGTGAGATTAGGTTTAATCTTAGGCAGCTCGTAACGAAAGAAAAACTGCATCGCAGCAACCTTGCCATCGTAAAACGCATCATCAGTTTTATTGCCCTTCTGTTTGCCTTCTACAGCTGCTACTGCCTGTTTCAACCACATCCATGCAATAACAAGATGGCCCATAGCGTCTAGGAATATCGTGGCATTGGCTAACGCTAGGGAGGGATCTTCTGCTTGACCAACAGCGAAGATCGTCTCTTCAGTTAACTTTAAATACTCTTCAAGCTGATCGCAAAAACTAGCTAGTTCAGAATGCCCTATACCCGAATCAATAGTGGCTTCCATTTCCTCTCGAAGAATCGCCACTGCAGCACCACTTTGCATTCGCACCTTTCGACCAAGGATATCGAGACCCTGAATACCCCAGGTACCCTCGTGAATATGATTTAGGCGGTTGTCACGATAGAGGCGCTCGACAGGATACTCGCGGGTATAGCCATAGCCACCCAATACCTGTATTGCCAACTTGTTAGCTTCCAGACAGAACTCCGACGGCCAAGACTTGCAAATGGGAGTCAACAAATCGAGCAGTAAATCAAACCGCTGATTAGCCGCATGGTCATTAGAAAGTTTCTTCGTATCAATTAGCTCAGCACAATAGTACATCAAGGTCTGAGCCCCCTCGATAAATGCTTTTTGAGTCATCAGCATACGTTTAATATCTGCGTGCTCACTGAGCATAATCTGAGCGTCTTCTGGATTACGGTTTACCAACGGCCGGCCTTGAGGACGATTTCGTGCGTAATCCAAAGAGTATAAATAACCGCCAAGTGCCGTCATAACGGCAGACATACCCACTGAAATACGCGCTTCATTCATCATATGGAACATATTAGACAAACCCTGATTGGGCTCTCCAACCAAGTAGCCAATCGACTCGCCTGACTCGCCAAAATTAAGCAGGCAATTCGTTGTCCCACGACAGCCCATCTTATGATTCAGACCAGCCAGCGCTATATTATTAAAGTCGCCAAGGCTTCCATCATTATTAACGCGGTTTTTTGGCACCAAAAACAGCGAGATCCCTTTAACCCCCGGCGGTGAACCCGGGATTTTAGCCAACACCATATGGATAATATTCTCAGTAATGTCCTGCTCGCCGCCCGATATCCACATTTTAGTGCCGCTAAGCGCGTAGGAGCCATCTGGCTTTAGTTCTGCTTTGGTACGTATATCAGCAAGGGATGATCCTGCTTGAGGTTCGGACAAACACATCGTGCCAAACCACTTACCCTCCACAAGATTAGGCAAGTACTTGATCTTTAGTTCCTCAGAACCGCAGACATTAAGCATATTAGCCACACCCTGTGTTAGGAATAGATAAATATGGGCAGGATTGTTGGCGCAGACAAACATACCATTGAGAGCTTGGTCCACCATCCAAGGAAGTTGCATGCCTCCAATATCCGCATCATAGGCTGACGTGCATAGACCCGCTTCCTGATAGGCATTAATAGCGTCTTTGAGTTCTGAAATTGTTTCAACTTTTCCATCGACAAACTGGGGTTCATTCGCATCCAGCTTAGAGGCACACGTCAAAAACTGATTTTCAGCAATTATCTGACAGAGGTCTAACATCGCGTCGAGAGATTCTCGATCATAGTCAGCATAACGCTCAGACTCGAGAATTTTATCTAAACCTAAGGCTTCATAGAGCACGAAGTCGAGATCTCGACGATTGACAATCATTGACATGGTTATTCCTCTTTTGTTTTTAATGACGAGTGGTGTCCGCTAGCTAGTATTTCTTAGCGCTGCCTATGCTAAAAAATTAACACCTTAGCCTACATATCTTCAAGTACGGAAGGTTAACTGGCTTGGGATTAGTTTAACAACATTTGTTTTTTGATACTCATTATTGTCCTCACCTTATGGCAAGCAACAACGTACTCACGCTTGAGTACGAGTTTTTTGTTGCGCCCTCTCCACTTGTCAGTAAACTGAGGGCAAGAAAGTTATAAACTATAAAAAATAGCAGGGAGGGGAAGAAACAATGATCGCACTGGATCAACTCAACTGCGTTGCGGACATCAGCCGTCATCAAGCAAAGATAAACGGTCACCGTATTGCACAAATCTTTGAAGGTCGAGAAACCACCTATACCGAACTAGACCGCATGGCCAGCCAAGTCGCCAACGGCCTTATTAAAGCTGGATGTGCGCCAGGCGCTCGCATTGGGTACCTTGGTAAAAACAGTGACTACTTCTTTGAAGTCATGTCTGGTTCAGCGAAATCAAACGTGGTGATTGCGGGTGTTAATTGGCGACTAGCACCCCCTGAAATTGAATATATTCTCAACAATGCCAGCATCGACATTCTATTTGTCGGCGCAGAATTCTATGCGGTTATTGAACAGCTACTACCCAAAATCGGTAGTATTCGTCAATTTATTGCTGTTGATGGTGGCCACGGCGAGTGGCCTGACTACTGCACTTGGAGAGATACTCAGGATACAACGGACCCAATGCTGCCAATTGCGTTAGAAGATGACGTTATCCAGCTCTATACCAGTGGCACTACAGGCCACCCAAAAGGCGTCCAACTGACCAATGGCAACTATCTTGATCTCTTAGATCAAGCAGCGAATGGTGGTTGGGGTGACTGGGATGAGGGTGAAGCCAGTCTTGTAGCCATGCCAATTTTCCATGTGGCTGGCGTCAACGTTGGTGTCGTCGGTTTATGCCAAGGTCTTACCAATGTCATTCTAAAAGATGTAGATCCTGTAGTTATATTAGATTTGCTCGAAAAATACCGCATCAAGTACGCCTTTTTCGTGCCCGCCGTTATCATGTTCTTAAACTCTATTCCTGGCGTTCGTGATAGAGACTTCTCTAATCTAGACTTTTTACTCTATGGTGCCAGCCCTATTTCAGAAGATGTGTTGCTTACCGCCAAAGATATTTTTAAATGTAATTTTTGTCAGGTCTATGGCCTGACCGAAACCTGCGGTGCAGGCACAATACTAGCACCAGAAGACCACGATCCTGCCCTTGGCAAATTGCGCTCCTGCGGTAAACCGGCACCAACAGCAGAAGTAAGGATTGTCGGTGAGGAGGGTGAAATTCTGCCTGCGAATGAGGTCGGTGAAATTGCCTACCGCTCTAAAAGCTTAATGAAAGGCTACTGGAAGAATGACGAGGCCACGGCTAAATCAATACAAAACGGATGGTTTTACACTGGTGATGCGGGTTACTTAGATGAAGATGGTTATCTTTATATTCATGACAGAATCAAAGATATGATTGTCTCAGGTGGAGAGAACGTCTATCCCGCCGAGGTAGAAAATGCACTGTTTGGTCATGAGGCTGTGGGTGATGCTGCAGTCATTGGTGTTCCCGATGAAAAATGGGGAGAAGCGGTGAAAGCCATCATTGTACTAAAGCCTGGCGCCACCGCTACTAAGGAAGACATTATTGCCCATTCAAGGAGTAAGATTGCCGGCTACAAGGTACCAAAAAGCATCGACTTTACCGATGTTCTACCGCGCAATCCTTCGGGCAAAATACTCAAACGAGAACTACGAAAGCCTTATTGGGAGGACAAAGAAAGGCAGATTAATTAGCGGGCCATTTTGAAGGTGAATTTATACAAAACACCGGGCACTTCAACCGCTTCACCATCAACAAACCGCGGGACATACCTCAACTTTTTTGCAGCCTTTAACGCAGCTTTCCCAAACCCTTTCGAAGTAGGGTATTGCTCAACAATAGAGGTTTTGATTGCCGTCCCCTCTACAGATATTGTGAGTTCAATAATGGCATAACCCGATACTCCTTTTCGTTGTGCTCTGCTAGGATAAACAGGTTGTGGTACATACACAGGTATATAGCCCTGATCTCCTTGGTCCGGCACTAATTTACCTAATTCTTGAGCATGGAAGCCAGCTAATTCTCGCTGACCCGTTTCTTCAAAGGCCCTAATAAGAAATCCATGCGCATATTGAGCCACTGATGGATTAGCTAGAGCGTTTTTAAGAAAAGGGATGGCCGACCTATATTTTTCTCTGAGCATCTTTTGCTTGCCCAGCTGGAAACTTGCCAATGTAGCTCCTACCGAGGTGGGACCTAATTCCTGCAAAAATATCTCGAGCGCCTCTTTCGCATGTTTATTGGAAAATGACAGTTGTCCTGAGGTGCGCGCTCGGCCAAGAATCTCTATGCTAATAGCAAGCTGCGCATCTGCATACTCTAATGAGGTATTTCCATAATTCGATGCAAGGATTTTAAGTGCTCTTGAGTAAGATGAGCGCTTCACGCCACTAGCGCCTATCGATAAGTTATTTGCATGACCAAGATCCAACAACAAATCAACCAACTCTACAGAACTCTCACCATAGAGCGATTCATAAAGACTAAGCGCCTCGCTAAGAACTTTCTGACTTAGTTTTTCATCATAACTTCTGCTTAGTAGCGCGACGCCATAATTATAGGTAAGTGCAGCAATGTTTTTGCTATCTGGTTCAAATAGGTCTTTACCTGCCTCGAGCGAGGACTGTGCGCACCGAATCGCCTTTTTCTTATACCCTTCCGGCAATAGCAGACTTGTGGCATCTCTGACTCTCATTGAAGCGCTTAATGTTATCGCTTCTGGAAGTATCAGCTTCCTCGCCTAGAGCACTAAGACTTAACAGGCTGGCAATAACAAGTATCAATAATTTCAAAACAAAAAGCTCCTATATATTATAAAATAAAGTATAGCTGAAATATTCTTTAATGAATGAATCTCTCATTCAGTAAAAATGAATACTTATAGGGCCATGTTTAGAGCCAATCATGGCGCCTAAAGGTCGTCAAAGGCGGCCTCTAACCAATCCATTCTATCAATGTACCAAGACTTCATATGATCAACCTCTTCTTGATAGGTATTAAAAACAACGGGGTTTGGCCAAACATACATTCCTAGAGTCTGCCACTTATCATTATTCTCCTGCTGCGCCCACTGTAATTGCTCTGCGTAGGCGTCTATTTTATCGAGAATGAAATCTTGATTATCTTTAAAATAAGCAAACCGAACCTTCACCTTAGCAACAAAATCTGGATCCTGAAAAAGGCGTTCATACCAAGGGTGGTACTTCACCCACCAACCCTCTGCATAACGACTATCTGCGTAGTCTACGTTACCAAACGATAGATCAAAATCCCACAAGGGACCCATTTTAATCTTCTCACCCGGCATTACATTTAAAAACATACTGGAGAAAAACATTGAATCAACGTTCTTAGTAATCTCGCTGATCAGATACCAATCAACAAAGCTATCAATATCGATATATTCTGCGTACCCTTCTGTGCCGTTAGCATAGGATGCGATATTAGCTGCTGTGGCCGCTCCTCCCTCCCAGCTTGCCTCACCACTTTGGAAATCGCCATTAGCAACAAGCTCTATTCCATCTGCGGTAAGAACGCTGACATCATCAATCCAAACCTCTCCGCCTTGATCTCCACCCATATCAAATAAGACACGGCTTTGATCATCTCCAAAATCGGTAGTGGTCTGAGTCAATGTAAATGTTTGCCATGCTGTTGTCAGACTTACAGGCTCGCCCACGTTTGTCCAAGGATCATGGTACAAACCAAGGCCAGCAATCATGGTGCGATCAATCGATGACTTTGCTTTAAATGATACCGTGTAATCAGAATTGGGGACTAGCGTCATCGTCTGGCTCAAGTTCACATCCCAAACATTATCAGAGGTTGTTTCCGCAACGGCAAAGTAGGATGTCATGGAAGTAGACCCCGACATCGCATTTTCAAAATCATTAATCAGCGTCTTAATATAAGCATACTCAGAGCTGTTGCGTTCGAGGCTAGGCTCTTTTATGTTAACCCAGAATTTATCAGTGATAACGCTCTCAAAGTACACATCATCCGAGTCTAGTCGCGATAACTGATCAAGCTCTAATAAATACCCAGTGTCACCCAATGCAACTCGATTATCGCTCTCTTCAACCTTTTGCGTAATATTGTACGTACCGTTGTACTCATCATTAATATAGACCTCAGCAAAGCGCCCTTGCGGCGTCCAATCTAAGTTGCTGATATATCCCATTTCAAATGATATTTTGTTTCGAAGCATCGTTTTATCAGAATATTCCGCTAAAAATAGCCACTTTTTGTCGTTTGGCATTCCCAAAAATTCGGCCTTATCGTCTAACTTCATCTGGAATGGCTTTTTTGGATGGGTATACCACGTCGAATTTCCTCTACCACGGATTTTCATCGCTGACTCGGTCAAATTGAGGACATTACGACCTCCAGCTATGGAGACATCTCCCAGGATATAGTCCTCTTTGGAGTCAATAGGGTCGTAGTAATCCGTCTTGAGGTAAATGATTGGGAGGTCAGTAAACTTGGTTAAATCCACCTCATAATTTGTGGTCTGCCCATCTGTGCCCGTTATCGTGTAGGTCACAAGATTAGTAAAATCGTTGGCCGTAGTACCGCTGGCCTGAGTAACATCGCCAATACTGGCGGATGACCCATTATGCTGAAAGCTTGCAACAAGCTCAGTAATAGGAGCATTAGTCAGCGTACGACCGGAAAAGGTTCCGTCAAGCTCGGTCATTGTTATATCACTTTCCAATCCAGCATTTTCAGAGACCAGAAATGAGAGCTGACTAATAGTGGGCGGCAACAGCACTATCGGAGGCTCAACAGCCTCAGAAGTACCTCCACCCCCTCCGCAGTCTGCAAGCAAAAAAGTCAACGCGAGAGCGACCATTTTAGAATTCATGAGTTTGTTCCTGTTTACTTAAAAAGCGAAATTATTATCAATTAGACGTGTTGCCCCAATCGCGAGCTATCAGCTAGTTTAAGTCTGATAATTTCATGGCAAAAAGTCTAATGGAAGCTCCCATGCGGCAGTATGTTTCTATAGTGCGATAAAGAGGCTTATTGGTGTTTTAAAGATCGATTTATCTAGCGCCAAGGCACTAGGCCACCAATGAAGCCAGCACTCTGCGTTGCCCCTCAAAAGGACGGCGACCGTGCATGGTGACAAAATTATCGACTAGAACGACATCTCCGGTCTGCCATGGAATATCAAACGTTAATAGGTCAGAAAGCCTTATCACTAAAGCCATGTCATCATTACTGATGGATGAGTTATCGCCGAAGCAAATCGATTTTTCGCTATTATTTCTAGCATCTTGCCAACCTCTGAACGCCGCTATCAACTGATTGAAGAACACTTTTCGTCCGTCAGGCAATGTTTTTACCGCGGGTAACACTGGCGTTGTCACACTGAGGGACCCATCGGCCTGCCATTGCCATTCATACCCCAGTCGTTCAAGCTTAGCTTCTGCCTCTTCAGCGTTATCTGCGCTCAACGTACTAGCCCAGCTACGACCCTGCCCAGACTCCAAATCATTCTCCGCGGGCATAGTTTGAGAGTAGCGTATGCCCTTCTCTTCACAGGTCTCAACAAAGCTTGGGCTCTCTCTCTGCAAATGCTCCAGCAGGATGTCCGAACGGCAGATAGGTGTTGCACCCCCGACTTCAGAAGCCTGTTCACAGAAAAAAAACAATTTTGACGGATAAATCGGTGTTTGCGCCATTTCATGATGCAGGAAAATAGACACTGACGGTGGAGCTTCATTAGCCGTAAAAACTAACTCTGTTCGATTGTGCCGGACGGCGTTAGACAACGATTCTTCATAGGTAAAGCTGGGCCAATCAAATGCACGAACAAAACCATCAAAATCTTGATCATCAATAATATTGAAGCCTCGAAACAAAATGGCTCCATGCGTTGTTAACTCACCTTCTAACCGGTGCTTATGTTGCGCAAGCCAATCTTTTATCCCTGCCGCATCAGAAAGATTACTGGCAGCATAGACAAGCGGGAAAACGTTATCTTTATATTGCTGCTGAGACTCTAAATTGATCTTTTCTACGCTAATATCATCCATTAAGGCGTAACATCCTTAGTCATAAATTGAGTGGAACTTGCCAAATGCGCCTTCACAGAAGACCCCAGGGTCATTGAATCGACGGTTCTGATTAAGTGCCGAAATAGAAGTCATTTCGTCATCGGTTAAACTGAAATCCGACAGTGAGAGATTCTCCATCAAACGTTCAGCCTTACTGGTCTTAGGTATCACTGCCGTGCCGCGCTGCACGCCCCAACGCAAAACGACCTGAGCCGTCGTTACACCTGCCCGTTCAGCCGCCTTAATGACCACCGGTTCTGCCAACACTGAATCGCCTGCCGTTGCCATATCCAGCGACACATATGATAGCGCCCCCAAGGGTGAAAACGCTGTAATAGCGATGTTATAGGACTGAGCTGTGCGCACCAAAGCTTCTTGAGTCAAATAGGGGTGAGATTCTATCTGCAGCATCGCTGGCTTTATTCTCGCATAGCTCATTAGGTCATGAAGAAGTACTGCGCTGTAGTTACAGACACCAATTTTACGCGCCAGTTGCCCCTCAACCAACCGTTCCATGGCTCCCCATGTCTCACTTAGAGGTACCGCATCGAGTTCCATCACGGGATGTTCATCCCCAGGGTGAAAAATCCACTCTGGCGGATAACGATCGTTGAAATCCACATACTTAAGTGCAATGGGAAAATGCACGAGATATAAGTCGAAATAATCAATACCTAAGTCATCAAGTGACTTTTCACAGGCCGCTTGGACATGTTCTTGGCGGTGGAAGGTATTCCATAATTTAGAGGTAATCCACAAATCTTCGCGGCAGCATAGGCCGTCAGCAATCGCTCTAGTTATGCCCTCACCTACCTGTTTTTCATTGCCGTAATCCGCTGCGCTATCTAGATGCCGATAGCCAGCCTTAATGGCGTTGTAGACCGTATCTGCAACCTCATCAAGACCGAGCTTCCACAAACCCAAACCCACTGCGGGCATGAGTTGACCTGTTACATTTATCGCTTGATTCATACTTAATCCATTTTCCCAAGATATTCTGCTAAATTGTTATCGAGCATAAATGCTCTTATGTCCACTGCTTGCTCAGTTTTGATAGAATATTGCGCTGCGCTAGCGACAATCATCGACCACAGACCCTGCACGGGTGTGGCTGACTCACCTGCTTTGCCATCTAGTTGCTCAACAAACGCAATATGCTCATAGTAGGTGGCGCCGTGATGGCCACTCTGCTCAATCTCTCGGGCGTAAGTCACATCAGCCTGCTTAGAGGCACCCCATTCGCCTTTCTCCAACGCTATGGTCGCCTGAGAGGGCTGTTGCTGATGAATATTAAACAGCTCTTTAGCCACCAGTCGACCTTTATCGCCTGTCACTATCATCTCTTCGGTAAAGTCATGACAAAACATATTGAGCGTAAAGTTCGCCCGAACCCCATTTTCAAAATCAATAATCACAAAAGCATGGTCATCTATATCTGCTGGCACGCCATCCTTATCAAACTCCAAAAAGTTTACTGCTTGACCCCCGGAGGCATAAACTCTAACGGGCATGGAATCAGCCATCAGATTAATTAAATCAAAGTAATGGCAGCATTTTTCAACCAGGGTGCCACCACTGTTTTCGTTAAACTTATTCCACTGACCCACCTTGTCTAAAAACGGCGGTCGATACTCGCTCATACTGATGGTTTTAATGACGCCAATAGAAGCGCGTGCCTGAACTTCATGAAACGCTTCGATGTATTGCGCCTTGTAGCGATATTGCAGTCCAATTTGGATAAAAGATCCATAAGTCTCATTAGCTTTAACAATAGCGGCTGCATCCGCAATTGTAGTCGCCATAGGCTTTTCTAAGAAAATGGGCTTGCCGGAAAGCATCGCCACCTTGAGAAGATCAAAATGAGTATGGTTCGGCGTGCAGATCATTAACGCATCAGCCTCAGGGTCGCTACAAGCAGACTCTAAGTCAGCATACCGAACCAGAGATTGGTCACTGTAACCTTTGAAGTTTTGCTCAGCCACATCCATGCTTTGGGTTTGGCTATCATAGATACCATGCACCCGAGCTCTACCCAACAGAGTAGCCACATACATGTGCTCCTGACCGATAGTGCCAGTCCCAATGATGACTAATTTGTAACTGGACTCTGGAGCCTTGTACAGATACTTATCAGTACCTGTAATGTGTCGCTGACCCAGCGACTTCTCGAAAAAACGTAACCTTTGCTTACTCACTTATTGCTATCCAAATCATCTAATTTTTAGGTTGTGGCTATCAAGCGCCATAGTGAGACTAATTTGCATTTGAGTCTACGGCCCATTACTAATTTTTACATAAAAATTTAAATCACTGCTAGTCGCTTGGTGCAAAAACCCATCTGGATAGAAACAATGAATCTGCAATGCCCCTTGCACCAACGGTAATAACAACCACCCGCCCTATCAGACTTAGATATTTTGCGTATTCCCACATTGGACAACCCTCTGTGGTTTCAAGGTGAATATTATGTAAATTGACAGGCTAAGATATCAACCTATTTAATAGTCTGCTTTTGATTTAATATGCCCATAACAATAACGTCACCCTTATATAACAACAACACTAGCACTGATCGTAAAAAATTACGTAGCAGTAAAAATCAAGTTCACAGGAGGAGTTCAGTGTGAGTATCAATTGGCCGCGAATTATCGCATTTATCAGTGCGATTATAATAAGCAGCAGCGCCGTTAGTGCTGAAGATCTTTACACTAACCAGCCACCCGTTACACCTCAATTGGCTTTTGCAGGGACCTATGATGTGGGAGTTAGCACCATTAGCGCCATCGATCATGGTCGTCTAAATACAACCAATTTTATAACCACAACTGACCGACCCTTAGTACTCGAAGTCTGGTATCCGGCAGACCTGTCTGCTCAGTCTGCTAGCAAAGCTACCTATAAAAACGTTACTCGACTGCAACAACCCTTTGAGTTGCAGGGCGACGCCTATCGCGATGCTGCTCTGGTTGGTAATGGTCAGTTCCCAATTGTTCTGCTATCCCACGGCTTTACCGGCTATAGAACCCAAATGTTTTATTTAGGAGAGCACCTGGCGAGTCACGGCTATGTGGTGGTCGGTATTGATCATAAAGACTCCACCAATGCCGAAGTCTTTGATGATGACACCCGGGCATCAGGTGGTATTAGCACTTTTTATAATCGTGCTCGCGATCAACAATTTGTACTGGATTATTTCGCTACCCCTGATAAGCCTTTGCCCATACCCGGCTTAAAAGAGCGCGTAGACACCAACAATGCCGCCATTATCGGTCATTCCATGGGTGGCTTTGGTGCAATTAATACCGTCGGTGGGTGCTATGCCTTTAACTCAGGTAATTTGAAACAAATTGGCGTCCCCGCCATATTAGCTAACCTGCTACCCTTTCGCTTAAACTCCTGCTTCGCAGGGCAAGAACAACTTGATCCGCGCTGGAAGGCCCTCCAGGTTTTTGCACCCTGGGGTGGCGAGTTCGATGTTCATGATGCACAAGCTATGGAGAAAATAACGGTGCCAACCTTCTTTGTTGCCGGCGATCAAGACAATACCTCAGGGTTTGAAAATGGCGTTAAAAAACTCTATCAACAAACCGGCTCAAAACACAATTACATGATGGTTTATGTCAATGCTCGGCACAATATTGCCGGTCATCCCGCCCCTGCCATCGCCTTTAATACAGACTTTGAACTCGGACATTACGTCGAACCCAGCTGGGATATCGAGACGATCAATAGAGTCAACAAACATATGAGTCTGGCATTTTTAGATTGTCATGTTAAGAACGATGGTGCTCGCTGTGGGTATCTGCCCGCTCGAGAAAATATTCAACAGTATCAGGGTGCCGATAACCAATATAGTGACCCATGGCCGGGCTTCAAGCATCTTTGGGGTAGTGGTATTCGGTTCTATCGACAATAATACGGCTATCTTCTATTCAACTGAAACTAAGGGCACAGTAAAACCGCTTTAGTTTTAAACAAAGGTTAAGCGCATGTTCGGAGTCTGCTACTACCCAGAACACTGGCCACAGTCTCAATGGGAGCAAGATGCACAGATGATGTCTGAGCTCGGCTTAACCTATGTACGCATAGGCGAGTTCGCTTGGTCCAAACTCGAACCCAACCCCGGTGAGTTAGATTTTGAGTGGTTAGACCAAGCTGTCCTCACCTTGAACAATGCTGGCCTTAAAGTAGTCATGTGTACCCCTACCGCAACGCCACCTAAATGGTTGATTGACCAGCACCCAGACATACTGCCGGTCGATCCAAATACTGGGGCCACGCGAGGTTTTGGCTCACGCCGTCACTATGACTTTTCCAGCGAAATCTATCTCCAAGAGTCACTTCGTATTACCAAAGTATTAGCCATCCGTTATGGCGACCACGAAGGCATTGACGGCTGGCAAACAGACAACGAACTCTGCTGTCATGATACCGCCCTCAGCGGCTCCAAAAATGCGCGTAGCGCCTTTCAAACATGGTGTCGCGATCAATACCCGAGTATTAGAAAGTTAAATTCTGAGTGGGGAAACGTATTCTGGTCTATGGAATATCGTGATTTTACTGAAATCGAACTTCCCATACTCGCGGTGACCGAAACCAGCCCAGCCCACCGCTTGGCCTTTCGACGTTTTTCCTCCGATAAGGTGGTCAATTATCACAACCGTATAATTGAAGTGATTCGCCAGCATGCGCCAAACCAATTCATCACCCACAACTTTATACCGATGAATGAAACCGGGGTAGATAACATTGCCCTTGCCGCCCCATTGGACTTTACCAGCTATGATAATTATCCATTGGGCCGTACTGATCTTCTGCTTACTGGCGCCCCAGCCGAACAGTTGCGTCGCTATATGCGCACTGGCCATCCCGATTTTGCTACCTACTACCATGACCAAACCCGAGGCCTGCTAAATCGCGGATTTTGGGTAATGGAACAACAACCTGGGCCGGTTAACTGGGCCAACAATAATCCCCGTCCGGCACCGGGCATGATTAGATTTTGGACCATAGAGGCCTTTGCTCACGGAGCAGACTGTGTCTGCTATTTCCGCTGGCGCCAGGCGCCTTTCGCTCAGGAACAGATGCATGCGGGTCTACTGCGACCCGACAACTCAAAAACCGAAGCCTGGCCAGAGGCTGAGCAGGCAATGGCAGACGTTGCTCAACTAGACATAACCAGCCAGCCGTCACAACCAGCCTCTGTCGCTATAATCACAGGCGTCGAGGGGCTCTGGGTTAGTGACATAGAGAAACAAGGGCAGGCTTATGATTTTAATGACGTGCAATTCTCTTACTACAGTGCCTTGCGTGAGCTGGGCGTCAACATAGACTTTATTTCTGTGGATGCAGACTTCTCGCCATACACCTTAATTATCGCTCCTAGCCTGCCGATCATCGATAGTGCTTTTGTTTCAAAATGCAAAGCTAGTAGCGCTCAATTTATTTTTGGTCCGCGATCCGGAGCCAAAACCACAGAGTTTGGTTACCCCACAAACTTACCGCCAGGGCTGCTGCAAACATTGATTCCGATACGTGTGCTGTCTGTAGAAACTCTTCGAGAAGACTGTGCTGAAGTCTTAAACTGGAATGGCAAGCACTATGAAAGCTGTCGCTGGCGCGAACAATTGGATGCTGGTGATACAGAAGTCATCGCCAAGTATCACAACAACGAACCTGCGATCGTGCGCAATGAGCGATTCATCTACCTCGGCACTCTGACCAACAGAGATTTTTTACTCGATTTTTTACAGCAACAATTTCACCATAACAACATAAACACCTACCGATTTGGCGAAGATATTCGTGTATCGCAGCGGGGTAAGCTAATATTTGCTTTTAACTATTCAGATCAACAGCAGTTACTACCCCTCGACTCAGATACAACTCTGCTACTGGGAAATAGAATAATTCAACCGCATGGGATAACAGTCTGGCAGGCGTCAGATAAAGCACCCTTACTAAAAAAATAATAAATAGGAGTTTCCCTTGAACGAACAATTCATCCAACTAGCTGTATTTTGTACAGTCCTCGGCGCTATCGCCGTGCTTACGTACATCAAATGCAAGGGCGAAAGTAGACGTTCAACGGACTCTAATAAAGAGTATTTCCTGGCTGGTGGTGGACTAACATGGGTCTTTGTTGCCGGCTCGATCACACTCACCAACCTGAGTACAGACCAGCTAGTGGGTATGAATGGCAACCAAATGCTACTGTTGGCGCTTTGGGAGCTGTCAGGCTTTGTCGGACTTATAATTTTAGCCAAAGTCTTCTTGCCGGTGTACTACAGAAACAATTGCACCACCACCACCGAACTTTTGGAGCGACGATACAACAGTAAACATGTCCGTGCGCTTGTATCGGCGATGTTTTTGTTCATCAATGTATTTGTTTTTCAACCCGCCGTTATCTATACCGGCGCGCTCTTCATGATCTCCATGACAGGTATCCAAGCAGACCTCTTAACCATTGCCGCCGCCTTCGCCATTTTTGGCGCAGCCTATGCGGTACTTGGCGGACTGCGCGCAGTTGCAGTGTCAGACACCTATGGCGGGGTTTTGGTGTTAGCGATGGGCCTACTAGTGGTGGTGCTCTCTCTGATGGCCATCAACTTTGACTTTAGTGGTATTCCCGCTGAGCGCCTAACCTTAATTGGTGACAGCGCCTCGCCTGTACCATGGCATACCCTATTGACCGGTATGTTTCTCATTCAAATCTTTTACTGGAGCACTAACCAAACCATTACGCAGCGCGCTATGGCGGCGCCAACGGTTAAGGAGGCGCAAAAAGGCGTTTATGCCGCGGCTTTTATTCGCGTGGTATTTATCCCCTCCATGGTCGTTATCCCAGGGATAGTCGCATTTAAATTGTATGGCGATATCGGTGATCAGGCCTATGGCCGTATCGTTGGTGATTTACTGCCTGGCTGGTTATCTGGAATATTCGCAGCAGCCATCGCAGCAGCCGTACTTAGCTCATTTAACAGTATGGTCAACTCCTCTGCCGCCATGTACGTTTGTGACCTACACGAGGCTTACATCAACGAAAAACCCAATCTGCGCGTACTCAGCGGCATCGTCACAGTCATCTTTGTGATCATTGCTGTCTGTATGGTGCCGATTTACGCGCAATCTGACAGTATTATTAATTTACTACAGGAACTCTGGGGCCTAATCAGCATGCCAATACTGGCCTGCTTTGCCGTTGGGTTATTATTCCGCAACGTAGATTATCGTGCCGCCATTGCAGCGGTGATTGCGGGAGTACTCATGTACGCTTGTTTTATCTGGGTATGGATGCCCCTGCACTATATTCACATGATGTTTTTCACCTTCTTTGCCTGCGTAGCCATGGCTCTGTTCGTCAACCGATTTATTTTGGGTAATAGGGCTGAATTTATCGGCTTGGAAACAGAAGAATTACAACAAACAACGTAATAATTACACTGTGGCCCGTGTTAATTCACGCCTACACCTTAAGCAACTAAATAACAATGGATACTAAACACTATGAGCGAAACCTACACCCCCCCCAAGGTCTGGCGATGGGACAAAGAAAGCGGCGGCCGCTTTGCCGCCATAAACCGCCCCATCGCCGGCGCTACTCATGAAAAAGAGCTTCCTATTGGTGAACACCCACTGCAGCTTTATTCCCTGGGCACACCTAATGGGGTTAAGGTCACAGTACTACTTGAAGAACTGCTGGAATTGGGCATTGCCGAGGCCGAATACGATGCCTGGCTCATTAATATTTCAGAAGGTTCACAGTTTGGTGACGGGTTTGTGCATATCAACCCCAACTCGAAAATTCCCGCACTGGCAGACCACAGTGGCGACACACCCACTCGCGTGTTTGAGTCCGGCGCCATCATGCTCTACTTAGCAGAAAAATTTGGCCACTTTGTGCCCGCAGTGGGCTCACCCCTGCGTGCAGAATGCCTGTCTTGGCTATTTTGGAATATCGGCAGTGTTCCCTTTTTGGGGGGCGGTTTTGGTCATTTTTATGCCTACGCACCAGAAAAGTTTGAATACCCCATCAATCGCTACGCCATGGAAGTTAAACGTCAACTGGATGTTCTAGACCAACGACTGGCCGACAATCAATATCTGTGTGGTGGCGAATACACCATCGCGGATATGGTTAACGTCGCCTGGTATGGCGCACTGGTGTCAGGTGTGCTTTATGAAGCTGGAGAGTTTCTTGAGGTCACCACCTACACCAACGTCATTCGCTGGGCGCAAGAAATTCAGCAGCGTCCCGCTGTAAAACGTGGGCAAAGGGTTAATCGAGCATGGGGCGCAGAGGAAAAACAACTGCCAGAACGTCATAATGCCAGTGACTTTGACACCACAACTACACCATAAATAGATAACGTGTCACCCAGGGCTGAACTGCCTGCAACCCTGGGTTTTCCGGCCCAGCGAGCTTAGACTGATACTAGGATTTCAAGCAAGTCATCTATTTCTTTTTTAAGGTCTTTGTCTGCGATTTTATTAGCGCTGATTTTTGCATCTTGGAGATTTTTGATAGCCGCGTCAGTCTGACCTAATTCAATTTGTAATGTAGCCATGGAAAATGCGATTGATGACATATGGTCTTTGGAATTAATGGCGGTGGCTTTTTCTAGGGCTTTTTCGTAGCCGGCCACGGCATCTGCTAACTCTTCTGTAAAGTCAGCCAGTGTTTCCCACTGCTCTGGATGATCTTTGTCGGTATTTTCGTTATCGGTACAGATAGCCTTTAGCTCTGCATAGAGCGAGTTGAATAGTTCTATGTTGTTCTTTTTTGCCGCCGCCATTAGCTTTTCAGAAAGACTGTAGACCGACTTGTATATTTTTGTATTAATCATTACTAATTACCTTTTTTCTGCAACAACTAAAATAACAAATAGTGAATCATAAAAGTAATCTATTTACCCATTTGGCAATAACACTGTTATCAGCAACGGCGCAAATGAAAGATTAGCAGGCTTGCAGGTAGCATAATGGGTAGTTGTAACCCAACGTTAGCCAACGCATCACCGCTGATTACCGATCCATTAAGAACACCCAGTATGGGTTTGGAGTAACTGCTGGGTTCTAGAGGCCATACAATGTTCACCTCAAAAAGGCTTTGTTTATCTAAGCCTACAAAGCGAAGTCTCCCGCCTACACTATGTGAAAGGCTGTCTAGTTGCGCATAGGAAAATAGCGCCTCGCCTCCGTCAGTCGCCATTACCCCAAAGCCACTTTCGCCATGCTTAGTGTCCAGTCGCACAAGTTTGCCTCCGTGAAGTAATTGGCGATGTTTTTTATGCAGGACTACTGCCGCTTTTAATGTGTCCTTCTGGTCATCATCCATGTCTAAAAGATTGGCCTCAATGCCCATGTGCCCAAACAGAGCGACTCCGGCGCGAGTCTCCATGCTCAGTACTCGACCCGTTGCATGACAGCAACTGGGACCAACATGAGCACCCATCAGCTCTGGCGGAAAAAATAGAGAAAAGCCCTTTTGAATGCGCAATCGATCAAGTGCATCGTTACTGTCAGACGTCCAAATACGGTCGGTAAAGGCGAGAATACCAAAGTCCGCGCGACCTCCACCTGATGAACAACTTTCAATTTCGACCGTGGGGTGAGCGGCGCGAA
This sequence comes from Porticoccaceae bacterium, assembly GCA_012960115.1. GTDB lineage: Bacteria > Pseudomonadota > Gammaproteobacteria > Pseudomonadales > Porticoccaceae > HTCC2207. The sequence continues at coordinate 19,690 of DUBX01000043.1, forward strand.
TACGCCCTAGCAAATTATAGAGTGCACGCGTCTGATAATGGCTAACCGCCCGCCCATCTTGATTACCAGGCTGGTAAATAGCACGATTCATATCCCATTTTAAATAGCCAATGGCGTAATCACTCAACAAGACATCAAGTCGCTCAAACAGGTATGTTTGAACATCGACCCGGGTTAAATCTAATACCAGCTGATGTCTAGACAGCAGTAATGGGGCTGGCTCAGCATTCAGTACCCAATCGGGATGTCTGCGATAGAGGTCGCTATCTGGATTAACCATTTCTGGCTCGACCCATAGGCCAAACTCCATTTTTCTATCATGTACATAATCAATTAATGCGCCCAAACCATGGGGGAAGACGGTTTCATCCACAAACCAATCACCTAGGCCTGCACTGTCTGATTTCCGATTTCTGAACCAACCATCATCCAGCACAAAACGCTCCACCCCCACATCCGCAGCGCTATCTGCCAACTCGCACAGCCGATCAAAAGAGAGATCAAAATAGACCGCCTCCCAAGTATTAAAATGTACAGGCTTTACTTTATTCATCACCCTTCTATCGGTTAAAGAGGATCGGATATAACCATGAAAAGCGCCTGACAGTCCTGACAATCCGTTATCGGTACTTGCGCCATATAAGGTTGGTGAACAGTATGATGCCCCTGGCTCGAGACTCATTTCACCGGGTAAAAATAACTCACCTAACTGCGCGTATGCCCGGCCAGTAAACTGTTCTTCGATACGCATATGGTGATTGCCGCTCCAACCCAAATGCAGCCCATAAGCGGCGCCTAAACTTTCATTGGTATGCTCACAATGAATAATCACTCCGGGGAATGAATCATGAGAGGTCCGCCCCGACCTGTTTTCACGGACATAGGCTCCAGCAACCCTATCTATAGACTGTAATTGAAATTCGTTAGCCCAGCGGCCGGTAAAACCCAGAATTTTATTGTAGTGCATTGGCAAAGGTATACAGGGGGCATCACAGCGATCAACCCAGAGTGTTGAGATTCCTCTGTTGGTTATTTCCGTGGTCGCTGTCAAAACGTCGGTGTCAGCATCCAATTGCAAACAGTGGGTTAATTGGATTTCGGTACCTTGGCACAGCGAAATAATGATTAGCTGGTTGTTACAAGAGCGTGCCGATTCTATCTCGGTATAGATCGCCCACTGACGACCATTACGATGTATTTGAACCCCTGGGGAGCCAGTAAAACCGGCGACGGTCTCTGGTGATAAGGCAATGGGTGCCTCTTCTGGTTGACAAGCCTGTAGCTCTTGGCGAGTGGCGAGAAGAGCCAACATTTCAGAGCTTGTCGCATCAGTAAGACGAGAACCCCAGTGAAGGATTGTGGGTGCATTACCCCGACAATCTACAACCAAACTGCAGTTGGCGCTGTTGAGAGTATAAAATGGATTGAAAGTACTGGGCATGTATTAGTATTCGCACATTTAAAGTTAAACCACCAAGTCAGAATGATGCCGTAAATACCCACCGAAGAGCCAGTTAATTCTGCGTGGCCATAAGAATTGAGCACCATGGGTAACCTTGGACTCACTAAAGACTAGTGAGCCACCTTGGAACCATGGCTATGCCCTAAGACCACGTCTGTTGATGTAGTACCACCAAACTGTGACGTTTAGCGCGGCCAAACAACCTATTAGTGGCACAAATAACGCACTGAACCCACCCACTACACCGACGGGTGAAAACAGCAAATATAGGCCAATAACGCACGACATTAAACTCGTTGCGCAAGGTACCCCATACCGCCAAGGTTGCATGTCAACTTCATGACTACGTTCATAGGTCCAATTATCTGCAGTGGGACGGTAATGCCCCACCAATAACATGATGCCGACCTCTATAAAAAACAGCACTGCGTACAGATGGATAAAGTGCAAGGTAACAATGTCATCCAAGACAAACTTTAATAACCCGTAGGCGACTACATGGAAACCGATCACTAATTTAGGTCCTAGCGCAGGAACCCGTTTTGAGAAGAGACCGACAATCACGATGGCAATGACCGGAATATTATAAAAGCCGGTGAAGATACGAATAATTTGCCATAGGCCATCCGGCGCAAATTGCAGGAGTGGCGCCACAATAAACGAAAATAGTGCAATCACGATAGATGCCGTTTTAGCCACCTTTAAAATCTGCTGGTCTGTGATCTCACCACCACTTCTGACCTTTTCCCACGGTTCATAAACGTCCAGACAAAATAGTGTTGCTGCGCTATTTAACAGAGAGTTAAACGAGCTAAAAACGGCCCCCAATAATACAGCCAGAAAGAATCCAGAGGCATAGGTAGGAAGTACATCACGAATGAGTCTTGGGTACGCAAGATCAATTGAACTAAGGCCCTCGGGACTGCTCGGGCCACCATAGAGGTGGAAGGCAATGACGCCGGGAATCATCATCATGATCGGCACCAGAACCTTGAAAAACCCTGAAAACAGAACACCCTTCTGCCCTTCTGCAAGGCTCTTGGCGCCGAGAGTTCGCTGGATCACGTACTGGTTAGCACACCAATAAAACAAATTGGCAAAAATCATTCCGGTAAACAGAGTCGCAAAGGGTGTAGGGTCCTCAGAAGAACCAATCGCGTTTAATTTTTCCGTATTGGTGGTCGAAATAATTTTTAATCCCGACACCACACTGCCCTCTCCTAGCAGTGACAGCCCCAGCACGGGTACAGCAATGCCTATCAGCAAAAGACCAATACCATTTAGGGTGTCGGAGACAGCAACCGCTCTGAGGCCACCAAAGATGGCATACACGCCACCCACACTGCCGATAACAACGATAGTCAATACCAGTGCCCGACTGTACGAGATGTTAAACAAGCTAGGAACATCAAATAACTGCAGTACGGCGATAGACCCTGAGTACAGTACCGATGGAATAGTCACTAAACCATAGCCAAGCATAAACAGAATAACCGTGAGACGCCTCACATCATCATCAAAACGATTATTTAAGAATTCAGGTAAAGTTGAGAAAGCTCCAGCCAAATAGCGTGGCAGAAAAATAAACGCCATGCATATGGTGGCGAACGCTGCGGTAACTTCCCAGCCCATGCTGCTCAAGTTAAACCCATAGGCTGAGCCATTGAGCCCGATCAGTTGCTCGGCGGAGAGGTTTGTTAATAACAAGGAGCCAGCAATAAAAACAGCACTTAGATTTCGCCCAGCTAAAAAGTAACCATCTCTGCTACTAGATTCATCTTTAGATTGGCGATACGAAATGAAAGCCACCAGCGCCATGAAAAAAGCGCAGCTAACTAAGGTTAAAGTAAGTTCTTGATCAATCATGCAAGGCCCCAAAAGTTCGTGCCCGATTATATATCTTTATGTCGGCGCAGGGCCCTAAAATTCTATCTTATACAAACCACAAATATCTTGATAGACGGACATTAAAAAGAGCTCTGAATTGGGGCAGGCTAGGCTGTCTAGATGTTAATGCTATCACCCTGTAGACTGGTAAAATGATTAAACCTCCGATTAAGTCCTGCCTCAGTGGTACCCACATTGTTCTCCAACGCGGGTTTCTATGCCTCTTGATACTGCTGTCTGGCGGACTGAGCGCGGCAGATATTTCACAACCCTACCTGGTTGGTCGTGGAATGTCCGACATTACCGGGCCCAGTTATGGCATTCAGATGTGGGGGTTTGGGCGCGAAGATCAGCTGACAGAAGGTCTCCATATTCGCCAACGGTCGCGCGCTTTTGTCATAGCACAGGCTAATGAGCCTACCAAACGCCTAGTGTTCGTTAGCGCCGATTTGGGCAGTATAGAGCACCACATTACCTTGGAGGTTATTGATAAATTACAGCAGCAATACGGTGATACATACTCGATAAACAATGTCATTATCAGCGCTACCCACACCCATGCAGGCCCAGGAGGTTACTGGCATTCACGTTCTGATCTTGGTTTGGACGGAGGATTTTACCCCGAGCACTTTACCGCCATTGTTGAGGGTATTACCGCGTCGATTATTAACGCCCATAAGGACCTACAGCCTGGCAATATTTATCTAGGAAAAGGTAACCTAAACAATGCAGGCGCTAACCGATCGGTGCCGGCCTATCTTGAAAACCCTCAGGTTGAGCGAGACCAGTATGTTGAAAATACGCCGACTGAAATGACCCTTCTGAAGTTTACTGATGACTCAGGGGACATAGGAATGCTTAACTGGTATGCACTGCACCCCACCGCAATGAATTACTACAATCGCTTAATTTCTGGCGACCACAAGGGTTACGCTTCATTGCGAATAGAAAAAATGCGCGGCACCCGCTATCAAGATGACAACGTTTTTGTTGCCGCCTTCGCTCAGGCAGACCCCGGCGACGTAACCCCTAATACAAACTTGGACAATACCGGGCCGGGGGAAACGGATGTAGAAACCACACAAATTATGGGCGACCGCCAGTTGCAGATCGCGCTTCAGCTATTTGACAGCGCTAAGGAAGCTCTGGCCGGACCCATTGAAACACGCCAGATATACGTCGACCTTACCGACTACCAGGTGGAGGATGAATTTACTCATGCCGGGCCGCAAACAACCTGCCCATCTGCCTATGGTTATTCCTTTGCCGGAGGGTCCACCGAGGACGGCGGCGGGCATTTCCTGTTTGAAGAAGGCATGACAGAGCAAAGTTTGTTTTTAGATCTTCTCATTGGTTGGTTAACTGGCGCACCTAAGTGGACCCAGGCCGTCAAAACTTGTCAGGCGCCTAAGGCTATTTTGTTTGAAACCGGCAGTGGAAACCCGCCACTTCAATCTCAAATACGCTCAGTGACCATAGCTCGCTTAGGCCAACTAGTGATACTAGCAATGCCCACCGAGATAACGACTATGGCTGGGCGACGATTGCGAGCAGCGGTGATGAAAGAGCTTGGGGACTGGGCTAATCATTCAGTGCTGGCGGGATATTCCAACGGCTATGCTGGGTATGTCACTACGCCTGAAGAATATCTGCTGCAACAGTACGAGGGCGGGCACACGCTACACGGGCGCTGGACACTGCCAGCCTATCAGCAAATTGCCAGCCATCTCGCTAGCACCTTGAATGCCGGCACCGCTATTGAATCGAACACTATTTATGATGATTGGCGAGGTAAGTCGTTCCAAACCACCTTACACAGCGGAGCAATGAACACACCACCCAAGGGTGCACATTATGGCGACCCCCTTCCATCAGGTAAAACGAAATACCGCAAAGGTGAGACTGTTGTGGCCGAGTTCTGGTCGAACAACCCTAGCGCCAACTATGTGACCGGAAGTAATTACATGCAAGTTGACAGTAAAACGTCGGCAGGCTGGCAAACAATCGCAACAGACAGCGACTGGAATACTACAGTGAGGTGGCGCAATAAAGGTGAGTCTTTTATCGCCAAACTGAGTTGGCAAACACCGGCAAACACCAAGGTCGGAGAATACAGGATAACGCACTTAGGGCATGACCAGCAGGGTGCTGTCTTTAGCGGTGTTTCACGTAAAATTCAGATTCATTAGACTAATGTGAACTAAAATCATAAAACAATAACTAGAGGTTTTGGCTGATACGATAAATCTTCAATATGAACTATTAAGCCGATCCTTTTGACTTTATGTGTCCTACAACCCCATCCAACCTATAGCTAGTATTATTCTATTGTCATCAGTTCTGCTACTGCACCTTAGGTCAACAGCATGAAGAACGATCCTCAAGTAGATCACTACCGCGACATTGAACAACTGATTTTTAGTTACGCGGACTATATCGATAACGGAGACTTTGAAGCCGTTGCTGAATTATTTGAGCATGGTCAAATCTGTGGCTCACCAGGGCTTTGGTGTAATCGTGGCTATGACCAGGTCCTCAAGATGAATCAACGCTCAGTAAAATTACATGAGGACACCGGCACCCCCTGCACCAAACATGTTGTCAGCAACCTGACCATTGAGATCAACAAACAGGCGGATACGGCCTCCTCTAAGGCGTATTTTACCGTCTTTCAGGCACTGCCAAACTTCCCTCTCCAAGCGATCATTTCAGGTTGTTATCATGACAACTTTTTAAATACCGAAGGTCAATGGCGATTTCGAGAACGAAACATCGTCAGTGAATTTTTTGGTGATCTCTCTCACCACCTAAACGTCGAAGTGCTTGAGCAATAGCCGCCTAATCACACATGTAGTTAGCCACCCTGCAAGAGGCTCTATTCCACCTGAAGTTCACTGGTAGCATCAATTAGGTCCGGTTGGTTCTAGCCCACAGAGCTAACTTTTACTATGCTACAAAATTGCAGGGTAATGAAACACTGGAGCAGGCATGAACCATACTGATATTTCAGCAGAATCCACCAATATTATCGGCACAGATCGAGCCAGCGTATGGCACCATCTGACACCCCATAGCAACCTAAAAACGACTGACCCACTTATTATAAAAAGCGGGCTAGGTATGCGTGTGATCGATATTAAAGGCAAAGGATATCTTGATGCTACGTCTGGCGGAGTGTGGTCGGTAAACGTTGGCTACGGAAGCGAAAAGATCGCCAATGCTGTGCGTGACCAATTGATGGAAATGTGCTATTTCGCCAACAGCGCCGGCAGCGTCCCAGGAGCCCTGTTTGCCGAGAAGTTGTTGACCAAAATACCTGAAATAGGCGCCGGCCAAGGTAAGGTTTATTATTCCAACTCAGGTTCAGAGGCCAACGAAAAGGCCTATAAAATGGTGCGCCAACTGGCACATATTAATGGCGATGGGCGCAAACACAAGGTTATCTTCCGTGACCGTGACTATCACGGCACCACGATCACTGCACTGAGTTCGTCAGGACAATCACAACGAAAAGAGCAATATGGCCCCTTTACCCCAGGCTTTTCTGAGTTCAGCCACTGCTGCTGCTATCGCTGCCCATTTGGCAAATTCTATGGCAGCTGCGATATTGAGTGCGCCAAAGATCTGGAAACCGCCATTTTACGCGAGGGTGCAGATACGGTCGGCTCTGTTGTCTTGGAGCCTATTACGGCGGGTGGCGGCGTTATCCCTCCAGTACCTGAGTACTTTCCTATTATTCAGGAGATCTGCAAAAAATATGACGTGCTACTGCACATTGATGAAGTTGTTTGCGGTTTGGGGCGCACAGGAAAATGGTTTGGCTTCCAGCATTATGGGGTTAAACCCGACATGGTAACCATGGCTAAAGGTCTGGCCAGTGGGTATGCAGCTATATCTTGTACCATCACGACAGACGCTATCTTTAAACAGTTTGCTTTAGGGGATGCCGGATCTTTGGGCTACTTTAGAGATATTAGTACCTTTGGAGGCTGTACTGCGGGGCCTGCGGCGGGGCTTGCTAACGTTGAGATTATCGAACAAGAAAACCTGCTGGATAATGTCGTGCAAATGGGTGACCTTCTAAATGGACGTCTTTTAGAGTTAAAGGACAAGTATCCCGTGGTTGGTGATGTCCGTGGCAAAGGCCTATTTGCCGGAGTAGAGCTCGTCCAAGACCGACAATCTAAACAACCTATGCATGAAAGTTATGCGATGAAACTAGCCGCCCACTGTATGGAACAAGGTGTTCTTATCGGCCGGACTAATCGCAGCTTTCAAGAGTTCAATAACACGCTCTGCCTCAGTCCGGCGCTGATTGCTACACGAAGAGACATTGATGATATAGTCGATGCAATTGACAACGCGTTAGCCGCAAACCCATTATAACCCTCGCCAAAGGATACAAACATGGATAGTGCTTTATCCCGCCATAAAAATAAATTACGTGGGATTATTGCCTGTATCTTAGTCGCCCTAGCGTCTAAGTTTCTGTCTCTAAACTATGGCGCACCGACGATGCTATTCGCACTCATATTGGGGATGTCAGTGAATTTCCTTAATGAATCTGAATATTCTATTCCTGGTATAGATTTTTGTTCAACGACAGTATTGCGCTTTGGGGTTATTTTGCTAGGTTCAAAAATTCTCTTTGGTGATGTCCTTGCTCTGGGTTGGGTAACCGCGTTGGTTGTGGTTGGTTGCATGTTTGCTACCATCCTGTTTGGCGCACTTATCGCCCAGGCTCTCAAACTGGACTATCGATTTGGAATGTTATCTGGCGGCGCCGTCGGAATATGCGGTATCGCTGCAGCGATGACCTTGTCCTCGGTAATGCCCAAGAGTAAAGAGATGGAGCAATACACCCTTTTAACCGTGATCATGGTGGCAACCTTTGGTGCCGTCGCCATGGTTTCCTATCCTGTTTTAGCAAGCTTTCTCGGTTTAAGCAGCCAGCAGATGGGTATATTCATTGGCGGATCCATCCATGATGTATCCCACGTCATTGGCGCTGGATACTCCACCTCTGAAGACGTTGGCTATATCGCGATGATTGTTAAAATGCTGCGCGTTGCCCTACTAATACCGATAGCTTGGATCTTTCTGATAATTTTTGCCAAACAGCGCACTGCATCGGAAGGCCGCACAAAACTATTACCACCCTACTTTTTATTGGGCTTTGTCGCGCTCGCTGTTATCAACAATATGGGATGGATACCCCCGTCCACAGCCCAAATTATGAACCAAACATCTCAAGATTGCTTCGTGATCGCCATCGCAGCTTTAGGCATGAAAACCTCTTTTAAAGGCTTGCTGGATATCGGCTGGAGGCCGGCAGCAATGGTCTTGTCTGAGAGTCTATTCCTTGGCGGATTAGTTCTTGCTTGGGTTATGCTATAAAGGTAGATCTCTACATTAACGGAAATTTCGATCCTCACTGTAAGGTACAGGCTATGAACAATGAAGACGTCACCAACAGGGTTATTGGCAACAAAAGTAGCCTGCTTAAACTTAAATATTTCCTATCAACTTCTTTAAGCGTTTTTATTATTTCATTTTTTTCACCGATGGCTTTTGCTCAACAAGGCATTGACGAATTCATTAACAATTCAGTCCAACCGATCACAAGCTTTATATCCGCTATCGTTTTTTACAGTGTGCCGGTATTTGGCACCGACATCCCTCTGGTCGTCGCCTGGCTCGTCTTTGCCGCAGTGTATTTTACGCTGTACTTTAAATTTATTAATTTACGCGGTTTTAGTCACGCTATTAAATTAGTCCGAGGAAGCGATTCAAATACCAAAGATCCTGGCGAGGTAACTCACTTTCAAGCACTAACCACAGCTGTCTCAGGAACCGTTGGCATTGGTAATATTGGTGGCGTCGCGGTCGCAATATCCATAGGTGGGCCAGGCGCAACCTTTTGGATCATTGTCGCTGGCATACTAGGTATGTCGACTAAATTCATCGAGTGCACCTTAGGTGTTTTACTGCGTCGTGAGAATCCTGATGGTTCAGTCTCAGGCGGCCCCATGTATTATTTAGAATATGCCTTTGCCGAAAAAGGCTGGAATAAAGCCGGCGCCTTCATTGGCCGCTTTTATGCCCTAGGTATAATGCTTGGCTGTTTAGGCATTGGCAATATGTTCCAATCCAACCAAGCCTACATGCAATTCGTCAATGTCACTGGCGGTACAGAAGGAAGTTGGTTTGCAGACAAGGCGTGGCTGTTCGGGCTTTTGCTCGGAGCAGTGGTTGGCTTAGTCATACTGGGGGGTATTCAAAGCATTGCCCGAGTAACCAGCAAGATCGTTCCTTTTATGGCAATACTTTACTGTGTCAGCGCCATAACTATCATTGGAATGAACTACGAAGCTATTCCTTATGCGATCAACGCCATTATTAGCGGCGCGTTCAGTCCAGAAGGCATGAGTGGTGGAGCCATTGGCGTAATGATTATCGGCTTCCAACGGGCGGTGTTTTCAAACGAGGCGGGTATCGGGTCTGCATCTATCGCCCACTCGGCTGTCCGCACAAAAGAACCCATTACTGAAGGTTATGTGTCCCTGCTAGAGCCCTTTATCGATACCGTGGTTATCTGCACCTTAACAGCGTTAGTCATCGTGACTACTTTCTACTATGAACCCTCCTTTGCGCAAGGTCTTGGGGGTATTGAAATGACATCTGCAGCCTTCGCCAGAAACATATCTTGGTCTCCTTATTTAATCGCCATTGCCGGAATGCTCTTTGCATTTTCTACGATGATCGCGTGGGCGTACTACGGATTAAAAGGTTGGACCTACCTAGTGGGTGAAAAGGTCTGGGCGAGCAATCTGTTTAAGTTGGTTTTTTGTTTATTTGTCGCCCTAGGCTGCAGTATTCAGCTTGATGCCGTTTTAGACTTTTCAGATGCCTTGGTATTCCTAATTTGTGTGCCCAATATTATTGGCCTGTACATGTTAGCGCCCTTAGTTAAAAGAGAGCTAACCAAGTACAACCGTAAACACTGTCAGATTTGAATAAAGATTGTGAAAAGGATTTCTAAGATTGTGAATTTAATAAAGTTTGTGAAAATCAGTGAGCAGGGAGAAGCCCCGCTTACATATATTGAATAATGTCCGCTGTCATATCATAAACGGACAATTGAATCTGTTAGAGAAAATTGATTGTCTATGAAGGTTAAGACTCACAACGGTCTTTCCCTCGCATTCTTAGTCCGATCTCTTTGGCGGGTTTTTCCCTCATAAACCATGTTGTTATTCAGGCTTTAACCTAGCCCTATAGACGGCCCTGCAAAGTATGGTGTTGCGTTCTAAGCTCCTCCAAACTGACATGATGAAATCCCATCTAGGGCAGGTGTTGCAGCGCATCGTAGTCGTAAATTTCAATGCCACCGTAGACGCGTTTTATCCAAACTTGTGATTCCCAGCGTTTTAATATTTTATTGGTGCTTTGACGAGAAATTCCCGCTAGAGCCCCTAGCTCCTTCTGGCTGATGGTAATTTTTCCACTCGTACCGAAAGTCGTGCGTTGCAGTAATCGTTTGGCCATCCTCTGCTCTGGAGAGCAAACCAAAAATTCGTCCACAGCGCCGAAGGCTAAACGGCAGTGTGTACATAGCAAGGAGACCAATGCTTGATAGACCTCAAGATGGCGCTCGCATAATTCCAATATTACCTGTCTTGGTAGTATGACCAACTCTGAAGGCATCGTTGTGTGGGCATCGTGAGTTCTGAGGCCACCATCCAAAATAGCAATTTCGCCAAACCATTGACCTGGTAGGATGTGGGTAAACACGATCTCGTCACCCGCAAACGTGTTAGCAAAGACCCGTACCTCGCCTTTTAGTAGGCCATAAAGACCATCGGCTGTCTCGCCTTTGCGCTGAACGCACACATCAGCTCCAAATCGACGGATTTTCGCGGCTTTAACCAATTCTAATCTCGCGGCTTCAGGTAGCGCAGCTAGCCACTCGTTATCGGCCAAGGCTATTTTATTTGACTTACCCATTATATTTGTTCCGTAAAGCGCTTATTTAGATCGATTGTAAACTGGTTGACAGTTCCTCGCACGCGAAGCGCGATAGGGTGTCATTTAATTAGGAGGCTCACTATGTTATCACCAACTCAGAACACCGAATTCACCGAACAGACTAAACAACAGGTGAACGACAAAGAATGGCAGCTGCGCGTAGATCTGGCTGCCGCTTACCGTTTGGTTGCTGCCTACGGCTGGGATGACCTGATCTTCACCCACATATCTGCTCGGGTTCCCGATAGCGACGGCCATTTTCTAATCAATCCTTACGGTTTTCTGTTTGAAGAAATCACGGCGAGCAGCCTGGTGAAAGTCGATGCAGATGGCAATAAAATACTGGAATCCCCTTATGAGATTAATCCTGCTGGCTTCACCATCCACAGCGCTATCCACTCAGCGCGGGAAGACGCCCACTGTGTGATGCACACCCACACCCCTAATGGAGTGGCCGTCTCTGCTCAGCAAGAGGGGCTACTACCGCTATCACAACAATCACTATTTGCGCTGTCTGGCTTGAGCTACCACGCCTACGAGGGCGTTGCCTTGCGGGAAGACGAAAAACCACGCCTTGTGGCAGACCTTGGGATAAATAATTTCATGATCTTACGTAATCATGGTCTGCTAACTTGCGCGCCAACGGTAGCGGATGCGTTTCTTGCTATGTATATACTTGAATCGGCTTGTGACATCCAAGTTAAAGCCTTGAGCGCTAAAGAACTGACCCGGGTGCCCAGTGATATCGTCAGCACCATGCGAGCCCAGGCGAGTGCTGTGACTCGCAATATGGGGGGGCTGCTGGCCTGGCCGGCGCTGTTGCGCAAACTCGATCGCGTCGATTCTTCTTACCGAAACTAACTGAGCTCACACGCAATGAAAAGATTCAACAGTTTCAAGGAATTTTATCCCTTTTATTTGTCGGAGCATTCTAACCGCACCTCAAGGCGCTTGCATTTTACTGGCTCGTGGCTAGTGCTTGCTTGTATCACTTTCAGTTTTTGGCGTGCGAGCCCCTTGTACCTTTTGATGACGCCGGTTGTGGGTTACAGTCTTGCTTGAGTGGGACATTTTTATTACGAGCACAACAAACCCGCAACCTTCCAGTACCCTATTTACAGCTTGTTAGGTGATTGGAAAATGTTTTTAGATATTCTAGTAGGCAAAGTGAAAATTTGATATGAATCTGTCAACTAACGATAAAGCTCCGGGTATAAAAACCACAGCCTATGCTGAACACAAGTCAGTGACAGTTAATGATGCAGATTATGTCTATTTAGAAGCGGGTGGTGGTGACACGGTATTTCTGTTGCACGGTTATCCTGACAACGCGTATTCATGGGAACATCAGATTCGCTATCTCAGCAAAGCAGGCTACAGGGTGATCGCACCCTTTTTACGCGGGTATGCGCCCACAACCACACACGGAAAAGCTTACTTTGATCGCGCAACACTTGCCCGCGACGTCGCAAGTTTGATTGATGTTATTAACAACGGGGAGCCTGTCTTTTTGGTGGGCCAAGATTGGGGGGCAGCAGTCAGTTATGGTGTGTTGGGGGCCTATCCTGAGAAAATTCGCCGTGCCCTGGTGCTTGCGGTTCCTCACCCCGTGGAAGTTGTGCGGACCCTGAAGCGCTCACCGCGACACATTATCCGCTCCTTTCATTGGTTTTTATTTCAGCTCCCTTGGCTGCCCGAGCGCATTATTCGTTTCAATAAGGGCAGGTTTCTACGCTTTCTGTGGAACCTTTGGTCCCCCAATTTTAACGATCATGAACACCTTGACCACATCGTAACAACCCAACTGACAGGAAGCGTTGTGGAAGACACAATCGCATACTACAGAGCGGCCACTCAACTGTCATATCGGGACCCTGCGCTCAAACCAATTTTCGACCGACTCAACGACATCATTACAAAGCCAACTCGAGTGCTTTGCGGAACCCGAGACATGCGTAAAGAGATGTTGCCAAGGGCCCGGGACTTATTCGCAGCCAGTGCTGACTACCAATTCGGCTTGATCGAAGGTGCTGGACACTTTCTCCATAGGGAAAAACCCGCCTCGGTCAACCGCGAAATTGTTGAGTGGTTTAAGCCCCAGGACAACTGACTTTCTATACAATTGATATTACTGGTTAATTTGTTGTGGCGATCATAACTCTCAGCTTCATTACAGGAGCTGAAACAGAAATATTCAATAGCCAATGAGTGCTAAGACTTTCATATTAATACATTGCTAGAGGCATAAATAGTGATAAAAATGGTAATGTGTATCACCAGACGTCCAGGCCTCTCGCGGGAAGAGTTCAGCGACTACTGGCTAAATAGTCATGGACCACACTTTGTAAAAGTTGCAAAAGACTATCGCGCCAAAAAGTATATACAAAGTCATACGATAGATTCACAATTAAATTCCATGGTGCGTGATATCAGAGATATGACCAAAGAATATGACGGAATAGCCGAAATATGGTGGGAATCGGAAGACGATTATATTCGAGGGCTCAATTCGCCCATGATGAAAAAGCATGGTGCAGAATTTCTTGCCGATGAAACAGAATTTGTAGACCTAGAAAATTCCACAGTATTCTTTACCGTCGAACATGAGTTAATTTAGTGATCATTTAGGCCCTTACACGCCTCTTAATGACACTGAGCCGCCCACGCTCTCAAAGAACCTTGTGTTTTTTGTGGCTGTTTTTTGACAAGGGCCCGACAAACTGACGCTCTATATTCACAAACTTTATTAAAAATATTTACATGCTCAGATCATTCAAACTTGTTAATTCACAATCTTTATTAGGATTTTTAAACCCCAGATTGCCGCCTCCATAGCCGGGAATTCACAATCTTTATTCAAATCTGACAAACACATCGAAGGGAAATGACACCTAAGGCGTGACAATCATATAAAAGCGGTTATATTACCTCATTAACCGCTTTTATTTAGGCTATTAACCATGCCTCTAGACGCGCTATTCCACCTCGACGCAAATAGCGAGCACAGCCTGCAAAAGCAGATTATTGAGCAAATTACCCGTGCCATCGTTAATGGTAATCTCCCCACCGATCTACCCTTACCCTCTAGCCGCAATCTATCAAGTCAGCTTAAAGTCGGTCGCAACACGGTTATTCTGGCCTACGAGCGATTAGTTAGCGACGGCTACTTAATTTCCAAAGAGCGCAGCGGCTACTTTGTTAATCCAGAGATTTTAAAAGGCTATGCCCAAGCGCCGCCCGAGACTGAATCAGGAAAAGGCCCTTATCAATCCGACTGGGCAAAGCGGATCAAACTAGAACCCTCTAGGTTTGCCAATATAGAAAAACCCAGGGATTGGCAACGCTACCCCTACCCCTTTATTTATGGACAAATAGACACCGACTTATTTCCTTTGAACAACTGGCGTGAATGCTGTCGCGACGCAGTCAGTGTGCAAGCCATTCAGAGTTGGTCGGTGGATCAGTCTGATACTGATGACCCTCTCTTAATCGAACAAATACAGAAAAGGCTACTGCCTAGACGAGGTGTATGGGCCAATGCACACGAAATTTTAATCACAGTGGGTGCTCAGCACGCGCTCTACTTGCTGGCCGAGGTGCTGTTCGACAAAAACAGCACCATTGAATTGGAAGGTGCCATCTGCCCATTGGGTTTTCCAGCCAAGTTCATAGT